>NZ_JAJNJA010000001.1:0-663607 GCF_022386995.1 Mammaliicoccus sp. N-M50 | reverse complement strand
TTATCAGGCCGATAAATAAAAATAGCGACCCGAAAACGAGATTTCCAGGCCGATAAATAAAAATAGCGACCCGAAAACGAGATTATCAGGCCGATAAATAAAAATAGCGACCCGAAAACAGGATTTTCAGTCCGATAAATAAAAATAGCGACCTGAAAACGAGATTATCAGGCCGATAAAATAAAATAGCGACCCGAAAACAGGATCCTTATCTCCATAAACTATATTCCTCCTACTGAGCAATCATTACCTCCTACCAACCTATAAATTCCTTCTCATTCCTAAAGATACGACTTTTGTATGATGTCAATTTACTTTTCTATTTACACATTTATCGGTATAATTAATCTAAATTTAAGAAGGAAGTTGCGTTACATGTTAATACAAGATTTAATGAATTGGTTCAGTGAAGAGAATATTACTGAATTAATTGAAACGTTTAGATCGTTCGGGATATTCATAGCATTTTTATTACCTTTTATTGAGGCATTCTTACCGTTTTTGCCGATTATTCTCTTTGTTATTGCTAATGTAAATGCTTATGGATTATTGCTAGGTTTTATCATTACATGGGCTGGTACTGTTTCGGGAAGTTATATTGTCTTTTTAATCTTTAGATTAATTTCTAAAAAGCCTTTTATGAAAAGGATTATTGAACAGCCTAGAGTTGTAAGATTTATTCAGTGGATTGATGAACATGGGTTTGGACCACTGTTTATTTTGTTATGCTTTCCATTTACACCAGGTGCTTTAGTTAATATGGTTAGTGCGTTTTCAAATATTAGTAAACAAGTCTATTTAATTGCGTTAATTTTATCAAAAGCCATTATGATATTTACGTTAAGTTTCATCGGTGCCGATATAAATTCCTTTTTTGCAAGTCCTAAAAAGAGTATAATAGTAGTCGTGATTATATTTATACTCTGGCTAGTTGGAAAAGGCTTAGAAAAATATTTTGATAAACGCTTAAAAAATAGGAGTCAAAAATGAAAAAAATATTCGAATGGATAATTGCAATTATTATTGCGTTAGTATTATTATTTGCTGTAAGAACATTTTTATTCATCGGTTATGTTGTAGACGGAGACTCAATGAAACCAACTTTTCATGATAATGATAGAGTAATTGTTAATAAACTTGTTAAAAATTTTGGACAAATTAATAACGGTGATGTTATCGTATTTCATGCGAATAAAAATGCTGATTATATTAAAAGAGTTATCGGGTTACCAGGCGACACAGTTGAAATGAAAAACAACAAACTGTATATTAATGGTACTCATGTAAATGAGCGTTATTTAAATGATGATATAAAAACTGATGACTTCAGTACAAGAACAATTCAAGGATCTAAAAGTGATGTTATTCCTAACGGTGAATATCTAGTATTAGGTGATAATCGTAGCAATAGCAGAGACTCAAGAGAAATTGGATTTGTACATGAAGATGATATCGTTGGTACTGTGAATTTAAGATATTATCCATTTAATCAAATAGATGTGAATTTTGATAAATAATAATAATGAGGTGGCATTTTTGAAAAAAGAGATATTTGAATGGGTTGTGGCGATTGCAGTAGCAGTTGTATGTGTGTTATTGATACAAAAATTCTTATTTGTAACATATACAGTTTCTGGTGATTCCATGTACCCAACTTTAAAAAATAGTGAAAAAGTAATCGTCAATAAAATTGGTTATAAAGTAGGGGATATTGATAACGGAGATGTTATTGTATTCCACGCAAACGCAAATGATGATTATGTAAAACGTGTTATCGGTAAACCTGGTGACACAGTAAAATATGAAAACGACCAATTATATGTAAATGGTAAAAAAGTACCTGAAGAATACTTGAAAGCAAACAAAGCGAATAAGTCTCGTGATTTATTAACAGAGAACTTTGAAGTCAAAGATTTAGTGAATTCAAATGGAGTTAATAAAATTCCTAAAGATGAATATTTAGTCTTAGGAGATAACCGTGAAGTGAGTAAAGATGGCCGTTCATTTGGTTTGATTGATAAAGATGTCATTGTTGGTGAAGTTGCATTAAGATTCTGGCCAATTAATCAATTCCATTATAATTTTGACCCATCTACAAATTAATATAAAAGTTCTGTAACACCTTACTTTGAAATTAAGTGAGGTGTTCTTTTTATGTTAAAATAAATGAATAAGAGAACGTAAGGGAGGTAGAAATAAATGCAATTAAATGTATGGATTGGACGAAGTGGGACCGGGAAAACGAATCAAATGCTTAACCAAATGACAGAAGCTATGATTAAAGATCCATTAGGAGACCCAATTATATTTTTGACACCAACTCAAAATACCTTCCAATATGAACAAGCATTTGTTAAAAATCCTAATTTAAAAGGAAGTATACGTACTTCAGTATTCGGATTTGAAAGGTTAAGTTGGAGGGTTTTAAGTGATGAAGGCGGTCTTGTTGAACAACAAATTTCAGATGAAGCGTTAGAAATGCTTACATATCACTTATTACATACACATAAAAAACAATTAAATTTATATCAGTCTACCATTCAACATTATGGGTTTAGTCATAAAATGATGAATGAGATTAAAGACTTCAAGAAATATAATGTAAGTCCTGATGATTTATCACATTATATTGAACATAACGAAGCCATTCCTAAAAGAATGAAAGATAAACTTAGTGATATCGAAACAATATATAAAGCGTTAGAAGATCAATTAAACGGCCGCTATGTACAGGCAGAAGATGTCTTGTATAAATTAATTGAGAAAATTCCAAACTCAGACTACATCAAACAAGCCGATATTTATATAGATGGTTTTCATAACTTTTCAACACTTGAATACCGTGTTATTGAAGCCCTAGTTAAATATAGTAAGTCGGTTACGATTGGTTTAACGACAGATGGAGACAAAGATCCATTTAGCTTATTTAGAAAAACATCAGAATCTCTCAATCACGTTGAAGACATTGCGGATGCATTACAAATTAAGATTAATTATACACACTTTAAGACAACGGAACGATTCAATAACCAAAAAGTATTAAAGCATTTGGAAAGTCAATTTGATGCATTACTACCGAATACTATTGATAGTGAAGATTTGAAAATTATAGAAACATCCAATATGAGAGATGAAGTTCAATACGTTGCGAGAGAGATATTAAGACGTTCGAGAGAAGAACATCTATCTTACAAAGACATCGCGATACTTTATCGTGATCCAGGTTATGAGCAGTTGATTGAAACGGTATTACCACATTTTAATATTGCATATAATCATGACGCGAAAAAGAAAATGGCATATCATCCGTTCATTGAATGTTTAAGGTCTATGTTAGAAGTCATTCAAACTGGATGGAGATTTGAGCCTGTCATGCGCATGTTGAAGACAGGCATCTTAACAAGCCATATCCCAAATGCGCCATATTTAATTGATATATTAGAAAACTATGCATTTGAAAGAGGGATATCTGGTAAGAGATGGACGAATCCAGAATTTTTCACAGTTGAATCTTTTGAAAAACTCGGCAAAAAATCATTAAGAAAAGAAGAAGATACATTTATAGAAGAAGATAGAAAAACAGTGCAAAGTGTCATCGACTTGAAAGATTATGTTGTGAATCGAATTGAAAAATTGAACGAAGCTTTAGCGGATAGTCAAACAGTAGAAGACTTTACGAGTCGATTATATGGCGTTATCGAACAATTTGATTTACCTACGCACTTAATGACGATGCGCGATGAATTAGAAATAAAGCATCAGTTTGAAGAAGCGGAAGAAATTGACCAAGTATGGGAAGGCACAATTCGCATATTTGATGACATCGTAGAAGTGTTAGGCGATGTAAAGCTTTCTTTAAATGAATACATCGAAATATTGGATAGAGGATTGGATGAATTAGAATTCTCAATGATTCCGCAAACACTAGATGAAGTAACAGTCGGTAATATGGATTTGGCCAAAGTGGATAATAAAGAAATTGTATTCTTGCTTGGTATGAATGACGGTGTCTTACCGAAAGTATCTAATCAAATGTTGTTATTAACAGACGATGAGAAGAAAGAATTAGCAGCATCGAGCGGTTTAGAATTAAGCCCGACGAGTGATATTTTACAGATGGATGAAGCGTTTGTATGTTATATTGCGATGACTCGTGCTAAGAAAGAAGTTGTATTCACGTATAGTTTAATGTCCGATGGCGGAGAAATTAGAGAGAAGAGTCCATTTATCAACACGATTCAATCTCTATTTACAAACCTTGAAGTTCAATCACTGAAGTCAAATATAGAGCACAATCCTACCCAATTATTAGAACATGAACATCAAAGTCAAATGCATATATTTGAACATTTAAATGATTGGATGAATGATGAGATTGTTAATGATATATGGTTAGATGCGTATCATGCTTCATTAGATATTCATCATTTAGACCATACTGTTCAATTTTTAACATCAGCTTTAACGTACAAAAATGATACAGTCCAATTGAATACAGACGTATCCGAATCACTATATGGTCAGAAAATAAACGCCAGTGTATCAAGGTTTGAAACATATAATCAATGTCCATTTAAACATTACGTTTCACACGGTTTGAAATTAAACGAACGTACGAAATATCAAATTCAAAGCGTCGATATCGGTAATATATTCCACCAAACATTGAAATATATTTCAGATGAAGTAAATGGAGACTTTAGTAAGTTATCAGCAAAAGCCATGACTAAACTCATAAACGAAGCTATCGATGAAAGCTTGCCTAAAATTCAATTCGATGTACTACATCGTACTGCACATTATAGATATTTAAAATTACGCATCCAAAACATTTTGAAATCTACATTAGAAGCAATGAAGTATCAAACAAGTCATTCAAAATTCAAAGCTTATCAATTTGAATTAAACTTTGGTGCAACATCTAAACATCAATTAAAAACGACACCTTTAGCAACGAAACGTAAAATCCCAATTAATATTAGAGGTCAAATTGATAGATTGGACGTATATAAAGGTAAAGATAAAGATTATGTGTCCATTATTGACTATAAGTCATCTATGACAAGTTTAGATTTAACTAAAGTAATGTATGGCATGCAAATGCAAATGTTTACGTATTTAGATGTCGTACTGCAAAATAAAGCTTTGTTAAATCTACAAGATAATGTATCACCTGGTGCATTATTGTATTTCCATGTGCATGAACCTGAAATTAAAGCAACAAGTTGGGGAGAAATTCCAGAAGTAGATGATATTTATCAACAAACCATTGAAAAATTCAAAATGGATGGCTATGTAAATAGAAATCCTGAGGTAGTCGATGCACTTGATGATAAATTGATAGATCAATTAAAATCTGACATGATCCCTGTTACGAAAAAGAAAAATGGTGAATTAAATAGTTATAGTAAAGCTTTAGATGAAGAACTATTTTTCAAATTAATGAATAAAAATAGAGAAAACTTTGTTGAAACAGCTACACAAATTATGGATGGGCATACAGAAGTTTCGCCTATGCGCTATCAAAAGCGGTTACCTTGCCAATTTTGTGAATTTAAATCAGTTTGTCACATCGACCCTATAACTGATACAGAGCAATATAGAGAAATCGAACATACTTTAACGAAAGATGAAATCATCGATATGTTGAGAGAGGAGGCGGAAGAATGACATTGCCAGAAAAGCCGATAGATGCACAGTGGACGGATGATCAGTGGAAAGCGATATATAGCGAAGGGAAAGATATCCTTGTAGCAGCTGCAGCGGGAAGCGGTAAGACAGCTGTACTAGTTGAGCGTATTATTCAAAAAATCATGCGTAACAAACAAGACGTCAATAGGCTGCTTGTAGTTACCTTCACTAACGCAAGTGCGAGAGAAATGAAAGCAAGGGTCAATGCTGCAATTCAAAAAGAGAGTATTAAATATCCTGAAGATGAACATTTGAAGTCACAAAGAATTAAAATTCATCAAGCTCAAATTTCTACACTTCATAGCTTTTGTTTAACATTAATTAAATCACATTATGACACAATTGATATTGACCCAAACTTTAGAACTGCAAATGAAGTTGAGAGTATTGTCTTATTAGAACAGGCGATAGATGATGTGTTAGAAAGCTATTATGAAAAGAATGAACAAACTTTTTTAGAAATCGTTGAGCATTTATCCAATGACCGTTCTGACGAGCCTTTAAGAGCATTATTGAACCGTTTGTATCGATTTAGTATTGCACATGCAGATCCTTTCGCGTGGTTAAATGAATTGGATCAACCATATGAACAAATTGATGAAAATCATGCTTATTTTAAAATGTTTGACCAACTTATTTATCGTAAATTAGATAGTGCTAAAAATGCTTTGTATCAGTCAATTGATTGCTACCAGCATTTAAATGAAGTCGATAAACATGTGAAGTATTTAGAAGGTGAACGTATTTGGTTAGAGCGCGTATTTGAAGGTAGTAAGCCACTTGATCAAATACATTTAGATATGGCAGCAAAAAAATTACCGACAAATAGTGCGAAAATTAAGTCTGAAAATGAAGGCTCAGAGCAATTACTAGTACTAGGTAAAGACTATCATACAGCTTATATTGATCACTTAAAAGAACTGACTGAAGGTTATCTCAGCAGAAGTAGAGAAGATTTAATTCAAGATATGAAAGATATGGGACCAAGAGTGAAAGTGATTGCGGATATCACTAAAGATGTCATTCAATATTTCCAATCACTTAAACAACAAAAAAGAATTATAGATTTCTCTGATTATGAACATTTAGCTTTAGAAATTTTGACAGATGATGATGGTAATCCTTCAGAAATTGCTTTGCAATATCGAGATTACTTTGATGAAATTTTAGTAGATGAATACCAAGATACTAATAGAGTACAAGAGGCTATTATCAGCTGTATTAAACGTGGAGAAGAGCATAATGGTAACTTATTTATGGTTGGTGATGTGAAACAATCCATCTATAAATTTAGACAAGCTGAGCCAGAATTATTTATAGAAAAATATAAACGATTTAATGATCCGGAAATAGCATCAGGTGAAGTAATCGATTTATCTAAGAACTTTCGATCTAGAAAAGAAGTACTCGATAATACGAATTTTATCTTTTCACATATGATGGATGAAGTTGTAGGTGAAATTGAATATAATGATGAAGCTAAATTGTATTACGGTGCAGATTATGATTCACAACATACGCCACTAGAAATGGATATTATTGTCCAAGATTCATTTGAAGTAGAAGATAATAATCTTATTGAAGCAAAGGCTATTGTAGATAAAGTGCAATATATATTAGATAACAAACGCGTATTTGATCGAAAAACGCAAAGTTATCGACCAGCAACATTCAAAGATATAGTGATTCTTGAGAGAAGTTATAGTAACGCGATGCACATGCAACAACAGTTTAAAGAAGCGAATATTCCGTTTTATGTAGAATCGAAAAAAGGCTACTTCGAACAAAATGAAATTAGATTGATGCTTTCATTTTTACGTGTGATAGATAACCCGCTGCAAGATAAATATTTAGTCGGTGTTATGCGTTCGATAGCATTTCAATTTAAAGAAGATGAACTTGCTGAAATTAGAAATAAAGCGCCTCAAGAAATTTACTATATAGATTCTATTCATAAATATATGTCAAATCCAGAAGCGGATGCAGCGTTAGTAGAAAAGCTTAATCAATTTTTAACGCAATTGAAAGACTATCAAGCATATAGTAAGTCTGTCCCGGTATGGCAACTGTTGGATAAATTGTATAATGACTATTACTTAATTTCTTACTTTAGTGGCCTTACTGGTGGTGTTCAAAGAAGACAGAACTTATACGGCTTATTAAATAAAGCTATACAATTTGAAGCATCAAGTTTAAGAGGTATTTTCCAATTTATTAGATTTATCGATGAATTAATCGATCGTGGACAAGATTTCGGACAAGAAAGTGTTATAGGGCCAAATGATGATGTTGTACGTATGATGACGATTCATAGTAGTAAAGGTCTGGAATTTCCATTTGTTATTTATTCAGGTATTACACGCGAATTTAACCGTACTGAATTGAGAGAGCATGTTATCTTAAATAACCGATATGGACTAGCTTTAACATATTTCAATATTGAAAAAGAAGTCTCATTCCCTACATTAGCATCTATTATATTTAAAAATATCAATGAAACAGAAATGATTTCTGAAGAAATGAGATTGATTTATGTCGCATTAACGAGAGCTAAAGAAGGATTATATCTTATTGGTCGTGTTAAAGGTGATAAAGCACTCGAAAAAATTGGTCTCGTAAGTGCAGATCAAGATGAAATAATTGAATCTGAATATAGAGTGAAAGCGAAATCACCATTTGATCTTATCTCTTCAGTTCTAGCTAAATCGAAAGATAATGGTTTATCACACTCAATGCCATTTAAGTCTGAACGAAGTGAATCTTTTAATATCAATATCATACGTGACGAAGAACAAGATGAAGAACAAGATATCTCATACGAGAAACCAACGTTAGATACACTTATGAAATATAAACCTTCTGAGAAGAAGGATGAAATCTATAATCAGATGGTGTACAAATATCCGGATGAACAACTGTTAAATATTGCAGCAAAACAATCTGTTTCTGAAATTAAACGTCAGCGAGAAACTGAAGAAGCGGGTACGGATTATCAAATTGTGAGACAATATCAGCTTGGTACTAAATCATATGACAGACCTAAGTTTATGACTAAACAAAAAAGACAAAGTGCGGAAATTGGTACTTTGATGCATGCAGTTATGCAACACCTTCCTTTAAAGCAAGGAGGTTTATCTGTTGAAGATTTACAAAATCTTGTACACGAGTTGATGGATAAAGAAATACTTCCTGATGACGCTATGCAAGATTTAGATTTATCATTAATAGAAGTATTTACACATTCTGATTTATATAAAAGGTTAGTCAATGCAGACAAAGTCATGAGAGAGGTACCTTTTGTAGTTGGTCAAGATGATATCGATCAAGGTTTATCTTTCGATGTTTCTGAAAAAGATAATAAACCCATTATTCAAGGGATGATAGATTGTATTTTTATTGAAGGAGATAAAGTATCATTTATAGATTATAAAACAGATGCATTTATCGTTCGTAGAGGCAAAACAAAAGAAGAAGTAGCAGAAACGATGAAACAAAAATATGACGTTCAAATGCGTTATTATCAAAATACTTTAGAAACAATATTGAAGAAACCAGTTGAAGGTTATTTATACTTCTTTCAATATGGAACGAAACACATCAAGGAGAATCATTAATGGCAAAACAAAGAATATTTAGTATTGATGCATTAAGAGGGTTTAGTTTACTAGGAATATTACTTATGAATATTTTAACCTTTGCATATCCATATCAAATCATCAATCCGTTTGAGTTTTTTCAACATCAAGATGGTGCATGGTTTAAAATCAGTTCATTATTTATAATCGCTTCATTTTATCCAATATTTGCATTTTTATTTGGTTATGGTTTATCTATCATGTATCAAAATAGTTTGGATAAGGGATTAAACTATTATCCAATGATTACAAGAAGATTATTATTTTTATTATTGCTAGGTATCATTCATGGCGTGTTCATTTTTTATGGTGATATTTTATCAACTTATGCATTGTTAGGTTTAATTGCAATCATATTTGTGCGCTTAAAACCACAATATACATTAGTTGCACTATCAATAGGAATCGGCATATTTGTACTGTTATATTTACTGCCAATGATTTTATTAAAAGATGTCACGCAAATAGAAAGCTTCGTAGGATTACAAGAATTAGAAAGAGTTAATAATATATTATCAAGTGCTGATTATGTATCGATTATTGGCTTTAATTTGAAATATTTTGGTATGAATATTGCGAACGCCATTCTAGTAGGACCATTTTCTATTTTACCGATTATGCTATTCGGTATTTATGCACATCAAATTAATTGGTTTAACAAAATTAAACAATATAAAAATCTATATATGGTGATAGGGGTTGTTGTATTAATTTTAGGTTTAGCAATTAAAATGATTCAAATTGTGTTAGAAGGTTCAGTGACATCACAATTAATGAGTCAGATGATTGGTGGCCCAATTGTTGCATTGAGCTATATTATGTTCTTTGTGATCTTATGTGAAGATCAAACAGCTCGAAAAATTTTAACGCCATTACAATCAATCGGAAAACTAAGCTTAACGACTTATATTATGCAAAGTGTAATATGTATTATCATATTCTATGGTGTTGGGTTTAATTTCTATGGTAAGTTACCTGTCTTAACCATTTATATCATAGGTATTGTTATTTATTGCGTGCAACTTATCTTGAGTTATCTGTATTTAATGAAATTTAAACAAGGACCATTGGAAAAATTATGGAGAAAAGTAACATATTTAAAATAATCGATTGAAAAGCATGCGATTTATCTAAAAATTCGGTATAATCGAAATTAAGAATAAGAAGGAGTTGACAGAGTGAATGAAATTTTTAACTTTTAAACATAAAGATATCACTTCATACGGTGTGAAAGTAAAACGCGAAGAAGCGGTTTGGGATTTACGCAAAGTATTTGCAGACTTTGGAGAAGAAGGTTTTAATCCTAAGACATTATTAGAAGGTTTACAATTAAATATAAATGTTGATTTCCAAGAAGCAGTTCGTAAAGCAGTCGTTAAAGTAGAAGAATCTGCTGAGAAAGACGATTACAAATATAGCTTTGAGGATATCGAGTTTTTACCACCTGTAACACCTACAAATAATGTAATTGCTTTCGGACGTAATTACAAAAAACACGCTGAAGAATTAAATAATAAAGTTAATAGATTATATGTATTCACTAAAGCAGCATCATCTTTAACTGGTGATAACGCAGAAATTCCGAATCATAAAGATGTAACAGACAAGTTAGATTATGAAGGTGAATTAGGCGTTGTAATCGGTAAGCATGGAGAGAAAATCCCACGTGGATTAGCTTTAGATTATGTATATGGTTATACAATCATCAATGACATTACAGATAGAAATGCTCAAAAGGAACATGATCAAGCATTCCTTTCTAAATCATTAACAGGTGGATGCCCAATGGGTCCATATATCGTAACTAAAGATGAGTTACCATTACCTGAAGACGTTAATATTGTCACTAAAGTGAACAATGAAATTCGTCAAGATGGTAATACAAATGAAATGATCTTAAAAATCGACGAATTAATTGCTGAAATTTCTAAATATGTAGCATTGCATCCAGGGGATATCATTGCTACTGGTACACCGGCTGGAGTTGGTGCAGGTATGAACCCACCACAATTTTTACAACCAGGTGATGAAATTAAAGTTACAATTGATGGTATCGGAACATTAACAACATTCATTAGTGAAAAATAATTAAAGTGATAAATAAGAGTACCTTCTAAACCGAGTGTTAGAAACTTGGAATAGGGGGTATTCTTTTTAGTAGGACGAACATTTGAATAAATTGTGAATTATGCGCTAACTTTAATATTTGCTTTTGCAAAAATGGGCTTATTCTAATTGTTCCTATGTTATAATGCTATTGGAAAAGAAATATGAATATTTGGGGGGAACTAAATATGATACATTTCCATATTTTTAGCTGGTTAGTTACGATTATCTTATTCTTCGTTGTCTACATGAAAGTTACAAATAAACCAGTGCATATGGTCTTAAGATTATTCATGGTATTTACTTTAATTTCTGGTTTTGTTATTTTCATGCAAGCTATGGGAATTAACGGTATGCTATATGGTATTAAATTTATTCTTGGACTTGCAGTTCTTGGTTTAATTGAAGTGACAATTGCTAAGAAGAAAAAGAATAAAAACAGCCAAGGATTATTCATTGCAACAATTGTTGTAATGGTATTAACGATTTTATTAGGTAGTTATTTACCAATGGGCGTATTACACTTTGGTTAATAGCTACTTTAAGATCCATTCATGATTTTGTAATTACAAGACATGAATGGATTTTTTTATTGAATTTATTTATGACAATTTCATGTAGTTCTATCAGTTAAGTAAACGTTTTAGTATAATAGAATTAATTGGGTAATAAAGAGGGTTGAATAAATGAATAAATGGACAAAGATAATCATATCGATTATATTAATCGCACCACTTTTTAGTAGCTATGTTTTTGCGAAAGAGAAAGAATACGAGGATGTTAAATACCCTAGAATTTATAGTTTAGTGGTTGATCGTTTTATGAATGGAAATAACGACAACAATAAGATGGTTAAAAATAATAATCAATCGAATGATTTACCACTTGGAGGGGATTTCCAAGGGATTGAATCAAAGCTAGATTATATTCATGATATGGGATTTAATACGATACATATTTCACCAGTCTTTTCACATGATCAGAAAGATTTTTTAGGATATAAAGTGAAAAACTATGATGATATCGACAAAGTGCTTGGTGGAGAGAAAGCATTCAAATCATTAATTGATAAAGTGCATCAAAAAGATATGAAAATCATCGTTGATATGCCAGTTACATATACAGATGAATTTAAGCAATCTACAGATGGTAATTTAAACCAAATTCAAAAATCATACTTTAAAAATAATCAATTCATAGATTTGAAGAATAGTGAGAATCAAGGTATTTACAAAGCGAAAGTTAAAAATTTTGTAGATAAATATCATATCGATGGTGTTTCGATGAATATCGTTCAAGATGGAATAGATGCTGAGGCGTTTCTACCAGAAGGATTGGATACATACGGTATCATTAATAAAGACGGCATAAACGCTAAGAACTTCAAACATTTATCTACAAATGGTACACGTACCGCTATTCAAAATGCATTTAAAACTGAAAATACCGAAATTCCTGATTATAACCAAAAAGGTGAAGTACTCATTGCAGACACTTGGTTTACAGAACGTTTCACAAAGCATGCTGCAGATGAGAACAAATTCCCTGGAACACGTATCAAACAATTAATGACATATTTGTGGGGATATAAAGGTCCAGTTATGATGAACTATGGTACAGAAATAGCTGTAAACGGTTCGAAAATCGAAACAATCAATCAGCTACAGAACTTTAGAACGGATAAAGAAGTAATAAAATATTTAGAAAAAATTGCTGATACCTTTAAACAATATCAAGAATTGTATGAAGGTAAAGTTAAAGTATTGCCGCATGATAAAGGCACAAACTTGTTTTATTTTGACACAAATACAATTGATTATATCTTGAATATTAACGATAGCAGTAAGTCTAAAAAAGTCACATTAGATGATAAGGTTATTGAAAAAAATAAAATGCTATCTGGCCTTATATTAGGAGATAATATTAAAGGTAAAGATAATCGATATGACTTAATTACAGATAGAGAAGAAAGTGAACTATACGCAATTATTAATGAAAGAGGACTGAATAATAGTTATTTAGTTGCAGCAGTACTTGTAATCCTATTATTTGGATTATTTATCTTCTTAGTATCAAGAAGAAGTAAACGACAAAAGAATAATCAATAATATGTAAAGCTGGGACATCCGTGTCCCGGCTTTTTTCATTGTTAGAGGTAGTAGGGGTGTGTTTCTGGACCGATAAATAAAATTATCGACCCGAAAAACATCGTTTTCGAGTCGCTCTATTAAAATTCACATGCTTTTATTTTGATTGTGCTTTATAACCAATCATATTAACAATATCTTTTGGACTAGAGAATGGTGGTGCGTAAGCGATCTCTATATCACGGAGTTCGTCTACAGTTAGGTCTCCTATTATTGCTGTAGCTAAGATATCAATTCGTTTATCAGCACCATCTTTACCAACTGCACATGCACGTAATATTTTGCGTGTTACTTTATCAAAATAAACGCGTAATGTAAGTGGTTCGGCACTTGGATAATAGCCAGCATGTTGTTTTTGAGTTTGTTCAACTACCTCATAATCATAATTTGAGAGTTCACTTTCTGAAACACCAACACTACCTAATGCATAATCAAACATTTTTACTATATTTGTACCAAGTAAACCTTTGAAAGTAGCTTTAGGACTTGATGAATTTGATGTAATATTTTCGGCGATTAATGCTGCTGCTCTATGGGCACCCCAAGCTAAAGTGACACTAGTTGGTTTCTTTGTATGTCTATAGAATGTTTCAATCACATCACCTAATGCATATACATCATCTAAATTCGTTTCGAAATATTCATTTACTGGAATATAGCCTTTTTCATTTAATTTAAGTGAAGATGATTTTAACCAATCACTATTCGGTTCAATTCCGACACCAGTAATGACTATGTCATATGACTCTGTTTTACCGGATTTAAAAGTTACTTCTCGTCCTGAAATATCTGCAATTTCTTCATTTAATCTATAAGGAATATGTCGTTTTTCTAACTCATCAAATATGACTTTATTTAAATCTTTATCCATACTCTTATTAATGTGGTCGCTACGATGTATCAAAGTTGTCTCGATATTTCTATTATATAAGTTCTCCAAAATTTCTAAACTCACATAACCAGCACCGACAATTAATGCAGATTGGACATTTTCTTTTTGAATAAAGTCTTCTATTTTGTCAGTATCTACTAAGTTTCTTAAAGTGAATACACGGTCAGATTGAAAATCTAAATGTCTTGCACGACATCCCGGACTTAAAATGAGTTTGTCATATGCATCTTCAAAAATTTCACCAGTTTCATGATTTTTAATCGTGATTGTTTTTTTAGCATCATTTAATTCGATCGCTTCATGATAAGTTTTAATTGTAATATGCTTTTTGTCTTTAAATTGTTCAGGTGTTGCTGATAACATCATATCTCTATCTTCTACGACTTCTCCTAAATAATAGGGAAGGCCACAGTTTGCAAAGCTCATATCTCTATCTTTTTCATAAACTGTAATGTCGCTATCCGGATCAAGTCGTCGAATTTGCGATGCAACTGTTGCGCCTCCAGCAACTGCACCGATTACGATAATTTTAGCCACTTACCATCACTCCTTATAATAGAATATGGCGACTGTGCCACTACCAGTGTGTGAACATATAACTGGACCAATATTTGAAATGACAACATCTTTAGGTGAAAGATTTGATTGTATCAGTGCTTTAATTTTTTCTGCTTCTTCAATATCATCAGCATGTGTCATATAAATAATGTCATCAGAGTAATCACTATTTTCTTTTTTCATCTTATCTATAATGGCATGCCATAATTTTTTAGAACCTCGATGCTTCTCAATCGGAACAAGTTTACCTTCTTCAACATGAAGGAGTGGCTTAATATTTAATAAATTACCTAAAAATGCTTGTCCTTTAGAAAGTCTGCCACCACTAGCTAAATAGTTTAAATCTTTAACTGTAAATAGATGTCTAATTTTATCAATTCGCTCTTTAATATAAGCATCAAGCTCTTCAAAAGTATAGGACTGTTCAATTTTATCTTGTACATCGAGAATTAATTTACCGCATCCCATTGATGCACTTAATGTGTCATATATTGTTAAATCAAGGTCTGGGTATGTTTCTTTCACTTGTTCTTTAACTAAACAAGCTGTTTGATATGTCCCACTTAAAGCACTACTAAAAGCTAAGTAAATAGCTTGTTCTTTCTTTTCTGCAACTTCAGTAAATACTTTTGTCATTTGTTCCATAGTAGCTTGATTCGTCTTTGGATGTTTATTGTTTTTAATTGCTGCTAATACTTCTTCGTTTGAGATTTCATATTGATCAACTTTATTTTGATCATCAATGACAATTCCGAAAGGTAAGAAGTAAAATCCTTTTTCTTCAATTTGTGATAACGTTAAATCTGAACCACTATCCACGATCATTTTCATGTAAAAATCCCCTTACATATTTAAGTCAAAATGTTTGTTTAAGTATTTTCCGATACCATCATTATTATTAGTGTCTGTAACTTCTGTTGCAATTTCTTTAAGTTCTGGAATAGCATTTCCCATTGCGATACCATAATTGGCAAATTGAATCATTTCAAAATCATTATCTTCATCACCAAAAGCAATAATATTATCAAAATCTATATCTAAATATTCAGCGACATATTTTACCGCTTTACCTTTGTTAATACCCTTTTTAACAATTTCAATAACAGGAAATGGAGCGCCCCAACGACGATGTTCTATAAATTCAGCATAGTGCTTATTTAAATGTCTTTTAATTCGTGGAATCTCACTTTCTTCTGCTTGAATTAATAGACTCGTAGGAGATTCAGGAAGTAATTGATCAAGTTCTCCATATTTTATTTCAGGATTGCCCATGCTGAAACCTTCAAATAATGATTGATCATAGTTGTTGATATACACTTGGTCTTTAACTTCAGCAATAATATTTTTAATATCAAGTTGACTAATATCTTTATAAATTTTGTATGCGATACGCGTATCAAATTGTTCATGTTTCGTTGGGAACCTATTATCTGTTGGATGATGAATATAAGCACCATTGAAATTAATGATAGGGGTATTCATATTCATTGCATTGTAATAATCCACACTTGCTCGATATGGTCTACCAGTTGAAATCATAATTTCATGACCGGATTTTTTTAAATACTGTAATACTTTTTTAGTAAAAGGTGAGATGCGCTTTTCATCGTTTAATAATGTGCCATCTAAATCTAAACAAATTAAATGTTTTTCCATATCGATAACTCCTTACCATTTTTCTTTATGATACATACAATAATATCATATCATTTTCTTTAACCCATGCTTTAAATTTGATATATTATATATAGTAACTTTTAGAATGAGGTGAAAATATGGAAGAAGCAATGAAAGATAGTATTATCGGTGCACTTGAGAATGTAATTGACCCTGAACTAGGAATTGACATAGTTAACTTAGGTCTTGTATATAACGTTGACTTAGACGACGAAGGATTATGCACAGTAGAAATGACTTTAACTTCTATGGGTTGTCCAATGGGGCCACAAATTATAGATCAGGTTAAAACTGCATTAGCAGAATTACCTGAAATTAAAGAAACAGAAGTTAACATTGTCTGGAATCCACCTTGGGGCAAAGACAAAATGTCACGTTACGCTAAAATTGCATTAGGTGTAAGCTAAAAGTAATCAAAAAGCAGTAGAGCATCATGTTTAGAACATGCAGCTCTACTGCTTTTGTTGTTTATAGTTGTCTTATTCTATCCTACATATGGATAAAGGACAATTTTCGCAATTGATGGCTCTCTTTAAATAATCTAAGTCGTGTATGGTGATTTTCTTATGATTGATGGAGACGATTTTCTCTTTCTTTAAATTACTCAACATACGGTTAACACTTTCTCTTGTTACATTACAAAAATTAGCTAATTCATGATTGGTTAAATCTACATTTATCAAAATGTTATTACCATCTTGTATGCCATAAGTATTTGCTAATTTAATCAATATTGAATAGAATGCACCCGTTTTTCCAAGTGTGTAGACATCTCTAATTTGATATTCATTTTTTTCGTTTTCATTTTGTACCCACAGTAACCATTCATATTTAAGTACTTCATCGTTTAAAATGGCTTCTTCGAATTGTACTTTAGGAATACTAAATACGACAGCTGCTTCTTTTACTCTTGCTGAAAGGCTATGTGTCTTTCTTCCACAAAATAATGTTGTCGAACCGAAAATACTATGTCTGCCTAATAGTTTAGTATTAAATTCTTTCCCGTCTTCCATTACGCGATGTGTAATGACTTTTCCCTCTACAATTACATAAATATGATTACATAAGTCTCCAGTATGGTATATATAATGGTGGGCATCAAAATGGTGTCGTTGACCATGTTGAATAATATACTCAATAATTGAAGTTGCTTCTGTATATGTAGTTTGCAAAAGATCACTTCCCCTTATGATTTCAATTATAGTTTACCATAAAATGTCATAAAAAAGGTTTGTAATTTTGGTGCTTTATATTTGTCAAAGAAGGTCAAAAGGTATATAATCAAATTAAGGTCAAAGATAGTCAAACTATTGACCGTTGAAAATTTAAAGAGGTGATACATTTGGATATTAATCAGATGACATATTCCGTACAAAGTGCAATTGAACAAGCACAACAATTATCACAATCATATCAACTACAAAATATTGAAATAGAAGCTGTATTACTTGCAGCATTAAATGAAGATGAAAGTATTTATAAAAGAACGCTAGAAAGAGCAAATATTGATACAGAAATTTTAAAAGATAAATATGAACAAAAGTTAAAACAATATTCTGTAGTTAAAGGTGATAACGTCCAATATGGACAATATATTTCGCCAAAGCTTAATGAATTATTTAATAAAGCAGATAAAATTAAAGAAGAAATGCAAGATGACTATATGTCTATGGAGCATATCTTAAAAGCAGCTATCGAAGTTGACCAAACAACAATCGATATTGTAGGTAACAAAAAAGAAGTCGTTAATGAAATTATTAATAAAATAAGAGGAGGGAATCGTGTGACATCACAAAATCCTGAAGTACAATATGAAGCATTATCTAAATACGGTAGAGATTTAGTCGAAGAAGTTCGAAAAGGGAAAATGGATCCTGTAATCGGTAGAGATGAGGAAATTCGTAATACGATTCGTATATTAAGTAGAAAAACTAAAAATAACCCAGTATTAATAGGTGAGCCTGGTGTTGGTAAAACAGCCATTGTAGAAGGACTTGCTCAACGAATTGTTAAAAGAGATGTTCCTGAATCACTATTAGATAAAACAATTTTTGAATTAGATTTATCAGCATTGGTTGCTGGTGCCAAATTCCGCGGTGAATTTGAAGAAAGATTAAAAGCAGTCTTAAAAGAAGTTAAAGAATCTGAAGGAAGAATTTTATTATTCATTGATGAAATTCATATGCTAGTTGGTGCAGGTAAAACAGACGGTGCAATGGATGCAGGTAACATGCTTAAACCAATGTTAGCACGAGGTGAGTTACACTGTATCGGTGCAACAACTTTAAATGAATATCGTCAATACATTGAAAAAGACTCAGCATTAGAAAGACGTTTCCAAAAAGTAAATGTTAAAGAACCTGACTTAGAAGATACTATATCAATTTTAAGAGGTTTGAAAGAAAGATATGAAGTACACCATGGTGTTCGTATTCAAGATAGAGCGTTAGTAGCAGCAACTGAATTATCAGATAGATATATTACAGATAGATTCTTACCAGATAAAGCGATAGATTTAGTAGACCAAGCTTGTGCAACAATACGTACAGAAATGGGTTCTAATCCAACTGAATTAGATGCTGTAAATAGACGTGTCATGCAGTTAGAAATTGAAGAAAATGCACTTAAATCAGAATCTGACCAAAGCAGTCAAATTCGTCTAGAAGAATTACAAAAAGAATTAGCCGATGAAAAAGAAAAACAACAACAATTACAAAGTAAAGTTGAACAAGAGAAAGAACAAATCAAATCATTACAAGATAAAAGAGCAGAATTAGATGAAAGTAAACAAGCGCTTGAAAATGCAGAAAATCAATATGATTTAGCTAAAGCAGCAGAACTTAAACACGGCAAGATTCCACAAATAGAAGCAGAATTAAAAGAATTAGAAGAAGCATTTGCTGAAGAAACAGGCTCTGATCATGACCGACTTATAAGAGAAGTTGTAACAGATGAAGAAATTGGTTATATCGTCAGTCAATGGACAGGTATTCCAGTATCAAGACTTGTTGAAACTGAAAGAGAAAAATTACTTAAACTTTCAGACATTCTACATGAAAGAGTTGTCGGTCAAGATGAAGCAGTAGATCTAGTGTCAGATGCTGTTGTAAGAGCAAGAGCAGGTATTAAAGACCCAAATAGACCAATTGGTAGTTTCTTATTCTTAGGTCCTACTGGTGTCGGTAAAACTGAATTAGCTAAGACATTAGCAGCAACATTATTTGATTCTGAAAAACATATGATCAGAATTGATATGAGTGAATATATGGAAAAACACTCTGTTGCACGTTTAATTGGTGCGCCTCCAGGTTATGTAGGTTATGAAGAAGGTGGCCAATTAACAGAAGCGGTTAGAAGACAACCATATTCAGTTATTTTATTAGATGAAATTGAAAAAGCACACAATGATGTGTTTAACGTATTACTTCAATTATTAGATGAAGGTAGATTAACAGATGCAAAAGGTCGCAGTGTTGATTTTAAAAATACAATTATCATTATGACAAGTAATATTGGTTCACAATATTTATTAGATGGTGTTACTGAAAATGGTGAAATTGAAGAATCAGCTAAAAAACAAGTAGACGACAGCTTACATGCTTACTTTAAACCAGAAATATTAAACAGAATGGACGATATCGTACTATTCAAACCATTATCTATTAAAGATATGAGTCATATCGTAGATCATATTATTACAAACTTAAACATTCGATTAGTAGATCAACACATCAAAGTGAGTGTAGACCAAGATGTGAAAGAGTGGATAGCTGAAGAAGCATATGAACCACAATTTGGTGCAAGACCATTAAAACGATTTGTACAAAGACAAATTGAAACACCATTAGCAAGATTAATGATCGGTCAAGAATTAAAAGAAGGTACAATAGTAAACGTACACTTAGTAGATGGTGAAGTTAAATTTGAAGTAAATGCATAATAATGAATCCCGTCATGTAATTGGCGGGATTTTTTTGGTTATGTGTAAAAGGTAGTAATTAGCAAGTTAGGTGAGAAGTGCAAATACTGAGGTTGTTATTAGCAGTTTCGGTTAGAAGTGCAAATACTGGGTACGTTATTAGCAGTTTTGGTAAGAAGTGCAAATACTGGTATCGTTATTAGCAGTTTTGATTAGAAGTGCAAATAGTGGGTGCGTTATTAGCAGTTTCGGTTAGAAGTGCAAATACTGGGTGCGTTATTAGCAGTTTCGGTTAGAAGTGCAAATACTGAGGTCGTTATTAGCAGTTTTGATTAGAAGTGCAAATAACGAGTGTCTTAGTAACACTTCGGCCGAGATTTGTAACTATGGGTATCCTTAGTAACACTTCGGCCGAGTTTTGTAATTATAGCCGCTCTTAGTTACAGTTTAACCGAGTTTTGTAACTAACGCCCCCGTTATGAACAAGTTTGGTAAGAAGTGTTCACAACGCCCTCGTTATAAACAAGTTTGGTAAGAAGTGTTCGCAACGCCCTCGTTATGAACAAGTTTGTCGAGAAGTGTTCGCAACGCCCACATTCACACCATGAATATAACCTAAAAATCATATGGTCTAATATAAACAAAAAATCCCGCCTCATAATTGACGGGATTTTTTTATGAATGTTGTGTACTTTGTTTGTCAGAAGAAGATTTACCAACTAATGCATCTAAAAGAATAATAACAACTGTAAAAATGATTGCATAAATAGTTGGACTAACAAAATTTAGCGCTTCATCTGAACCGCCTAAACTATGTAAAACAAAGTTTATCATTTGTGATAATAAGAATGCCCATATAAAAGTTAAGATGTATTGCATTTTTTATCCTCCGTAACTGTTAATGTCATATCATTCATTATAATTAACTTTTTATAAATTGTATACCTTATATGATGAAAACGATTTAAATATTTTTAAAAGTGAGTCTGTGCTTGTGTATAATGGTATAAGTATGTTAAATTAGTACCTGATAATAACAACAGATTATAAGAAGGTGTCAATATAATGGATATTGGTATAAAAGGTTTTGGTGCATATGCGCCTAAACGCGTGGTAAAAAATGAACATTTTGAAAGTTATTTAGATACATCAGATGAATGGATTACAAAAATGACAGGTATAAAAGAAAGACGTTTTGCTGATGATACTGAAGATACAAGTGATTTGGCATACGAAGCTGCGGTAAGAGCGATTGAAGATTCAGGTCTAGATAAAGAAGAAATCGAAATGATTATCGTAGCAACGTCAACAGGGGATAAACCATTTCCAACTGTAGCTACAACGTTACAGAAAAGATTAGGTTTAAATAAAGTACCTTCTATGGATCAACTTGCTGCATGTACTGGTTTTATTTATGGTATAGTAACTGCACAACAATTTGTACAATCTGGTCTTTATAAAAATGTATTAGTAGTTGGTGCTGATAAACTAACGAAAATTACAGATATGAATGACAGAAGTACAGCTATATTATTTGGAGATGGTGCTGGCGCAGCTATCATTGGCGAAGTATCAGAAGGTAAAGGTATACTAAGTGTTGAGCTTGGTTCAGATGGTAATGGTGGACCACACCTATATCAAGATATGGATGCTAATACAATCCAAATGAATGGACGAGAAGTCTTTAAGTTTGCAGTTAGAATTATGGGTGAAGCTTCTACTAAAGCAGTAGAAAAAGCAGGTCTACAATCAGATGACATCGATATGTTTGTACCACATCAAGCGAATATTAGAATTATGGAATCTGCTCGTGAAAGATTAGGTATTTCTAAAGAGAAGATGAGTGTAACTGTAGATAGATACGGGAATACATCTGCAGCTTCAATACCCTTAAGTATTGCATATGAATTAGAACAAGGTAAAATAAAAGATAACGATACAATAGTCCTAGTTGGATTTGGTGGCGGCCTGACTTGGGGTGCCATAACGTTACGCTGGGGTAAATAGGAGGAAATTGGATAATGACAGAGAAAAAACGTGTTGTAATGACTGGTTTAGGTACATTAAATCCTTTAGGAAATGACGTGCCTACAACTTGGGAAAATGCAATTAACGGTAAAAACGGCATAGACGAAGTAACAAGGATTGATGTTTCTGAATTTCCAGCTAAATTAGCGGGTGAATTGAAAGACTTCAATATTGATGATCATATTCCGAAAAAAGATGCTCGTAAAATGGACAGATTCACGCAATATGCAATTGTTGCTGCGCGTGAAGCTTTAAAAGATTCTAAATATGAAATTACAGATGAAAATAGTCATCGTGTAGGTGTTTGGATTGGTTCAGGTATTGGTGGTATGGAAACATTCGAATACTCACACAATATGCTTTTAAAACGTGGTCCAAAACGTGTAAGTCCTTTCTTCGTACCAATGATGATTCCAGATATGGCAACTGGTCAAGTATCTATAGATATAGGCGCTAAAGGACCAAATGGTTGTACAGTTACGGCTTGTGCAACAGGTACAAACTCTATAGGAGATGCATTTAAAATCATCCAACGTGGTGATGCTGATGTTATGTTAGCTGGTGGTACAGAGGCACCTATAACAGAAATGGCTATTGCAGGTTTCAGTGCGAATAAAGCATTATCTACAAATCCTGACAAAAATACAGCTTGTCGTCCTTTCCAAGAAGGAAGAGATGGCTTTATCATGGGTGAAGGTGCTGGTGTAGTTGTATTAGAATCATTAGAATCAGCTGAAGCACGTGGTGCACATATTTATGCTGAGGTTGTAGGATATGGATCAACTGGGGATGCATTCCATATAACAGCTCCATCTCCAAATGGAGAAGGCGGTGCTCGTGCAATGCAAGCAGCCATTAAAGATGCTGGTATTAATCCAGAAGATATCCAATATTTAAATGCACACGGTACAAGTACACCAATTGGTGATTTATATGAAGTATTAGCTATTAAATCTACTTTCGGTGATGCAGCTAAGAACTTAAAAATAAGTTCAACTAAATCAATGATGGGTCATTTACTTGGTGCAACTGGTGCAGTTGAATCAATCTTAACGGCTTTATCAATTGAAAATAGTATTGTCGCTCCGACAATTAATGCAAACACACCAGATCCAGAAATCGATTTAGACTATACGCCTAATGAAGCGGCTAAATTAGATATTGAGTACGCTATGAGTAACAGCTTAGGCTTTGGTGGACATAATGCAGTATTAGTCTTCAAAAAATATCAAAAATAGATCATAAAAATAAAGCAGAAATACCAATGGAAAGTTGGTGTTTCTGCTTTTTATTTTAAAAAATATTAAACGATAAACCCTAGAAAGATTGAGATAATAAAAAATAATGTACTTAATACGACAAAAGGTAATACCCAGTTATGTATTGTTCTTTCTTTTAAATGTAGTTCTTTCATATTTGGATTCATGATTTCATCGTCTTTCAAATAATCTTGTGACGCTTTAGACTTCATATGAAAATTAAACTTCCGAACTGCTTGTCTAGAAACTTCTCCAACGCCATCTTGTTTCATCGCAACAATCCAACTAGCTGCAAAAGCAATTGTCATGATGTAAAAGTATATATTAGCTGCTTGATCTAGGTCTTTTAAAAAGATAAGACAAAGGACAGCGAATAGGCCAATATAACCTATAGTAAAAATACCCCAAAATTTCATTATTACCTACCTCTTATCATTAGATTTAAGTGTATTATAACAGATTAGAAAAAAATATTTATGTTTTGTGGAACTTAATAAAAAAATAAGTGTAATTTTACTTATGTATAATTATTGTATGTGACTACATAGTAAATGACTGAAAATTAGAAAAAATAGGTAATTAGTAAACATTTGTTGTATATTTATGCTAATAAAGTGTATATCGATATCGCGTTGTCGCTTTATCGTAATAAAATAATCTACTATTTTGAACACTTTCATATTCAAAATTCTGAATATTCGTGTTGATTTACATTGTATAAATTCTGTATAATGTATATAAATATTTCTGAATATTAAAAGAAATATGAATTCGATAAGGGGATTGGAGGCAAAACAATGGTTAGATATACTTTGAAACGTATTATTTATATGTTCATATCATTGTTTTTAATTATGACGATAACATTTTTCTTAATGAAATTGTTACCGGGTTCACCGTACAACGATGAGAAATTATCAGAAGAGCAGAAGGTTATTATAAATGAAAAGTATGGTCTGAATGATCCTGTACCAGTACAATACGCGAACTATTTAAAAAATGTCGCGAAAGGTGATTTTGGTATTTCATTCCAATACGATAACAGAGAGGTTTGGAGTTTAATTAAACCTAGACTTGGACCATCTGTAGAAATGGGTACATATGCGATGATTTTAGGAACTATTACTGGTTTATTATTAGGTATAGTTGCTGCAATCAGGCAAAACACAATAGTAGACTATGGGGCTACCTTCCTATCGGTGATATTTATTTCAGTTCCATCATTCGTTCTAGCTGTACTACTACAATATGTATTTGCTGTTGAATGGCAAATCTTCCCTGTAGCAGGTTGGAGTGGATTTATGACTGCTGTATTACCATCAATTGCGTTAGCAGCAGGTGTAACAGCAACAATTGCTCGTTATATTCGTTCTGAAATGATTGAGGTCCTAAGTTCTGATTACATAGAATTAGCAAGAGCTAAGGGGATGTCAAGTGCACGTGTTATCTTTGGACATGCAGTACGTAATGGATTAATTCCAATCATTACGATTATAGTTCCAATGTTAGCAGGTATCTTAACAGGTACTTTGACAATTGAAAATATATTCGGCGTTCCTGGTCTAGGTGACCAATTCGTTCGATCAATTCAAACAAATGACTATCCAGTCATTATGGCTTTAACATTACTATTCAGTTTCTTATTTATTATTTCAATCTTTTTAGTTGATGTACTTTACGGATTAGTAGATCCAAGAATCCGTGTTGAAGGAGGTAAAAAATAATGGCTAATAATGATGATAACAAGTTAAATAATAGCGGTTATGATAACGCCTCTGTTACACACTCAACACAAGGTATGCCAGCAGAAAGCTTCGTATTACATGGTAGAGATAAAGTAGTAGAAGAAAAATTCGAAAGAAAAAGTCGTACATTCTGGCAAGATGCTTGGAAACAACTTGTAGGGAATAGACTAGCGATTGTTGGTTTAATATTCCTTATCTTACTGACAGTTATTTCTTTAGTAGGACCATTAATGAATGATCATAAATTTAGTGATCAAAACGTTTCACATGCGAACTTACCACCGAAAATTCCAGTATTAGATAAAGTTCCGTTCTTACCATTTGATGGTACAGATAGAGATGGTTTTGACTTATATGAAAGTCAAAACGTTCAAGAAAATTACTGGTTCGGTACAGATGAACTTGGACGTGACTTATGGACACGTACTTGGAGAGGTACACAAGTATCCTTATTCATCGGTCTTGTAGCAGCAGCTCTAGATATCTTTATCGGTGTCATTTACGGTGCTGTATCAGGTTACTTCGGAGGAAGAATAGATGATATTTTACAACGTATCGTAGAAATACTTTCTTCTATTC
Source organism: Mammaliicoccus sp. N-M50 (assembly GCF_022386995.1). Classification (NCBI taxonomy): domain Bacteria; kingdom Bacillati; phylum Bacillota; class Bacilli; order Caryophanales; family Staphylococcaceae; genus Mammaliicoccus; species Mammaliicoccus sp. N-M50. Next base: position 637,371 of record NZ_JAJNJA010000001.1, on the reverse strand, counting down.
CAAACTTAATCGTCGTAATTTTATTCGTATTACTATTTGATCCATCTATATGGACAATTATTTTAGCCATGTCTGTAACAGGTTGGCTCGGTATGAGTCGTATTGTACGTGGACAATTCTTGAAAATTAAAGAACAAGAATTCGTAATGGCATCTAGAACATTAGGGGTTTCTAACTTTAAATTAATCTTTAAACATATTTTACCGAATACACTTGGCCCAATTATTGTAACGTCTATGTTTACAGTTCCAAGTGCAATTTTCTTCGAAGCATTCTTAAGCTTCATTGGATTAGGTATTCCAGCACCACAAGCATCACTAGGTTCATTAGTTGATACAGGTAGAAAAATGTTGCTGATTTACCCACATGAATTATTCGTACCAGCAACAGTATTAAGTTTATTAATCTTATTCTTCTACTTATTCAGTGATGGTTTAAGAGATGCGTTTGACCCTAAAATGCGTAAATAAGGAGGAAATTAATTATGGCTAAGAGAATATTAGAAGTAAATAACTTACATGTTTCCTTCGACATTGACGCGGGGGAAGTACAAGCAGTAAGAGGTGTAGACTTTTATTTAGATAAAGGGGAAACACTTGCAATAGTTGGTGAATCAGGTTCAGGTAAATCTGTTACGACTAAAGCATTAACACGTTTATTGCCTAGAAAAGTAGGTAGAATTAAAGACGGTTCTATCTTATTTGACGGGAAAGATATTGCAAAATTAAGCGAAAAAGAAATGCAGAAAATTCGTGGTAAAGAGATCGGTATGATATTCCAAGATCCTATGACTTCACTCAATCCAACAATGAAAATTGGTAAGCAAGTCATGGAACCACTTATTAAGCATCAAAAATTATCTAAACAAGATGCGAAAAAGCGCGCATTAGATATTTTAAATTTAGTAGGTTTACCGAAAGCAAAAGAAAGGTTTAATAACTATCCTCACCAATTCTCAGGTGGTCAAAGACAAAGGATTGTTATTGCGACAGCATTAGCTTGTGACCCTAAAATCTTAATTGCGGATGAACCTACAACAGCATTAGACGTAACGATTCAAGCACAAATCTTAGAATTAATGAAAGAATTACAACATAAAATAGATACTTCTATTATCTTTATTACACATGACTTAGGTGTGGTAGCAAACGTGGCAGATAGAGTAGCAGTTATGTATGGTGGACAAATAGTAGAAACAGGTTCTGTTGATGAAATTTTCTATAATCCTAAACATCCATACACATGGGGCTTACTATCATCAATGCCAAGTTTAGAAACATCTCATGAAACAGAGCTTTTGGCTATACCTGGTACACCACCAGATTTAATCAAGCCACCTGTTGGAGATGCTTTTGCTAGACGTAGTGAATATGCCTTAGATATTGACTTTAAGGAAGAGCCACCTTGGTTCCAAATTTCACCTACACACTTTGTGAAGTCATGGTTGTTAGATGAAAGAGCACCTAAAGTAGAATTACCAGAAGCTGTTAAATTAAAACAAAAAGCAACACCAGATCAATTTGACAAGCCAAAACGTGTAGAAAGGGTGACGTTCTAATGGCTGATAAAAAAGAAGTACTGATTGATGTTCAAAATTTAAAGCAATATTTCAACGTAGGTAAGAAAAATGAGGTAAGAGCGGTAGATGACATCTCATTTCAAATCTTTAAAGGTGAAACATTAGGTTTAGTTGGTGAGTCTGGTTGTGGTAAATCCACAACAGGACGCACACTTATTAAACTATATGATGCAACTGACGGGAAAGTCATCTTTGATAACGTTGATATACAAAATATCAAAAAGCGTAAAGACTTATTACGATTTAATCGTCGTATGCAAATGATTTTCCAAGATCCATATGCATCGTTAAATCCACGTCTTAAAGTTATGGATATTATTGCTGAAGGTTTAGATGTTCACAAACTCGTTTCAAGTAAAGAAGAAAGAAAAAAACGTGTTTACGAATTACTTGAAACAGTTGGTTTAAATAAAGAGCATGCGAATAGATATCCACATGAGTTCTCTGGTGGACAAAGACAAAGGTTAGGAATTGCGCGTGCACTAGCTGTTGAACCAGAATTCATTATTGCAGATGAACCTATCTCTGCACTTGACGTTTCGATTCAAGCACAAGTTGTTAACTTAATGCAAAAGCTACAAGATGAAAAAGGTATTACGTTCTTATTCATCGCGCATGATTTATCAATGGTTAAATATATTTCAGATAGAATCGGTGTAATGTACTTTGGTAAATTGGTTGAACTTGGACCATCTGACCAAATTTATAAGCATCCTCAACATGAATATACTAAATCATTGTTATCAGCGATTCCATTACCAGATCCTGATTCTGAACGAACAAGAACAAGATCTTCATATAATCCAGATATACATAAATATGAAGACGACGACAAACTAGAATTAAGAGAAGTAGGTCCGGATCACTTTGTATATTGTTCTGAAAAAGAATTTGCTGAGAAGAAAGCCAACTATAATAAAGACTTTGATTTAACTGAAGCATAAATTATAGTTTTTTAATCTAGGTTAATCGCATTTTAACAATTGTTTGAAAATTGTGTGAATTTTTGTTGTTATTCATGCATTTTTAAAATATAATTATAATAACTCTTCTGATTACTCAGGGGAAAGAAAACAAGGGGGAAAAGCTATATGAGGAAGAAGATTTCGGTTTTATTGTCAATACTCGTTGCAGCTGTTTTAACGTTAGCAGCATGTAGTGGTGGCGGTTCTAAAAGTGACGAAGGTGGTAAAGGCGGCGTTAAGAGCGAAAAATCTGAAAACGTCTTAAACTTATCTTCATCATCAGATATTCCAACTATGGATTCATCTTTAGCAACAGACCAAGTATCATTCTTTACGTTTAACCAAACTTTAGAAGGATTATATGTATTAGATAAAGATGATAATCCTGCACCAGGTGTTGCAAAAGCAGATCCTGAAAAATCTGCAGACGGTAAAACTTGGACTATCAAATTAAGAGACAATGCAAAATGGTCAAATGGTGATCCAGTAACAGCGCATGACTTCGTTTATGCTTGGCAAAGAACTGTTGATCCAGACACAGCTGCAGAATATGCATACATGTTTGAAAACATCGAGAATGCTAAAGACATCACTGCAGGTAAGAAAAAACCTGAAGAATTAGGTGTTAAAGCAATTGATGATCATACTTTAGAAGTTAAATTAATTAAAGACGTTCCGTGGATGCAAAGTCTATTTGCTTTCGGTTCATTCATGCCTCAAAACGAAAAATTCGTTGAGAAGCAAGGTAAGAAATTCGGGACTACTGCTGATGCTACATTATCAAACGGTCCATTCATCATGAAAGAATGGAAAACTGAAGATAACTGGAAGCTTGTACCAAACAAAGAATATTGGGATAAAGACAAAGTTAAACTTAAAGAAGTTAACTATAAAGTTGTAAAAGAAGTACAAACAGCTATTAACATGTACCAAACTGGTAAATTAGATACTGTTGGATTAGATGCTTCAAACGTTACAAAATACAAAGATAGAGAAGACTTCTCTACTCAATTAAACTCTTCTAACTATTTCTTTAGAATTAACAAAACTAAGAATAAAGATTTAGCAAATGAAGATTTAAGAAAAGCATTCGCAAAATCTATTGATAAAGAACAATATGTTAAATCATTATTAAATAATGGTTCTGTTCCTTCAGATAAATTAATGGTTAAAGATTTCGTTAAAGATGAAGACGGTAAAGACTACATCGATGGCGTTAAATCTCCATTAAATTATGACAAAGAGGAAGCTAAGAAATTATTAGAAAAAGCTAAAAAAGCAACTGGTAAAGATAAATTCAACATCGAGTTATTAACTTATGATGCTGATGAATCTAAAAAAGCAGCTGAGTTCGTTAAAGAGCAAGTTGAGAAAAACTTACCAGGTGTAACTTTAAAAATCAAACAACAACCTTTCAAACAAAAATTAGCATTAGAATCTAAAGGCGATTATGACATTTCATTTGCTGGTTGGGGTCCTGACTATCCAGACTCAACTACATTCTTAGATTTATTTAAGAAAAATAGTCCACATAACCAAACAGGATATTCAAATGATGAGTACGATAAAGCATTAGAAGAAGCTAATTCTGATGAAATGTTAAAAGATGAAAATAGTGAAAAACGTACTAAATTATTACAAGATGCTGAAACTAAATTCTTAGACTCAGCTTCAATTGGGCCACTTTACCAACAAGGTGTTGCACGTTTACGTCAACCTTACGTTAAAAACTGGCAACCACATAAATTCGGTGGAGACTACTCACTTAAAGAAGTAGAAATCGCTGGAGCTAAATAAAAGTGAATGAAAGCAATCAATGGAAACATTGATTGCTTTTCTTTATATATTCAAGATGTTTGACACAATAATGAGGAGGCGCATTAAAAATGAAAAAGTATAAAGTCATATTTATGATAGTTGTCTCATTGATGCTTATTATGTCAGCGTGTAGTAATGATAAAGATGAAAAAGGCAGTAATATTAAACAATCCAAATCTAAAAATGAGCTTAATTTATCATCAGGGGATGATATACCAACTATGGATCCATCATTAGCAGCTGACCAAGTTTCATTTACAACTTTTGCTCAAACGCTAGAAGGCTTATATGTATTAGATAAAAATGACAAACCTATACCAGGCGTTGCAAAAGATAAACCTAAAAAGTCTAGCGATGGGAAAACATGGACAATTGAATTAAGAGATAACGCAAAATGGTCTAACGGAGATCCAGTAACTGCACATGACTTCGTATATGCATGGCAAAGATCAGTGGACCCAGATACAGCTGCAGAATTTGCCTATATGTTTGAAAATATAGAGAATGCAAAAGACATTACGCAAGGTGAAAAAAAGCCTGAAGAATTAGGTGTTAAAGCGATTGATGATCACACGCTTCAAATTAAACTCATTAAAGATGTGCCTTGGATGGAAAGTTTATTAGCATTCGGTTCATACATGCCTCAAAATGAAAAGTTTGTTAAAAAGCAAGGTGACAAATTTGGAACAACAGCTAAGACAACATTATCTAATGGACCATATAAATTAACAGAGTGGAAACCAGAAGATAAATGGAAGCTTGAAAAGAACGATGAATATTGGGATAAAGATAAAGTCAAAGTTCAAGACGTGAACGTTAAAGTAGTTAAAAATACGCAAACAGCCATTAATATGTATCAAACAGGTAAGTTAGACATGGTTGGTTTAGATGCGCAAAACATAAAAAAATATAAAGACAGAGAAGATTTTTCTACTGAAGCAACATCAGGAAGTTACTTCTTTAGAATTAATAAAGAGAAAAATGAGAATTTAAAAAATGAAGATTTAAGAAAAGCAATTGCGAAATCAATCGATAAGAAATCATATGTGAATTCGTTGTTGAATAATGGATCTAAACCATTAGATACATTAATGATTAAAGACTTTGTGAAAGATAGCGATGATAAAGATTATACAGAAGGTGTGAAATCGTCACTGAGCTATAATAAAAAAGAAGCAAAAGAACATCTTGAACAAGCGAAAAAAGACTTAGGTAAAGATAAATTTACAATTGAATTGCTAACGTATGATGAAGATGAATCTAAAAAAGCAGGAGAATTTGTCAAAGAACAAGTAGAGAAAAATTTACCTGGTGTTACTTTAAAAATTAAACAACAACCATTTAAACAAAAACTCGCACTTGAGTCTAAAAAAGACTTTGATATTTCATTTGCAGGTTGGTTCCCAGATTATCCAGATCCAACAACATTCTTAGATTTATTTACGTCTGATTCACCGCATAACCAAACAGGATATGCTAACAAAGCATATGATAAAGCATTAGAAGAAGCCAATTCAGATGAAATGTTGAAACCAGAAAATAGCGATAAACGTATTAAAGCATTACAAGATGCAGAATCAGAATTTTTAGATTCAGCATCCATATCTCCATTATTCCAAACAGGGTCTGCAAGATTGAGACAACCATATATTAAAAATTGGCAAAACCATAAATACGGTGGAGATTACACATTAAAAGGTGTCGAAATAGAAGGCGCTAAATAAATTAATTTAAAAGGGATATAAAAACCATTTGTGTATGGATTTTATATCCCTATTTATTTTGTAAATTTTTAACACTTTATTGATACTGAAATAGACTTTATATATAATTAAACTAAATAAAGTCAGAAAATTCACGCTTTTAAAAGCTAATTGGAGGGAACTATGAATCAACTTAATTCTTTTCTTGTATTTAATTTAAAATCGATATTGAAAGATAGGATTACTTTAGTTTGGACGCTAATTTTTCCGATTCTAATGATTATCATTAATTTTTCAGTTTATCAAAATAGTGTCAAGACTATTGAAGATAAGGAAATATTATTAGTTCAATTTTGGTCATTTATGACAATCCTGATATTACTTAATGGCATTGCAGTTGAAATTGCAAATATTAGAGAAGTTGGCGCACTGAAAAGTTATGTTATGTTGGCAGGGTCCAAGTATCCATTTATATTGGCAATATTAGTATCTCAAATCTTAATTTTATCTATAAGCATAAGTGTTATATCCATTCTATTTATGGCTTTATTTAAACTCTTTAGTTTGAAAATTTTATTATATGCCTTTATTTATATACTTTTAATCATTCCTATATCATTTATATTCTTAGTAGTAACGTCATTGCCTTTTAAAGCAAGTTCTATCGCTACTATTTCAACGATACTTTCAATTGCATTATTTTACATTGTCAATATGCAACTCTTTGGATTGGAATGGATTAATCCGTTACATTTCCTTTATAAATTAGGGGAATTGATTGTTCTTGGTTTTAATCATTTTAGCATGATGATTCCTATAATCTACGTACTTTATGTCGTAATTGGTTTATATGCACTTATAAAATTAGATATTAATTCTAAAATTATTAGATAAGGATGAGTTACATGTACTATGTAAAAAATTTAAAATATACATACAAAAATAGTGATAAAGCTGTACTTTCAAATATTTCGTTTGATCTAAAACGAGACAGATTAAATGTATTAATAGGTATGAATGGAGCTGGTAAAACAACTTTATTCGATTGTATAACGAATCATTTAAAAGCAGAATGCGATGAAATCAATATGCCGAAATTGAATGATATTTCATTTCTTACACAATATAATTATTACGCACCAAATAATACTGGAGAAGACCTTATAAAGTTATTTTTAGGCATTATTCCTAAGGATGAAAAAAAGAAGTTCAAAGATCATTTTTATAAAGGTTTATCCAACATCGAAAAAGAGAAATATGATCATTTATTAAAAATGAAAATAGGGAAGATGTCATTTGGAGAAACTAAATGGCTGTTAACAGTGATTTTTTCAAACTTGGATAGAAAGCTGTTCTTATTTGACGAACCAACGAGTGGTGTTGATCCAGTATCTAGGAAAATGATAATGGAAAAATTACAGTCATTAATACATAAAGGTAAAATTTGTCTATTAGCCACTCATCAATTACAAGATTTAGTTCATTTAAATCCACATATCATATTTATAGATCATGGAGAAATCGTATATGAAGGAAACTATGACAAGTGGTTAGAATTAAATCATACTCAAAATCCAGATGTGGCTTTTGAAAATACTATAGGTATAAATAATTACTAGTTTTCCTCTTAATTTTAATTTGTAAAATATTATTGCTATCAACTTGATAACTTATGTTGCGACATAAACAAATTAACATTATAATTGAAGAAAGTTCAGAAATGACTGAATTTTCAAAAATTGAATAAGGGGAAATGTTTATGAAAAACAAACATGCAAGGTGGAGTTTTTTAGTTTTTCTGTCGATAATTTTACTTTTATCGGCATGTAGTGGTGGAAACGGAAAGGATAAAAGTGGCGGTTCTGCAGGGGATGGCAAAAAGTTACGATTAATTTCTATTTCGGATATTCCATCAATGGATTCATCTTTAGCAACTGATGCTGTGTCTTTTGATGCATTAAATAATACGATGGAAGGGTTGTATAAGTTAGATAAAAATGACAAAGCAATTCCGGGTATTGCAAAGGGTGATCCTAAAAAGTCTAAAGACGGTTTGACTTGGACGATTGAATTAAGAGATGCAAAGTGGTCGAATGGAGATGAAGTTACTGCACATGATTTCGTATATGCTTGGCGTAAATTAGTTGATCCAAAGACTGCTTCTGAATATGCATTTATTATGTTTGATATTGAAAATGCTGAAGATATTAATAAAGGTGACAAGAAACCTGAAGAATTAGGTGTTAAAGCGATTGATGATAAGACATTAGAAATTAAACTTAATCGTGAATTACCTTATTACCAAGAATTATTGTCATTTGGTTCATTTTTACCGCAAAATGAAAAATTCGTAAAAGAAAAAGGCGATAAATACGGTACAACTGCTGAAGATACACTATACAATGGACCATTTACGTTATCTGACTGGAAGACAGAAGATAATTATACTTTAACTAAGAACAAAGAATATTGGGATAAAGGTAATGTGAAACTAGATAGTGTGAATTTTAAAGTTGTTAAAGAACCTCAAACAGCTCTAAACATGTATAATGCAGGGGATGTAGATGAGGCACTTATCCCAGCTGAAAATGTTAAGAAATATGAAAAAGATAAAGCTTATAACACAGAACTTGAATCAAGAGTTTACTTTATGAGAATGAATCAAAAAGATGTACCTGAATTCAAAAATAAAGATTTAAGAATGGCAATTGCGCAATCAATTGATAGAGAACAATATGTTAAGAGTAATTTAAACAATGGTTCTAAAGCAGCAAACTCATTAGTACCTACAGAATTCGTAAAGGATACTAAAGGAGAAGACTATACTAAAGGTGTTAAATCAGATAATAAATTCAATAAAGCAGAAGCTAAGAAACATTTAGAAGCTGCTAAGAAAGAACTTGGTAAAGATGAATTTACTTTTGAATTATTAACGTATGACCAAGATAACGCTAAAAAAGATGCTGAATACTTTAAAGAGCAAATTGAGCAAAACTTACCAGGCGTGACAATTAAAGTTAAACAACAGCCTTACAAGCAAAAATTAAAACTAGAAGCGAACATGGATTATCAAATTTCATTCGGTAGATGGGGTCCTGATTACCCAGATGCTATGACATTCTTAGAATTATTTACAAGCGATAATGTGATGAATGAAACTGGTTGGAAAAACAAAGAATATGATAGCAAAATTAATGATGCGGGAGATAAATTGTTAGATAAAGAACAAGAACGTGTTGAAGCTATGCAAGATGCTGAATCATTATTGTTAGATGAAGCGGTTATTGTGCCTATTTATCAACAAGGTAATGCAAGATTAACGCAAAGTTATGTGAAAGATATTGAAAGACATAAGTTTGGTGGAGATACAGATTTAAAACATGCTTATGTTCAAAAGTAACAAATCGGTAGTTTAACTAAATATAAACTTAGGGGATGAGTTACATGTCGAAAATATTTAAAGTTTTAACAATGATGTTGGCAGCTGTACTCGTATTGAGTGCATGTTCATCGGGTGGCGGAAGTAAAGGCAAGAGTGACGAAACATTAGATTTACAAATCAATGGTGATATACCCACGATGGATTCAGCTATGGCAACAGATGGTTTATCATTTGATATGTTCTTCCAAACAATGGAAGGTCTCTACACATTAGATAAAGATGATAAAGCAATACCAGCAGTAGCAAAAGGTGATCCGAAAATTACGAACGATGGTAAGAAGTGGACGATTAAATTAAGAGATGATGCAAAATGGTCAAATGGGGATCCAGTAACGGCACATGATTTTGTCTTTGCTTGGAGAAAAGTTGTAGACCCAGATACTGCATCTGAATATGCATATATCTTATACGATATTAAAAATGCAGAAGAAATTAATTCAGGTGACAAAAAGCCTGAAGAACTTGGTGTTAAAGCCGTAGATGATCATACATTAGAATTTGAACTAACGAAATCATTACCATACTATAAAGAATTATTGTCATTCGGTACATTTATGCCACAAAATGAAAAATTCGTTAAAAAACAAGGTGACAAGTATGGTACAACAGTCAAAACAACTTTATATAATGGACCATTCAAAATGACTGAATGGAAAACAGATGATAAAGTTACGTTAGAAAAAAATGATGATTACTGGGATAAAGATAAAGTTAAATTAAACAAAGTAAACTACAAAGTCGTTAAAGAAGCTTCAACAGCTGTAAACTTATATGAAACGAATAAATTAGATATTGTAGATTTACCAGCAGAACAAGTTAAGAAATATAAAGATGATAAAGCATTTAATACAGAATTAGATACTGTAACGTATTACTTCAAATTAAATGAAGATACAGTACCTGAATTCAAGAATGAAGACTTTAGATTAGCATTTGCTAAAGCAATTGATAAAGAAGCATACGTGAAAAATAACTTGAATAACGGATCTATTCCAACAGATAACTTTGTACCGAAAGACTTTGTTAAAGACAGTAAAGGTAAAGAATATCAAGATGGCGTGAAAAATACGAACCAATATAATGTTAAAGAAGCAAAAGAACATTATGAAAAAGCTAAAAAAGCATTAGGTAAAGACAAATTTACAATTGAGCTGATGACTTATGATAAAGACACAGCTAAACGAGATGCTGAATACTTTAAAGAACAATTAGAGAAAAATTTAGATGGAGTTACAATTAAAATTAAACAACAACCATTTAAACAAAAACTTGATCTTGTTTCAAAAGGTGAATATGAAATGTCACTAGAAAACTGGATTCCAGACTATCCAGATCCAATGACATTCTTAGAACTTTATGTAACAGACGGTTCTCATAATAATACTGGCTGGTCTAATAAAGAGTATGACAGTATTATTAAAGCAGCAGACTCATCATTAGCAAGCGACCCTGACAAACGACTTTCAGAATTACAAAGAGCTGAAGGTATGTTATTAAATGAAGCGGGTATTGTACCACTTTATCAAGTCGGTGTAGCACAACTTCAAAAACCTAACGTTAAAAATGTAGTGAACCACCAATTCGGAGGCGTTTCTACATTAAAAGAAGCTTATATTGAAAAATAGACATTAAAGAAGCAGTAGAAATTCACTTAAATGTGAGTTTCTACTGCTTTTTATAGGTTGGAGATGAAATTGGTAGTTGGGCACGCACGAAGACTGAGAGATATCGTGCGCTAAGGTACAAAATAGGGGTGAAACGCACGAAGACTAAGAGATATCGTGCGCTAAGGTACAAAATAGGGGTGAAACGCACGAAGACTGAGAGATATCGTGCGCTAAGGTACAAAATCAGGGTGAAACGCACGAAGACTAAGAAATATCGTGCGTTATGATAACCAAATATAATCTAGCATAAAAAAGAGATGGTCAATACCATCTCTTTTTATAATTATTTTCTTTTTCTTCCTAATCCTATAGCGTTTTCCATCTTTTTCAATGTTTTGTTGGCTACGAAACTTGCTTTATCTCTACCTTTATCAAGTATTTCATCTAATACTTCTTTGTTTTCATAATAATAATTGAATTTTTCTTGGAATTCTACAAGGAATTTCTTAACTTCTTCAGCTAAGTCTCCTTTGAAATCGCCATATCCTTTATCAGCATATTGTGCTTCTAATTCTTCAATTGATTGTCCTGATAGGCTAGAGTATATAACGAGCAAGTTACTGATACCTGGTTTGTTTTCTTTATCATATTTAACGATGCCATCAGAATCTGTAACAGCACTTTTAATTTTCTTAGCTGCAACGTTTGGCTCGTCTAATAATGAGATGAAGTTCTTTTGATTATCATCACTCTTACTCATTTTCTTAGATGGATCTTGTAAGCTCATAATTCTAGCGCCAAACTTAGGCATGTGAATTTCTGGTTTAATTAAAACATCATTATATTTCGTATTAAAGCGATCAACGACATTACGTGTTAATTCAATATGTTGTTTTTGGTCATCGCCGACAGGTACGATATTTGTATTATATAGTACAATATCTGCTGCCATTAATGGTGGATAAGTTAATAGACCTGCTGGAATACCTTGAGATTGTTTTTGTGCTTTATCTTTATATTGCGTCATTCTTTCAAGTTCACCAATTGAACTGATTGTTGTTAAAATCCAACCTGCTTGAATATGTGCTGGTACTTCTGATTGGATGAAAAGTGTTACTTTTTCTGGATCTAATCCAGATGCTAAGTAAATCGCAGCTAATTTACGTGTGTTCTCTCTTAATTTAAGTCTATCTTGAGGTACTGTAATTGCATGCTGATCTACAATGCAAAAAAAGCAGTCATAGTCGTGTTGAATTTCATTAAATTGTTTTAATGCACCAATGTAGTTACCTAAAGTAGGGATACCACTTGGTTGGATACCTGAAAATAAAGTTTCCATTAACCTTGCCTCTTTTCTACAAAATTTCTTTATATCATTATAACAGTATTTTATTCATTTGTAAGTTGTGTTATTCTTGTAATTAGATAAATATGTCGTCATAAACATATTCATCTATAATTTATGTGCTTTTTAATGAATTATTAGCAGTTTCTCATTTAATTTTAATCTTTGAGTTATATAATATATTTATAGCAATTAGATAAAGATTAAACCAAGTGAGCAATATATGTTTAACCTAGTAAGATATAGGGTATATATAATTAAGTGTATTTTATCTTATAAGTTCACTGACGTTTAACATAAATAATATTCAATTAGGAGAGTGAGATGTATGGTAACATTATTTACTTCACCAAGTTGCACATCTTGCCGTAAAGCGAAAGCATGGTTACAAGAACATGACATTCCGTATACGGAGCGTAATATTTTTTCAGAACACTTAACATTAGATGAAATTAAATCAATCTTAAAGATGACAGAAGATGGAACAGACGAAATTATTTCAACTCGTTCTAAAACATATCAAAAATTAAATGTAGATATCGATGCATTACCTCTACAAGAATTATATACAATTATACAAGACAACCCAGGTTTATTACGTCGACCTATTATTTTAGATGATAAACGTTTACAAGTTGGTTATAACGAAGATGAAATTCGTCGTTTCTTACCAAGAAAAGTGCGTACATTCCAATTAATGGAAGCACAACGTATGGTTGACTAATTTAGTCTAATATTAACATTATAGCTCCTGTTTACAGGGGCTATTTTTGTATATAAAATTAAATGTGAATAGTTCGAACAAATTACTGTTAAAATGTACTTGTTTATAATACAATGAATGTACTATTCCTAGAGTAAGGGAGTGTGACATTATGAGAATAGAACGAATTGATGAAACAACGGTAAAATTATTTATAACTTATCAAGATATCGAAGCAAGAGGTTTCAAACGTGAAGATTTATGGACAAATCGTAAACGTGGCGAAGAATTTTTCTGGTCTATGATGGATGAAATCAATGATGAGGAAGAATTTGTCGTTGAAGGACCATTGTGGATCCAAGTGCATGCATTTGAAAAGGGTGTTGAAGTAACCGTTTCTAAATCTAAAGGTGACGAACTGTTAAATATGACTGACGAAGAATCTAATGAACAATTAGAGTATCAAGTCAATGATTTCTTATCTCAAGCACTCGATTCTGATCAGAATATCGGAGATCTCTTGAATGAAGAGAAAGAAGCTGAAAAACACTTTGTTCCTAAAGACATTGGCTTACTTGTAAGATTCGAAGAGTTAGAAGATATTATTGAATATGCACATTATAATGAACATAAAGATATTGTATTTACAGACTTATTATACATGTTAGATAACAAATATTATTATTATGTACAATTTGATCAAATAGATAGTGAAGACATTATTAATGACTTCTACGGACAATTACTTGAATATGCTAATCCAACTCAAGTGTCTAAATTATATCTAGATGATTATGCGAAAGTTGTCATGAGTTATAATGTTATGGGTCAAGTGAGAAGATATTTTGAACCTAAAAATTAAATAAGTAATTTTAGCACCTCTTTACGTTTTATATAGTAAAGAGGTGTTTTTTTATGTTAATGGGACTTAATCAACATAATCAGTTAATATATGCACAACACGCTAAGGCAAATGAAATTTATAGGTGTCCGGATTGTTTATCTGAACTAGTTATCAAGAAAGGGAAACATACTGTTGCGCACTTTGCTCATAAAGTAGATAGTTATTGTTTGAGAAATAGTTATAAGAAAGAATCTCTTGATCACATATCATCTAAACATCATATTTATGCATGCTTAAATGGGAAAGTTAACATAGATATGGAATATTATATTTCAGAGATAGAACAAATTCCTGACATACTGATTAATAACAATATCGTTGTCGAATTTCAATATTCACCTATTAGCTTTGATTTATTAATGGATAGAAGTGAAGGATTTCGAGTAATGAATATGAAAGTAATTTGGATTGGTAAAGAAATTAAATATCAGAATGGTATATTAACCCTCAGTTATTTCGAAGCAGCACTCATTAATCATAGAGAAAGAACACTTATAACTTATAATCCTGAAGAGCGACTGTTAATAAGATATGAATGTTTACAATCAATTGATAAACATAGATTTATCGGTTATAGACGGGAAATTCAATGGGAACATTTATTAGAAGATTACCCGTTAAAGCAAATACCAAATTTAGCGTTAACGGATAGAGCTTATCAAGAATATTTAACTAAATGTAGGAAACAGAAGAATGTATTAGAACCGACGCTATCGTTATTATATAATGCACGCTTAATACATAAGAATAGACAACCGATTATTGGCATTATTGTACCTGAACAAATATATTTTTTAACACATTGTATAACATGGCAATCATACTTATTTTTAGAAATGAAAAATAAGACATTTACTTTTGAAAAATTTTATCAGTTCATAGAATTTAGATCATTTTATGATTGTCATTACTCTAAGAAAGAAATCCTTTTAAACGCCTTTTACTCATATATTTCAATTGTAAAACGAAAGGCTATTTCACGTGCAAAATGGACTAATTAATGAGAAAATTATAAATATGAAATATTAAGGAGGCTATTAAGATGGCGAAGTTAATTACAAGGGAAGAACAACAAGAACAATATACATGGGACTTAACAACTATCTTTTCTTCTGACGAAGCATATGAAGAAGCTTTTAAAGAGTTAGAAGGCTATTTAGGTAAAGAAGAACAATTCAAAGGTCACTTGAAAGATAGTGCAGAAACATTGTATAAAGCGTTATTACTTGATAGTGAAATTGATGAGAAACTAGGTAAAGTTTATGTTTATGCTCATTTGAAACATGATCAAGACACAGCAAATGATAAATACGCTGGATATGAAGCGAAGGCAGCAACACTTGCTAATAAATTTGCGAGTGCATGGAGCTTTATTTTACCTGAATTAATGTCTATTGATGAAGCAACATTAAATGAATTTGTTGAATCTAATGATGATTTAAAAAGATATCAATTTGATATTGAAAAACTTAATAAGAAAAGACCTCATATATTAAGCGATAAAGAGGAAAAGATTTTAGCTGAAGCAGGGGAAGCATTACAAACACCTAGCAATGTATTTGGTATGTTCAATAATGCTGACTTAACATTTAAACCAGCAGTTGATAAAGATGGTAATGAACACGAACTGACACAAGGTACATATACTAAATTGTTAGAATCTGAAGACCGCGTGTTAAGAAAATCTGCTTATGATAATGTATATGAAGCATATGGTAGTCATAACAATACATTAACTGCGACGTTAAGTGGGAAAGTAAAGACTGCTATATTTAGTTCAAAAGTTCGCAAGTACAACTCAGCTCGTGAACAAGCATTATCAAATAACTTTATTCCAGAAGAAGTATACGATAACTTAATTGCGACTGTACATAAGCATTTACCATTGTTACATCGTTATACAGCTTTAAGAAAAGAATTACTCGGTTTAGATGAAATGCATATGTATGATATGTATACACCTCTTGTTAAAAACTCTTCATTTGAAATGCCATATGAAGAAGCTAAAGACTGGATGGTTAAAGCGTTACAACCTATGGGTCAAACGTACACAGATGTAGTTGAAGAAGGTTTAAATAATAGATGGGTAGACGTTTATGAGAATAAAGGTAAACGCTCTGGTGGTTATTCTTCAGGCGCTCACTTAACAAATCCATTTATTTTACTTAACTGGACAGACTCTATTTCTGATTTATTTACGTTAATTCATGAATTTGGACATTCTGCACATAGTTATTTCAGTAGAAAACATCAACAATCAAATGAAAGTGATTATTCAATCTTTGTAGCAGAAGTTGCTTCAACAACTAACGAAGCGTTATTAAGTGAATATATGGATAAGAACTTAGAAGATCCTGAAAAGCGTAAATATTTATTAAACCAAGAGTTAGAAAGATTTAGAGCAACATTATTTAGACAGACAATGTTCGCTGAATTTGAATATCTTATTCATAAAATTGTAGAAGATGGTGAACCATTAACTGCAGATCGTTTAAACTCTGAGTATGCAGAACTTAATAAAAAATATTTCGGAGATGCTGTTGTTACAGATGAGAACATTGCCAAAGAATGGTCACGTATTCCTCATTTCTATTATAATTTCTATGTTTATCAATATGCTACAGGTTATAGTGCGGCACAAGCATTAAGCAAACAAATATTAGAAGAAGGCGAACCAGCTGTTGAGAGATATATTAATGAATTCTTAAAAGCAGGTAGCTCAGATTATCCGATCGAAGTATTGAAAAAAGCTGGTGTAGATATGACATCTAAACAACCAATAGAAGAGGCAATGGAAGTATTTGAACAGAAACTAAATGCCTTTGAAAAGCTTGTAAAAGAGAAATAAATGTATGTAGACGTTTCCAATATGACAACTGTGTGACAAATTAAAAAAACCGATGTTTTTTGTTGAATTTAGTGTACAGACCATGTTATATTACATACATGAAATTAATCACATAACAAACATACCCCTTTGTTTGAAGTGAAAAATTTCTCCCATCCCCTTTGTTTAAGCACCGTGTAATCAGACACGGTGTTTTTTATTTATTTGTTTGTTCATTCATAGTTAACATCCCAAAAGTTATCTATTAAATGGTAAGTATAAGTTACAAGAACATATATTTAACCATAGAGTATGAAACTTAATGTTCATGCTAAAAATTGAGTAGGGCATAAATGTCCAAATTTAAACAGCAGCTATTCATCTTAATGATGAATGACTGCTGTTTTTTTATTTTATGCATTTTATCTAAAACATAAAAAATAACATCTCATTTCTAACTGAATAAACCAGTGAAATGAGATGTTATTTAATTCAAATAAGGATACAGATCCTATACTTATTATTTACTTTTCTTGAATTTCCAAAAATCTCCGTGTACAGAATCTTGTTGTTCTATATAATTTTGGAGTTGTAATTTTTTTAATTCGCGTTTGACGATTTTCTCTGGCCATTCATATATTGTCGCAATTTCTTGTTCAGAAATAATGGATTGCGACTGTATATAGTCGAGTAATTTTGGAGGAAGTTGTTTCTCAACTTCAGTTCCAATAAGTTCTTGAATGATATACGTATAAATATGATATGGGTATAAACCTTCTACTTTAAGTCCTTCAGAATGTACATCTTCATTAAAGAACACAAGTGATGGTGTCATATTGATATCCATTTCACGTGCAATGTGCAAATCTGTTTGTAAACTTTCAGTCAATGACTGTTCTTTTAAGTCTTTAATAAATACAGATAAATCAATTCCAGATTTGTACGCACATTTTCTAATTAACTCAGTTGTAATGATTTTTTCATGAGGTATAATTTCATTCTGAATTAAGTTTAGAAATCTGCTCGCTCTATTATGTCCTTGTAATTCTGCTGCTTTAAATGCTAAAGCTACATTATCAAATTCACATGTGCTTTGAGCCTGACATTTAGTCAAAACTTTTAGAGATGGGTTCAAAATCTGACGAATTTTAACATATTTTTGATATTCAATTTTTAACTTTGCTAATGTAGCTGATAGATTAAAACAATCTTCGCAAAATGGATCGAAAAATGAATAAATTTCGATTTTGCTTACAGGTGTTAAATCTATGTTATTTTGTTCATTAGCATGGATTAGTCTTAATTCTTCGGCCATATTATCCACCTTCAACTATATTAAGCGTTAACCATGTGGTTTGCAGTTAGCTTGAGTCTTTCATATAAATATTCTTGTATATCTTTATTTAATCGAGATTGGGTAAGGGCTTCAAGCATATTCTCTAGCCAAGCATCTCTTTCTTTATTCGTAATTCTAAAAGGTAAATGACGTTGTCGTAACATCGGATGACCATGTTCTTCTGTATATAATGCTGGACCACCCAAAAACTGAGTTAAAAACTGTTTCTGTTTACGACTCGTTTCTGCAAAGTCACCAGGGAAAAGATGATTAATACGATTATCGCGTTCTACGAGATAATAAAAGTGATCAATCATGTCGTACAAATCTTGGGGGTCGATTACTTCATATGGGGTCATAATTTCACCTTTTCTTGCTTATTTCATTATCGATAATATTAATATAACATGTTCTTAAATTTTTAAAAGTATTTCGACTTGTAACGAAAGTAAATTCATGTTCTTTTGCGATCTGCATTGAAAAAGCGTACCACTTTATTATTTGGAATATTTCTTTCTATATTCATGTCATTCAAAATTTTATTAAAAGCTATTTCGCCTTTAGCATAGTCTTTAACTTCGAATTCTAATTCGTAATCTTCAATACCTAAATAAATACTATGATCTAATACTAAAAGTCCAGTGCCTATATCTTTTTCTAATCTATAAGTTGTTAAATCACCAAGTTGTCTTAGGTCATTCAATGGAATATTGAACTTATTTAATATTTCAGTAATGTTTTCTGGAAGATATTGTTTGTCTAATCGTTCACCTTGTTTAGGAACATCCTCAACTATTTCGTTATATTCTAGAAGACCAACTTCTTGTGGGACTTTTAATGTCATTTCATAATTATGATTCTTTTCACGTATTCGTAGTGCCATTTTTTGTGACATAATATCATGATTATTTGTATCTATATAGTAATTTGTTTGTTTAAAAGGCTCACTTTGTTTAAAATAATATTGTTTGATTAATTCATAATCTTCAAGCGTGAGCATATTCTTGAATTCAATTTCGAGTTCTTGTCCCATTTTGATATACACTTCCTTTTACACTATTATTATAGAAGATTTACGGATAAACAAGTAATTATACAAAATTGACTTGATGATATGAATGTTTAAATTAAAATGTGTTAAAATAGATTGGAATAAGGAGGAACAACAATGCGTATTTATGTAAATGAAATTAAAATAAATGATAATCAAATCAAATGTTATACAGACCAACCAACTGAGGGATTAGAACCAGCAGAGCATATGATTGTAGATAGCGATAATCATGCATTTGTATATATGCTTGATAGCGGTGAACAATACCATTATTTATTATTTGTAGAGGAAACATGGTCAATGATTCATGAACACTTCGACAAAGAGGTCATCGTCAACGATCATTTAGTATTAACTTCATTTAAAGAAGAAATGGAATTTTTATTAGATAACATCGCAGATAATCACAACTATGGTAAAGCGTTTGTAGCTTCGGTAGAGGAAGCATTTGAATTAAACAAAGCGGAGTGATGGTTATGAATCAATGGGAAGAATTTTTGGCACCATATAAACAAGCAATTGACGAATTAAAGATTAAATTGAAGGGGTTACGTAAACAATATGAATCTTCAGATAAACCTTCGCCAATTGAGTTTGTTACAGGTCGTGTTAAACCTATCTCAAGTATTATAGATAAAGCAAATCAACGTAATATTCCTTTTGATCGATTAAGAGAGGAAATGTATGATATTGCAGGTTTAAGAATGATGTGTCAGTTTGTTGATGATATAGATATCGTTGTAGAACTATTAAGACAACGACAAGATTTTGAAGTTGTAGAAGAACGAAATTATATCGAATATACAAAAGAAAGTGGATATCGCTCGTATCATGTCATTATTAGTTATCCAATTGAAACGTTACATGGTCAAACAAATATTTTGGCAGAAATTCAAATTAGAACATTAGCGATGAATTTCTGGGCGACGATTGAACACACTTTAAGATATAAGTACGATGGTGATTATCCTCCTGAAATAAGAAATAGATTAGAGAGAGCAGCTGAGGCAGCATTTTTATTAGATGAAGAAATGTCTGAAATACGTGAAGAAATTCAAGAAGCACAGAAATATTATTCCAGACAGAAAAGTAATAAACACAAACACGATTAGGGGTGAATGCTTTGAAATATAATATATTATCAAAAGGTGATTCAAAATCGAATGCTTTAATGTATAAGATGAAAAATCATATGAATGACTTTAATATGGTTGAAGACAAAGAATCACCCGATATCGTAATTTCTGTTGGTGGAGATGGTACTTTATTACAAGCATTTCACCAATATAGTCATATGTTAGGTGATGTCAGTTTCGTAGGTGTACATACTGGGCATTTAGGTTTCTATGCTGATTGGTTGCCACATGAAGTTGAAAAACTCATTATTGAAATTAACAATTCAACTTATCAAGTGATAGAATATCCATTATTAGAAGTGATCATTCGTTACAAAAAAGGCGGATATGAAACGAGATATTTAGCTTTAAATGAAGCGACAATTAAAACAGATAATGGCGCAACACTAGTCGTAGATTTAGTATTAAGAGGCGAGCAGTTTGAAAGATTTAGAGGCGATGGTTTATGCGTATCAACACCATCTGGCTCAACGGCTTATAATAAAGCTTTAGGTGGGGCACTTATACATCCATCACTAGAAGCTATGCAAATAGCTGAAATAGCTTCTATTAATAACCGTGTCTTTAGAACAGTCGGTTCTCCGCTTGTATTGCCTAAACATCACGTTTGTCATATACATCCTGTAAATAACGATACATTACAAGTTACGATTGATCATGTAAATGTTAAACATAAAAATATTGAATCGATTCAATATAGAGTAGCAAATGAAAAAGTCCGCTTTGCGAGATTTAGACCATTTCCTTTCTGGAAAAGAGTACATGATTCATTTATTTCGAATGAGGATTAAATATGAAAGTATTACAATATAGAGCAACTTCTTCAATGACTTTGAAGACATTCTTATATGATAAAGGCATTTCTAAAAAGAGTTTAAGCGCCATTAAGCAGAATGGCGCTTTATTAGTGAACAAAAAACATGCTACCGTTAGAAAAGAAATTCATGAAGGTGATGAAATTGATGTCCATTTACCTAATGAATTGCCTAGTCATAATCTAGAACCATTTACGTTTGATTTAAATATTTTATTTGAAGATGAATGGTTTATTATTGTTTCTAAACCTGCCATGATGAATACTGCGCCTTCTAGAGAACATCCACATTATAGTTTAGTTGAAGCGGTATTAAGCCATATGATAATGAATGGTGAACGAACGATTCCACACATTGTGACACGTTTAGATCGCGGTACAAGTGGTATAGTTATATTTGCAAAGCATCAATTATTACATCATATGGTTTCAAATACGACAATTAGTAAATACTATGTTGCACTTGTCCACGGGGCTGTTGAACCGAAGAAAGGTGTTATTAAAGCACCAATCGCACGTGCTAAACATTCTATTATAGAAAGAGAAGTTTCTGAAGAAGGAAAGTTTGCACATACAGAATATGAATATTTAGATGGTGATTCTGAAAATAGCATGCTTAAATTACAGTTGTTTACTGGTAGAACACATCAAATAAGAGTGCATCTCGCACATATTGGATATCCTATTATAGGGGATAGTTTATATGGATTTGAAGATGGTCAATATGAGCATCAATTACTGCAGTGCAATCATATAGAATTTATACATCCCATTACTTTAAAACAATTGCATATTGTTGATGAAATGCACTATAACCTAAGCGGTGTAGGTATGATATAATAAATTGTATTTTTATGAGGAGGTGGCAAAGTTGGTTAATGAAAATAATGAAAATTACATCGAAGACGAAGCTTTTGATAAAGAAAAGTTAGACGAACTATTAGCAAATGATGAAATAGACCAATTTAGAGAAGAATTTTTAAATATGCATACATATGACCAAGGTGAATACTTTGAAATATGTGATAATGAGCTTAAACAAAAAATATATCAATTCCTTTCTCCGTTAGAAGTAGCTGACTTCTTTGAAACGACTGAGTTAGATGATGAAGAATACGAAGAAATTTTTCAAAATATGAATGCTAATTATGCAAGTCAAATGTTAAGTGACATGTCATACGATAACGCAGTTGATATTTTGAATGTATTATCTAAAAGTAAAATAGCCACTTTACTCACACTCATGAATCGTGAAGATGCTAGAGAGATTAAAGCATTACTTCACTATGAAGAAGACACTGCCGGTGGTATTATGACCACTGAGTTTATTTCAGTATATTCAACAATGTCTGTTAAAGAAGCGATGTTCTACGTTAAAGAACAAGCACCTGAAGCGGAAACAATATACGTTATTTTCGTTGTTGACGAAAATAAAAAGTTAGCAGGTGTTATCTCATTAAGAGACTTAATCGTTGCTGAAAATGATGCATATATTGAAGAAATTATGAGTGAACGTGTTATCAGTTCTAATGTAGCTGATGACCAAGAAGACGTAGCACAAACAATGCGTGATTATGACTTGATTGCGTTACCTGTAATCGACTATCAAGATCATTTACTAGGTATCATTACAATCGATGATATCTTGGACGTTATGGATGAAGAAGCAAGTGAAGACTACTCTAAATTAGCCGGTGTATCTGACATCGACTCTACAAATGATTCAGTCTTCCAAACAGCTATGAAACGTTTACCTTGGTTATTAATATTAACGGTTTTAGGTATGATTACAGCATCCATATTAGGACAATTTGAAGATACACTTTCACAAGTTGCACTTCTTGCAGCATTTATACCTATCATTAGTGGTATGAGTGGTAACTCAGGTACACAATCTCTTGCCGTATCTGTACGTAATATTTCAACAGGTGAAATAAATGAACAAAGCAAATTTAAGCTCGCACTTCGTGAATCTGGTTCAGGATTACTGACTGGTTTTTTCTGTGCAATAAGTTTATTTATTATAATTGTCTTATTATATCGCGAACCTGTATTGGCACTCATCGTTTCAGTTAGTTTAACAATCGCGATGACTGTTGGTACATTAATGGGTGCAATTATACCGATGTTTATGAATAAAATGAATATTGACCCTGCAGTTGCAAGTGGACCATTCATTACGACAATAAACGACATTGTCAGTATGTTGATCTACTTTGGTTTAGCAACAGCATTTATGTCTTATCTAATATAAGGAGAATAATATGGAGCATTCTAGTTTTACATCTCTCGTTATTGTTGTTATTGCTGCATTTTTAACACCTATACTTGTAAATAGGTTGAAAATTTCTTTCTTACCTGTTGTCGTTGCTGAAATCATAATGGGGATAATCATAGGTGACTCTTTATTTGGATTAGTAAAAGAAGATGCATGGTTATCTATCTTGTCGACGTTAGGTTTTATATTTTTAATGTTCTTAAGTGGTTTAGAAATTGATTTTAACGCGTTTAAGACGAAACAAACTTCTGATGAACAAGAAGGAAATAATATTCCAAGTAATTTATATTTAACGGCTGTCGTATTTTCTTTAATTATGGTTTTATCTATTTTATTAGCCTTTATATTCAAATGGACTGGTTTAATAGACGACGTATTATTGATGGTTATCATCATTTCGACAATTAGTTTAGGTGTAGTTGTACCAACAATAAAAGAAATGAATATAATGCATACAAGCATCGGACAATTTATCTTGTTAGTTGCAGTTGTAGCAGATTTAGCAACAATGTTACTGTTAACAGTTTACGGAACAATTAATGCTAAAGGTGATTCACCGTTATGGCTTATAGGTATTCTAATCGTCTTTAGTTTTATCTTTTATATTATGGGTGGTTTATTTAAAAAATCACCATTCTTAAAAAAATTAACTTCAGGTACGACTCAAATAGGTATTCGTGCTGTATTTGCACTTATTATTCTACTTGTTGGTTTAGCTGAAGGTGTGGGTGCTGAAAATATATTAGGTGCCTTCTTAGCAGGTGTTATCGTATCGTTATTAGGACCTGACCAAGATATGGTAGAGAAATTGGACTCATTTGGATATGGTTTCTTTATTCCAATATTCTTCATTATGGTAGGTGTGAATTTAAACATTCCATCACTAGTGCAAGAGCCAGGATTATTAATTATCATACCTTTACTGTTTATTGCCTTTTTAATTTCTAAGTTAATTCCAGTAGCATTTATAGGTAAATGGTATGACCGTAAAACGACAATATCTTCGGCATTCCTATTAACGTCAACATTGTCACTTGTAATCGCAGCAGCAAAAATCGCTGAACAACTCGGAACAATCAGTTCAGAAATATCTGGCATACTTATTCTAAGTGCGGTTATCACGTGTGTCTTTGTACCGATTGTATTTAAGAAGATGTTCCCAATGCCAGAAGAAACTAAGAGAATTGTAAAAGTGAGCTTTATTGGTAAGAACCAATTATCGATTCCAGTTGCTCAAAGTATTCATTCTCACATTTATCAAACTTCAATGTTCTTTAGAAAAGACCTTTCAGATAATAGAAAGTTAGATGAAAGCATTAAAACATATGAGTTAGATGATTATATTGAAGAGGAACTTGTAGAATTAGGTTTATTTGATTCAGATATCATTGTATGTTCTGCAAACGATGATCATATCAATAAACAAGTGGCTTTAATGGCACATGATCATGGCGTTAAAAGAATTATTTGTAAGCAAGAAAATGGTAGTGAAGATGAAGCATTTGAAGGTAAGAACATTGAATTCTTTAGTAGTTTCTTAAGTAATAAAATCTTACTTAAAGGATTAATTGAATCTCCAAACATGCTGAACTTATTAAGTAACGTGGAAACATCTCTATATGAAATAGAGATGAAGAACCATAGCTACCATAATGTTCTGTTAAGATCATTCCCATTTGCTGGGGACGTAATCTTCGTACGTATTATTAGAGGAAAAGATTCAATCGTACCTCATGGTGATACTGAATTACAATACGGAGATAAATTAATTGTGACAGGATCTAAAGAATATGTTTCACAATTAAAACAAGATATGGAATTTATTTAATAAACTTTGTAAAAATGAGGTTGAATTATAGACCTCATTTTTACTTTTTATTCAATATAAAATAAAAGTATAATGCTTGTCAGGTGGTCTGACCAGTGTTATTATAACGAGTGAATGTTTAGTATAATATACATATTAAAGGAGTATAGTGAATGTTTAATTTAGAAGGTAAAACATATGTAATCATGGGTATTGCGAACAAAAGAAGTATTGGCTTTGGTGTAGCTAAAGTGTTAGACGAACTAGGTGCTAACTTAGTATTCACATACAGAAAAGAACGTAGTAAAGATCAACTTGTTAAATTATTTGAAGAATTAAAAAATCAAAAAGGACAACACATTTATGAGTGTGATGTTCAAAAAGACGATCATGTTGTAAATGCTTTTGAACAAATTGGAGAAAAATTTGGTCATATTGATGGTGTTTACCATTCAATCGCTTTTGCTAACATGGAAGACTTAAGAGGAAGATTTACAGATACATCTCGTGAAGGATTCTTATTAGCACAAGACATTAGTTCTTATTCATTAACAATCGTTGCAAGAGAAGCTAAAAAATTAATGCCAGAAGGTGGAAGCATCGTTGCAACTACTTATTTAGGCGGAGAATTTGCAGTTCCTAACTATAACGTAATGGGTGTAGCTAAAGCAAGCTTAGAAGCAAACGTTAAATATTTAGCACGTGACTTAGGCGAAGATAACATTCGAGTAAATGCAATCTCTGCAGGTCCAATCCGTACATTAAGTGCAAAAGGTGTAGGTGGATTCAATGCGATTCTTAAAGAAATCGAAGAACGTTCACCATTGAAACGTAATGTAGATATTATCGAAGTAGGTAAAACAGCAGCTTATCTATTAAGTGACTACTCAAGCGGTGTAACAGGTGAGAATATTCACGTAGACTCAGGTTACCACGTTGTAAGATAATTAAGAGAACCAACAAAATCTATGATTTTGTTGGTTTTTTTGTATATGTAGTAACAAAAAGATGGGGAAGTGTAAATAAGAGAGGCCATAGTAACAAAAGTCGGACGAAATGTAACTAAGAGAGGCCATAGTAACAAAACTTGGCGGAAATGTAACTAAGAGAGGCCATAGTAACAAAACTTGGCGGAAATGTAACTAAGAGAGGCCATAGTAACAAAAGTCGGCGGAAGTGTAACTAAGGATGCCCATAGTAACAAAACTTGGCAGAAATGTAACTAAGGCCGCCCATAGTAACAAAACTTGGCGAAAGTGTAACTAAGGCCTACCACAATAACATCTTCCACACCAAACAAAAAACTGAAACCGCATTGGTTTCAGTTTTTTGTTATTTTAAGTTATTATCATGTATTGGATCGTCTTCAACTGTACGGTTCGCACTTGAACTAATAGATTGTCTATGTGTGTATACATTTCGAACGATTGTCTTAAGTACTGCGTAAGTTGGCACGGCTATTAAGATAGCTACGAATCCACCTAAATTACCTGCAGCTAATATTACTGTAATGATTGTAAGTGGGTGAATATTTAATGATTTACCCATAATGTTTGGTGTAATGACGTTACCTTCAAGTTGCTGACAAATTAAAGTGATAATACTTACCCAAACGAGCATCATAGGATCTTGTATAAGCGCGATTGTTGCTGCTGGTATAAATGCTAACCATGGTCCTAAGAATGGAATCATATTGGTAATCAATGCTAATAACGCTAAAAGTAATGCATAATCTAATCCTACAAAAGTATAACCAAGGTACAATAAGACACCTAATATAACACTAACTGTAACTTGACCTTGTATATAAGATTGTAAAGTTTGATTAATGTCTTTACTTAAATTCACGACAAACCATTTCGTACGTCCTTTGAAAGGTCTCGCAATAAACGGTATAAATCTTTCGTGATCTTTTAACATATATATTAAGAAGAAAGGCACTAAGATTAATAAGAACATTGTTGAAACAAATGATGAAATATAACTAAATAAGTTGGTTAACATATCTGTTACGATACCGCTTATACTTTCGATTGAATCATTAATCTTTTGTGATATATTATCTGGTAATCGATCTCTTTGTTGTAATGCATAATCTACAACATGCTGAATTTCACGTTGTATATATGGAATGTTCTTAATTAAATTATTAATTTGATTTGTTAATACAGGAGCAATGATAGAGATAAATAATACAACAATTAGTATTAATGCAACGATGATAATCGAAATACTTCCCCATCTTGGTACTTTCCTTTTTTCTAACATCTTCTGAAAAGGTAAACAAATATAGAATAAGAATCCACCTAATAATAATGGTAGTAATATGGATTTTACGATAATGATAATCGGATAAAATATTTCATTGATTTCCATAAATATTTTAATAATTAGAAACGTAAGGAGAATAGCTATTCCTGTACGAAACCATGCTTTATTTAACAATAGAAGTCCTCCTTATCAAACTTTCTCATACTTTTATATTATAAGCGAAATTACAGAATTAACAATGATAAATAAAATAGTTTCTAGAATTCGTGTATTGTTTGAAAGTTTATATTTTTATATATTATTTTAAGTTGTACGGATTAGAATAATTATTAAGTAATTATGAATATAAGCAACTCTAAGATTTTACACTTATTATTTCAAGAAAGCTTTTTTGACAATATAGTAAGCGCTTACAATTTATGTTATGTTCATTTCAAAAAAATATTGATTGTGTATTTATACATGGTATAATCATAACAAGGTAATTTCGAAATTTTCTGAACATGAGGTTATCTTAAGGCTTACAACAAAGGGGAGATTAATTATGGAATCTATTGTTAGCTTTGCGAATGAGATTGTATGGAGTAAAGCGTTAGTATATGGTCTTTTACTGACTGGTGTTTTATTTTCATTTATGATGAGGTTTTTCCAAGTCAGGCACTTTAAAGAAATGATTCGGTTAATGTTTCAAGGGGAAAAATCACCAACGGGTATTTCTTCTTTCCAAGCAATCGCAGTATCATTAGCAGGTCGTGTTGGTACAGGTAACATTGTTGGTGTTTCAACAGCAATCTTTATCGGTGGTCCCGGTGCAGTATTCTGGATGTGGGCTACAGCATTTCTAGGTGCGAGTTCGGCATTTATAGAATCAACACTTGGTCAAATTTATAAAAGAGAAATTAATGGTCAATATCGTGGTGGACCAGCATACTACATAGAATCAGGTATAAAAGGTAAAGCTGGTAAAATATATGCAATTATATTTGCACTTGTTACAGTACTATCTGTAGGTTTATTACTTCCAGGTGTACAATCAAATGCCATTGCTTCTTCAATGAAAAATGCATTTGGTTTAAATCCTTGGATTATTGCTATAGTATTAGCTGTATTATTAGCGCTTATCATTTTCGGTGGTATTAAAGCAATTGCAAATGTTGCGACAGCCGTTGTACCTTTTATGGCTATTGTTTACATAGGTTTAGCGATTGTTATTATTATATTAAATATTCAAGAAGTTCCAGGTTTAATTGCATTAATTTTCAAATCTGCATTTGGTGTTGAAGCTGCTTTTGGTGGTATATTCGGTGCGATGATTGAAATTGGTGTTAAACGTGGACTTTATTCAAACGAAGCAGGTCAAGGTACTGGACCACATGCTGCTGCTGCTGCAGAAGTATCACATCCAGCTAAACAAGGACTTGTACAAGCATTCTCAGTTTATGTAGATACTTTATTAGTATGTACAGCTACAGCATTAATGATTTTAATGTCAGGTACATTTAATACAACAGATGGTGGAACAAATAAAGATGGTTCACCACACTTAATTCATGATAATGGAATTTATGTACAAGGCCCAGATGGTAGTAAAGACGTATCAGGTACAGCGATGTATGCTCAAGCAGGTATCGATAAAGCGTTCTCTGGAGATAACTACACGTTTGATCCAGCGTACTCAGGTTTCGGTTCTTACTTTATTGCGTTAGCATTGTTCTTCTTCGCATTTACAACGATACTGGCATATTACTATATCGCAGAGACTAACGTAAGTTATATCATACCGTCCGATAAACAAAAGATATGGATTATATTAGTACGGTTAATCCTCATTGGTGCCACAATTTACGGATGTGTTAAAACAGCTGATGTTGCGTGGGCGATGGGTGACTTAGGTGTAGGTATGATGGCATGGTTAAATATCATTGCAATTTGGATACTCCATAAACCAGCCTTAAGAGCATTACGTGACTTTGAAATTCAGAAAAAACAAAAAGGATCAGGTTACTATGCGATATATAGACCAGAACCTGATGATGTACCAACAGCAAAATTCTGGCATGAAGATTATCCTAAACGTTTAAAAGAATATAACTTGGATGATAAATAATTAAACAATATCAAACGCTTTCAAATATACGCTCTCTACTGTACAATAATATTATATGTACAGTTGGGAGCGTTCTTTATGGATAAAAAAATAGGTCTTGTTGACCAAATTAAACTCGAAAGTAAATTCTTAAAAAGGGAAGTGACAATCTCAATTTACTTACCTAAAGACTATACAGATCTATATAAACATCATGTGATTATTACATTTGACGGTAGGGACTTTTTCCAATTTGGTCAAATTCATCGTGCATACGAGAAATTAAGAACAAATGATGAGATAGAAAGGGCAATCATTGTCGGTGTTCACTATGAAGATGTAGATAAGAGAAGAACAGAATTTCATCCCGATGGAGAATACCGAAAAGAAACGTCACAATTTGTGGTGAAAGAGCTATGTCCTTATATTGATAAAACATTCTCAACTTTGAAAGTAGGTAATGCAAGAATGTTACTAGGCGATAGTCTAGCAGCAAGTATCGCTTTAATGACATGTTTAGAATACCCGCATCATTTTAGTCAAGCAGGTCTGTTCAGTCCACTGATCAACGATACAGTAATAGAAGCATTTAACAATTGCTCATCTAAACATCTATTAACAATCAAACATTATATAGGTAAAGAAGAAGATTCTTTCAAACTTATAAGTGGAGATATGGCAGACTTTTTAACACCGAATCGAGCATTCAGTGAACGCGTTAAGCAGGAAGATTTAACATATGAATACACTGAATTAGATGGTGGACATACATGGAAAACATGGAAGCCTGAATTACCAAATATGTTAAGTTACTTTTTAAGTCATCAAAATCAAAAAAATTTGATATAATAATAATGTAGAAAAACAAAGGAGGAAGTATCATTATGAAATTAGGCATCGTACTTATTCCGTCTAAACCATTCCAAGAACAAGTGAATGCTTATCGTAAAAGATATGACAAACACTATGCGTTAATTGCACCACATATTACAATTAAAGAGAAATTTGAAATTGAAGATAGTAAACTAAATGAAGTGAAATCACAATTAGAGGCAACAGCTAAAGCATTTGAACCATTAAATATCCAAGTGTCTAAAGCATCAAGCTTTGCACCTACTAAAAATGTTATTTATTTTAAAGTGACTAAAACGGATGAATTAGAATCTTTATTTAGTAAATTTAATAATGAAGCATTCTATGGTGAAAGTACACATCCATTCGTACCACACTTTACAATTGCACAAGGTCTTTCAAGCCAAGAATTTGAAGATATTTATGGCCAAGTAAGAATGGCTGGTATAGATCATTCAGAAACAATTGATACAATTAAACTTATGAAGCAAAATGACGACGAAACATGGTCTGAAGAAGCTTCATATACACTAGGATAAATTGAAATTTATTTCATATAAATAAGGAAGCATAAGGTATGGATTTAATACCTTCTGCTTCCTTTTTATATTATGCTGATTTTCTTTTTCTATAATTAATAATAAAGAATGTACCATAGAATAATGCTAAGAATAAGAACATAATACTTGAAGCATAAATTGTATAATACACGTCTCTAAATACTTCAGATATTAAGCCACCTAATACCGGGCCAATCATCGTTCCAAATCCTTGAACGCTATTGAAGACACCCCATGTTTCTTCTTGTACTTTGTTATGAATTTGACCAGCCATAAATGTATTCCATGCTGGTAAGAGTAATCCATAAATTGTACCAATGAGTAAAGCAATCAATAGAACGATAAATAATTGTGTTAAGATCGTTAAGCCAAATATGAATGAGCTATATGCTAAAAATCCTACAAAAATGATAAGGTGTGTAAATGCTTTAGAATGTTTATCCATCAATTTAGAAAAGAATAACATAGAAATAGTACATCCAATACCGCCAACAATAAGTAGAAGTGTATATTCTAATGTCGTAACACCCATATGCTTTGTCGCGTATGTAGGCAATATAGGGACCAACATACCTATTGCAGATCCTTGTAAAAAGATACCTGGAAATAGTAATAAATGTCTTCTTGTAACTTGTACGATTTCGCGTAGTTGTTTTTTAACAGATTTACTTTCATAGTTTGTTAATTGTACTTTAACGAAATAGAATAATATCCATGCGATGAGTACACATAGCGCCATCATAAATGTAAATCGAGTAGGATGTAGTTTAAATAGTAAGTTCATAAAGATCATACCTGATAATAAACCAACTAACCAACTGAAATAAACGTATCCCATTTGTTTACCTCTAGAAGCTTCGTCTACACTAGATAACATAATGACCCAAATTGGACTGACCGCGATACCTAATAATATGGCACTTAAAATAAATACGATAGGTGACGGTATAAAAATAATGAGTGCTAAACTTGAAAAAGCTAATATAAATCCACACGTTAATATAACAGTTGGACCAAATCGTTTTAGAAGAAAACCTATTACGAAATTGGTTAATGCATCACTGATGAAATGTAAAGAAATCGCTAAAGAAGTAATACCAACAGTCACTTTAGCAGTGGTTGTTGGTAGAATTGGTAAATAACTTAAAATGTACATTCCTCTCGCAAATTCCATCATAAATAATATGATGAGCATTAACCGAAAATCTTTTTTGTGAAATGTTTTATCTGATGAAGTATTTGGCATACATAGGAACCTTTCCATAAACTTCATTATAAGAAAGTGAATCACTTAATAATGAAAGTAAGTCTTTGCAAATATTTTCTGTTGATTTTTCAATATAGTTTTCTTCAAGTAATTGTGTCATTTCTTTTAGTCTTGATGGTTGGTTCATAAGTGAAATAACAAGTTTAGTCGCTTCTTCTGGTGTGTGTGCTATTTTACCGTATCCTTTTTGTGAGAAATACTCAGCGTTTTCTAACTCTTGTCCAGGTGCTGGATTTAAGAATATTAATGGTAAATGCCTAGAGAATGCCTCTGAAATAGTGATACCACCTGGTTTAGTAATCATAAGTTGGCTTGATGCCATCCATTCATTCATGTGTTTCGTATAACCGAGTATCAACACATTATCATTATCTTTAAAATGATGTCTAAGTTCATTTTTCAAGCTTTTACTGTTACCACAAATCATGACAACTTGAGCATCTTTAGCGTACATATCTATTTTACTAATCATCGTTGAGAAACCTGTTGATACACCGAAAGCACCAGCAGACATTAAAATGACTTTCTTATCTGGATCTAATTTATGTTTCGTTAACCAATGATATCGATCGATTGGTTGCTCAAATTGTTTCGATATAGGTATGCCTGTTACTTTGATTGCATCGCTTTCTACACCGATAGATTCAATTTCTTTTTTCAAATCTTTCGTAGCAACGTAGTATCTATTTGAGTGTGGTGTTACCCAGTTCTTGTGTAAACGATAGTCCGTCATAACTGTAGCGATAGGTATATTTAAATTGAATTGTTCCGTTAAAACTGATACGACCGGTGTCGGAAAAGTTAACAAAATCAAATCAGGCTTTTCTTTTATAAGTAAATTCAATAATTTGTTTAACCCATAGTATTTATAGAAACATTTATCAATTTGTTCAGGTCTACTATAGTAGAAGAACTTATACATATTTCTGAAATACTTAAAGCTGTTTATATACCATTGTTTCGCAATTGAAGTCATAATAGGGTGTGCTTCCAAAAATAAATCATGCTCAATAACAGTTAAATGATTTAAATTCATTTCACCAAATTGTTTCACAATACTATTCGTAACTTGTAAATGACCATTACCAAAAGAACCTGTAATAATCAATAATTTTTTGTTTTGAGAAACCATTAGCCACACTCCGTATTTGTATTTAATTTCTATGATAGTTTAACGCATTTTCGCTATTTTGTGAAAAGATATTGCATATAATTACAAAATTAATATAAAAACTTTATACTATATCAATGTTTTAGTTGGAGATATTTAACAAATTATACGTCATTATGCATGAGATATAGTTAAACTTTTCTGTATCGATTCATACCAATCATATTTAATACTAACAGTAATAAGAATATACCTAATAGTATGATCCAATTTATATAAATATCTGATAAGTGATAGCCTCTTAACATAACATTTTGAATGGTATCACCTGCATAGTATAGTGGCATGATATGTGCGATATATACGAGTACTTTATGCATGCTTTCCACTGGTATGATGCCTGCAAAAAAGACTTGAGGAATCACAACTAAAGGAATAAATTGAATCATTTGAAATTCTGATGATGCGAATGTCGATAACAATAAACCAAGTGTAAGTGCTATAAATGACACGAGTACATTCGTAATAAATACTAATAATATGTTGCCTTCTGTAACCATTTGTAATACATAAATAGCATATAAAACAATCAAAGTTGTTTGTATGATGGCAAATGTACCATAACCAACTATATAACCTAAAATTATTTCATGTTTTTTAATAGGTGATGATAAAGTTCTTTCTAAAGTTCCAGATGTTCTTTCTTTGAGTAATGAAATACCTGAAATTAAGAATGTAAAGAAGAATACGAAAAATGCGATTAAAATAGGACTTATTGTATCAAAATAATTTGTATCTTTATCACCATGTAAATAATGCTCTTTGGCATCTAACTTTGTTATATGAGTTGGATATTTAGCCGAAACTTGAGACTTTTCGGCATTTGGTAGTTGCTGAGTGATTGACTGAATGATTTTCCCTTGTTGATTAACGACAGATGACAACTGCTTTGTACTTTGCATAATGACTAATTTATTGATGGTTAACTTTAATTGACTCGTTTTGCTTGGGTCAGTATTTTCGTAAGTTACATCTAGTTTGTTATCGTTTAATGATAGAAAACCGTCTAAATGATCCTCTTTAAATTTATGTTTTAAATCTTGTTGATTTGAATACTTTTGAATGTTAATATCCTGTTTTTTGAGGCTTGAAATGATTTGATCGTTTACTTGATATGTACCCACTTTTAGATCAGTTGACTCATCTGAATAATTAAATAAAAAATAAATCAACGTCATTATTAATAACGGTGCAACGAGTAAGAGCATAAGGGTACGTTTATCTCTAATAACTTGTTTTAAAATACGCGTGGCAATATTAATCATCTGCACCATCTCCTAACGCTAAGAAGACATCTTCAATCGTTTTTACATTATATGATGATTTAATTTCATTTGGCGTACCATAAGAAATTATTTGCCCTTCTCTCATTAGTAATAAACGATCGCATTTATCTGCTTCATCTAATACATGTGTTGTGATCAGAATGGTCTTGCCTTCATCTCTAAATTGAAACAAATCATTCCATATTGATTTTCTTAATCTAGGGTCGATGCCCACTGTTGGCTCATCTAAAATCAATATGTCTGGATTTTGGATCATACTAATTGCAAGAGATAATCTGCGTTTCATACCTCCAGAAAATGCCTTAACTTTTTTATGTTTTTCATGTGATAAGTTGACAATTTCCAGCGTGCGTTCTATTTGTTCGTTGATGTCCAATTTAAGTGCTTTATGAATATATAATTTCGCAAAGAATTTTAAATTTTCAACAGCGGTTAAATCATCAAATAATGCATCACTTTGAGACATATAACCAATAGACCTTAAAATTTCTCTATTAGGTATACGATTGCTGTTGATCGAAATTGTACCGGAATCCATAGTTGTCATGCCTAAAATACATTTGATCAAAGTCGTCTTGCCAGCACCTGATGGGCCAATTAAACCAGTTATTAAACCAGGTTCAAATTGAGTTGTTACATCTTTTAAAATAACTGCTTTTCCATAAGATTTTGTAATGGATTGAATATCAATCATAAAAGCACCCCTTTATTTAAAAGTAAACGCTCACTCATTTTATAATTGTTTATAGTTATAGTCTAAGCTATAAAATCAACTTAAGAAAGTGTATAATAGACCTATTGAAAATAAAGGAGCAATAACGATGAATGTTAAAACGTTATTAAATAAAATAAAAATTAAACAAACTTACGGTCAAATTGACCAAGAAGTTCATGATATTACGACAGATTCAAGAAATGCTCAAGAAGGCTCTATATTTGTGGCATCAAAAGGTTATACAGTAGATAGTCATAAATTTATACCGAATGTAATAGAGCAAGGATGTAGCGTCATTGTGAGTGACCGTTACGTAGAATTAAATGATGACGTATTATTAATTGTGGTTAAGGATACATTGAAAGTGGCAAGTATCTTTAGTCATGTATTATTTGATTTTCCTAGTCAAAAATTAACGACAATTGGTGTAACTGGCACAAATGGTAAGACAACAATTGCGACAATGATTCATCATTTAACGAGAGGTTTAGGAAAAAATAGTGCTTATTTAGGAACGAACGGTTTTCAAATTAATGAAACAGTTACAAAAGGTGTTAATACGACTCCAGAAACCGTTACTTTAACGAAACATATCGTTGAAGCGGTTGATAAAGAATGTGAGAGTATGACATTTGAAGTTTCAAGTCACGGATTAGTTATCGGTAGACTTCGCGGTTTAGAATTTGATATCGCTATTTTTTCAAATTTAACACAAGATCATTTAGATTTTCATGGTACGATGGAAGCTTACGGACATGCAAAGTCATTATTATTTAGTCAATTAGGTCAAGACTACAGAAAAGATAAATATGTCATATTGAATGCAGATGATCCATATATAAAAGAATTAATACCTGTAACACCATTCGAAATATTTACATATGGTATAGATAACGAAGCAGACTTTATGGCTAAAGATATAGAAGAATCTATCAGCGGTGTTCGTTTTACACTTGAAACACCATTTGGTTCTTACAAAGTACAATCACCTTATTTAGGTAAATTTAATGTCCTTAATTTATTAGCGAGCATTATAAGTTTGTGGGCACAAGGTTATGACTTAAACGACATAACTGAAGCTGTTGAAAATATGCCTGCAGTTGAAGGACGTTTAGAAGTATTAGATAGAAACTTACCAATAGATTTAATTATTGATTATGCACATACGCCAGACGGAATGGATAAATTAATAGATGCTGTAAAACCATTTGTAAAACAAAAATTAATATTCTTAGTTGGTATGGCCGGAGAAAGAGACTTAACAAAAACACCAGAAATGGGTAAAATAAGTTGTCGAGCAGATTATGTGATATTCACACCAGATAATCCTGCAAATGATGATCCGAAAATGTTAACAGCAGAATTAGCTAAAGGAGCGACACATAATAATTATTTAGAATTTGAAGATAGAGCAGAGGGCATTAAACATGCAATAGAAATTTCTGAGCCAGGGGATACAGTTGTACTCGCATCTAAAGGTAGAGAACCATATCAAATCATGCCTGGACATATCAAAGTGCCTCATAGAGATGATTTAATCGGTTTAGAGGCAGCATATGAAAAGTATGGAGGAAAGTCAAGTGAAGATTAGAGAAAGTCATTCGCAAAACTTAAATTGTAAAGTTTATATATATGAAAATAAAAAAGAAGAATATTTTGTGATTTCAATTCCGGATTTATTTTGGTCTATTGAAGTAGATTACGATTTATACGGAGAATCTTTAATTGAGCATTTGTACTTGCATTTGTTTAATGTGCTTGATGAAGATGAAGCAAATGAATTAGCAAATAGAATTAGCCAATGGACATCCGAATTATAAGGAGAAATGAATTGTGACGATTAAACAAGAAGTAGAAAGTAGAAAGACATTTGCGATTATATCCCACCCAGATGCTGGTAAAACAACATTAACGGAAAAATTATTACTTTTTGGTGGTGCGATTAGACAAGCAGGTACCGTTAAAGGTAAAAAGACAGGGAAGTTTGCGACAAGTGACTGGATGAAAGTGGAACAAGAACGTGGTATATCTGTTACAAGTTCAGTTATGCAATTTGATTATGATCATTACAATATTAATATATTAGATACACCAGGACACGAAGACTTTTCAGAAGATACGTATAGAACATTAATGGCTGTAGACAGTGCCGTAATGGTAATTGACTGTGCGAAAGGTATCGAACCACAAACATTGAAATTGTTTAAAGTATGTAAAATGAGAGGTATTCCTATTTTTACATTTATCAACAAATTAGACAGAATGGGTAAAGAACCTTTTGAACTTTTAGAAGAAATTGAGAAAACATTAGAAATAGAAACTTATCCTATGAACTGGCCAATTGGAATGGGACAAAATTTCTTCGGAATTATTGATAGATCCGATAAAACAATTGAACCATTCAGAGATGAAGAGAATATTTTACATTTAAATGATGACTATGAATTAGAAGAAGATCATCCAATCAAAAATGATTCACAATTTGCTCAAGCAATTGATGAGTTAATGCTTGTTGATGAAGTCGGTGAGCAATTTGATGAAGAATTATTGTTAGCTGGAGAGTTAACACCAGTATTCTTCGGTTCAGCATTAGCGAATTTCGGTGTACAAAACTTCCTAAATGCGTATGTTGATTATGCACCAATGCCAAGTGGACGCAAGACTGAAGAAGGTGATGTTGTAGATCCGTTCGATCCAGACTTCTCAGGATTTATCTTTAAAATACAAGCAAATATGGATCCAAGACATAGAGATAGAATCGCATTTATGAGAGTTGTGAGTGGTGCATTCGAAAGAGGTATGGATGTTACACTTCAACGTAATAAGAAAAAACAAAAAATTACGCGTTCAACTTCATTTATGGCTGATGATACACAAACTGTAAACCATGCAGTTAGTGGTGATATTATTGGGTTATATGACACTGGAAATTATCAAATAGGTGACACACTTGTAGGTGGAAATCAGAAATTCCATTTTGAATCATTACCACAATTTACGCCTGAAATATTTATGAAAGTTAGCGCTAAAAATGTTATGAAACAAAAGCATTTCCATAAAGGGATTGAACAATTAGTTCAAGAAGGTGCGATTCAACTTTATAAAACGTTGCACACGAATCAAATCATATTAGGTGCAGTTGGACAATTACAATTTGAAGTATTCGAGCATCGTATGAAAAATGAATATAATGTTGATGTTGTTATGGAACAAGTCGGTAAGAAAATAGCAAGATGGATTGAAAATGAAAAAGATATTACAGACAATATGAATTCAAGTCGATCTATTTTAGTAAAAGACCGCTTTGATCAATATGTATTCTTATTTGAAAATGAATTTGCAACAAGATGGTTTGAAGATAAATTCCCAGAAATTAAATTATTTAGTTTGTTATAATGAACAAAACATTGTATAATGACTAAGTAAAACTAAATAGACCTACGACTTTGTCGAAGGGGAGTAACTTTAGAACTTAAAAATTCTAGCATATTATCGTCATTACGAAGCGCAAGTTTCCGGTAATATGGACATCATATAAATGTTAAGTGAGACCTTTGCCTTTTATTAGGCATGGTCTCTTTTGTTTTTTATAAAAAAGAATGGAGTGTGAATAGATGGATCCGAGTTTGTTAATTAGTTACGGCTGGGTATTGATTGTTTTAATTTTTCTTGAAGGATTATTAGCAGCTGATAATGCAGTTGTTATGGCCGTAATGGTCAAACATTTACCAGAAGATTTAAGGAAAAAAGCATTATTCTATGGATTATTAGGTGCATTTGTATTTCGTTTCTTATCATTATTCTTAATTAGTTTCTTAGCTAACTTCTGGCCAATTCAAGCAGCAGGGGCATTGTACTTAATTTATATGTCCATTAAGAATTTGATAGACTTTAGAAAACATAAAGGTGAAGAGCTCAAGACACCAGATGACGTAGAAGCTCAAGATGATTTCCCTGAATCAGAATTTCCTTCAGATGGACATGGTCATCATAAATTGAAAAAGAATTTCTGGTTGACTGTACTCAAAGTAGAATTTGCAGATATCGCATTTGCGATTGATTCAATGTTAGCAGCATTTGCTATCGCAGTGACATTACCAGCAATGGGTATACACTTTGGTGGAATGGACGCTGGTCAATTCGGTGTTATGTTTGTCGGTGGTATGATTGGTGTTATTATTATGCGATTTGCAGCAACATACTTTGTAGAATTATTAAATAAATATCCAAACTTAGAAGCAGCAGCATTTGGTATTGTAGGTTGGGTAGGTATTAAACTGTTTGTTATCGTATTGTCACATGATGAAATTGGTGTATTACCACATGATTTCCCTCATGGCATACTATGGCAATCTATATTCTGGTCAGTATTATTATTACTCGTTATTATTGGCTGGATCACTTCAGTACGTAATAATAAAAAGACAACAAATTAATATTTATTAAGCAAAACACTCACAAAGTTTATTGTTGACTTTGTGGGTGTTTTTTTATCTTTTTTTAATTGAATAATCCATATTGAATGAATTCGTAAATATATGTAAAAATAGGTGTATAATATTGAGAATTACAATGGTTTTATGTTAATAAATTTAGTATTATATGGCATAATAGATACATTAAGTGTTTAGATTGAGGAGGGCAATAAATGTCACGAAAAAAGCATGTCATTCCTAGAAATGAATATAAGAGACAGCGACGTGAATTTTTTCATAACGAAGAACGTGAAAAAAGAATCGAACAAGAGAAAAAAGAATATGAAATAAAAAAAGCTAATGAACGAGAACTTCAAAAGAAAAACGAATTACGTGTTAAGGAAAATATGCAAAAAGCACGTATTGAAAAATTAACGAAAGAAGAAATTAAAAAACAGGAAGAAGAATCCAAATCACATCCAACAATTGATTTAGATGATGACCGACTTGCTGAAACACATCAAGAACATAGTGAACAAGATGATGTATTACATAACGATGAAATTCAAACAAACAAAAAAGATAGCATAATAAACTCAGAGGAAAAACCTGAAGAGATTAAATATGAAAAAGTAAGTGAACAAAAACAGGCAGAAACAGATAAAGACTTTTCTAAAGACAATGACTTTGAAACAAATAAACAGCTCGGTGCAAGACATGATGAAAAAGTAGAACAAAAATCTCAAAATAAAAATAGTTTTCTCAATACATTTTTAACTAAAATAGAAAAGCATTGGCCAATCATTGCAATTATTTTAGCAATCATATTAATATTTATTTTAGTGTGGAGTATATTCCAAAATGTAAATCCTCCTAACGAAAGTAGAAAATCGATTGAAGAAAAACAATCTCAAAAAGGATTCCAAAAGCCTATTACGAATGTTATGGAAGCTGTAGAGAAATCTAAAAACTCAGTAGTAGGTGTATCTCATGAAGATTCAGATGTATCTAGTAAGAAAGAATCTTCAGCGAAGGAAAAAGAAGAAAATAGCGGCGTCGGTTCAGGCGTCGTTTACAAAGTTGAAAATAAAAAAGCATACATAGTAACAAATGCACATGTTGTATCAAGTGATAAGAAACCAATTATTACAGCAGCAAATGGTAAAAAGTATGATGGTAAAGTATTAGGATCAGATCAATGGTCTGATATTGCAGTCTTAACGATTCCAATCGAAAAAACTGAAGATTTTAAACCTATTAAATTTGAGGACTCAGACAATTTAATTTTAGGTGAAACAGCTATCGTCATAGGTAGTCCGTTAGGCGCTGAATTCCAAAATAGTATTTCTACAGGTGTTGTTTCTGGGCTAGACAGAAAAGTTCCTGTTGATTTTAATGGCGATGACGAGTATGATTGGGAAATTAAAGCTATTCAAACAGATGCTGCAGTCAACCCTGGTAACTCAGGTGGTCCTGTATTAGACTCACAAGGTAATTTAATCGGTATTGTATCATTGAAAATCGATATGCCTAATGTAGAAGGTATGGCGTTTGCAATTCCATCAAATGACGCTACTGATTACATTAATAAATTAGAGAAAAATGGTAAAATTGAACGTCCAGAATTAGGTATTATGGCTCAAAACTATTCTAAAATGAGTGATAGCGAAAAGTCACAAATATCTTTACCTGATAAATATAAATCAGGAATGGCAATTACAGGTGTTACAAAAGACGGTAACGCAGATAAAGCTGGCGTTAAATTTAATGATGTAATCGTTGGTATTAACGATACAAAAATTGAAAATAATCTTGAATTTAGAAAAGAGTTATATAATAATCATAAAAAAGGCGACAGTGTTAACTTGAAGCTTATCCGAGATGGAAAAGAAATTACGAAAAAATTAACATTGAAATAAAATAGAGGTGACAATTTGTGTCCATTATAAAATACTTTTTTCAAAAAATGACTCCACAACAAGGTATTGTATTATATTATTTGGGCGCAATTATTGTCGCCTTTTTATTATTAAATTTACCTTATGTTGTTAAACCTGGTGTTAAAATTGCACCAGTCGATACATTATTTGTTGCTGTATCTGGTGTCAGTGTAACGGGGTTAACACCTGTTACAATTGAAGATACGTTCACCATATTTGGACAAGCTATTATCCTGATTATACTTAATATTGGTGGTATAGGTGTAATGGCTATTGGTACATTACTATGGGTCATTTTAGGTAAACATATCGGTTTACGTGAACGCCAATTAATCATGTTAGATAGTAATTCAAACGCAATGAATGGTGTTGTGAAGTTAATATTAGATATTGTGAGAACAATATTAATGATTGAAGTTATTGGTGCGATATTGTTATCATTTTACTTCTATAAAGATATTGGATCGGTGAAAGAAGCAATCCATCACGGTATCTTTGCATCTATTTCAGCAACTACAAACGGTGGGCTTGATATTACAGGCGAATCATTAGCGCCTTATGCGAATGATTATTTCGTTCAAACAATCATTATGTTACTTATTATGTTAGGTGCAATCGGCTTCCCTGTATTAATTGAAGTCAAAACATACATGAAAAATACAATTCCAAACTTTAGATTCTCGCTATTCACTAAAATTGCGAGTGCGACATATTTATTTTTATTTTTATTAGGAACAATCGTGATTTATTTATTTGAGTTTTCAAATGCATTTAAAGATGTTTCGTGGCATAAAGCTTTATTCTATGCAATGTTCCAATCATCATCTACAAGAAGTGCTGGACTTTCAACTATAGATTTAAGTCATTTTACTGAAGCGACCAACTTCTTCTTAGGTGGATTAATGTTTATAGGATCTTCACCTAGTTCAGTAGGTGGTGGTATAAGAACAACAACATTTACAATACTTGTCTTATACTTAGTGAACTTTAGTAATGGTCGAACAACTATTAAAGCTTTCAATAGAGAAATACATCCAATTGATATACAAAGATCATTTGCAGTTATTTCACTTGCATTAGCGATTACGTTTGTAGGTGTGTTATCTGTTGTTCGATTTGAAGATGGTAAACATGATTTGTTATCTATATTCTTTGAAACGATGTCAGCGTTCGGGACATGTGGATTATCAATGGGGATTACAGATGGCTTACAATTAGGATCTAAAATCGTCATCATGATGTTGATGTTTATAGGTCGGGTAGGTCTATTATGTTTCGTCGTCATGTTAGGTGGAAAATCAACACCTGATAAATTCCATTATCCTAAAGAACGTATACAAATAGGCTAAATATAAAAAGCAAGCGGCTGGGCCGCTTGCTTTTTCTTATGGCTTAATAGTTGGTATGGTGATTATAAACGTAGTACCTTTAGTCATATTTGTAAATACGCTAATTTCGCCTTCCCAATCTTCAATGAGTTTCTTACTTAAATATAAACCGAGTCCACTACCAGATTCTTTCGTTGTAAAGAAAGGATCGAATATCTTTTGTTGTGTCTCTTTAGACATACCGACACCGTTATCTTTAAATATAATCGTTACTTGGTTTGCATGTGTATGTTGTAATTGAATTTCAATTTCTGGTTGTTCAACATCTATTAAAGCATCTTTAGCATTTTGAATAAGATTGATGAGAATTTGTTTTAATTGATCTTCTGAAATAAATGCAAAGATAGGGGTATCTGGCAATGTTAAAGCAATTTTAATGTTATGTTGTTCAAGTTCATATTTCAAAAACTGAGAAACTTCTTTGATAGATTGATTAATGTCGACATTTGAATAGGCAAGATTAGTTGGCTTTCCTAAAAATAAAAATTGAGTAACGATATTGTTAATTCTATCTAGTTCTTCTGAAATGATATTAAAGTGATGATCTTGTTTATCTTTATCATATTTCATTCTCGTTAGTTCAATAAATCCATTAATGCTTGTAAGTGGATTTTTAATTTCGTGTGCTGTATTAGCAGCGAGTGTACCAATTAATCTAAGCTTTTCATTATTAGCTTGTTCGATTACTTTTTCATGTTCTAATCGTTCGGATCTATTTTTAAATATAAGTGTCACAATAGATAATAATAAAAATACCACTAAAAATATTAAAAGAATCGGTAAAATAATACGCGTTATAAAATTATACTGTCCGCTAATTGTTAATGAAATAGGTAATTGATCATACATATAATTTATAGATTTAGAATGTTTATATTCTTTTCCAACTTGATAGATTTCAGTTCCATCGATACCATTGACTTGAATATGATATCGTTGAGAAATTAAATTAACTTCATTTTTAAAAGAAGACATATTTATTTCTGATGCGACAATGTAGTCTTTGTTTTGAACTTTTAAATGATTCGTTAATAACAATGTATTGGCATTTTTTAATGAAATATTTTCACTACTTAAACTTAAATTAGCTGTAAAAGGAAAATGAAATTTATATTTGTTAAAATCTTTAAGAGAGGTATAATCAGCCCCTTTTGAGTCATAGACGATTTCTTTCTTGTCATTCAAAATATAAATATGATCAATCCATGTATATCTAATGTGATTATCTTCTAAAAATTGATTA
The DNA here is from genome assembly GCF_022386995.1 of Mammaliicoccus sp. N-M50. Taxonomy (NCBI): domain Bacteria; kingdom Bacillati; phylum Bacillota; class Bacilli; order Caryophanales; family Staphylococcaceae; genus Mammaliicoccus; species Mammaliicoccus sp. N-M50. Next base: position 592,859 of record NZ_JAJNJA010000001.1, on the reverse strand, counting down.
ATAAATTTTTCATTGCGGCTGTTAGATAAAATAGTCGTTAAAGATTCAGAGATGCTATTTGATTCGTTTATAAATGTATTAATTTTTAAGTTTACAATTTCTTTTGTCGTTTCTAATCTTTGATTCACTCTATTTGTATAATTTTTATTTATAATAAAACCGATAGTTAATGAAATGACTAAAGCGATAGCAAAATTAATGATGATTAATTTATTAAATGATTTCATTATTGCCTCCAAGTTTATTGTTTACTAATAGAGTATATTATGATTAACAATTATTGCCAATACATATTAAATAAATTTTCTATCCAAATGGTCGTAAACTGCCCTAACAGTATTTAAAAATGGTAAAATAAATAAAAAAGGTGGGGATAGCATTGAATACGAATGAAACCATAACAATTGATTTATTAGCTACTTCTGACTTACATGGACAAATAGGAAAAAGTGGTATTAGTGGTAACATTCTAAAGATGGCCACTTACGTTAAACATAAACGCAAAACCAATCACCATGTCTTATTGTTAGATAATGGTGGCATGTTGTCAGGTTCAATGTTTGCTTTTTATTATGCTCAAATTGCCCCATACAAGAGAAATCCAATGATTAAAGTGATGAATGAAATGCAATTTGATGCAAGTGGTGTGAGCCCTGATGAATTCAACTTTGGCTTAGACTTCTTAAATAAATCTATCGCATTAAGCAGATTTCCTTGGTTAGCAGCAAATATTGAACATAGTAAGACACGTGAACCATATTTTACAACACCTTATACGATTAAATATGTAGAAGGTATAAAAATAGGTATCATAGGATTTACATCAAGTGGCCTTATGGAAAATAAAAACGTTGAGTTTGAAGACGAAGTGCTTGTTGGTGAGTCTATGACTACAGCTAAAAAATGGGTGAGATATTTACATGAAAAAGAAAGCCCTGACTTCTTGATTATGTTATACCATGGTGGCTTAAACACTTATACAGATAAAAATAATTATAGATCATATTACAGTAACAACGCTGAAAGTATGACGAAAAGTACGGAAGGCGTTAATGTCATTATTACAGGTCATCAAGAACATATCGTCGATCTTAAAGTCGAAGAAACACAGTTTATACAACCAGGTAAAGATGCTACGAATATTGTAGATATGTCTATTCAATTTAAGAAAAGAGCAAACTCAGTAGAAATTATTGATACTTCTATTAAGCACGTAGAAATTTCAAGTTATCCTGAAGATAGAGATTTATTGGAACTAACGTATTTCGACCAAAAAGCTGTCCAACATTGGTCTGAACAGAGCGTTGTTGACGTACCTGTTGTATTAGATTATAAACATTTAACAGACTTATTTATTAAACCGCATAAGTTCATGGAATGTATTCAACAAAGTATGACGAGAGCATTTAAAGCGTCTGATTTTGTTTGTGCACAAATTGGAAATCCGACAGGAAACGGTTTACGTGGCGAGTTACAAGTTAAAGATGTTTATCAATCATATGTACATACTGATAAACCTGTCAAAATTAATTTATCTGGTGCTGAAATAAAGCGCATTATAGAAAGAACTGCTACAGCACTGTATAAAGAAGGGGACACGGTTCAATATAATGACCATATTTTAGAACCGACACTTATGACTGTATGGAAAGGTTTTGAATATACGATTGATTTGAGTAAACCTGTAGGTAGTAGAGTTAACTTAAATAATATTGATTTAGAAGCTTCTTATTCAGTTATTATGACGGACTATTTATTTAGACACGTTAATAAGATTATTTCTGAATCAACGTATGAGAGAGCGAAGAAGACCGTCATCGAATATATGATTGAAGAACTGGCAGAATCAAAAGGTAAATATAATTTAGAACATCATTTTGAAGTATTATAATATAAAAATACCCCTAAAAAGTTAGCATAATTGCTAAACTTTTTGGGGGTTGTTTTTATTAAATGTATTAGCTGAAAATGATAACGAGTATGATGATTGCTGCAATTTGAGCTACATAAGATGTTACGATTCTTTTCGTATAGAAATACAATGTAGATAATATGAGTTGTGCTAAAAATATAAACATAAATATAGCTAAATTATCTAAATATAAAAATAGTGAACTAGATGCAAGGGCACTCACAACGATTGCAATAATAGGTTGTGAAAATTTCAGTTGTAACTGATTTTGTAAAATTGTTCTAATATATAACTCATGACAAGGTATAGCAATAACAATTGTTACAAGCATTTGCCACTTATAAAATACGCCAGCATGCATTAATTCTTTTAATAAGGATGCATATGACAAGCCATTATAAATTTGTGATAATAATAGCTGAAGTAGAACTAATATAATGGCACCAATGAGACCATATCCAATTGATTGAAGTAATCGCTTAGATTTGATGTCACGTTGATAAAAGACATAGCTAATGCCCGCAATCAGCATAATACCAGTATATAAGTACCAGAATACTTCTTTTTCACCTTGCATAATGAATAAAATAATGTGAAAAATAATGAAACTAGATATGAACCATATTAACTGAGGATTAATTTGTCTCTTCACTATTATCCCTCTTCAGAAATTATTGTATAACGCTTATGATTCACTACAGTTTTTTCAGGTAACTCTAAACTTTCAAAGTTATCCATAATTGTGATATCTACGATAACTGAGTTTTCATTAATTTTTTCAACTCTACCTCTTAATCCATCTTGAAACTCTATGATATTTCCAACTTCTGCGATTGTCATCTTATTCCTCCTAAATAATACTAAGAAACATTATACTAAATAATACCCAGTTTATAAAGTATTAACAAATATACTCTATTTTAACATAAACATATCATACATATGATTAATCAAACATATGGTACTATATACTTGAGGCTATTTGGGGAGAAAAGAAGGAGGAAATATAATGAAATTTGTAAGTAATAATGGTATTAACGATCCGATGATTAATTTAGCTATGGAGGAATATGTCTTAACTTCTCTTCCTAAAGATGATAGTTATTTCCTTTTCTATATTAATCAACCATCCATTATTGTAGGGAAAAATCAAAATACAATCGAAGAAGTTAACCAAGAGTATGTTGAGAAAAACAACATCAAAGTTGTAAGAAGAATTTCTGGTGGTGGAGCTGTATATCACGATTTAGGTAATTTAAACTTTAGTTTTGTTACAAAAGATGACGAAGACAGTTTCCATAACTTTGCGAAATTTACACAACCAATTGTTGATGCTTTAAATGAAATGGGCGTTAAAGCAGAATTATCTGGTAGAAATGATATACAAGTCGGGGAAAGAAAAATATCAGGTAATGCAATGGTTAAACAAAAAGATCGCATGTTCTCACATGGAACATTGATGTTAAATAGTGAAATCGAAGAGGTTGTAAATGCACTTCGCGTTAACGAAGCAAAAATAAAATCTAAAGGTATTAAATCTATAAGATCACGTGTCGCAAACATACAAGAGTTCTTAGAAGAGCCAATGGATATTGAAACATTTAAACAACGTATACTTACCTCTATCTTCAAACAACAAGGTAGTGAAGAAGTTGAAGAGTACCATTTAACAGATGAAGATTGGGATAACATTAATGAACTAAGTAAAAATAAATACCAAAAATGGGAATGGAATTACGGTAAGAATCCTAAATACAACTTTGAAAGAAGTCATAAATTTGATAGAGGACTTGTCCAAATTAAATTAGATGTTAAAAAAGGTAAAATAGAACACGCAGCAATATTCGGTGATTTCTTTGGTGTCGGCGATGTAAAAGATATTGAAGAAGCATTAATAGGTGTTCAACATCAAAAATCATCCATTCAAGAAGCATTAAAAGATATTGATGTTTATCACTATTTTGGAGATATCGCTAAAGAAGAAATTATTAATTTAATGCTATAAACAAATAAAAGAGACTATTTTTGAATGTTTTCAAAAGTAGTCTCTTATTATGTGTTAAATTTTAAATGACAACTCACGATTGTAAATCCTCCAACTGAATTAATTCTTCACTGTATTGTTCAAATAAAGTATTATTACGATTCGCAAGTGCTTCATCAATTAAAACCATTAATTCTCTTTTACGATTTTCACGTAAAGCAGAGTCAATTACAAGCTCAACTGATAAATCATTTAAGTTATTAACAAAAGTTTCTAAACTCTGGTGCTTAACTTGAGAATATTGTTTCATTTTAAACAACCCCTTGACTTTATTTGTTAAAATTATAGCGTATTTATTTTCTAAATGCAATGAATATTCAGAAATTTTAAAAAGTAAATTTATAATTCGAAATCAGTGATAAACTTACTCTATAAATTCATTATATGTTACTATAATCTAATTTCAAATTATTTTGCTCACAATTCAGAATACGGTTGTGAAAGTTTTGAGCAGTCGAACCATATATAACAAAAATACTTAAGGAGAATCATTATGTATCAATTAAAAAATTGGGATCATGTTCAATTATCAGCACCTAAAGGATCAGAGGATAAAGCACGATATTTCTATTGTAATCAATTAGGGTTTAAAGAAGTAGAAAAGCCTGAGTCATTGAGAGGTAATGGAGGCGTTTGGTTTAATATTAATCAAATTGATTTGCATATTGGTATTGAAGAAGCGTTCGAACCATTAAAAAAGGCGCATCCAGCTATTAATGTTGAAAATCTAGATGATTTAAAAGAACATTTAACGAATGAAAAAATAGAGTTTAAAGCAGATAATCGTTTTCCAGATGCAAATAGAATCCATTTATTAGATCCTTTTGGAAATCGATTAGAATTTATAGAAAAACAATAGAATTTCTTTCAAAAAGTATTGACTTCTATTTAAATATAGATTATATTTTATGTAATTACAATAAATGTAAATCCATTCGTTGTAATTACATAAAATTTGAAAGGAGAATATTATGACTAAATACGTAATTAAACAAAATACGATGTACATTAGAGGAGTTAAAGTAGACGATCACACCATTCATACTGAGGTGTCTGAAGCGGGTAGAGAACCATTCATCGTTAAACAGAAGCCTCAAGAAATTATGAATCAGTCATGTCGCTTTTATGGCGAACACTTCAATGAAAGAAAGCTTTTTACAAAAAGGCTTACCAGAATTACAAGCAAACCCCCGATTTTAGTATCCGCAGTTACATCCACTTATTTTTTCTGCACAGGTTCTGAAAGGTCAATAGACAACACATGGATAAATATACTCTATGTTAAAGATTTCAAAGAATATAATGGTAATAAGACCAAGATGTTTTTAGAGCAAGATCAAAGCCTCGTTTTTCCAATTTCCTACCACGTAATTAATCACCAATACTTAAACTGTTTATGTTTGTACTATAGAAATCACCGTAATAATATCTTTATTAAGCAGCTAAATACACCAAATATAGATTTAACTCAAGATGGGTATAGTGTACTTGATGTTATTAAGATGTATTTGAAAAATCAACATTAGCATATTAAAATAAATATTAACGGAACAAGTGCAACTAAAGTGTAAATGTTCCGTTAATTTTTTTAGGTTTTCTCTTGAAAATATTACGATGCTTGATATAATAGTATTTGTGCTTGATAAAAATTTAATTATTCCACAGTAGCTCAGTGGTAGAGCTATCGGCTGTTAACCGATCGGTCGTAGGTTCGAGTCCTACCTGTGGAGCCATGGAGATGTACTCAAGTTGGCTGAAGAGGCGCCCCTGCTAAGGGTGTAGGTCGTTCTGCGGCGCGAGGGTTCGAATCCCTCCATCTCCGCTCAGATTAATTAGTCACGTATAGTGAAAAGAAAAAACCTTGATAATTCAAGGTTTTTTCTTTTTTTATTTAGGCTGATTTATTATTTTTGGTCACAGCCTGGTCACACTAGCATCATATTTTTAATCATGTGACCATAATGATCATTTATCCTAGTTATAAAAAAGCTCTTGAACATAATTTAGTGAATAATTATAATATTGGATATAAAAAGCGTATTAGCAATAATACTTTAGTCATTTAAGTCTTAAATGGAGTGATTAAGATGTTAACAATGGAGTTAATTGAATACAATGATGAAATAATGACTTATAATTATTATCCTGAAGATAATAAAGAACTAACGCCTGGTCAAATTACAATGCGTAGACACGACAAAGAAATAATAGATTTTACTAAAACTGAAATGGAAAAATATAAGTCATTATATTTTGTACATGCTGCTAGTAGAATGAGAGATATTGTTGATTTAGAAGAATTACCTAAAACACAATTCGTTGCATGGGGATAAGCTCTGTGTAGCGTTATAATAATATGAGGTGATTACAATGACAAATAAAGCTAAAGATATTTTTATGATTACTATCAATATAATAATCATTATTTGTTGCATTTCCTTAATTTATTATATGTTAACCAAATAAAAATAGACTCGGAATTAATATATGAAGAATGAAATAGCCAACACTACATATGAATACACAAAAGCTCACCTAAATGAAATAGGTGGGCTTTTTTAGTTTGAGATCGTGGTTGATGTTCAACACAATGTTTAATGCATTATTTGATATTTTTCTACATTATTGTATGTAAATCATTTGTGGGAGTTCAACAAGTCAAAAACCTGATGGTGCCATTTGTATTTAATAATTAATTAAGAAATAGTTAATGGTTTTATATTACTCATTCTGTAAAATATACATATACTTTATAGATAGGAGAATACATATGCAATTATCCAAAAAATTACTATTAGCATTTACATCATTAGGATTGGCACTAACAGTTTCGATAGGAGAGGCTGATGCTAAACAAGCTGGTCAAACTCAGGTAAAATACAATGCCTATGATTACAAGAACTTATTAGATGAAAAGGTTATGGCAGCTAAACAAGCTGTAAATAAGTTGAAACGCGATAAAACGATTAAAAGCCATAGAGTTGCTCAAAGAGCAGTAAATAGAATCCATGAAACGGCTGGTAAATCGTATGCAGCAGAAAAGAAAAAATTGCAAAAAGAAATAGACATTGTACTCAAAAATAATTACTTAAGATAATATGAAATTTCTTTCACACTTTCATCTTACTAGTTTATTTATTATGTTTTTATATATCTATGTGTGAGAGTTAAATATACATTAAGTTGATTGGCGAGATAATTGTCGCATTCAAGATAATGATCCACTTTAATTAGTGGGTCTTTTTTAATAGGCTAATTTAATAATCTTAATCATAACGTAACTAAATATGAATATCAAAAATCTTACCTAAATGAAATAGGTGGGCTTTTTTAGTTTGAGATCGTGGTTGATGTTAATCACAATGTTTAATAGCTTTTTTCTTTATTGTAAGAATTTTGAAAAAATTATATAATATAGTAAAAATTCTTACAATAAGTGAGATATAAGGTTGAAGAAATACGAAATGACACTAGACACTTATATGCCACTTAAAAATACGGCTGAAGCATTCTAAAAAAGAGCTGAGAGAGAAGAAAAAGAACAACTAAAACACCGACAAACAAAAAGAGAAAATGAATTAAAACACTAGAAGAGTTAATTAGAAAAAGGATGTAATGAGTAATGTTAGTTTTAATATTAGTATGTAAAGACGAAAAAAGCGTGACTTATGATTATTATCCCGAAAACGAAAAAGCGTCAGGGAGAATTACTATAAGAATTGATGATTGTGAAATACTCTATGCAAAAAAATCGGAATATGATCAAGATACAAGTAACTATTTAGGGCATGCGATTTATAGAATTAAGAAATATATCAAAAATAATGAGTTTCCTGAAACCGATCTTGTAGCATGGGGATAAATTATGAAACTGTGGACTTATGTAGGAAAAATGGTATTAATTGAAGCAGATGATGGTCAACAATTCACAGGTAAAGTTATAACTTATGATGATGAAATGGATAATGAAAGTGGAGAATATTCTATATATTTAGATACAGGAATACAAATATACGACTTTGATGAAAGTGAAATAAAGTCGATTGAAATTTTAGATTAAGCACCTAAAAAAAAATTAATGGTTATGGTACTATTTTTTTGTCAAATTTTTAGCTATCACAGTGTTGTGATAGCTTGTTTTTATGTAAAAATTTTTTTGATGATATTATAAGAATGTATGGAAAATAAAGTTCAAAGATTTGAAAAAGAATATTTATTTTTCAAATTTTGCTATTTTATCTTACCATTTTTATTTTGTTTGCTAGGATCGAATACAGTTGAAACGAAAAGTGTGATTAATATAGTAAAAATCAACATGCTAATGACAGCTAGTATTCTAGCGATAGGATTTTCTTTATATATAACAACATAGAATCCTTGAATGAAAAAATAAAGATATATAGGTATTAATGCAACTAAGATATTTTTCATGTTAGTCATTATTTAGTACACCTCATTTATTATTAGTTCTCTGTTTTTCTTTTGCTTTAAAATATATTAAGTTTAGTATGATAAATATAATGATAAATATGCTATAAACTCTTGAATAACTTTCTTTAATTTGGATGACATTAAATATGACAAATAAATTGAAAGTAAAGAATAAAAGTATAACGATAAATAATAGATTAAGAGCATAATTTTTCATGATACCAATCCTTATTGTCTAATATATATTTTACCTTTAAAACATAATTATTTAAGATAATATGAAATGAGTCAATTTATTATACGCTTCTTTGATATTTTAAAAATTTTTCACGCTTACTTAAGTTGCTTTTTGATTTGCGAAATGAAACTTGAAATTGAGATAACAATTCCTGTTGTTAAAATGAATAAAATAACTACGACAAATGATTTTAAAATCATTGAGTTGCTATATAATAATGCATGGATAAATTGAGCGTAGATTATAATACAAATTGGTAAAATACCCGCAAAAATACCTACAGATAAATTATTATCTTTTTGTTCTATCACTATTAATCACCCCTTGCGTAATAATGAAGTAATTTATGTCGAAAGTTAAATATATTTGACATAAAACTAACACATTCTTTATAGGTTTATACTTTTATATATTTTTAAAATAAAATTTAATGCAATCTAAAACTGGGTAAAAAAATATAACCTTAACTTATATTGCATAGTAAGATAGGGTCTTTATTTTTATGAATTATTAATTAGTTATAAAACTAAAAAATATCATTATCTATCTTTGGCATGTTAAATGGCTATTTTTATAGTAATTAATATAGTCACCGTCTTTAAAATGGCTCATAGGACAACGTGTTATATAACGTTGTCATTCAATTATATAATATCATAATTTAGAATATTTTGTCTATTATGGTCGTAAATGTATTTAACAAATACTGGTAATTTAGTATAATATAACAGAGCAAGTTGGATAGATGGTGGCCAATCTTAGTATAAAGTGAGGTGATGCTTATGAAAGTATCAACAAAATCTTTAGAAAGGAGTAGGCTATAGTGGTTCCGATTAGCGAAGCGCTAAACTTAATGTTTAGTTTCGGTAGTTTTATCCTACTATTATTGGGTTTAGTGATCGCGATTGTTAAATTGAACCAAAAAAATAAACCATCTCTTACAACTTTTGACTAGTTTGAGATGATTTATTCTATCATTTATAAATACGGTCACCGTCTTTATAACGGGCTCATTGGACAGCGTGCAGTAACACGTTGTCCTTTTTCAGATAAATTATAACACAATTTGGCAATATTTGTCTATTTTGTAGTCGGATTATTACGGGTGACTTTCTCTATATCAATTGAATATTTTATCTAGATTTTCGTTGTAAAATGTCAAAGCGTTTTTATATTCGTAAATCTCAGCATTATCATCATTTGTTAGCAATGTATCAATTAATAGTGAAACAGACTCCTGATTCTTATTCATATTATAATTTGTAATAGCAAGGAATATTTTTAATACAGGGCTGTCTTCAAATTTTGTTAATCCTTCATTTAAAATCTGCTCAGCTTCTTTGTATTTGCCAATACTTCTATAAGTACTTCCCAAACCTATATAAGCATCTTTTAGATATATTAGGTCTAAATTGTTATTAATAGCTTTATGATAATAATTAATAGCCTCGTGTTCGATTCCTAAATTATCTAGACACCATGCCATTTGATAATTGTAATATGCATTGTTAGGATCTTTACTTAATATACCTTCCATTTTTTCTTTTGCTTTTATATATTCTTTCTTTGATCTTAATTCGATAACTTCGTCTATCGTATTCGTCATCATAAACCCCTCCAATAAGATAATATTACACTATGTAATTAATCTTATCCATACACTTTATTATATCCAATTTATGTAAAATGTATTTACAAATTACAACCAAAAATTATAATAAATAAAAAGAGCTAATTTTCGTTTTATAGAAAGGGGAAGGAAAGTTGAAAAGAAAAATAAATAAAACGGGAATTGTAGTATGTCTTATTTATTGTTTTGTTATGTATTTTATATTAAGTATGTATGATCAGCATATTGGCAACCATGACAATAATACACACTATGTATTATTACCAATAGGTGTAGTAATAATAAAAATTATTTTTGAATATATCATTAAGAAAGATATTTTTGATAAAGAACAAAAGTAAAAAAATAACCATCTCTAACTTTGGAATGTTTAGATGGTTATTTTTGAAATCATTTAAATAAAGCCACCGTCTTTTAAACGGGCTTATTGGACAACGTGTAGTAGCACGTTGTCTTTTCACTTCTATAATATCGCAAATTGGGATAATTTGTCTATTAAGGTTATAAATGTATATAACAAATACTAGGAATTTGGTATAATATAACAGAGCAAGTTGGATAGATGGTGGCCGATCTTAGTATAAAGTGAGGTGATGCTTATGAAAGTATCAACAAAATCTTTAGAAAGGAGAAGGCATTTATGATTCCAATTGTAGATACAATTAGACTGATGATGGATTTCGGTACTTTTATCGTTGTCTTAATCGGTTTAGTTATTGCAATTGTAAAATTAAATCATAAAAAATAAACCATCTCTTACAACTTTAGACCTGTTAGAGATGATTTATTTAATCTTTAATTTATGGTCACCGTCTTTATAACGGGCTCATTGGCCAACGTGTTGGAGCACGTTGGCCTTTTTCAATTGGATTATAACATAATTTGGTAGAATTTGTCTATTGTGAAAAATTAATGATTAAGAGGTGTGATTGATATGAAAAAGGTGTCAAGATTATTAACAATTATTAATATTATTACAAATATTGTAGGAACGGTATTGATAATAGCAGGAATGATTAAACGTTCAAAATAATGCTAGTGAAATGATTATTGAGTTTATTATGGACGGAGTGTGATTGATTTGAAAGCAAGTATAAGTATTCGTAAAACGACGAAGAAAGAGAAGATTGAATCGCTCGTTGCTGTGAATATTTTAATTTTAGGGATTATGTTTATTAAGTGGTTAAACAAATAATTGTATTTTTGTTTCTAATTTATAGAAGTGTATAATGAACCTAAATATAGAGATGGGAGGGGATTATATGACTGTTGAATTAAGATTAATGGAAATGCAGGACTTTAATGATTTTTATGAGGTTTCTTTGAAAGAATTTGCTGATGAACAAGTGAAAAGTGGATCTTGGTCCGTTGAAGAAGCGGATGAGAGAGGTAGAGCATATTTTAAGAAACTTCTACCTGATGGTTTACATACGGAAGGTCATAAAATTTTTAATATCTTTAATGAAGGGGATAAGATAGGTATTTTATGGCTACATGTATTCGAGAAAGACCATGTATTAAAGAGTTTTATTTATGATATTAAAATTGACGAATCTGAAAGAGGTAAAGGCTTAGGTAAAATGACGATGCAAGCTTTAGATGAGTATTGCAAGGAACATGACATTAAAAGTATTCGACTCCATGTTTTCGGTCATAATCAAATTGCGTATGAGTTATATAAAAAAATGGGATTTGAAACGACAAACTATTATATGGAAAAAGCGTTATAATAGAGATATCGAAATTGAAATCGGAGTGATTTGATTGTTGAAATTGAAAGAATCTCAAAATGTATTTTTAAAAGGTGGAGATGAAGCAGTTATATTATTGCATTCATTTACAGGTACAGTAAGAGATGTAAAAGCTTTAGCAGAGTTTCTAAACGAAGCGGGATATACTTGCTATATTCCAGCTTATAAAGGACATGGATTAAGTTTAGAAGGTTTATTAGCCTATACGACAAATGATTGGTGGGAGCAGGTACAAGAGAGTTATCATTATTTAAAGGATAGTGGACATGAATCCATTCATGTGCTCGGTGTTTCATTAGGTGCGCTTATGTCTTTAAAACTTGTCGAAACATTTGATGTGAAGAAATGTATAGCAATGTCAACACCTCATAATAGAACAAATAATGATATTAAAAGAAGGCTTTATCATTATGGAGAAAGAATTAATCAGATCCAAGGTTTAGATGAAGATGAAAGCAAACGTCAACTTGCACTCATTGATGATTATGATGAAGGTGCACGTCTTTTTACATCATTTATAGAGGATATTATGAATCATTTAGACGCAGTAAATATACCTATCTCTATAAAGTATGGAGAATTAGATCAAACATTCTATCAAGATAGTGCTGAGAAAATATATCATGATATAGCATCAGAACATAAAGAATTAAAAGCCTATAAAAATGCAACACATTTAATGACAAGAAGTGACGATAAAGAACAAATTGAACAAGATATACTTGAGTTCTTAAAAAAATAAGACCATGCCAACAAATATTGGCATGGTCTTATTTTTGTGTGAATGCAATTTTGTACTATATCAATTTTGACATTATTGAGAAAATACAAAGATATTGGAGGGATTCGATGAGTACATTATCATTTTTATTTTACTGTTTTATGATTACTTTCACACCTGGACCTACAAATATCGTAATATTAACGACAACTCAAAATTACGGTACTAAAAAAGCTTTACAGTATACGTACGGTTCTACTGTAGCATTCTTTTTAATTTTGTTATTATCTGCAATATTTAATACAATACTCGTAAACATTATGCCAAATATCATATTTACGATGAAAATTATTGGAACAATATATATGTTATATTTGGCATATCAGATTTTAAACGCGTCAAAATCACATAATGATACAAATTACGGTAACTTTACATCTGGGTTTGTTATGCAATTTCTAAATCCTAAAGTTGTATTATTCTGTTTAACGGTTTTACCGAGCTTTGTTTTAAAAGCAGACTCTACTTTTAACGATGTGTTTCTTAATGTAACTATCATAACGATTATTGGATTTTTAGCATTTGCGTCTTGGCTCTTATTCGGTACGGTTCTGAAAAGATTTATAGATCAACATTTGAAAGTTTTTAATGTAGTTATGTCAATGGCACTAGTTATGGCGACATTATTAATTTGGATATAGATAAGGAGGGGTTATATGGATAATTTTTTGTATAAAAAGCGTATAGGTGTTACAGCATTATTAGCTCAAATGAGCGAGTTTAAATATAAAAAACATGCGCATAAAGAATATGCACTTGGTGTAACATTAGATGGTATTCAACACTATACTTTAGATGGTGCAGAATATTTGTCTTACCCAAATAATGTTATGTTCTTTAATCCGGAACAAATTCATGATGGTAGTTCTTTTGACAAGAAAGATCTTAAATACACAATGATTTATTTAGAGCGAGAACATATTCTTGGAAATGATAACATACCGCAAAATATAATTTTCAATAAACCTATATCAAATGACCAAAATTTAAAAAACAAAATTATCCATCTCTCTAATGCCATTTTAACGAATCAAGAAGATGCTTATGTATTAGAACAATTATTACAAGTTAATGATGCTTTGTTGAATAATGATATAAATGTAGCTCCTAAAGATAACAGGCTCATAAATATGGCGAAGAATATTATAGAAAGCCACTTGTTTGATACATTAAATGTAGAAATGATCAGTCTAGAATTAAATATGACTCAATATCAATTTATTCGCTATTTCAAAAAATATACTGGCTTCACACCTTATCAATATTATTTGAATAGAAAGGTAGAGCAAGCTAAATTAAATTTAGAAATGACTAAAGATATTTATGCTGCTGTTACAAACTGTGGGTTTGTAGACTTATCGCATTTAAATAAAAACTTTAAGAAAATATATGGTATAACAGCTTTTGAATATTTAAACTAACTTATATAAATTAAAAAAGAGGCTGGACATTGTCCAAGCCTCTTTTTAATGATGTTTTATAATCCACCTAATAAACCACTAATATATACACCAAGTGCTAATAACAATCCGAAGATTGTGTTTGCTTTACCTGTTGCTGCCATTGCAGGCATCATTGTTTGTGGTGTGTCATTTTTATTAAATCGACGTACGGCTTTGATTGGGAATGGTGCAGATATTAAGACGAGCAACCATAATAGAGAGCCGTATGGTTTAAATAATGCTAAGTAAATAACAAAGACATATGCGAAAATATATAGAATTGCCATAGTCATGATGGAAAGTCTTTTACCGACTAAGATTGCGTAAGTCTTTCTACCACTTTGTTTGTCTTTTTCGCGGTCTCTAATGTTATTTGCTAAGTTGATAAGTCCAATTGTAATAGAAACTGGAATACTTAATAATGCTGGATAAAAGCTTAAAGTACCTGTTTGTATATAGAATGAAATCATAACAATTACAAATCCCATGAAGAATCCAGCGAATATTTCACCGAATGGCGTCCATGAAATAGGGATTGGTCCACCTGTATAGAAATAACCGATTGCCATACAAACTAATCCTATTGGTATTAATAGCCATGTACTTTGCATGCATATGTAAATACCTAATATGACAGCTATAACATAGAATGCTATCGCTAAATTATAAACGGATTTAGGAGACATACCATTTCTTACGATTGCCCCTCCGATACCAACAGAAGTATGGTCATCTAATCCACGCTTATAATCAAAGTATTCATTAAACATATTAGTTGCTGCTTGTATTAAAATACTTGCGAGTAACATTGCTAATACGACTGAAATTTTAATGGATGCTTCAGCACCTGTTAAAAAAATCTTTGATGAAGCGGTACCTAATAGTACAGGAACAAATGATGCTGTAAGGGTATGTGGTCTCATCAAATGATAATATTTTTTCAAGCCTGAATGCTGTGATAAATTTTGTGACATGTATTTACCTCTTAAATTTATATTTTTGACAGTATTAGTATATGCTTTCGCTATCAATTGGTCAATCACTGTAATTGTGTAAAATTTTAATTTATATTCTGTATTTAAAGTACAATATTAACGCATGTTGACTTAAAAAATGATAAAATAAGTAGATAGATATTTTTCGGAAAGAAGTGGAAGTGAAATGGCCTTGAGGACGGATTTGAAGCAACAGATAATTTCTGAAATCGATGGAAATAAAAATTATATTTCAGTTGAAATTGAGCTTCAATATCAACCAGATTTAATCCATTTATTAAGGGAAGAAATCAATTATACAGGACAACATTTTTATTACAAATCTAAAGATTCTAAATTAGAAATGTGTGGAATTGGATATTTATTAGAAGCTAGGTATTCGCATCTAGAACATGATGATATATATGAATACTGGCAAAATATTAAAGAACAATTAAATACGATTAAGTTACATGATGAAAAGCACCATCTAAAATTCTTTGGTGGCTTTCAATTTTCTGAGCATTCATTAACGAATGAATGGAAAGATTACGGGATGAGTCATTTTGTATTGCCGAAATATTTGGTAACAAAAGAAAATGGTCATTATTATCTTACTTATACGGATCATAGTAACAAATTCGATATCGACAACATTCACGAAGTTATAAATATTTTAGAAACAGAAAATAAAAAAATCGAATCGAGTGAACCTGTAGTAGTGGAAAATAAAGATATTCAAAGTGAAGAATGGAAAGCGTTAGTTACTAAAGTTGTTTCACAAATGAATCAATCTGTAGCACTACAAAAAGTCGTACTATCCAGAAGAAGACAAATCGAATTTGAAGATCGTGTTAATGTTGAAGATGCATTACAAAGGTCATTAGATTCAAATGAATCAAGCTATTTATTGCTATTTGAGTCAGGTAAATCCCAATTTATTTCACAAACGCCTGAACAACTGTGCCAAATAGAAGATGGTAAACTATATACAAATGCAATTGCTGGTACGATTTTAAGAACAGAAGATGAAACAAAGAATGATGAATTAAAAGATGAGCTTCTTAATGATTCTAAAAATCAATTTGAACATCGTTATGTAGTGGATAGTATTATTCATGATATTCAATCATTTACGAAACACATTGAATACGATAAAAAGCCAACCATACTTACTAACAAGCATTTATATCATTTATATACGAAAATACAAGCAGATTTACTATCTGAAAATGTATTAGAAATTGTTAATCAATTGCATCCAACGCCAGCATTAGGAGGGTTTCCTAAAGTTGAAGCGATAAAATTTATAGAACATGAAGAGTTTGGTACAAGAGGATTTTACGGTGCACCATTAGGTTATATCGATCTAGAAAACAATGGTGAATTTGTTGTATCTATTCGATCTATGTTAGTGAACAATCATACTGCAACATTGTATTCAGGTTGTGGTATTGTAAAAGATTCTGAAGCAATATCTGAGTTTGAAGAAACAGACTTAAAATTTAAACCAATGTTGAAAGCACTAGGAGTGATGTAGAATTGAGTACACATACTGAAAGTCTCACTAAACAAGTATTTACATTTGTTTCTAAATTATATGAATATGGTGTCGATGATGTTGTTATTAGTCCTGGATCACGATCTACACCATTAGCAATAGCTTGTGAAAGACATCCACATTTAAAAACATGGGTTCATCCAGATGAAAGAAGCGCAGCATTTTTTGCACTTGGCATAATTAAAGCAAGTCAAAAGCCTGTCGCAATCATTTGTACCTCAGGAACAGCTGCATCAAATTATATGCCAGCAGTATCTGAAGCATTTATTAGTCGATTACCACTTGTTGTTGTAACAAGTGATAGACCACATGAATTACGTAATGTTGGTGCACCTCAAGCAATCAATCAAGTAAATATGTTCCAAAACTTTACGAAGTTTCAATTTGATATGCCTATAGCTGATGACTCAGAGGGTACATTAAATGCAATTAATATGAATATGATTAAAGCTGAAAAACATTTTGTTGGTCCACAAAGAGGGCCTGTACATTTTAATTTTCCATTTAGAGAACCATTAATTCCTAATGTGAAATTAAGAAGATATTTGTCTTCTAAACGAAAATTAGAAACAAAATATCAAAAATCGATTGATTTTACGAGTATACAAACATATATCGAAAAACCAAGAGGTGTCGTTATTGTAGGAGATACACAAGGTCAAGATTTATCTCAAATATTAACTTATTCAGCGATTCATAATATTCCTATATTAGCTGATCCATTAAGTAATTTAAGAAAATTAAATCATCCAAATGTGATTTCTACTTATGATGCATTATTCAAAGGTGGTTTAAGTATTGAACCACAATTTATTATTAGAGTGGGGCAACCAGTCGTTTCGAAACATTTAAACAATTGGTTAAAAGAAGTTAAATGTCCGCAAATTCTTGTGCAAAATAATGATACACCTGATGCTTATCCTAAAGTACCAACGATTTCAGTGGAACTAAGTCCAAATGATTTCTTCAGACAAGCTCAAGATGTATCACCAACTCAAAACAAGAATTGGTTAGAAAAATGGTTAACTATGGACAAAGAAGCAAGTGCATTGATTGAAAAATATATCGAAGAAGAAACAGATGAAGGTGCTGCAGTCGGTAGTTTATTGAAAAAAATGACCTCTAAAGATACTGTATTTGTTGGTAATAGTATGCCAATAAGAGATGTCGATACATTTAATTTAAACTCAAAAGCTGAAATAGCTGCTAATAGAGGTGCAAATGGTATAGATGGTGTCGTGTCGACTGCACTTGGTATGTCTGTATATAAAAAAGTTACACTTATCATTGGTGATGTTTCATTCTTCCATGATATGAATGGCTTGATAATGAGTAAACTACATGATTTAGATATTACAATTGTGTGCTTAAACAATAATGGTGGGGGCATCTTCAATTACTTAGCACCAAAAGAAGAAGCACCTGAACATTTTGAGAAATTATTCGGTACGCCACTAGATTTAGATTTCCAACATGTTGCACATCTATATGAGTTAGGTTATGAAAAATTTGAAAGCGTTTCTGATTATAAGAAACAAACATTACCTCAATTCGGTTCTTATTTATACGAAATTCTAACGAATAGAGAAGAAAATACCGCAACACATAGACAACTTTTTGAACAAATGAAAGGTATCCAATATGTTAAATCACCACGTTAAGTCGTATGATGAACTTAAACAGTCTATTATTTTATTACACGGCTTCATCAGTGATCATACATCATTTCATTTAGTTGAGCGTACGTTAAGTAACCAAGGCTTAAATGTCATAACCATTGATTTACCTGGACATGGACATGATGAATCAAGTTATGATGAAATATGGTCAATGGATTTTATTGTCTCTAAGATTAAAGAAGTCATTGATTATTTAGAGCTTAAAAAGGTCTATTTGCATGGATATTCAATGGGTGGGCGTGTTGCGTTAAGCTTTGCTGTGCAATACCCAGAGTTATTAAACGGCTTGATTTTAGAAAGTGCTAGTCCAGGACTTAAAGATCCATCAGATAAACAGAATAGAATTGAAGTCGATCATAATAGAGCAGCGCGCATTCATGAAATTGGATTACCTAAGTTTGTCGAGGAATGGTCTAAACTTCCATTATTTAATAGTCAGTCTATACTTTCTACTGAAGAAAGAGAACGTATTAAACAAATGAGACTTTCTCAAAATCCTAATGGCTTAAGTAAAGCACTAAAAGATTATGGTACAGGTTCACAACCATCCAATTGGCATCATTTGAATACAATGACTGTGCCAACTTGTATTATCGTCGGTCAAAAAGATGAAAAGTTTATTCAAATAGGTAAACAAATGAACGAAAGTATAAAAAATAGTAAATTTTATATTGTTAATGATGCTGGGCACACAATTCATGTGGAACAACCCTCAAAATTTGATACAATAATAATAGAATTTATTTTAGGAGGCAAATTATGTCAAGACAATGGGAAACTATAAAAGAATATAAAGAAATTAAATATGAATTTTTCGAAGGTATTGCTAAAATTACAATCAACCGTCCAGAAGTACGTAATGCATTCACACCTTTAACAGTTCAAGAAATGATCGATGCTTTCTCTAGAGCTAGAGATGATGAAAGAGTAGGTTCTATCATCTTAACTGGTGAAGGCGACTTAGCATTCTGTTCAGGTGGAGACCAATCTGTTCGTGGACATGGTGGTTACGTTGGCGATGACCAAATTCCAAGATTAAATGTATTAGATTTACAACGTCTTATCCGTGTAATTCCTAAGCCAGTAGTAGCTATGGTTAGAGGATATGCTATTGGTGGTGGACACGTACTACATATCGTATGTGACTTAACAATTGCCGCTGAAAATGCAAGATTTGGTCAAACTGGACCTAAAGTAGGTTCATTCGATGCTGGTTATGGTTCAGGCTATTTAGCAAGAATTGTTGGACATAAAAAAGCACGTGAAATTTGGTTCTTATGTCGTCAATACGATGCACAAGAAGCGATTGATATGGGTCTTGTAAATACAGTTGTACCATTAGATAAAATAGAAGATGAAACAGTTCAATGGTGTAAAGAAATGATGCAACATTCACCAACTGCATTACGTTTCTTAAAAGCTGCTATGAACGCTGACACTGATGGATTAGCTGGTTTACAACAATTTGCTGGTGATGCAACATTATTATATTACACTTCAGACGAAGCAAAAGAAGGAAGAGACGCTTTCAAAGAAAAACGTCAACCAGACTTCGATCAATTTCCTAAGTTTCCTTAATATTGATACAAAAAATAAGAGGTTGAGACATTTTATAATGTCTCAGCCTTTTTTATGGAAAAAATATCTGTATATGAAGTGTTTTATGTTGCTTGTTTGGGTAGTCTTGCAATATAGGAGTCACCTATTTATCTTGTTTGGTCAGTCTTGATAAATACAGGGCGCCTATTTATCTTGTTTGGGTAGTCTTGATAAATACAGAGCTTCTATTTATCTTGTTTGGCCAGTCTTGATAAATACAGAGCGCCTATTTATCTTGTTTGGCCAGTCTTGATAAATACAGAGCGCCTATTTATCTTGTTTGGCCAGTCTTGATAAATACAGAGCGCCTATTTATCTTGTTTGGCTAGTCTTGATAAATACAAGGTCCTCCAACATTGCTAGTCACCCTCCACTTGCAATATTTAGACCTCCAACATTGCTAGTCACCCTCCACTAGCAATATTCAGCCCTCCAACATTGCTAGTCACGCCCCACTTGCAATGTTCAACACTATATTTCTGAAAATATGAAAAAGAGTCTAGAACATTTCTGTCCCAAACTCTTATTTTTATAATAAATGTTTTCTTATAACTTGCTCGATAATAGAAGGTATTTCTTCAAACGCACTTTTCATGTTGATACGTTCTGTTACTTGATGAGCATCTTTACCGATAGGTCCAATATTTATGACAGGTGCACTTATTTCTTGTATATCTTTAAATGGTATAAAGTATGATTGATTAAAGACAGGTGTTTGCTCAATATAGCTTTCAAATCCTAAATCGTCTTGTCTATATTTGGCATAACTCAGATCACTAATACCATTAAAGAAATATTGTCTTTTTGACACTCTATCAAACTGTTTTAAAGATGTTTCACTAACAGTTTGGACGATTTCATCAATAAATGGATCTTCAGAAGAGTGTGCAGCAGGATAATAAGGTGGTGCAAAGAATGTCACGACACTTGGTCCTAAACCTTTCAGCATATGCATAAATCGATCCGTAATTTCTATTGATTGTGCTCTTTCATCAGGAATTTCATGAACAATTTGTTCAATGATTTGATTAATTTTACTTTCACCATACTCTTTTATTGCAAGTGCTTTTAATTCTTTGAAAGTTAAGATATTAATGGATAACTTTTTATCAAAGCCCTCGGATTTTAATGTTTCTTGATATGCTTTTTCACAATTGTGAATGGCATCTTTAACAACATCATTAAAAATTTTAAAAGCTTGTTCTGCATTTCTGTTAAATAAGAATACATTATATAATGAAACAGTTCTAAATGGTGTTTGAACGTCATAATGATCTTTAATATCTCTACTCATGAGAGAGACAGGAAGCGGTGTCGTTTCATCTTTATATGTTTCTTTAAACAAAGTACAGTATTCCATTTTGCTATTAATAAAGCTTTGTATATAGTTCGAACTAATACCATTCAATGGTTGTCCAACATGTGTTTCTTTACCATAGCATAATACTGAAGGCATGATTTTGCCTATTGTACCTGAATAAACATAATGATTTGGGTCATTTTCTGCTTGTGAAAAAGTAGGTTCACTGTTTAAATGTAAAGCTATATCTAAATGGTCTTCTTTACGAATTTGATTGAGCTTTTGAACGGCAGCATGCATACCTTTAGACTCAACTTCTTCATCAGGTACTGAAACTACGATTATGTTAATATCCCATGATTCTTGGATTGCTTTTTCTATCAGAGACATATGTATCATAAGACCTGGTTTCATATCCATTGAACCACGTCCGAATAAATAATTTTGTGTTTGGATATCTTTTTTAGCATCAGGCGTTAAGTATTTCATATCTTGTCGAAATTTCTCTGTAATTTTATCCATATCAAAAGCATCATCTTTATATTCGCTATAATCATCGATACCGACCGTGTCAAAATGACTTATACAAACGAGCGTTTTTTTAGATTGTGGCGCTTTGTAATATGCAAGAACTGCATGACGACCATCCCCAGTCGGTTGCAGCATAACTTGATCAGCATTACGCTTAAAATAATCTAACTTTAAGTATTGATCTCTTAAAAAGTAAGGAAAAGTCTTTTCTCCTTCTGAATGTGTTATAGATTGATGTCTGACCAAGCTTTTAAGTAAATCGCTTCTATCTTCAAACGTTTGCCATAATAAATTCATTGTGTTCCAGCCCCTTTAAAATAGTTCTTGAATCATTCTTTCTAATCTATTCAGTCCTTCTTCAAGTGCTTTTAAATTGTAAGCATATGAAATTCTAATATAGCCTTTGCCAATATGGGTGAAAGCTGAACCAGGTACAATCGCGACGTGGTAATCTTCAAGTGCTTTCATACAGAATTCATAATCATCCATTCCGAAATGTGATATTTGCGGAAAAATATAAAATGCACCTTGAGGTTTTTCATTTAATTTAAAGCCGATTTCAATTAATCGCTTGTATACATAATCTCTGCGTTCTATGTACGCTTTATTCATTTCTTTAGGTGAATTAATTGCATTTGTTAATGCTTCAATTGCAGCATATTGGCTCGGTACATTTGCACAAATACAATTATAGGCATGTACAAATGTTAATTGTTTCATAACATATTGTGGTCCTAATAAAAAGCCAATTCTAAGGCCAGTCATTGAATGAGACTTACTCAAGCCACCTAGTAAAATACATTGATCTTTGATTGCATCATATGAAGCGAAAGATGTATGCGTTTGATTAAATGTATTCTCAGCATAAATCTCATCGCTGACTATATAAATAGGGTAGTCTTTAAATACATCAACAAGTGCTTCTACTTCTTGTTGATTCAGCGTAATACCAGTAGGGTTATTAGGATAATTCAGCAAGATAGCTTTCGTCTTATCAGTAATATGAGATTTAACTAATTCAGGTGTTATTTTAAGGCCAGTTTGGGTAGTATCTATGTATATAGGTTTAGCGCCTAACAATTCGATAAGGGGGACATACCCAGCATATACTGGTGAAGGAATTAATACTTCATCGCCATGTTCAAGAATCCCTCTTAATGTCGTGTCTAACGCTTCGCTTGCACCATTAGTGATGAGGATTTCATCCGTTTCAAATGAAGCATTGAAGCGATTTTTATAATATTGTGCAACGATTTTTCTCAATTCTGGTAAACCAGCATTATGAGAATAAGATGTAAAGTTATGATCAATTGCATCTTTCATTGCATCTTTAACACTTGTTGGTACAGGAAAGTCAGGTTGACCAACTGTTAAGTTAATCACATCATCAATTTCAGGTATACGGTTAGATATCGCTCTAATTCCAGACACTTGAAGTTGAGATGCAAATTTATTTAATGGTAATTGCATTTTTTTCACCTCTTCAAAACGATAGTTTAATTATAACTTTAAAAAGCATACAAATAAATGAATATAGCAAAAATTTAGAAAACGTATTACAATAAGGGAAACATTACAATAATAGGGGATGTTTATATGGTGAATTTAGCTAATATGAATCAACGATTAAAGTTACTACTATCTTTAAATATTTTTGATTGGTTACCACATCCAACGTTTGTATTGATACAAAATAATGATGAACAATGGATGGTTTCATTTGAAGAAGATTCAATACATATTTGTAGAGCAGAAGCTCAATTACCACATTTTCATCGATATTATTTCGGGCAAGATAATCGACTTATTAAGAATGCGCAATTCCATATTAAATTTAAAGTGAAAGAAGAACTATCGTTAGACGAAAGAAAATTTGTTTCTGATTTTATGCAACCAACGTCTAAAAAAGAGAATCCAATATTATTTATTCAGTCAGATACACCGTATACGCAAGAGTGGGTAGATTATTTAACATACTTATTAAGTGCGAGCTATGAAGTATTAGAGAATCTTTATAATAACAATCATGAGTTAGCGCCCATTACACATAAACATGTTCAAATACCAGCATATTTATTGAATAGTGAAGATAAATTTATAGGCACGATATCTTATGCAACATTAATTAGATAAACAAAAAAGCCAATCCTAAAGTTAAGTACTCAATGGATTGGCTTTTCTATATTTATTTTTTCTTTTTTGGTGGCTTTTTAATGTTAACAACGGGATTTGCGTAATGTCTTACAAGATCGCTACTAAAGAAGTAAACAATAGCAATTGTTATAAGAATGATTGCAATCCAAACATAAGGTTGGTCTAATAACATTTGATCCCATTCTTTCGAACGGAATAGACCTACGAAAAGGCCGTGTAGTAAATAAATAAACATTGTTCTTGAACCAATATAAGTTAATGGTAATTTACGTTCTGGTATTAAGTTTAAGAAACTAAATGTTGAAACGAAAATGACGACATATATGAATAATCTTTTTAATGCACTATAAACGTCTACATCGCCTTCAAGTGCAGAGTAAGGTTTGCTACCAAATAACCATTCAAAGTTATAATCAGTTAGTAAATAAGCGATAAAAATAACAATTAAACTAATAGAAGATAACCAAATATGTTTTTTATTTCTTAAAATTAATGACTGTTCTTTATTAATATAATAGCCTAATAGGAAAATTGGGAAGAATACAAATGTTCTTGATAGACTAAGTTTTGCATTAATAAAGTCAAAATAACCAACAACTAAACCTAATAATATTGCTACTGTAAATGTGATATATGGATTGAAGTTTCTCACAAAATGCAAAATAATATGCCATGAGAATAAACTTACTAAGAACCACATTGCCCATTGTGGATCGAAGGGACTAATATTTAATGTATCGTCTCTATCAATATAGTAGTAATATAAACCATAAAATAATTGGAATATTAAATAAGGTAGTAAGAGTTTGATTGTAATTTTTTTTATGTAACCTGGTTTTCCTACACCTTTAGCAAAGAATCCTGATATCAGTACGAATGCTGGCATATGGAAACTATAAATAAACATATATAGTGCTTTGAAAATATGACTTTCATTAACATAAGATCTTGTTAAATGACCGAATACAACTAACACAATTAAGAAAAATCGTGCGTTATCAAAATAATGGTCTCTTTCTTTTTCGTTTGCCATGAAAAGTGCTCCCCTAAAACGATAATCTACAAATTACTTGAAATGTAGATTATAAATTAAATTTTTCAAAAGTACAAATAATTTTATTTCGTTAACACTATAAAATCAAACCAATGCCTTATTAAAGGCATTGGTTTTTACTTTAATATTATGCTTTATATTGGTCGACATCGTAATATTGACCGTCTGTTTGAATCTGTTGATAGAAGTCGCTAATTCGTTTTGCATTAGACTTAGCGAAGTCTATGCCTGTTGCATATTGATGAACCCCTGGATTTTGTGGATTAAATCTCATTTTATAAAGTGTGTTTTGTCCTGATTTAATGTAATTATTAGCTATAAATTGAGCACCACCTAGGATTGCTTTTTCAGGTGTGTTCCATCCTGCTTGTTGAGCATATTTAATACCGCCGTATAATGCATTTTTATCAATAGCGCCAACACCAAACATATTATAATATTTTGTTTGTGCATTTAAATCAACATTACCATTTTGGTCAATTGCTCCGCCGTTAGCTAAATCACTTGTACCGTTACCAGTTTCTAATAATGCATGTGAAATTAAATAAATTTCATTAATACCTACTGCTTTTGCAGCTTGGCTAAAGGCACTACCTTGATTTTCAAGAATTCCTTTTCCACGTAACAAGTCATTTAGTTTAGTTACTGAAATATTTTGAGATTTGTTTAAGTCTAAAAATTGATATTTTTGAACTGGATCGTTTACATACTTACTTGTATCCATTGCATCTTTAACTTCAGCTCTAGTAGCATTTCTAATACCACTTGCTAATACTTTTTTAGGTTCAGAACCATTTCTTAATGCCATTTGAATATCAACAGCTTGATCTAACGTGTATGGGCTAGTTGAAATATTTGTTGATTCTGTAGCGAGTTGTAAATACTTAGCGTTAATCCATACAGTTTTACCATTTAATAAACCTTTATACCATAATTCATTACCAACTTTTTGAGATGTAATCACTTTAAAGTATGAATATTGATAGTTTTGTAATGAACCGAGTAATGTCTTTTTAGATACTGAAGGTTCACTATAGAAATATCCACTGTTATCAAAAATTAAGTAGTTTTGATAATTCTCTTTTAAGACAATAGGTTGATTGTTAACAGCACTTGATTTTATAGCATTAGTCTTTTTAGGTTGAGCAACAGTTGGTTTATTAACAACTTTTGGTTGTGTTGTTACTTTTTGCAATTGAATGTCTTTAGCGTTTACCCATCCTAATGGAATAGCATTATTATCTTGAAGTAGATAATATGTTTGATTGTTATAAGTTGATTGTTTACCAATCTTGAATGTTTTTCCTGCTTTGTTGATTGCAGGTACAGTTTTTTGATCATATACAGAAGTATATACACCAGAAATATTTTTATTAACTTTACCTAAATAGTTAACACGAACTGTTTTAGCAACTGCGTTTGCCTTTGTTGTCTTAGAAGCAACAGGTTTCGGAGTTGCTTTAGGTTTTGCAGTGTTAGAAGCAACAGGTTTAGAAGTTGCTTTAGGTTTCACAGTGTTAGAAGCAACAGGTTTAGAAGTTGCTTTAGGTTTTACAGTGTTAGAAGCAACAGGTTTAGAAGTTGCTTTAGGTTTTACAGTGTTAGAAGCAACAGGTTTAGGAGTTGCTTTAGGTTTTACAGTGTTAGAAGCAACAGGTTTAGGAGTTGCTTTAGTATTATTTTGCAGTTGAATATCACTAGATTTCACCCAACCTAAAGGTGTACCGTTATTATCTTGTAATAAATAATATACTTGGTTGTTATAGTTAGATTGTTTACCGATATTAAATGTTTTACCAACTTTGTTAGCAGCTGATTTCGTTTTAGTATTATATACTGAACTATAGACACCTGATGCATTTGTATTAACTTTACCTTTATAGTTAACAACTACTGTTTTAGCAGGACTCGCTACAGGAGTAGTCGTTTTAGGCTTAGAAACTACAGGTGTAGAAGTCTTAGGTTTAGAGACTACAGGTGTAGTAGGTTTTGGCTTAGAAACTACAGGCGTAGTAGGTTTAGGCTTAGAAACTACAGGTGTAGTAGGTTTTGGTTTAGAGACTACAGGAGTAGTCGTTTTAGGTTTAGAAACCACAGGCGTAGTAGGTTGAGTTGCGCTACCTGTTTTATATAAATATTTTTCTCGTACTAAATCTACAAGTTCATTAAAAGTATAATTATTTTCAGCAAACCAACCATATGGATCACTATGATCTGTGCCGCCTAAATATCTTGAAACGGCATCATGAGACCATAAAGTACCAGTACCATCATTTTCAGCACTATCAAATGGTAAGCCATAATATGATAAGTTTGTTGCGATATAATCTGCATAATTGTTAATAGAGCGAGCAAAACGATCTCCGCCATAAACACGAACTAATTCAACATGTATAAATCGTTCATTTGCGACACCACCAGCACCCCAAGCTAAGTAATCAGTTGGCGCAACTTCAATAATATTATTATCATCTACAAAGGCATGTACAAAAGCACTTTCGTAGTTGTTTTTCATATATGCAATTTCACCTTGAATTGTTGAATTAGGATTTGCAGTTTCATGTGCAATAATTCCTTCAGGTTTACCAACACCATTACGATATGGAATTTTAGGAATATGACTTGAAAAATCTTCAACATATGTCGGAACAGCATAATTATTATTTCTAATTTGACTATTTATTGATGAACTTACTGTAGGACTATAAGAACTAGTAGTAGCTACTGCTTTTTTAACAACAGGCGCACTACTTACAGATCTAAATGCAAAAGTGCTAACTCGTGGTTGAACACTAGCAGTTTCTAATTGAACTTTGTCGTTTTGAGTACTAGTAGCCGCTTCAGTATTTTGAGCATCATTAGTAGAAGTAGGCTGAGTTGAATCTTCAGAAACTTCTTCGTTGTTCGCAACTTCAGTATTACCTTCAGTAGACGTTACATCTGTGTTTTGCTCTTCCTCGTTAGAAGTAGGCTGAACTGAGTCATCAGAAACTTCTTCGTTGTTTGAAACTTCAGCATTATCTTCAGTAGTAGCTACATCAGAATTTTGCTCTTCTTCGTTAGAAGTAGGTTGAGTTGAATTTTCAGAAACCTCTTCGTTGTTTGAAACTTCAGAGTTATCTTCAGTAGAAGCTACTTCAGAGTCTTGTTTTTCTTCGTTAGAAGTAGGTTGAACTGAGTCATCAGAAACTTCTTCATTATTAGTAGCTTCAGAGTTATCTTCAGTAGACGTTACATTAGTGTTTTGGTCTTCTTCGTTAGAAGCAGTTTGTGCTGTATCTTCAGAAACCTCTTCAATGTTTGTAACTTCAGTATTATCTTCAGAAGAAGCTACTTCAGAGTTTTGCTCTTCTTCGTTAGAAGTAGGTTGAGTTGAATCTTCAGAAACTTCTTCGTTGTTTGAAACTTCAGCATTATCTTCAGTAGACGTTACATTAGTGTTTTGCTCTTCTTCGTTAGAAGTAGGTTGAACTGAGTCATCAGAAACGTCTTCGTTGTTTGAAACTTCAGCATTATCTTCAGTAGAAGCTACATCAGAATTTTGCTCTTCTTCATTAGAAGTAGGTTGTACTGATTCAACAGCTGTATTTTCCACTTCTTGTTTTGGTTCATCAATGATAGAAGGATCTTTATATTCTTTCGTACCTGAAACGTTTAAAGATTGGCTTTTTAATTCTTTTTGTTCATCTTGAATTTGACTAGCATTATCGTGTTGTTCAATGATGTTTTTATTTTCTTTGTTTGTTGTTTGTTCTTCTGCATTAACTTGATGTGTTACAAGCGTAGTACCTGCTAATGTCATTGCTACAAGTGCGGGGGTTTTGTAATAGAATTTTTTATCCATAAACAATCTCCTTTTGTATAGGTATTTATTTATAAACAGTATAAGGCTTTTTAATATTAAAAGATGAACTTTTTATGAAATGTAATGTAACTTTAATATTTGAGATATTAATAATTTATCTAAAATGTTAGTTTCATAAAATAGTGAGGAATGTTTTCTTCTAAGAATTCTTCGCCTTCAGTTTTATAACCTAATTTTTCATAGAAACCTTTAGCGTGAGATTGTCCATTAAGTACAGTACCCTTGTATCCATCTTCACTAGCTTTTTCGTTAATAAAATTCATTACATCTTTGCCGTAACCAAATTTTCTATAAGGTTTTAAAACAGCAACTCTTTCTACTTTCGCATATCCATCTTTATAATTTCTAAAACGACCTACCGCAGCTGGTTTATCATCGTGATATAGAACAACATGCTTAGAAACATTTTCAAATTCATCTATCTCTGCATCTAAAGAAACACCTTGTTCCTCAACGAAGACAGTTTTTCTAATATTTAATCCATCTTGTATATCTTTTTCGCTTTCTGCTATTTTAATCATTGTGATACCTCCATTGTGTTGATTCAATTTATTATACATTATGATTATTCTAATTGATGTAGTAAATAAAAAACTCAATAAATATTTGGTAAAAAGAACTTGTATTTATCAAGATTGACTAAACAAGATAAATAGAGCCGTTGTATTTATCAAGACTGACTAAACAAGATAAATAGAGACGTTGTATTTATCAAGATTGACTAAACAAGATAAATAGGGACGTTGTATTTATCAAGACTGACTAAACAAGATAAATAGGGACGTTGTATTTATCAAGACTGACTAAACAAGATAAAATGAATCTCTAATATTGCAAGTGGAGCATGATTAGCAACATAGAGGGTCTGAATATTGCAAGAGGAGGCTGACTAGCAACATAGAGAGTCTGAATATTGCAAGAGGAGGCTGACTAGCAACATAGAGAGTCTGAATATTGCAAGAGGAGGCTGACTAGCAACATAGAGAGTCTGAATATTGCAAGACGAGGACAACTAGCAACATAGAGAGTCTGAATATTGCAAGACATCCCAAACAAGCAACATAGATCACTCGTATATTGCAAGACAATCCAATCTAGCAACATTCACACTATATTTTCACAATAAGTCCATCTTATTTCTGTTCACACAAAAAAGCTGAACCACTTTATACGGTTCAGCTTTTAATTTATATCGTTTGTACTGCTTGTCTTCTAACGATTGCGGTATATTGCCAAAATAATCTTAATTGGTGAATGTTCCAATTTGTCATACCCATTGTATAACCGCTTGGTGTGAATATTTGAATTTGGCTTGTTTCTAGTGCTGCTGCTACTAGATATTGTAAATGAACGCTTAATGATTTCATTTCTTCTGTTAAGCCTGTTTCTGTATATACCCATGAAAAAGGTAGGGGGTTATCAAAGATATTGATAACGTTAAATATTTCTGGGATGGCAATGATGTAACAAGCGCCATCTACAATTGGATCGTTGTTTGCTTGATTATAGTATAGTAATAACGCTTCATAATTCTCATGATGTTCGTGATTAACATAGTACAAATTTTGTCTGAAGTGAGACAAATCTCCAGAATGAATGATTTGATTTTCAAGTGCATCAAACATTGTATTGATTTGTTCATATTTTTCATATGTTTTACGTTGAATCATAATTTGCCTCCTTTCCTAGTAAACTTCTGGACCAGGTTGTTGAGCGCTTAGATCTGGTGCTTGACCACTTTGATCTGGTGTTGGTTGTTGTGGTACTTCTTGTGATGGTACTTCTTCTGTAGGTGTTTGTTGTACAGGTTGTTGTACAGGTTGTTCTACAGGTTGTTCGGATGGTTGCTCAGACGGTTGTTCAGTCTGCTGCTCTGTTGTTTCTTCAGTATCAGGTTCTATAGCTGGTTCAACTGTTTCAGCTGAATCGTTGTCACCTGATGTGTTTCCGCTCTTTAGACTTTTCTTAGATACTTCGATATAAGGTGTTAAATCACCATACGCTTGAATCATAAGATAATTCATCAATTCTGTTTTCTTAGTTTTAGGTAAGTTTAAGTCTTTTCTAAGTTTATTAGAAAGTTCTAATAAATTATCTAAGTCAGGATTGAAGAAGTAAACACCATTGAAATTAGCATCAGTTCCTGTAATTTGTTCTGTTTTGATTTTTACTTTACTTGATGAATAAGTCGTTGCTAAGTTTTGAATATCTTCAAATGTGAAATTGTGTTTCGCATTTTTACCAACGATTTTAACTAAGTCATCTAATTTATTAATTGAATTTGTTTCTTGAGCTTTTTTGATAATGGCTTTAATCATTTCCATTTGACGTTTACCACGCTCTAAATCTGAATCTTGTTTTCTTGAACGAACAACTGCAAGTGCTTCGTCACCAGATAAATTACGTTTACCTTTTTTAACTTTAATACGTCCTTTATCTTCTGTGTTAGGCTCGTTTAAATCAAATGGCACATCATATTCAATACCACCAAGCTCATCTACAACTTCAACAAAAGCTTCCATATTAATTCTTGCATAGTAATCTACTGGAACGTTCAAAGTACTTTCAACACTTTCCATTGAACCTTCTGGCCCATCTATTGCATGAGCGTGCGTGATTTTATCATAATATTTTACGGCTGGTATATAACTTAATGTATCACGTGGAATACTAACCATACGTATTTGCTTTTTATCTCTATTAAATGTTGTATAAATCATAGCATCCGTACGAGATTGGTTAGCTTTTTGACCACCTTCACGTCTTGATGTACTATCATCTATACCTAAAAATAATACCGACACATGATCTAAACTAGGATCTACTGGCTTATCTCTTAAAGATGATTTGCTTTTTTTAGAATCAAGAAATGAATCATTAATCGCACCTTTAGTTTCAAGATAAAGCATGAGTCCAAATACTACGGGTAGAATCATGAGTACTATTGACATCAAAAGTAAACCTATTTTTGCAAATCTTTTCATATTATATATTTACCCTTCTATTCGTATTGTGTTTTGAAATATCTATTTTTGCATATTATACATCATATATGATTATACAAGTAAAATTCAACAATTTAAATGAATTATGTGTACTACTTATCAAATATAGAATGTAAATTTGTTGTAAAATTTATGGAAATGGTGTAAATTATAGTGAAGAATGAGAGGTGATACAAATGGCAAAAGTACTAGAAAAAGATTTAAATAGTATAAGTGAACAAATAGAGTTAAACAGAGAGAATTCGTATGACGTGATTAAGCCTCCAACCGTTAATGTTCTAGGTTTGCCATTTGCAAACCTGACGGCAAATGAAATGGTAGAACGCATTAAGTATTTTGTAAATCAGGAAACGAAAGACAATTTATTTATTGTAACAGCTAATCCTGAAATTGCACATTATGCTTATAGCAATAATCACTATCAACGACGTATTAAACATGCAGATTACATTGTACCAGATGGTATTGGTATTGTTAAAGCAGCTAAATATTTAAATACGCCATTAAAAGAACGTGTTCCGGGAATAGAGTTAATGGAAGAAATGTTGAATATTGCTAACGCAAGTAGTAAGAGAGTATTCTTATTAGGTTCTTCTAAAGAAGGCGTTAAAGCAACTCGCAAAATTTTAGAAGAACAATATCCAAATATTACGTTTGATCATAAACATGGCTATAAACATGTATTAGATTATAAAGTAACTAAGAAAATCAAGAAATTTAATCCAGACTTTATTTTTGCGGCAATGGGTTTTCCTAAACAAGAAGATTGGATTTATTATAACCGTCATCACTTTGAGCATACAGTAATGATGGGGGTAGGCGGCTCATTTGATGTCATAAGCGGAAATGTTAAACGTGCACCAAAAATGTTTATTAAACTTAATTTAGAGTGGTTATATAGAATTATAACTGATTTAAAACGTGTGAATAGAGCACTTAAAATTCCACTGTTTTTAAAAGAAGTTCAATTCCAAAAATCATGTACACCTAAAAAGAATAAATATGATTATATGAAGAATAGATAATTTAGAAACATCTTAATGTTGAAATTTAACATTAAGGTGTTTTTTTATGAAGAATTTTATCTATTCAATTGTTAACTTAATGATATGATAAAGGTAACAATAAAAGTAGGTGGTATGATCATGCAAGTACTGGAACTTATAAATCAACAATTAAATACAAAAGCAGATAAAATTGCCATGTATATTGATGAGATGCATTTATCTTATAACGATTTATTGATAGAATCTAAAAAAATTGCCACAACGTTAAAACAATATCCAAAACATATCATGATTGGTATTTCAATGAAAAATCCACTTCAGTTTATAAAATGGTATATTGCAGCTTTAAAGTGTGAACTTATACCGTGCGTCCTAGATCCTTATATAGCTGAAGAGAAAAAGTATGAATTAATAAGGTTATATCATATTCCGTTATTAGTAGATGACAGCAATAAGGTAATATATCGACAAATAGAAAATAATACGGTATTACCTCAAGATATCTTACATATTGGATTTACTTCTGGGACGACAGGTATTCCTAAAGCATATATGAGGAATCATCAATCTTGGATTCAATCATTTAAATATAATGAAGACTTACTCAATGGTCATACAGACATTATTATAGCACCTGGACCACATGCACATTCTTTAACACTATACGCTATGATTTATGCATTATGTACAGGTAGAACATTTATTGGCCAAAAGAAATTTAATACGCAAATACTAGATAAATTAATCAATATATTTAGTAAAAATCAAACGATGTTTATTGTGCCTACAATGCTATATAGTTTATTGAATCATAACGTTCATTTAATGAATGTTTCGAGCATTTTTTCATCAGGTGCAAAATTATCTACACAAATATTTGAAAAATTTAAATATAAGTATCCTGATATTGATTTAATTGAATTCTTTGGAAGCTCTGAAGCGAGCTTTATTAGTTACAATATTAATGGACAAGCAGATTCAGAATCTGTAGGTAAACTATTTCCTTCTGTACAAGTTCAAATTAAAGACAAAGATGAAAATAATATAGGCAGGTTATATGTCAAAAGTGACATGACATTTAGTGGTTATTTGAATGAAGAAGTCCACGATGAGTGGATTAAAATAGGCGATTGGGCATCAATTTCTGCAGACCAAGAACTACGCTTATATGGACGAGAAAGTGACCGTTTAATTATTGGTGGTAAAAACGTATATCCAGAGATTATTGAGCAAAAATTATTAAATCTAGATATTGTTGATGAGGCAATTATTATAAGTAAGCAACATAATAAATTTGGAGAAATAGCAATTTTATTATATAAAGGTAAAGATCATTTGCAATATATAAGCATGAAAGAGTATTTGTTAGCGTGTGGGTTAAGTCGTTATGAAATACCATCTCGAATGATACGAGTTAAACAGATGAAATATACTTCTAGTGGAAAGATAGCGAGATATAAGATGAAATCTATTTATGAGATAGGAGGAAAAGCATGGGACCAGTTATTGTAGCTGCAAAACGAACGCCATTCGGTAAATATGGCGGCATTTTTAAACAGTTAGAACCCGAATTACTCTTGAAACCTTTATATGAATATTTGTTATCTGATCATGCTGAGGCACTTGAACATTTAAGTGAGGTTGTTTTAGGAAACGTAGTAGGTAATGGAGGTAATATCGCAAGAAAGTCTTTGCTAGAAGCAGGTTTGCCGGTTGATATTCCTGGTGTCACAATAGATAGACAATGTGGTGCTGGATTAGAAGCGGTCACTTATGCTTGTAGAATGATCCAAGCAGGTGCTGGTGAAGTTTATATTGCTGGTGGTGTTGAAAGTACAAGTCGAGCACCTTGGAAAATCAAAAGACCACAATCAGTTTATGACGCACCAGAATTTTTTGAGCGTGCTTCATTTGCGCCTGATGGAGAAGACCCTTCAATGATTGAAGCGGCTGAAAATGTTGCGCAAGTATATCAAATCTCTAGAGAAAGCCAGGACGAATTTGCATACAATAGTCATCAAAAGACAATAAAAGCTATGGAAAAAGGTTATTTATCAAATGAAATTTATCCGATTAAAGTAGGGAATGAATGGATCCAACATGATGAAGGTGTTAAACCTAAATTAACTTTAAGAACGTTATCACGTTTAAAACCACTTATTAAAGATGGGACTGTAACAGTAGGTAATAGTTGCATGAAAAATGACGGTGGGGTATTACTTTTAATTATGAGTAAAGAAAAGGCGGCTGCTTTAGGTTATCGCGAAGGACTGGAATTTATCGATAGTTCTGTAAAAGGTGTAGATCCTAGATTACTAGGTATAGGTCCAGTACCTGCTGTTGAAAGTTTATTAAAGAAATCACATTTAACAATGAAAGATATTGACGGTGTTGAATTTAATGAAGCATTTAGTTCTCAAGTTCTTGCTTCAAAAGATATGTTAAATATTCCAGACGATAAATTTAATTTGTATGGTGGCGCATTAGCTATTGGACATCCATATGGAGCTAGTGGTGCTAGCCTCGTTACGCGTTTATATCATATGAAAGAAATTGAGACATCGATAGCAACAATGGGAATAGGAGGCGGCATGGGACATGCAACATTATTTAGAAGATGGAATCGAAATAATTGACGTCATTTTCAACAAAGAAGATGTTGAAGCATATAAAAAAATACTTCCTATAAAAAAGAATAACTGCGCTGTGCCAGTATTGTATTTAGCAAGTATATGGCCGGAATTTTCAATGTTTGAGCGTTTTTTAGAAAAAGAGATTTACTTAAAAGAAACATCAGTTGAACAGTATAAAGCAATAGATGTTGATACAATTTATAAAGCAGAATTAAAAAATGAGAAAATAAAAAAAGTAAAGTCGTTTACGATTTACGAATTTAGTTTGACGATTACAAGTGGAGATAACATATACACTCGACTCAAGCAAACATTCGTTGGAAAGTGAGGTATAGTAT
This sequence comes from Mammaliicoccus sp. N-M50, assembly GCF_022386995.1. NCBI lineage: Bacteria > Bacillati > Bacillota > Bacilli > Caryophanales > Staphylococcaceae > Mammaliicoccus > Mammaliicoccus sp. N-M50. The sequence goes on along the minus strand of NZ_JAJNJA010000001.1, from coordinate 556,930 downwards.
GAAATTTGATATTAGTCTTGTTAACAAATATTTAACTATTATTCATGATTTAAATCCAATCCATCAAGAAATTGTACCCGGCCAACTTGTATGTGAATGGTTGTTAGAAGATGTTGAGTGGCAACATTATACTGTGAAATACAAAAATCCAATTTATATAGATGAAATATTAGAAAAAGTACTTCAAGATAATAGGATTAAATGTTTCAATCCACAAGGGATGGTAAAGATTATTGTTGAAAAGCAATAAATTAAATGTAAGATTTATCCAACAAAAGTTTAGTTATAAAAATACTATATAATTATTTTACAATTAATTTAAAATCATGTAATCTTCATAAGTGACAAAAAATTAAGAGTTGGAGTACTTATGGATAGAAAACATGAAATTACATATGCAAGGGCAATATTTTGCTTAATTATAGTAGCAGTGCATATATTATCAAATTATTTGAGAGACGTAGAATTACAAGATCAGAATCGCATGATTGTATTAACATTCCAAATATTAATTTTGTTTGCAACGCCGTGTTTTATTATTTTGTCAGAATCACTGATTTCAATGGTTTATAAAGATAAATTACCGAAAAACTTTCTAGTCAAACGCTTTAAATATATTATGATTCCTTACTTTTCAATTGGAACATTTTATGTGTATACAAAGTATAAAGTAGATGCAAATGAAGAAACATTCTGGCAGTTGTTTAAAGAAAATTTATTAATTGGGAATTGGTATGGTTGGTTTGTCATTGTCATATTCCAATTTTATATTTTACATTTAATGTTCCATAAAGCATTAAGTAAAGCTAATCCAGTTGTTATGCTGGTCATCAGCTTTACGATCAGTCTCGCACATTCATATTTAATGTACGATAATGATGCGTATACGAATTGGTGGAATGAATTTTACCCGTTATTCCATAGAACGAATATTCTTTATTGGTTATTCTATTTTGTATTTGGGTTTTACTTAGGTAGATACTACAATGAAGTTCTATCGTTTATGGAGAAGAAGTTTACGTGGTTAGTAGGAAGTTTAAGTGCGGTGACTCTTTTAGTTATTTATTCAATTCATCAAAATGATGTAACAGTTGTTCAATCTAACCGTTATGATATTTTAATATATTCAGCATTAGCGTTTATAGTTATCTTAGTTATTTCTAAAAAGTTGTCTAACTTTAATATAAGCTTTTTATATTTTATTGGTGAAATATCATTCTTTATTTACTTAACACATAAAATTATGGTCTATTACATGGCAAAATATACATTTCATTTTATAGATCAATTCTTTATGTATAATATTGCAACGTATATCTTTGCTTTATCTTTAAGTGTAGGCTTAGCAGTTGTTCTGTCATTTATACCACTTTCTAGATTTATAATTGGTAGAAATTCTATTAACGCAATGATAAAAGGGAATTATAGAGTAGAGTAAAAAAGCACGTCACCTTCATTGATAAAGGTGATGTGCTTTCTGTTATTTGAAATAAAAACGTGTAGCATCTAATTCGTCTTTAAAAGCTTTTTTATCTTTTGCTGACTTTTTATTGAACTCTTTTAAGAATGCTTGGTATTTTGGAAGTACATCTTCAGTAGAGCCAAATTCTTTTAATTTGCCGCCTTCAATCCAAGCTATTTTTGTACAAAAATCTTTAACTTGACCTATATTATGACTAACAAAGAAAATAGTCTTGCCAGCTTCTTTAAATTGATTCATTTTGTCTAAACTTTTTTTAGTAAATGTTTGGTCACCTACAGATAATGCTTCATCAATTACAAGAATATCTGGATCGACAGTTACATTGATTGCGAAACCTAATTTAGATTTCATACCGCTTGAATATTTCTTGACAGGTTGATATATAAATTCACCTAATTCAGAGAATTCGATAATTTGAGGTGTTAGTTCTTTAATTTGTTTTTTAGAGAAACCAAGTAATAACATCTTGTATTCGATATTATCTATACCGTTTAGTTGCGTGTTTAAACCAGAGTTAATTGCAATAACGTTAACATCACCGTGGCGTTCAATTATACCGTCTGTTGGTTGTAGTGAGCCGCCGATAATATTACTTAATGTTGATTTTCCTGATCCGTTAATACCCACTAAACCGATAATATCGCCTTCGTAAGCAGTAAATGATATATCATTAAGCGCTAAAAATCTTTGTGATTGATGCTTTGGTAAAAAAACATCTTTTAATCTCTCTTTGTTATTACGGAAAATTTTATATTCTTTTGTTAAATTATTAATGATAACTGATTCTTTCATATGTACTTCATTCCTTATAATTATTAACATTTCTATTATGCATTATTTTATGAGTTTAGTAAATTTATTGTAAATTCTGTTAGAATCATGTAAATTATATATGTTCTATAATTATGAGATTAACCTAAAGTTTAATATATCATCTATGCTCATTTGATGCTATATTAAAGATTAAGTTATAAATGTCTTAGCGAGAGAGTGATATTCATGCATGCTGTTTTTACAGTAATAAAAGAGCACGTCAAAAACTTTTATTTGATTCAAAGATTAGCACAATTCCAATTAAAAATTTCGAATCATGATAATTATTTAGGATTAGCGTGGGAACTTATTAATCCTATACTACAAATATTTGTATATTGGTTTGCATTTGGTTTTGGTATAAGGCAGAATGACCCAGTACATGGTGTACCGTTTATCTTATATTTATTAGTTGGTATTAGTATGTGGTTCTTTGTAAACCAAGGTATACTTGAAGGGACTAAATCAATAGGTACTAAGTTTAATCAAGTAGCAAAAATGAATTTCCCTTTATCTGCAATACCCGCATATATTTTAACAAGTAGATTTTATGGTCATATTATTTTAGTTTTAATTATTATTTTATTATGTATGCCTGCCGGTATTATACCTTCGATTTATATTTTGCAATTATTCATATACTTACCTTTAGTGTATTTATTTGCATTTTCTGTTTCGTTATTAACATCGACTTTAGGTGTCATTATTCGAGATACACAAATGGCAATGCAAGCTATTTTGAGAATGCTATTTTACATGTCACCAATTCTTTGGGTACCTGATAAAGGTTCAGTGATTGAAATGATTATGAAATTAAATCCAGTATTCTTCTTTGCAGAAGGGTACAGAGCAGCAATATTATATAATAATTGGTACTTCATAGAACATTGGCAATTATTACTTTATAATTTATGTGTAACAGTGTTATTCTTTGTAGTAGGTGCAATATTACATGTTAGATTTAGACAAAGATTTGCTGACTTTATTTAAAATGATTAATAAATGATAAGGCTGAGACATTAATGATTGTCTCAGCCTTTATCTCAATATATAGCTGCTTTTGGTCAATTTTTACTTTAGTAAATTTTATATAAGGAAGTGTCATTGTGGTAAGAAGCATAATTAAACAAGTCTACCTTTTTATTATTTTTATATTTAATAAATTATTTAAAAGTAATGTGAAACGTAAAAATGTCGTGGTGTTTATGACATTTAAAGAAGATGTGTTACCTGTTATTGAAGCATTAAAGAAAGAAGAATACTATATTACGGTAATTGCGCATCCGAAGTGGATTGAATTTTTGAATGATATAGATGTAGATAAAGTGATAAACTTAAGTAATAAATATGTCTTACAACAGATTAAAGCAATTAAAAGCAGTAAAATAATAATTATTGATACATATTATTTATTATTAGGCAGTATCAGCAAAACGCCAGAACAAAAAGTTATACAAACTTGGCATGCTGCTGGTGCTTTGAAGAAATTTGGTTTAGAAGATAAAAGTATTAATCTTGAGGATAAACAACAGATAAAAAATTACTTATCTGTTTATCATTTTACAGATTATTATCTAGTCAGCTCAGATATTATGAAAGATGTCTTTATTAAAAGTTTAGATGCCGAGCCCGATCAAATATTACCATTTGGCTTACCAAGGTTAGACCAATATAAAGATAAACATGAGTATCCTATTAAATCCAAAAAAATAGCTTTATATGTTCCTACTTATAGAGATTATACAAATGAAATTCATATGATAGATAAACAGAAATTTGAAAAAATGTGCCCTGAATACGAACTCGTGACTAAATTACATCCAAGCATTACTTCACATGATTCAGATTCGAGAGATATACAAGATCTAGTTGAAATGGCAGAAATCATCATTACAGATTACAGTTCATTAAGTATTGAAGCCGCACTTTTAAATAAAACGATTATTTTCTATAGTTATGATGAATCAAAGTATGATGAAATGAGAGGACTTAATCAATACTATTATGAAATGACGAAAGAGAACAAAGCTTATGATTTAGAAACACTTTATAAACTTGTGAATCTAAATAGAATTAATAATGAAATTAAACCTATGTGGCATCAATATACAAACTTCGATGCAACTGGGAAGTTAGTTGATTTTATAAACAAAGGAGCTTAACGATATGGAAGTAAGTGTCATCATCCCTATTTATAATGCAGAAAAAACAATAGAGCAAACCATTAAATCAATTAAAAGTCATTATGAGCATGAAATTATTTGTATTAATGATGGATCTAAAGATAATAGTGCAGTTGTAATTAGCAAAATTAATAATCCTAATATTGTACTTGTGAATCGAGAAAATAAAGGTGCTGCGGCAACGAGGAATGAAGGTATTAGTATCGCAAAAGGTAAATATATTATGTTTTGTGATGCAGATGATAAATTAGGTGAAGGTATTATCGACAAGATGGTTGAAGCGATAAAAAGGAATGATACAGATATCGTGGTTGGTAAGGTTTCTCATTTAATTGGTGATCAGATTAGGCCGATTCAAACATACAATGATTTAAAAGCTGTAGATCATACAACATTAAACTTAACACCAGAAGTTACCCAATCAATAGGACCGTATGGTAAACTGTACAAACATGACGTATTAGAAAATATTAGATTCGATGAAGATATTACTTTTTGTGAAGAGCATACCTTTAATTTAAAAGCTTGGTCAAAGAGTCGTATTACAATATTAGATGATTCAGCGTACTTGTATAATATAGGTATTGAAGACTCAATAGTAGCGACAAGTTACAAAAATATTGAAAAATATTTAAATGATGCCATTGAAGTTAGAAAAAGAACTTTGGACATTTTAAGTGATTTAAAAGAAAAAGTGAGTAACTATTATAGTTATAGAATGGATTATCTTATTATTTACTTTTTAATTCGAAATAATTTTATGAAAGTAGATAACTTAAATCATGTTATAGATCCAGCAATTAACTATTTAAAAGTCGTTCAACCACTTCAAACTAATAGTGTGAAAGATTTAAAAGAACTTGTATTGACAATTGCTGCGACTTACAATTTTGAAAGATTTAAAGAAGTGGCAAGTAATTTAGATATGCAAATTGATAAAAAAACTTATCGTTCTTATAAACTCAAACTATTTAAACTTAAGACAAAAATGAATTTAAGAAATATAAGAAATAAAAGCAAGAAAATATCTCATTAAATTATAAAAAATAAAAAATACTAACTGCCTTAAATGGTTGTTAGTATTTTTTTATTTATTTTCATATATTAATTTCTATTATCGAATCAATATTTCCGTTTATTAATTAAATATACATAAACTTTACAATAGTTAATTGTTTTATATAATTTACAATTGCATATCAAATTAAATTAAAATGGAATTAAAATATGGATAAAAATATAATTGATATTGAAAGAAAGTTTAGGCCAGAAATTGAAGGCCTAAGGATTGTTGCAGCTTTATTAGTCGCTATATACCATATTTGGTTTGGTAAAGTATCTGGTGGGGTAGATGTTTTCTTTGTTGTATCAGGATTTCTGATTACAACATCAATCATATCTACAATCAATAAAACAGGGGAATTTAAGTTTTGGCCATACATATCTAAATTAATGAAGCGTTTATTTCCGCTTGCATTTATTATTATATTAGTGATTCTCATATTAAGTATATTTTTCTTACCTTCAACCATTTTTGATAAAACAATGAAAGAAGTCATTTCATCAATGTTCTATTATCAAAATTGGCAGTTGGCAATTAGTAATACAGATTATTTAGATGCACACCAAATGAAAAGTCCACTTGAACATTATTGGGCAATGTCCATTCAAGGACAATTCTATATCATTTGGTTCTTATTATTTACATTTATATTATTCATAATAAAAAAATATAAATTAGTAAATGGTAAGAGAATAGTAAATTACTTACTCGGTTTTATATTTATTGTATCCTTTGCATACTCAGTGTATTTAACAGCAGTTAATCAACCTTTAGCATACTTTATTACACTTACGAGAGTCTGGGAATTTGCGTTAGGTGGTTTACTTTGTATTAACTTAAGCAAAATTAAAATCAATAATTTAACAGCAGAAATTATTGGATGGATTGGTCTTATTGGTTTAATTTTAACGGGGGCTTTATTTGATGTATCAACAATGTTTCCAGGTTATATTGCTTTATGGCCTATGACTTGTGCATTACTGATTATTTTATCAGGTAATAAAGATACTAAATACGGTGTTAAGAACTTCTTATCTATGCCGATTATGATTAAACTAGGTGGAGTATCATTCGGGATATACTTATGGCACTGGGTATTGCTATCATTCTACAAATACAATATTTCAGAAACACCTGGTATTATTTCAGGGATACTTATCATTGTATTATCAATTGCTCTGTCATTTATTACGACTAAATATATTGAAACACCTATAAGAAGTGCAAATTTAAATAAAGTCGCATTTAAGAGAATAGGTATTATTGCATTAGCTAATATCATATTAATCGCTGGTTTAGTCTCTCATAATGCATATGTGAAAATATCTGACGATAAAACACTAGCATCGAAAGATTATCCAGGAGCACTAGCCGCAACATCAAAACAAAAAATTAAAGAAAATGATCCTAAGCCTGAATTTGCCAATGTATTTGATGATTTACCACAATCACACTTAGATGATTCAAATCAAGGATTAAAAAAATCAGATTTAAAGATTGGTATTTATGGTAAGAAAAAAGACTACAAAGCAACAATTGCTTTAGTAGGTAGTTCACATTCTGAACATTGGTTAGGAGCAGTTATTGAAGCGTCAAAAGAGCATGATTACAGAGTGATTAATATCACAAGATCTGGAACAAGATTCTCTACAGGTTATGATGATAATTCATTAAAAGGGCAATGGGTTAAAAATGTCGAAAACTATTTAAAGAAATCTGATGATATTGATCTAGTGTTATCACATGTTACAGCAGCTGACTCAAATAGCGATAAGATTCAACAACAAATGGTAGATGAATTATTAAAAGTTAAAAATGATTATAATATTGATGTAATGGCGATAAGAGATATTCCTAGATATGATTTTAATGTTTCAGAAGAACTAGAAAAATCTGGTGAAAAAGAGACAATTAAACTTATGAATAAAGGAAATAACCAACAAGATACTTCATATTGGAAAAAACTATCAGAAACAAGCAAAGAATTACCAAAATTCGATCCATCAGAATACTTTAAAGTGAATGGCAATTATAGACCGATTATAGGTAATATTGTTGTGTATCGTGATATGGACCATATGACAAACACTTATTCAAAATCTTTCGGACCTATTTTAGGTAAAGAAATTAAATCTATCGTAAAAAAATAGAGAGCGGACAAAGTAGGCAACAAAAGCATGGGACCAATCGTCCCATGCTTTTTAATATTAAAGTATAAATTATTGAATATAGTGACTGGGGAACTTTATAAATGGGATTTGTATTTCCTGTATTTTAGGGTGTATACCTAAAATTGTAATAAATGGTATTATTAAACTGGTTTATATGTTTTATAGAGGTGATATAAGTCAAATATAGTTGAAAATGGGGAATTAGGACTATGAAAAAAGATTTTTTAAACTGGATGACTTTAATAATTAATATTTTTTTGATTATAGGTCTTATTAGCATTAGTATATCGATGTTTTTTAAAGGTTTAAATTATGTTTATATTGTTTGCACGATATTAATTCTTATACTTCCATTTTGGAGAATTTATGATGTTATAAAAAAAGATTATAAGAATAAAAAAAATAGAGATTAAAGATGGTATTTTTTTAGCGCTGACTCCTGCGGGAACAGCATGATTCGAAGACTACAGGCTGAGAACATGCCCGCGGAAAGCATGCGCATAAAAAAATGCCGGCAAAGTCTAAGACTTTGTCGGCACTCTGAGAGAGCGGACAATGTCCACTCTCAATTTTTATAATTTTTGTTTGAGTATATCTTTAAAGATGTGCTTTAAAATTTTTTCAGTGTCACCATGATAATGGTCATTCAATTTATTGCTAGCAATAGAAACAATAAATTCGTTGTTAGAATATGTTACAAAATCATTTTGATAAAATATGCCTCTGTATCTTTGGTGATTAGGGTAACTATAAAATCCATATCTATAAGGGCTAGGATATAAATTTGTAGAGGCTTGTGATAGTAAATTATCAGTTGATGATTTAGAAAGTAATTTATTTGATTTAAATTGACTTACTAATTTAGCCATATCATCTGTTGAAATATAGATATTACCAGCGCCATCGTATTTATCCAAAGTGGATGGATAGAAATATATAGGTTGATTATTTTTAAATTTATAACCTTTTACCATAAACTCTTGTTGAGTAATTGCGTCATAGCGAGCAGTATATTTTAAATGAGCTTTATTAATGATAAGTTCATTTAAGTTTTGTGCGTATGATTTTTTTGTAGCATTTTCTATGACTTTAGCAATTGTGATGTAGTTTGCATCATTATAAAAATAATTATGATAATTTTGGGGTACAACACCATTTAATTTAATACTTTCTATTGCACCATTTAAGCCCATTGCACTAGTTGGGAATTTTGCTTTAGCTAAGCCACTTCTATGCAACATTAAATCTTTAATGGTAATAGGATATACATTTTGAAAGTTTGGTATGTATTTATTAACATTGTCATTAATATTGATTTTCCCTTGATCTTCTAACGATTTCAACATTAAACCTGTTATAAATTTGTTAGCTGACCCTAGTAGGTACATTGATTTGCGATCATTATTTATATTGTTTTCAATATCCCTGAAACCATATGCTTTACTCATTAATGGTTGATTATGTTTATAAATGGTTATATTACCATTAAAAGATTTTGATTTTAAATACTTATCAATTTTTCTTTCCTCTGAAAAATTCATTTTAGATGTTTGCTTATTTTCTTTATGTTTTTTATAAATATGGGTTTGTGATTGCTCTTTTTTATATTGGCGAGCTTGGTAGACATCTTTTAATAAGATGATAAGGCATATAGCGATGATGCATAATATAAGTTTATTTAATTTCTTCATGTTCTTCTCCTGATGTTTTTACATTATATTACCATGAATGCTATTTTTTTACATTTGATATTGTAAAAAAGAACACATTGATGTGTTCTAGTCATTACCGTATAATTCTTTTTTGATTTGAGTTGTTGAAATACCTTCTGTTCTCTTAAGATAAATCACTTCACAATGGTCTTTTAAGAAGTCGAATTCGCCTTCCCAATCATGTCCCATTAAGAATGTATCAACATTAAATTTTTCTACATCTTCTGTTTTTTGTTCCCAATTATTCTCTGGAATAACTAAGTCAACATATCTAATAGACTCTAGCATCATTTTTCTTTGTTCATAATTGTAATATGATTTTTTATTTTTCAACTTATTGAATTCGTCTGTTGATAAAGCAACAATTAGATAATCTCCATGCTGTTTAGCTCTTCTTAAAAGCTCAATATGACCGTAATGTAGTAAATCATATGTTCCATAAGTAATTACTCTACGCATTATTTCACCCCATTATTTGATATCTTTAATATTAATATATATATGTATTATTGTAAATAGTTTGCAAAGTTTGTAAATTTATTTTGAAGGTATTTTAATAGGAGAAGTATATATTGAAATAAATAAATTTATTATACATGTCGCTAAATAGTCATCAGTTTAAATTTATAAATATGTAGTGTATTATAATAGAATATGTTAATTTAATGTAAATTATGAATTAGAGGAGTATCTATGGAAGAAAAACTATTTTTAATGACTGAAAATTCATTTAAAAGTACGATAGAATATTTTAATAATAAAGAAGATGTCAATTCTACAGATAAAGAGAAATTACTTTATTATTTCAACAAAGTTTTCAATCCTCTATTTCCTTATAAATTTGACTTTATACTAAAAAATAGAAATGGTTTGTCAATTTTGTTAAGAAAGATTAACTACAGCACTCCTAAAAAAAGTGTTTTTAAATATTTAGAAGGTAAAGCTATGAAACGAGGAGATTATAAATATAGTTATATGCTATCACAGTTTCGTAAATCTTTATCCATTTTACGCTCTAAAAACTATGTCTTAGATTTTAATCCAAGTAAGGTAGACAAGACTATTGTTTATGAATCATTTAATGGTAGGGCATTTTCGGACTCTCCAAAGATGCTTTATTTTTACTTAAAAGACGCACTACCTAATTATAAACATATTGTAGTAACGGATAATCATGATTTAGATGAAAATCTTAGATTATTAAATATAGAAACAGTTAAAAAAAATACTAAACAATATTTCAAAGTATATCATAAAGCCAAGGTATGGATTGCTAATACGAGATTATCACCCCAACTTGAGAAAAAAGAAAATCAACTTTTTATTCAAACATGGCACGGTACGCCCTTAAAGAAATTGGCTAATGATCAAACGGTTATTTCTATTCCCGAAATTACGCTTGAAGAGTATCTTTATGGCTTTAATAAAGAAACAAGTAGGTGGGATTTCCTAATATCTCCGAGTGAAACTGCTACTAAACGATTTAAATCTGCTTTTAATCTGAAAGAAGAACAGATTTTAACTTTAGGATATCCAAGAAATGATGATTTAGTTCAGTTAAATAATGAAGATTATATTAATCAACTCAAACAAAAATATGAAATTCCTTCTCATAAAAAAGTCATATTGTATGCACCGACATGGAGAGATAATGATCGTACAGATATAGGTAATTACAATTTTAAATTGAAGATTGATTTAGATTCGTTTAGTAAAGAACTATCCGATGAATATGTATTGCTCATAAGAGCACATTATTTAGTATCAGAACATTTGAATTTAGAAAGTTATTCAAATGTGTATGACTTATCTAATGCTAATGATATCAACGAATTATTCTTAATGAGTGATGTATTAATCACAGATTATTCGTCTGTTTATTTCGATTATGCGAATCTAAGTAGACCAATCTTATTTTTTGCATATGATAAAGATGAATATGCTAACGATATTAGAGGATTTTATTTACCGTATGAATCAGATTTACCAGGACCCGTATTTGAAACAAGTGAACCATTAATTGAGTATATTAAATCAATGCAATATGTAGATATTCCACATTCTGATAATTATAGAAAATTCAATAATAAATATAATCAACTTGATGATGGAGGAGCAACTGAAAGAGTAAGTGAAAAGATTATCGGCACTCTAGATAAAGAAAAGGAGTTTCAATAAATATGAAAATATTAAATATTTATCAAGAACGCGATTTACTAGTCTTTGAGTTTGATCAAACATTGGATAATATTAAAAATGTTTATATAAAAAATGAATTTGATGAAATAATCATTCCACAAACCAATATCAAAAATCAATTTAAAATTAATTTGAATGACGTTTTAGAAAAATTTTCACAGTATGATAGAGAAACAATCTTTATTTTACTAGAAAGATCTGATGGTATTACGCAATCCATTCAAAAAATAAACATAAAAAAATATGAATATAATATACAAAACTTTGAAACAGTTATTCATGATGAGGCGACTATTACCCCGTATATTACTAAAAACGGAATTATACAATTCACATTAAAACCAGAATTACCAGTGTCTACTTATTTTGCAAGAAGACATATAGATAAAATTATCATAAATAATAAACAAGCATTTTTAAAAGGGAAGTTCTCAATTCAAAATTCAACACTTGAATATGCTCATATAAGAATCACTTCAAGGTTAAGTGAGCATGTTATTGAGATACCATTAGATCCAGTTGTATTTAATGTGTATAAGTCACTAAATTCTACAAGTTATGATTTTGAAATTGATATTTTTAATGAACTTAAGCAGTATTTAGAAAATGACTTTGATTCTGAAGATATTATTGATATCTACTTAAATATTAAAGTAAATGAATTTAAAAATGTAATAGATGTAAAATTGGGTAACCCAAGAATTATGGTAGAAAGATTTGCTAAAGGTGAAGTATCAATTGATCTTGGGCAAACTGTAAAAACGGCTATACCATATTTCACGATAAAAGGTAGAAACCTATCATTTAGAATTAATGAATATGCAAAAGAAGATTATGAAGCATACAAAAAATTAATGCACGACTATCCTACATTAATCAAAAACAATTTGAACAAAAATAAAGTTTGGGTGATTGGTGAAAAATCATATAAAGCCCAAGATAATGGCTATCATTTCTTTAAATATATGAGAACTGAGCATCCAAATGAAGAAGTATATTATGTTATTGATAAAAATTCTGAAGAACGAAAAAACGTAGAACCATATGGAAATGTCATTGATTTTAAATCAAAAGAACATTTCGAAGTTATGATTAAAGCAGATATTATTTGCAGTACGCATCATACAGAATTATTGTTCCCAAGTCATGAAGCAAGTTATGTGAAAAAAATTAGAGCTAAACGCGTCTTCTTACAACATGGTGTATTAGGTGCTAAAAACTTAACACAGATAAATGGTAAACAACTGAAAGACTTTAATGTTGATATGTTTATCACAAGCTCTAATCGAGAAAAACAAATCGTTAATAGAGATTTATTATTTGATTCATATCAAGCAAAAGTTACAGGTCTCTCAAGATTTGATGAATTATTTAAGGAAAACGTAGAAGTTAAAAATCAAATCTTAATTATACCTACATGGCGTGATTGGATAACAAATATTAATAGTCTTTTAGAATCTGATTATCTACAAAATTATAATAGCTTATTGAATAGACCAGAATGGAAAACAATTGCTCAAACAAAAAATGTAGATATCATATTCTGTTTACATCCTAATATGCAGGCATTTGTTGAGTATTTTGATATACCTGATTACATTAAAGTCATTAGACAAGGTGAAGTAGATGTTCAATTACTTATTAAAGAAAGTAAATTGATGATTACAGACTATTCAAGTGTTGCGTTTGACTTTAGTTTCTTAGAAAAACCAGTTATTTACTATCAATTTGATAGAGATAGATTTATCGGTAAATTACCATCGCATTTAGATCTTGATAAAGAACTACCTGGTAAAATTGTTGATAATGTTGAAGCAGTTATAGAAGCGGCTAACCATTATGTTAATAACGGCTTCAAGAATGAACAACAAATTATCAATAAAGCTAATAACTTTGTAGCATATAAAGATACAAACAATTCACAGCGTATATATGAAGAAGCTAAATCATTTAAACGTAGAAATATCATAAAGGATACTTTAAAATATGATATTCTTTCACAACATGTGTTTAAACGATTTAGAAGACATAAAAAATACTTTGATATTATGTCCTATATGAATAAATTCCTTGTAAGATTTGGGAAAATAGATGAAAAACTAATTGTGATAGAAAGTAATTTAGGTAAACAAGTAACGGATAGTCCTAAAATGATTTACGATCAAATTAAAGCGCTCGATAAAGGTTATAAGATCGTATGGGTATCCAATAAAATATATCCATTTGATGATGAAAATGTAATAACAGTGAAACGTTTAAGTCCAAGTTATTATAAATATTTATCAATTGCTAAATACTGCATTAATAATCAGAACTTCCCTCATTATATTGAGAAAAAGAAAAATACAACATATATTCAAACATGGCATGGTACGCCATTGAAGAAAATGTTAAATGATGTCGATGATTTTAAAGGTAGAGATGAAGGGTATATAGACAGAATTAATCGTTCAGTGTCACGATGGGACTATTTAGTTTCACCAAGTCCATATGCATCGAGTTGCTTTAAATCTGCATTTAACTTTAATAAAGAAATATTAGAAGTAGGTTATCCACGTAATGATATCTTCTATGAAAATGAAAGTGATATTGAAGAAAAACAACATATTATCAAACGTAAACTTTCAATTCCTAAAGATAAAAAAGTGATATTATATGCACCAACATTTAGAGATGACGAAGTATCATCTGCGAAAAAACATTTAATTAATTTAAAATTAGATCTACATCAAATGAAAGAAAAACTTGGAGACGAGTACGTACTACTATTAAGACCGCATATCATTATTAGTAATAATATTATTATCGACAAATCATTAGAAGGCTTTATTTATAATGTTGCGAGTTATGAAGATATTAGTGACTTATATTTAATTAGTGATATCTGTATTACAGACTACTCATCTGTAATGTTTGATTATGCTAATACACGAAAACCATTACTCTTCTTCACATATGATTTAGAACATTATAAAGATAATTTAAGAGGATTCTATATGAACTTCGAAGACGAAGCACCAGGTCCATTGTTGAAAGACAATGAAAGCTTAATAGATGCTATTCTAAATATAGAAACGGTTAATGAATCATATAAAGATAAATATGATAAATTCTATGAGAAATTCTGTTCATTTGAAAAAGGAACAGCAGCGAAACAAATTGTTGATAAATTATTTTAAATAAAAAAAGCAGAACTGACGATGTATTTTCTGGCAGTTCTGCTTTTTATTATTTATTCGTTAATTTTAACGAAAGGTTTCCATTTATAGTAGGGTAGAAAACACCTTTTTTATCCGTTAAACTGATTTTCTTATCATACCCAAATTTAATATTTAAATGCTTAAATCCATCATATACAATGATACAGTTATATATTGCTGCTGGTTTATTATTGATTTCAGTTTTAGGTATTGAGATGGTTAAGAGGTTATCTTGGACATCTATATTCTCAATAACGATATCATCTTTGTAATCTTTTCGAGACATAAGAGACAAGTTACGTATTTCTTCAATCTCTATACCATCTATTTCAATTTGTATTTTGATGGATTTGTCTACTTCAGCTATGTTTAATAACGTTGCCTGTTGAAATGGTATTGTAAATCTTTCAGTAACATCAGTTAATATTGTTTGTTTTGGTTGCTTTTGAATAATTTTAGGTTGTTTTTTAAGCCACGTAAAGAAATTGATAAATGACTCAAAATCATTAGTTTGAATAAATTTAATTGCGTCTATATATTCTTGACTTATTCTTGGAATGATATCTGTTATTATATAGGATTGGTTGAAAAGCTCATTTAGTTGTTTAAAGTAATGGACTTGCTGATTTTTATCACTATTTAAAAATACATGACTATTACAACTTTTCAATAAATCATACTCTAAAAATCGATTTAACAATCGAATGTTTTTAATGTTTGATTCTTGTTTTAGTAAATGATTAATAATTTCTAAATCTGAATCACGTTTTTCATAAAAATCTATACTTCTAGTAAGTGACTCGTTAGATGTTGTTCTGTCAATAATTGAACAATTATCTGTCACCGTAGATACATTATTAATGTAAGGACTCAAGTTAGTGAAAAACATTTTATCTTCACCGAAATGTAAGTCTTCTGGGAACTTTATATTGTGTTTTTTAATATGACTTAGTTTAATAAATTTTGATGGCGGACCAAAGTGATTATATATATATGGGATGTCATTGATGTTATAATTATAACGATTATTGTTACTCATAAATCTAGCATGTACAGTTAAAGAATGATCATTTTGACGTAACGTCCTACCGACAATCATGTCTGATTTAAGAAGTGCATCGTCGTTAGCAATTCTTGCTAATATATCTGGTGCTAAATAATCATCAGCATCTAGAAAATAAATATATTGACCGGTTGCTTTTGCAATACCAATGTTACGAGGTTTTGAAGGACCACCTGAATTTTCGTCTAATATGATAAATTTGATGTTTTTAGCTTCATAGTTTTTAATTAAGGTTTGAGTATTATCCGTAGAATGATCATCTACTATGATGATTTCGTAATTTCTTGCATCTAGAGATTGGTTTAATATTGAATCAATCGCACGTTCTACTTTAGCTTCATTATTATACGTTGTGACAATAATTGAAAAAAGCTTTTTACTTTTGAATAACATAAATTAACTCCATTCATTTAAAAAATCAAATTGTATAAACAATGTGGCAAATTTGTCTCACATTGTTTGTATAATGTAATATGAATAAATAAAGAAGTCAATTTATTGTATAGCTTAAAATATATGGGGTGTAAAATGATTAAAATTATAAATATTCATGACGAGCATAATTTAGAAAATTATATAATTACAGAATGTCATGAAGAAAATCATATTATTTTAATAGATAAAAATACGCGAGTTAGGGAAGATGTATTGAACAATTTAGAATTGGATAACCAATCTTATATTGTTGATTATACTAACAATGGTTATTATACAAACGATAGTAGATATATGGGAAAGGCATTTATTACAGTTGCTGATTGGTTTAATAATATAACGCTTCAACCAAATATCATTTTTAAGAAAGATGAGCTATTATGGCTAATTTCTAATTATCAGTGGGAAACGATATTTGATATTACATTAAATGCAATTTTCCACTTGGATGAAATTAAAATTGATGCTCACGTTATTTTTGATTATGTTGAACAAAGTAAACTAAGTGCAAGCTGTTTATCAGCATTTAAAAATGAAAGTCTAAGTCATGAAGAGAAATTTTATTTAAATAAAACAGCACTTTTAAATGGAATTTCACCATTGTTTAAAGCGAGAGAAACACATATTCCTTCAATCGCCAGAACGATTGATAAAGTGATGGCAAAATCACAGTTTCAATTACCGAAGATTGCTTATCAAAAATTAAGTCATACGGCACAACAAAAACAAATGAAAGCAATTAATATATATGACAAAGATCAGACGAAAATTAAGCCACATATTGTATTTTTAGGTTTCGATTATGGTTACAGAGGTAATTCAAAATATTTATTTGAATATTTAATAAAGCAACACCCTAAATATACGGTGTACTTTATTACGGACGAAGAAAAAGGTGATCACTTTGTTTCTCCTTCTCATTCTGATACGAAACAAATTATAGAGGAAGCTAACGTAGTGATACTTGAAAGTTACTTGCCAGATCAATTTAAACCTAATGGTACAATCATTCAGTTATGGCATGGTACACCTTTAAAACGACTATTCTTAGATAGCAAAGAACCTAAACAAAATATTGATATTTATAATTATCGAGCACGTAAATATAATAAATTAATTAAACAAGATTATTTTATAACGGATGTAGAATCTATAAACGATGTATTTAAATCCGCATTTCCAATGGAAAAAACTGAACTTGTTGCATGTGGCTATCCTAGAAACCAATATTTATTAGAGAAGCACTCAATTTCTAATGAAATAAAACAAATCAAACAACAGTTAAATTTAAATACTGAAAAAGAAACAATTCTGTATACGCCGACATGGAGAGATAATCAAGAAGAAGAATTTTTATTAGAATTTACAGATGAGATGAAAGCGAAATATAACATCATTTATAAATATCACGAAGAAGATCATGCTAATAAACAGTATAATTATATCGATACAAGACAGTTTGAAACACAACAATTACTACTTGTTTCAGACATTGTAATTAGTGATTACTCTTCAATTGTATTTGATGCATTAACAATTGATAAAAAAGTGTATTTATATACACCGGATTTTAATAATTACGATTATAACCGTGGTTTATATAAAGAAGTATATGAAACTATCAATGATAATCAATATTTTGAAAAGTCATTATTGTTTAATGCAATTATGAATAATGATTATCATACGATTAGTGATCAATTTATCAACAAAAATAATCAGTCATACGAAACTATCACGCAATTGATAGAACAAGCTATGGACTGAAAAGGAGGATTTATATGAAATCTTTTACATTTTTAGTTCACAATATTTATCATATGGGTGGGACGACGAAATCAATTTCTAATCTGGCAAATAAATTAAGTGAAAAAGGTCACGCTGTAAAAATATTGTCAGTATTTAAAGCGAGTGATGAACCTTATTTTAAGTTGCATGAAAATATAGAAATTCAACCCATTATTGAATATAACAAAACCATCAAAGGGTTGAAAAATATATTTGTAAATAGAATCAATAAGTATACACCTTTTTTGAGTCCTAAAATTATTCATCCATCTGAACCTGGACTTCATCAATTTTCAAGTCATATTGAGCAACAAATTGTTAAAGCCATTCAGAATGTGAATACAGATATTATTGTAGGTACACGTGCAAGTTACAATATACTTGTTAGTAAATATGCAAGACAGTCGGTATTTAAAATTGGTATGGAACATATGTATTTACATGCGCATGATGAGCAATATCAAAAAGATATGCTTAAAACTTATGAACGACTTGATTTAGTGACGACATTAACTAAAGAAGACCAACAAGATTATCAAAAAGGTTTAACACACACTAAAGTGATTATTGTTCCAAATATACTAAATGAAACTCAATATAATGTAGAGAAACATAATACAATTGTTGCTGCAGGTAGATTTGAGCATGAAAAAGGGTTTGATTTGTTACTGGATAGTATCAATTTAATTCAAGACACAATGCGAAAACACCAATTTCAATTAGAATTATATGGAGATGGACAAGAAAAAGAACAATTCCATCAATTGATCAATCAATATAATATTCAAGATATTGTGAAACTTAAGCCTACTACTAACGCATTATCAAAAGTATTAGCTGAAAGTAAAATTACGGCTATTCCTTCTAGAGTTGAAGGTTTTGGACTTGTTATTTTAGAAGCTATGTATCAACGAAATGTAGTTATCAGTTATAAGGGCTGTTATGGTCCAGAATTTTTAATTGAAAATCAAAAAAATGGTTATTTAGTAGACTACCAAGATGCTAAACAATATGGAGCACAACTTGCGTATGTTATTGAAAATTATCATCATCATGATGTTCAAAATGTCATTCAAAAAGGTCTAGAAAGAAGTAATGATTTCGACGGAGATGTCATTTATGAGCAATTTATAAATGATTTAAACAAACACTTTAAATAAGAAACAATCTGAATCCCTAACAAGCCAATTGTTAGGGATTTTTTAATAGAGTGTTAAGATATTGTAAATATTAATTAATTGTCTTTCTAATAAATATCCTTATATATATACTTACAACTGTATAATACTTAAAGGAGATTTTTATATGCAGACAAATCCTATTAATCTAGACAAAAAATTTAGACCTGAAATTGAGGGGCTAAGAGTTATTGCAGCATTATTAGTTGCAATATATCATATTTGGTTTGGGAAAGTGTCTGGGGGCGTCGATGTATTTTTCGTTGTTTCAGGATTCTTAATTACCACTTCCATTATTTCTAAATACAATAAAACAGGGTCATTTAAATTTATACCTTACATAACAGGATTAATTAAAAGGTTATTTCCTTCTGTTATAACGGTGTTACTTGTTACGGTTATCTTAAGCTTTTTCTTATTGCCAGAATCAATACTTGGCAAAACGATAAAAGAAATCTTTGCTTCTTTATTTTATTATCAAAACTGGCAACTCGCTTTATCGAGTACAGATTATTTAAATAAAGATCAAATGAAGACGCCAGTTGAACATTTTTGGGCAATGTCGATTCAAGGACAATTCTATATTATATGGTTTGTTATTTTTAGTTTGATTTTTATGTTATATAAAAAATACACTAACCTTAAAGTTATTAATGTCATAAACCTTTTTTTAGGTACATTATTTATCGTTTCGTTGTCGTATTCTATTTATTTAACGCACGTCAATCAACCTTGGGCATATTTCCATACATTTACAAGAGTTTGGGAATTCTCGCTCGGTGGCTTATTAGCAATCAATCTTAATAAAATTAAAATTAATCGTCTAGTAGCAAGTTTAATTGGATGGTTAGGTTTAATTGGCTTGATCTTAACGGGTATTATTTTTAATGTATCAACAATGTTTCCTGGATATATTGCACTATGGCCAATGTTATGTGCCGTATTTATACTCGTTTCTGGTAACTATGAAACTAAATATGGTGTTAAGAAATTCTTAGGATCATCCATTATGGTGAAGATTGGCGGATTGTCATTTGGTTTATATTTATGGCATTGGGTGATTTTATCATTTTATCAGTACCATAATAATGAACGTCCTGGAATTGTATTAGGTATTTGTATGATTTTACTGTCATGGTTATTATCATATTTCATGACGCGTTATATTGAAAAGCCAATTAGATCAGCATCTTCTGATAAAATTGCATTCAAAAAATTAGGAATTGGATTAGCGATACAGTTATTGGCAATCGCATCTTTATATTTCGTTATCTTTAATAATCCTTTTGAAAAAGAAAAAGTAGCATTGAGTGAAAATTATCCCGGAGCAATGGCTGCAGAAAAGCATGTAAAAGTTAAAAAAGGTGTAGAAGCAATTCCAGAGTTTTCAAAAATCAGAAATGAATCACCTGATTCTACAAGAGACAAAGTTCATCAAAAAATAGGTGAATCAAAAGTTCTAGTTGGAGAGTACGGTAAAAAAGAAAACTATGATAAGACAATCGCTTTAGTAGGGAGCTCTCACGCACAACATTGGTTAGGTGCACTTCAAAAAGCAGCTGAAGAAGGCAATTATAGAGTATTAAGCATGACGAAAAGTGGCTGTGTATTAACAACGAATGACAGTGACCGAGATTGTACAGAGTGGAATAAAAATTTAATTAAAGAACTTGATAAGCAAGATGTCGATTTAGTTGTAACAACTGCAGATTCAAGTACAGATGTAAATGGACAAATCGATCCATTACAATTAAAACAATATCAAAACATTACAAATACAAAAACACCGATTATGGCAATAAGAGATAATCCGAGATATGAGTTTAATGTCCCAGAAACATTAGATAAATTCGGAGAACAAGAAACGATTAAGAAGATGAATGCTAAACAACGTTTGCCAAAAGTATCTAAATGGGATCAACTTGAACAAAAGCCAGAACAAACAAAATATGTAGATTATACATCGTATTTCAAAGAAGATGGAAAGTTTGCACCTGTAATAGGTAACGTCATTGTATATATGGACAAAGGACATATATCAAATAGTTACTCTAAAACGTTTGGTCCTAAAATAAAGAAAGATATCGAACAATACTTTAAAGAACTTAATCATTAATCTATAAAGCCCCTCAATCATATGAATTTATATGAGCGAGGGGCTATTTTTAACACGAAATATTGAGCAATTGTAAACAATGATAAAAGAGTGTAAACCCTTCCTTAAGTATCTGTTAAACGACTGTTTATTGTATTCATAGAAGTTACAATATATTTAACATTACGAAAGTAATAGCTTAACAATTAATTATTAAAGGATGGATAAAATATGAAATTAACTACTATTGGTTTAGGATACATTGGATTACCAACATCAATTATGTTTGCGAAACATGGTGTAGATGTTGTAGGTGTCGATATAAATAAAGAAGCAGTAGATAAATTAAATAATGGTCAAATTCATATTGAAGAGCCTGGCTTACAAGAAGCTTATGAAGAAGTGTTAGCTAAAAATAAATTCAAAGCAAGTATGCAACCTGAAAAAGCAGATGCATTTATTATTGCAGTTCCAACTCCAAATAATGATGATCAATATGAATCATGTGATATTTCGTTAGTAATGGGTGCAGTTGAATCTATCGTACCATTTTTAGAAAAAGGTAATACGGTCATTGTAGAATCTACGATAGCACCAAGAACAACGGATGATCATGTTAAACCATATCTTGAAAGCCAAGGATTTGAAATTGGTAAAGATATATTTTTAGTACATTGCCCTGAAAGAGTGTTACCAGGAAAAATATTACATGAACTTATTCATAACAATCGCATAATTGGTGGTATAACGCCAGCATGTGTTGAAGCGGGTAAACGTGTATATGGAACATTCGTACAAGGTGAAATGATTGAAACAAATGCTAAGACAGCAGAAATGAGTAAGTTAATGGAAAATACTTACCGTGACTTGAATATTGCGCTAGCAAATGAACTTGCGATGGTATGTAATCATTTAGATATTAACGTATTAGAAGTTATCAAGATGGCGAACAAACATCCACGTGTGAATATTCACTTACCAGGTCCAGGTGTTGGTGGTCATTGTTTAGCAGTTGATCCATACTTTATTATCGCTAAAGATCCAGAAACAACGAATCTCATTCAAGAAGGTAGACGTATTAATCGTTCAATGCCTCAATATGTAATTAATGAGTCTAAGAAAATGTTAGAAACTTTAAATGGTCATAAGGTTGTTGTATTTGGATTAACTTATAAAGGTGATGTAGACGATGTCAGAGAATCGCCAGCATTTGATATTTATAATGATTTGAGAAAAGAAAATGATATTCAAGTAGAAGCATATGATCCACATGTTGAGCTAGGTTTTGTCCAAAAAGATATTCAAAAAGCCGTTAAAGATGCATCTCTTGTATTAATTTTGAGTGACCATTCAGAATTCAAAAATTTAGTAGATCAAGATTTTGAAGGTATGAAAGACAAAGTCATTTTCGATACGAAAAATGTTGTTCAATCACAATTTGAGCAAGTTAAATATTACAACTACGGAAATTTATATACTTTCGGAAAAAATATTGCACTTTCATTTAATAAGTAAAGATTGAGGGGTCTTCATATGATAGACGTTAACAGTCCAATTATTCAAAGCGGATTGAGCTTTCAAATAATTTTAAGAGAACCAGAAAATCAAAAAATATTTGATGTAGATAAAAATGAACTTGTTGTAGGATATGCTTCTGATTATTTAAATAAAGCATTAAAAGTTATTTCTATAAAAGTGATAGAAAGTGAACTATATGGATTAATTGTAAGAGGTACGAATATTATAGGGTGGACAAGATTAAATCATTCTATCAAATTAATTTCTAAACCTATTGATACGATAAGAGTAGATTTAAGCTATTTTTCTACACCACAAATTAATAGAGAACTAGGGTTTGGTGATGACTATAATTTACTATTTAAAGAAAAAAACTTTTCATCTAGAGCATTATATTTATTTGGAGGTGAAGTGTTAGAAGCTGTATTTAATAAAGGAACATTTGCAGGATTTGTGCATACGAAAGACATAGATAGAGCAATTCCTATTAATAAAAAAGTATCAATAGAAGAATCTACAGTCCTTTATCAAGATAGCGCATTGCACAAATCAATTGATCTATCCTTGGATAAAGAACAATTTGATTTCAATAACGTCTTGATCGATATGGTGTTCTTAAAAGCAGAATCGGTAAGGATTATTATTAAAAAGAAAAAATATTGGATGAGCTTTAATGACTTAAAAGATAAAAGCATCATTCAAGATTTAGAAGCTAAACAATATGAAAACTATAACGAATTAACGCTAGAACAGCTGGATATGATTACAAACTTTCAAGAAGAAAGAAAAGAGTCAAAATCTGCAATTGTTCGTTTAATAAACGAAAATATCTCATTACAAAAAACAAATAAAAATGAAGAGAAAAATCAGTATGAACGATTATATATGAATTTAAAAAATTCTAAATTAGGAAAGATTCAAACGAAATACTGGAGTTGGAGAAATAGGAGGAAATCATAATGTCTTCAAATATGCCAACAAATATCAATCAAAAAAGTAATATCGAATCAACTAAAGAGGCTTTAGTCAATTTTGATGATAAAACAAAAGTTGAACAATTAGAAGAAGTGTTAAATATTGTTGAACAAGATTATATGTATGGACTATATAAATTAAAAAAGGTTAAAGATCATACAAATCATCATAATTACTATAAAAAAGTAGCAGAAGAATCAAAATTAGATTTCCTTGAAAAACACCAACAACATTTATCAAACCTTGTGAATTCTAATACATCGCGTGTATTTACTAAAAACAAATACAAAGTTGGTCTTATAGCTGATGAATTTTTATATAACTCATTTAAAGATATTGGTAATATCGTTTATTTAGATAGTAAATTTACAGATTTAAGTCGTGATATGGATGTTTTAATCGTTGCGACAGCATGGAGAGGTATAGACGGAAGTTGGACTGGTTTAGCATCAGTTAATAGTAAGAAAAGAAGAATGTTATTTGAAGGTATTCAACAAGCTAGAAAATTCAATATACCGATTGTCTTTTATTCTAAAGAAGATCCCGTCAATTTCCATTTATACAAAGATATCGCGACAGAATGCGATATTATTCTGACATCAGCTGCTGAAGTAGTAGAAGATTATAAAGAATATTGTCAAAATGATAAAGTATATGTACTTCAATTTGGTATTAATCCTCATTACCATAATCCAGTAGGGACGAGAAGTTCATATAATAAATCATTTAAAAACGATGTTATTTTTGCAGGAAGTTGGACTGAGAAATATCCTGTTAGAAACCAAGAATCTGCAAGAATCTTTGATGAGTTAATCAAAAAAAATCATAAATTAACCATTATTGATAGAAATTTACCATTGCGAAGAAAACGTTATCAATTCCCAATGAAATATATCCCATACTTAACAATGCCAATTGATCATGAAGAACTTATGAAACTGCATAAAGTATATAGATGGGCAATAAATGTCAATTCAGTAAAATATTCAGAAACGATGTTTGCGAATAGAATATTTGAATTACAAGCTTTTGGGAATTTAATCTTATCTAACTATTCAGTAGGTGTTAATAATCAATTTCCAAATGTATTTATGGTTAATCATAAAACTGATGTGGCACCAATTATGAACCAATATCAAGAATATGAAATAGAAGATATGCAAGCTAAAAGTATACGTAGTGTGATGAGAAATTGTACGACATATCATCGTTTAGATGAAGTCTTATCATATATTGGCATTGAACCGACTCAAAAAGAATCACAAATACTCGTAGTTGTTGATGCATTAACCGATAAAATGAAAGATATTCTATATCGACAATTACATGTTCAGTTTGATGTTATAGAAGCTCAAGATACAGTAGAAGATGCATCACAATATGATTTTATAACTTACATGAAAGATTCAATTGAATATGAAGAGTATTATTTAGAAGATTTATTATCAGCATTTAAATATGTAGATGTTGATTTTGTTACGAAAGATAAACAACATGAAGCACATCAATTTATTGAAAAAGCTCAAAATAAATATGTAACAATGTATCATAAAAATATATTCGATCAACAGTTGAATGTTACACAATCTCAAAATGGTTATAATTTAGATCAATCAGAAATTTATGACGCATCTTTATATGGTCAAAATAACCGCAAGAAAAAATTAAGTGTCATTATTCCAATTCATAATAACGGTACTTATTTAGAAGATAAGTGTATGAGAAGTTTAAGAAGATCTTCAATATTTAAAGAGATGGAAATTATATTCGTAAATGATGGTAGTACGGATTCTGAAACGATATCTATTATTAATCGATTAAGAAGACGATACCCAGATATCGTTTACTATGCATATGAAGAAGGATCAGGTAGTGCTTCAAGACCTAGAAATAAAGGTGCTGAACTTGCCTCTACAGATTATATTACTTATTTAGACCCTGATAACGAAGCGACTGGTGATGGGTATGCAACTTTATTAGAAGAAATAGAATCGAATAAAGATGTCGATATGGTCGTCGGTAATATTATTAAAGAAGATAACAAGCGCAGAGCACTGTTTAATTATGCGGGCACAGTGATGAAGTATAACGATGGAAAATTATTAATCGACGACCCTAAAAAATATATGAAAAAATGTGGTCTACGTGCTCAAAGTATTCAAGCTTTAATCATTAAATCACAAATTATTAAAGATAATCATATTCGAATGATTGAAGGTGCTGCTGGCCAAGATACGTTATTTTTCCAAGAATTAATGATTCATTCTAAAAAAGTACAAGCTGTAACAGATGTTATTCATATGTATTACGCTGCCGTGTCTGGATCAGTTACAAATTCGATTTCTAAGAAGCTATTTGATAAATATTACACATTAGAAATTGAAAGAATTCCATTTTACGAAAAACATGGATTACTAACATCCTACTTAGAACATAGATTTAATTTTTACGTAAAAGGCTGGTACTTGCCAAGATTAGAAAAAGTGAAACCAGAAGAAAGAAAAGAAGCCGTAGAACGATTTTTAGAAATATATAGTTTGTATGATCAATATAAACGACCTGAAGACCATGATTTAAATCAATATGTTGAACATTTAAAGCAAGAGGTTCAGCAATAATTGCGTGATTGATATAAGGGGGTGTGTATGATGGATAATACGTTCATAAGATTTAACAAAGCATATATGATTGTTCCTCGACAAATTTCAATTGAAGATCAAAACTATCGTCAACATATTCAATTCACTGACTTTACGATTTATTTTTCAAATGATTTAAGTTCATATGAGTATACAAAGAATGACATCAAAGTAGTCATATTAGGTCATTTTGTGCATACGAAAAATGTCGATTTAAAATATCCTGAAATATGCTCCCAATTATTGTCTCACGAAATTGATTCTTATGCTTTTCTTGAAGAGATGAGTTTTTATAATGGCAGGTATGTTATGTTGATAGAGTATAATGGATGTTTGCTACTATATAATGATGCAACGTCATTTTTATCATTGTATTATCATGCATCTCATGATTTGTACGCTAGTCATTCAGAATTAGTAAATCAACTCGTAAAATTATGTTTTGATAAGACTTG
The DNA here is from genome assembly GCF_022386995.1 of Mammaliicoccus sp. N-M50. Classification (NCBI taxonomy): domain Bacteria; kingdom Bacillati; phylum Bacillota; class Bacilli; order Caryophanales; family Staphylococcaceae; genus Mammaliicoccus; species Mammaliicoccus sp. N-M50. The sequence goes on along the minus strand of NZ_JAJNJA010000001.1, from coordinate 529,960 downwards.
TGAAAGAATCGCACATAAGTCATATGGATTTTTAGACTATAGCAAATATAAAGATGTTTATAAATTCAATGCCAATACAAGATTTAATATAACTGACCATACAATTAAAAGAATTTATCCAATCAACCCATGTGTTAAGAAATCAGCAGAAGAAGTATATGATATTGTTAATGATGAAATTGAAGCAGCGGTTGATTATTTATTTCGATTTGATCAAAAAGTGATTTGTTCTATCACAGCTGGTCATGATTCTAAAGTATCCTTATCTTATATTAAAGAACATATCAATGATGTGAATTTCTTTACTTATACAAAAAATATTGATGAATTAGAACATAAACAAGCTGCTCATATTTATCGTATAGATGAATATATTTCTCAAAAGTTAGCATACAATTTAAATTTAAAGCATACGTTATTTAATATGGATCAACTAGCAGTCAATTCAAATTTGATTGATAGATATCAGTTATATGAAACAAATCATAGTATTCATTTAATCAATTATTATCATGAGAATAGGTCGTTTAATCATTGTATACATTTAAAATCTACTATCTTTGAACTTGCTAAAAGTATTATTCCGAAGCGGATACAAAGAGCAGACTCATTTTTACCGTATGAAAATGCAATCAAAAAATGGGCTAAAGATTTTCCAGTGGATCAATTATCTCACGATTATTTACTAGAATTTGTTAAAAGAAATAATCTCTATAAGACGATTGAATTAGGTTATCATCCTTATGAAACGTTGTATTACGAATCTAGAATGAACGGTTGGCATAGCTGTATTGTTCAAGAAAGTGATGATTATTTAGATGTGTTTAGCTTAATCAATACGAGGCATATCTTATTCGAATTTATGAGTATTAATCAGGAAGATAAGCAAAACCAAATGTTACATAAATTGATGATTAAACATCATTGGCCAATTTTAAATTATTTTCAAATCAATGACGTGAACACATTAGAGGATAGAATAATTCAATTAGAAGAAGACACAAATGAGCAAGTAGAAAGTTTGGCGAATATTATGATTCAAACTGAAGATTTCTATCAAGTGATACAAAATGAAAAAAAGTTATTTCGTGCATTAACACCTAAATTTAGTTATGACAATCAAAAGAAAATGATGTTAACGAATACGCAGGATAACACGATTACACTTGAATTAAGAACATTTTATCAAAATAAAAAAGGCAGAGATACGGTGTACTTTGATATAGAAAGTGAGTCAATCGACTTAGTAGATTTGAGTAAAAACAATTTAGAATTGACAATAAAACCACAATCATCTATTACAATATCTGTCTACGCAAGTAAGAGTTTTGAAAAAGAATCTTGGGTTAGCGCTTCACAATTTGAACTTATTGAAAAATAAAAATCAAGTAGGTCGTTATATATGAAGATAGTTATTGATATCTTAAAAGAACAATTTAATAATTTACCTAAAATTTTTAAACTTGCAATTTATAATATGAAAAGTCAATATGCCAATCATTATCTTGGTGTATTTTGGAATATACTACAACCCATCTTACAAGTTGCTGTATATTATCTTGTGTTTGGTTTAGGGTTAAGAGGAGATGCGAGTGCTCAAGTAGTAGGCGTACCATTTTTAGTACATCTTATTTCAGGTTTGTTTCCTTGGTTATTTATATCACAAGGGATCAATACAGGTGCATCTGCTATTCAAGGCAATATTGGACTCTTATCAAAAATGAAATTCCCATCTTCAATATTTATTTCTATAGCTTTAACGAATAATATGATTAATTTAATGATCACATCAGCCATTTTATTTGTCGTATCTGTCATTAATGGATATGTACCTTGGTGGCATTACTTTTGGTTTATATACTTTTTAGTCGCATCTTATGCAATTATTTTTGGTATTTCATTAATTATGAGTACATTAATTATTGTTATTCGCGATACTAAAAATTTATTACAAAATGTTATAAGAATGCTATTCTTTATGACACCTATATTTTGGGCGATGGAAGAAGCACATGGTATTTTACAAAGATTAGCAAGCTTAAACCCATTTGCATATTTAGTAGGTGTTTATCGTACGGCGTTTGTGCATGATAACGTTTCTGTGTACGGACAATGGCATGATCATTTATATTTTTGGCTTTTAACAATTATATTATTATTAATAGGTTCATTGGTTCATTCAAGGTTTAAACGGAAATTACTAGACTACTTATAGGGTGTTCATAATATGACAAAGAAATTATTAATGATTTCACAAAATTTTTATCCAGAACTTGGGTCTGCTGCAAATCGAATGAAAATGATGTTCAAAGCTTTTCGTTCAAGTGGTTCAGATCCGACAATGTTAACAACTGAGCCAACATATCCTAACCAAAGTTTATTTGAAGACCAATCTTATTTTACAGATGCATCTTTAAATAAATTAGAAAAGAAGAAAATTATTCGAATGAAAATGCATGGTAATAAGCAAAATAGTAATTTTATCATGAGGTTAGTCTATTATATAGAACAATACGTTAGATTAAGAGTCTTCTTGAAAATGCATAATGACGATTACGATATTGTGTATGTTTCTAGTCCAAATATATTTCTAGCATGGGCGACGTTATTTTTTAAAAGTGCGAAACATCCGACATATGTATTAGAAATTAGAGATTTATGGCCAGACAGTGTAAATGGATTAAAGCATATTAACATAAGTTTATTTATGCCACTATTAAAATATTTAGAGAAAAAAATGTATAATTCTGCTGATAAAATTGTCATTAATAATGAAGCATTTAGGTCACATATTCAGAAACGATTACAGCGAAAAGTGCCTATATTTTATTTACCAAACGGCATTTCAAGAAATGAACTGATTACTGAAGAAAAATATAATGATTTTAGTGTTATTTATACAGGAAATATTGGATATGCCCAAGATGTAGATAAACTTATTTCAATATGCTTAGCTTTAAATGATAAACAAATCAATGTTACAGCGATTGTTTATGGTGTTCAAGCTGACAAGTTTAGAAAAGCTGTGAGAGATTGTAAATATATTCAAGTGAAAAAGCCAATGGATCGTACAGCTTGTTTAACTGAAATATCTAAACATCATATTTCACTTTCCATTTTAGAATCTTCAGATGTGTTTATGAATGTGATGCCTGGAAAAATTGTAGACGCTATTGGTGTCGGAACACCTCCTATATCTAATATTAGTGGTCCAACTGAAGCCATTATTCAAAAATATAATCTAGGATTTGCAAGAAGACAAGCTTCAATAGATACAATCGTTAACGAAATTGAATCATTAAAATATGATGAACAAGCTTTATCTATTAAAGCTAAGAATGCACGTGAATATCGTGATGAACACCTCATTTGGGAAGATAATATTGAAAAGCTTATGACATTTTTAAGAAAAGGTGATAGAGATGACAAATACTTATAAAATAAAATGTGAAAATGTCTCGAAAGTTTACGACTTAAATGTAAACAGAAAAGATAAGCTGCTATCTTTATTTACTTTTGGATTAAGTTATAAATCTAAACCTTATTATGCTTTACATGATATTTCATTTGAAGTAGAAGAAGGGACATCTGTAGGTATAATTGGACTAAATGGTTCAGGTAAATCAACTTTATCTAATATTCTAGGCGGTGTTGTTGAACCTTCGTCTGGTACAGTTTATACAAATGGTAAGCCGTCGCTAATTGCGATTGGCGCAGGGTTAAATCCTGAATTTACAGGTGAAGAAAATATTCATTATAAATGTTTAATGCACGGTATGTCGCAACGAGAAATAAATGAAAAATTTGATGATATTGTACAGTTTAGTGAACTTGATGAATTTATTTATCAACCTTTAAAATCATATTCTAGTGGTATGAAATCAAGATTAGGCTTTGCAATTGCGATTCATACAGATCCAGATATACTTATTGTCGATGAAGCATTGTCAGTAGGCGATGAAACTTTTTCGAATAAATGTATAGATAAAATGCATGATTTACAAGAACAAGGAAAAACAATATTTTTTGTATCTCATTCAGCAGGACAAATCAAAAAAATGTGTAAAAAAGCGATTTGGATACATTACGGTGAGATGGTTGCATATGGTGAAGTCAATGATATCGTAACGAGGTACGTTAATCTTATTCAGAAAGTAAAAAAGAAATCGAAACAAGAACAATTAGAATATAAACGTATAAAAATCCAACAACAACGTAATAAAGAAGTTGATGATTCAGTCATACAAAAAGAAAAAAGACCAACAAGTTTATTAGCCATGATTGGGATCATGAGTGTGGCATGGATATATATACTACTATTCCAAGTAGGGATACTATAAATTGCATGGAATGAGGTTATCAAATGAAAAAGGTCACAATGTTTGTATGGAATCATTTTACGAATGATGCAAGAGTCAATAGAGAGTGTACAACTTTAGCGGATAATGGATATGATGTAAATTTAATTGCGATAAATGATCCGAAAAATCCTGCTATTTCAGCTTATGAAGAAATATCTAATACATTTAAAGTTCATAGAGTGAAGAGATATCCATGGTTATTGCAAGCTTATCAAGATAATGGCAAGAAATTCTTATTAGTTGTAGCTGGAGTCCAAGTTGTTATTATACCAAGTCTTTTCTACATTAGCTTTACATTAATGGCAGCTTATCTGTTATCACTCGTAGTTGCAGCAGGTATGATAAAGTTTAAAAAAATAAGAAAATGGTTTATAAATGGTGCGATTATTACGAGAATGATTTTAAAAGGTTATATACAAAATGCTGATATTTATCATGCAAATGATTTAAACACATTGCCTCAAGCTATCGTATGTTCTAAATTGCGCTTAAAACCAAAACCATTAATTTATGATAGCCATGAAGTTCAATCAGACAGAACGGGCTATAATCCAAAAACAATTAAGCGTATTGAGTCATTTATGTTAAAATTTGTAGATCAAATGATTGTAGAAAATCATACAAGAGCAAAATACAATGAAGATATTTATGGATTCTATCCTAAAACATTGTATAACTACTCAGAGAAATACAACATTGAAGAAAAGCCACAAATCAATTTACATAAGAAAATAGGCATCAATGAAGATGAGAAAATTTTACTTTATCAAGGCGGACTCCAACAAGGAAGAGGGCTTGAATTATTAATTGAAGCAATGGATGAAATTGAAGAAGGTCATTTACTATTTATCGGCGGAGGGAAGTTAACGCAATCTTTAAAAGAACAAGCCGAAGCTTCCAAACAAACTGATAGAATTCATTTCTTAGATAAAGTACCATTTCAAGAATTACCATCATATACGCGTGAAGCATATCTTGGATTCCAAGTGTTGCAGAACATTTGCTTCAATCACTATTCAGCAAGTTCAAATAAATTGTTTGAATATATGATGGCTCACGTACCAGTTATCAGCTGTGACTTCCCAGAAATTAAGAAAGTAGTTGAAGAAACCAATACAGGTTTAGTTGTGGATTCTCATAACGCTACAGAAATAGCAAATGCTGTGAATCAACTTGTAAAAGATACAAGCTTAAGAAATCAATTAAGTGAAAACACTAAACAAGCCAAAGAAATCTATAATTGGAATAATGAAAAATCAAAATTACTCGAAGTCTATAATCAATTTGTACCAATAGAACATCCAATAACTCAAGTTCATACAAAATGACAAAAGGTCTACCATGCCTCGGCATCGTAGACCTTTTTATGTTGTTTGAAGTCGTTACCGTTAATATTAACTAACTTGTGTTTTGTAAATATTGGGATTACAATTATATAATTAAGATAGTAACGGTAGAAGGAGTAATTGTAAGATGTATATTAAAAAGAGTATAGAACGCGTTAGCAATTTTATTGAAGTAGGTAATGAACGAGAAGCAATGATGTTACTAAGAGATCTAGAAGCAAATGTTGTAAGATATGATTTTGAAATAATGGGAGACGGGTTTAACAAATTTGCTGAAATATACGTATCACAAAAAAACAGAAAAAAAGCAATCGAAATGTATCAAAAAGCAATCCTATATTATAGAGAAGTCGGAAACCAAGAAAAAGTATCCCAAGTCAGTCGTAACTTTGAAAATCTGATTTTGTAGATTTGGTAGAGGTAAGTAAGTAAAAAACTACATTTATCTTTAATGAAGGAGCTTATATGGAAGAACAAATATTATTTCTTTCTGGTTTAGGCAGTCATAGATTATTTTTGGAAGATTTAAATAACCAATTGGATAATCTGAATTTAGTTCAAATTGATCTGCCAGGTCATGGTTTGAATTTAGATGTTATTGTTAATGATTTAAATGAATTAGTGGAGTGGTTTAAAACAGAGATAAAAATTTATGGTAATGAAGAACTGTCTATAATGGGACATTCTTTAGGAGCAGATTTATTATCTTATATAAGTATCAAGGTTCCACAAATTAAAAATATTATATTATTAGATGGTGGATTATTTAATCTTGAAGACCTAGAATACAGCAGTGAAGTTGAAATAAAAGATACTAAAAATCATTTAGAAAATTTTCAATTCAAGAACTTGGACGAATTTATAGAGACAGAAAAAGACGCATATAAAACATGGAATCAAAATTTATTAGAAGCATCAACTGCAAGGATGACTTTCAATTTAAATAAACATGTTTATGAACTTAATATTAATGAACTTTCTATTCTAAAATTATTGAAAATAAGAAGACAAATCAACTTACCTACCTTCAATCAATTAATAGACAGAAATATAATGGTCTTATTACCACAAGAACAGGACCAATTCATCTTAGACATGAAAATTAAAAATATACCTTCACATATTTCCTGTAAAACAATCCCTAACAGTGGCCACGATATTTATATAGATAACCCTGTAACAGTAGGGAAAGAAATAAAGAGTTGGTTAAGTACTATAAATGATTAAGGGAGGTAATTAAATGATAACCGATTCATTTGATATACAAGGGAAACCAATTGTAAATTTGAGTGACTATTAATTGTAAGATAAACCGAAGCCTATATCATATATAATAATACAAGTGCAATTTGATCAGAATCCCCCTAACTTAAATATTTAAGTTAGGGGATTCCATTTATCAAGAATGGCGAAACATGATAAATAGTGGGTCCGTATTTATCAAGACTGATCAAACAAGATAAATAGGAGGTCCGTATTTATCAAGAATGGCGAAACAAGATAAATAGAGGGTCTGTATTTATCAAGACTGATCAAACAAGATAAATAGAGGGTCTGTATTTATCAAGACAGGTGAAACAAGATAAATAGAAGGTCTGTATTTATCAAGACTGATCAAACAAGATAAATAGGAGGTCCGTATTTATCAAGACAGGTGAAACAAGATAAATAGGAGGCATGTATTTATCAAGACTGACTAAACAAGATAAATAGAAGGTCTGTATTTATCAAGACTGATCAAACAAGATAAATAAGAGGTCTGAATATTGCAAGTGGGGCATGACTAGCAACATAGAGCCTCCGAATATTGCAAGACAACCCAAACAAGCAACATAGCACCTCTCTATGTTGCAAGACAAGTCAAACTAGTAACATAGCACCCCCGTATGTTGCAAGACAACCACAACTAGCAACATAGAAGCCTCGAATATTGCAAGACTGACCAAACAAGCAACATAGAGCCCTCGAATATTGCAAGACTGACCAAACAAGCAACATAGCACCTCTCTATGTTGCAAGACTGACTAAACTAGCAACATAGCAACCTCAATACAATCCAAAATCCCAAACCAACCAACCCCAACACCCAACCCAAATCCCCAACCCAAATCCCCAACCCAAATCCCCAACCACCCAACGCACACTCCATGCCATTAATTAATTCTATACAAAATAAAAAAGCTGTTAATAAAGTCTCTGACTTTATTAACAGCTTTAAATATATAGGTTTTACATATGGGCGCTGTGTCCGCCAACCATAACCCAATAAGTACCGATTATTACTAATAAAGTAATAATTACTGCGAAGAGTACTTTGAATGCAGTTGCGCGTCCATCTGGTCCTTCTGTTAAATGCATGAACATTAGTAATTGAACTAATGCTTGTAAGAAAGCAAATCCAATAATGATTGATGTTCTTACTTGTAGTGACATGCCAGTGTATAACATGACATAAACAGCTACTAATGTTAATACAATTGAGAATATTAAACCGACTGTATGTGTAACGACTGTTTTATTCATGACCCACTCACCATCCCTACAAGATAAACTAATGTAAAGATAAAGATCCATACAACATCAAGGAAATGCCAGTATAAACTTCCGATAAATACTTTTGGTGCATTGTGTTCATTTAATCCACGTGTAAGGATTTGGATTAGTACACCTGAAATCCAGAATATACCTAAAGTAACATGGAGACCATGTGTACCTAAAAGTATAAAGAATGCAGACCAGAATGATCCTAATTGAGGTGTAACACCTTCATGAACATAGTGAGTAAATTCGTAAATTTCAAATCCTACGAATCCTGCACCTAAGATAAGTGTGATAATCATCCATACCATCATCATTTTGACATTTTCTTTACGCATGTAGTAAACACCGATACCACAAGTGTAACTACTTACAAGTAATAAGAATGTCATGATCATAACTAATGGTAATTCAAATAATTCTGGTGTAGTGAAACCACCGTATGAACCACTTTTCTGTAATACTAAGAATGTTGCAAATAATGTACCGAATAACGCAACCTCAGCAGTAAGAAAGACCCAAAATCCGAGTTTATTTAATTGTCCTGTTTCATTAACAGTATCAATTGTATTGTGGTGTTCATTACTCATCTTTATTGTCCTCCTTTTCCTGTAATTCTTGTTTACGTAATTCGCGTAATTTTGCTTCATTTTCTTCTAATTCTTCAGCATGAATATGGTAGCCGTAGTCTTTTTCGAAACTTCTCCAAACCATACATGCTAATACGCCAACACCAAAGATAATTGCTGGTATATATGTTTCGAATACTAGGAAGAATCCACCGAATAAGAAACATACTGCCATCCAGAATCCGATATGTGTATTATTTGGCATATGAATATCTTTATAATCTCTATCGTCTAAATAGTGTTTACCATTTTGTTTCATTTCTACAAATGTTTCAGTATCATACCATTTTGGTGTAATAGCGAAGTTGTAGTGTGGTGGCATAGCTGAAGGAGTAGCCCATTCTAATGTTCTACCTAAACCATTCCAGTTGTCACCAGTTGCTTCACGTTTCGCTTTACCAAAGCTGTATACGACGTTCCATACTAGAGCTAAGAAACCAATACCCATCAAGAATGCACCAATTGTAGAGATGAAGTTTAATGAGAACCATCCATCTGCTTGAGTGTATTTATATAAACGACGTGGCATTCCATCTAAACCTAATAGGAATTGTGGTAAGAAACATAAGTTGAATCCTAAAGTAAATGTCCAGAATAACCATTGATTAATCTTTTCATTTAATTTGTGACCAAACATTTTTGGATACCAGAATATTAAACCTGCAAAACATGCGAATACAACACCAGCGATAATAACGTAGTGGAAGTGTGCCACTAAGAAATAAGTATTGTGATATTGATAGTCCGCTGCTGCCATAGCAAGCATAACACCTGTAACCCCACCTAATGTGAAGTTTGGAATAAAGGCTAATGCGAATAACATAGGTGATTCAAATGTAATTCGACCTTTATATAACGTTAATAGCCAGTTGAATATTTTAACACCTGTTGGTACGGCAATTAACATAGTAGTTATTGAGAAGAATGAGTTAACTAATGCACCACTACCCATAGTGAAGAAATGGTGAACCCAAACGATAAAGCTTAAGAACGCAATACCACCAGTTGCCCAGACCATACTTTGATGTCCGAATAATCTTTTTCTAGCAAAAGTAGGGATGATTTCTGAGTATATACCGAATGCCGGTAATACTAGAATATATACTTCAGGGTGACCCCATACCCAGAAGAAGTTAGCCCATAACATTGGCATACCACCATTAGCAACTTCAAAGAAGCTTGTTCCCATTAAACGGTCGAATGTCATTAAAGCAAGTGCGACAGTTAAAATAGGGAAGGCTAAGATAATTAATAATGATGTAATTAATGTTGTCATTGAGAACATTGGGATTTGCATAAATTTCATTGATTTAGTACGTAATTTTAAGATCGTAACAAAGAAGTTAATACCTGTCATTAACGTACCAATACCAGCGATTTGAATTGCAATTAAATAATAGTTAATACCTGTACCTGGACTGAAGTCAGTTGCAAGTGGCGCATAGTTTGTCCAACCAGCAGCTGGCGAACCACCAATTACGAATGAAATATTAAATAATCCCATTCCGGCAGCAAATAACCAGAAACTTAAGTTATTTAACATAGGGAATGCAACATCTCGAGCACCTAATTGTAATGGTACAACAACGTTCATTAAACCAATTAAGAACGGCATTGCCATGAAGATAATCATGATTACACCATGTGTTGTAAAGATTTCATTATAGTGCTGAGATTCAAGTAATGTGTTATCTGGTGTCATTAATTGTAAACGGATAAGAAGTGCATCTACACCGCCACGGAAGAACATAATGATTGCAGATATAATATACATTACACCAATTTTTTTATGGTCAACTGAAGTTAACCATTCTGTATAAAGCCATTTCCATTTTTTATAATATGTTAGTCCACCAACAACACATATACCTGTTAATACAAGTAAAACTTGTGCCATTGTTATCATCCAGTCACTTTGAACGATAAATTCATTCCATGGAAAATTCATTACTTGTCACCTCCATGGTTCTTATCTGAAGATTTTTCATCATCAGATTTTGCATCTTCTTGCATTTTTTCCATTTCGTCCATATGATGTTTTTCTTCTTTTTTGAAGTCACTGTCATATTTTTCGTTATTTTTAAGAATCATAGGTTTCATTCCATGACGGTCATAGTTAGGGTTAGTAACAGTCACTTTACGTGCAGGTAATACTGGTTTTTCTGTTACGCCTTCACTTTCATCATAGAAGTTTGGATCTTTTGGTTCATAGCGGAAACGTTTATAAGCATGGAAAATGTATTCAGGATCCGCAGCAGGATCTACATATGCTAAGTGTGTTCCACTAAAAGTAAGTTCTTCATTCTTAGTTGTAGGTAAAAGTTGATGATCGAATGTATCTTGATCAATTGTTTTACGTTTTTGAGATTTAGAAACCCATTTATCATAATCTTCATTGCTTACAGCGTTAACATTAAATGTTTGTCTAGAGAACCCTTCACCATTAAAGTTAGAGTTTCTACCTTTAAATGTACCTGTTTCGTTTGCTTGCAATGTCCAATCCATTGTCATGCTAGTCATCGCGTACTTCTGTCCACCTAATTGAGGTACCCAGAAACTTGTCATTGTATCCATAGATTGTAATTTAAATAGAACTGGTCGACCTTCTGGAATTGTTACATGATTGACAGTTTCTACTTTTTCATCTGGATAACTAAAGAACCACTTAAAGCCTGCACTTGTTGCATAAATAACAACTGGGTCTTCTTCTGACTTTGGTGCTTCTTCATAGAAATACAATGATTTAATTGTTGGTACAGCTAATACCACAAGTATGATTATTGGAATAATAAACCATACAGCCTCTAAAACGACGTTGTGATGCATCGTACCAGATGTTTCGTTTTTTGTTTTTCTATATTTAATAATAAATATTAAAAACAAAACGGAGACCACTATAACAATAAAGACCATCATTATAATTGAAAAGATAATTAAGAAATGTTGATCTTCAGCCATAGGGCCTTTGGGGTTTAATACTTCTAAATTTGAACAACCACTAAGTAAAATACCTAATGTTGACATGAGAAGTATTGACTTTAACTTTGCCACGTTTTTTACCTCCCAATTTTCTATATACCTATATATATGGCTAGACCTTAATTTTAAAGGATTTAAACATATTTACAAGGCTATAAAATAGGGTGTAAGCGTTATAATATAAAAATGTATTTAATTAACTTTGATATGACGCGTTTTTTCCTAATTGTTAAATTTTTGTGTACATTTTAAAAATATTTAAAAAAACGAAAAAACATCTTTAAATTGTTAAAAACATTGAGTTTTCAGCTTATTAAGAATAGTTTAAAATATTTTTAATGTTCTTTAATAAGTACTTAAATGAAACATAAAATTAAAAATTACACTTTTGATAAATATAAAAAAACAAACCAAATGAATGAAGTCATTTGGCTCGTTTATATATGATTATTTTACTGTAATTGTTCTACCTTCAGCTGAAATATGACCGTCAGCATCTGATACTGCGTAACCAACTTTGTATTTACCTGGTTTGCTAGTGTCTACTTCACCACTTGTAACAATGTCAGATGTTAAATCTTTTCCTGATTTATCTTTAGCTGTTATACCTTTTAATAAGTCAAAGTCTTGACCTTTTTTAATGGTAACGTCTTTAATTCCTGATAATTCAGGATTAGGTGCTAAATCTGCATCGTTTACGTAAACGCCTCTTTTGTATGTGTAGTAGTAGCCATCAGAGTCTTTTACGTGATAAGTGATATATTGTAAACCAGTTTTAGATGTGTCAATATCACCTTTAACAGTTACTTTATCAGTGATGTCTCCGTCTTTTTTGTCAGATGCTTTAACACCTTTCATCGGATCGAAGTGGTCACCTTGATAAACTAAATCTTTAGTTGGCACTGTTATAATTGGCATATTTTCATCTAAATCTTTAGTAGATGTCTTTTTGTTAGATGCTACTTCGGCTTTAGATTCGTCTTTATTCTTATCTTTAGTATCGTTATCTTTAGAACCATTTAATGAACCTTCTTTGACAACATATACATAATGCCATTTTGTTCTATATGCGCCATCAGAATCTGTGACTTTATATTGTACTTTGTATTTACCTAATTTAGAAGTATCAACGTCACCAGTTACTTTAATCTTATCTGTTAAGTCTCCATCTTCTTTATCATATGCTTTTATGCCTTTTAATGAATCGTAGTCAGCACCTTTTTCAACAACGTCACCCTCAACACCTTTAATTTGTGGAAGGCTGTTTCCAGTAGCACTCGCAGTTAATGAAGGTGTAACAAGTGAAGCAGAAACACCAAGTACTGTAAGTGATTGTAATATTTTATTCATCATTTTTTATGTACTCCTTTGTTGTAAGCTATAAGGAAAGAATAACATGTCTCGTTTTTCATTTCCTTACTAAATGATATATTATCGTAATATTTTCACATTTACATCGACCTTTAGACCGATTTCCTAACTTAAGTAGTGTAAACAGTGTCTTTTAGGGTGTTTTTAGGGATGATATCACTTAAATAATATTGATCAAGCGTACGTAAGTACTCCATTAAAGCATGATTGAGTGCACCTTTTAATCCACAATTTAATGCTATTGGACAAGTGTTTGTTTCCATATTAAAGCATTCAACTAATTCAAAATGATCTTCAGTTTGTCTAACAAGTTTACCTATATTAATGTCACTGGGGGACTGATTGAGGATTATGCCACCATTTCTTCCTCTTATAGATTTTAAGTATCCTAACTTAACAAGTTGATGTACGACTTTTGTTAAATGATTTTTTGATATGCCATAAAAGTTTGAAATCTCTTCTATTTGAGATTGTTTATTTTGTTGGGCTAAATACATGAGGACACGTAAAGAATAATCCGTGTATTGGGTGAGCTTCATAAAGTTCAACCTCCTTATAATATATTAATTATACTTAATATGAAGGTTAAAAAACAATCAATCAATATATGTATTTTTAAAAGAGTGACAACTTTGTAAACTTTTTGCAAACTGTATTGAAAAACATTGTGAAATTATTTACAATTAAACATGTATTTAAAATATATCTTTTAGAGGGGGACTTCTGATGTTATCAGAACAAACTAAAGAAATCGTAAAACAAACAGTACCAGTATTAGAACAATACGGAAATGAAATTACAAAAGTCTTTTATCAAAGAATGTTTGAAGCTCATCCAGAATTATTGAACATATTTAATAAATCTAATCAAAAACAAGGTAAACAACAGACAGCTTTAGCACAAACAGTTTTAGCAGCAGCTAAACATATCGATCATTTAGAAGCAATCGTTCCTAACGTAAATCAAATTGCACATAAACACCGTGCATTACAAGTTAAAGAGGAACATTATCCAATTGTTGGTGAATTCTTATTAAAAGCAATTAAAGAAGTTCTAGGCGATGCAGCTACAGATGATATTATGAATGCTTGGGAAGAAGCATATGGTGAAATCGCAGGCGTATTTATCCAAATGGAAAAAGCAATGTACGAAGCAGCAGCTTGGGACGACTTTAAATCATTTAAAATTACAAATATTGAAGATCAAGGTACTTCAATGAAATCATTCGAAGTTGAACCAGTAGATAACATTAAAATTCCTGAACTTGTTGCAGGCCAATATATCACTGTACGTATTAAACCAACAAACGATGATAATTTAGCATTAAGACATTACTCAATTTACTCTGTAAAAAATGACGGTAAATTAAGATTTGCTGTAAAACGTGAAGGAGAAGGCGAGAAAAAAGGTCTAGTATCTCATGATTTACATGATAAGTATTCAGTTGGAGATACAATTGAACTTTCAGCTCCAGCAGGTGATTTCAAAGTAGAATCAGATAAAGATAAAAAATTATTACTATTATCTTCTGGTGCAGGTGTTACACCAATGCTAGCTATGTTAGAAGATGAAGCATATAAAGGTAGAAATGTTCATTTCGTACATGTAAATGAAGCAGAAAAAGACGTACCATTTAAAGAAGAAGTAGACGCATTAAACGCAATGAACGAAAATGTAGAAGTTACTTATCATTTAAAAGAAAAAGACGGATATTTAACAAGCAATGAATTAAGCAATTGGATTAATGAAGACGTCGACATCTATTTATGTGGTGGTATCACATTTATGGATACAATATTTGATGAGCTAGAAAAATTAAATATTGGCCAAGCAGATGTTCACTTCGAACCATTTGGTCCAAAAATGAGTATTACAAACGTATAATATTAGTATTCGAAACACCATCCCATTATGATCAGCATAATGGGGTGGTGTTTTTTTATATTGTTAGGGACAGAATTCAGAGAAGTGTCTCTAAGATGCGTTGTTAGGGACAGAATTCCGAGAAATGTCCGTAAGAATGGCCCGCCTAATTACCACAATTCAGAATAATGGAAGTTAGCGAGTCCTAATTACCACAATTCAGAATAATGGAAGTTAGCGGATTCTAATTACCACAATTCGGAATAATGGAAGTTACAGCGTTCTAACTACCACAATTCAGAATAATGGAAGTTAGCGCATCCTAATTACCAGAATTCAGAATAATGGAAGTTAGCGGATTCTAATTACCAGAATTCAGAATAATGGAAGTTAGCGGATTCTAATTACCAGAATTCAGAATAATGGAAGTTAGCACATTCCATCTACCACAATAAATAAAAGCGGAACCGTCATCGGGTTCCGCTTTTTCTATATTATAATTTTATTCAAGTCCGTTTTTCCATTTTTCAGCTAATAATGTATTGTTCAATACCATAGTGATTGTTAATGGACCGACGCCGCCTGGTACTGGTGTGATTGCACTAGCTACTTCTTTAACAGCTTCGAAATCGACGTCACCTTTTAATTTACCATTCTCATCTGGTGTGTTACCGACATCGATAATAACTGCTCCTGGTTTTACTAAGTCTTTTGTAACGAGGTGTACGCGTCCGACTGCACTTACGATTACGTCTGCTTGTTTTAAGACTTCTTCTGTATTTGTTGATTTTGAATGTAATAAAGTAACAGTTGCATCTTGATCTGTTAATAATTTACTAACTGGTTGACCAACAATATGACTTCTACCGATTACAGCTACGTTTTTTCCTTTTAAGTCAATATCTGCATGTTTGAGAATTTCCATTATACCTAGTGGAGTACATGGGATAAATGTTCTTTCTCCAGTATATAATCTACCAATATTTATAGGATTAAATCCATCTACATCTTTGTCAGGATTGATTGCTTCTAATACTTTTGCTTCAGAAACTTGTTTTGGAAGTGGAACTTGGACTAATATACCACTTACTGAATCGTCATTATTTAATCTATCGAGTTCAGATAATACTTCTTCTTCAGTAGATGATTCATCC
Organism: Mammaliicoccus sp. N-M50; assembly: GCF_022386995.1. Classification (NCBI taxonomy): domain Bacteria; kingdom Bacillati; phylum Bacillota; class Bacilli; order Caryophanales; family Staphylococcaceae; genus Mammaliicoccus; species Mammaliicoccus sp. N-M50. The sequence continues at coordinate 513,719 of NZ_JAJNJA010000001.1, read as the reverse complement.
ATATGTACAATTTCAGAAATCATACCAATCTTTTCAGCTGCTTTTTTCTTAGAATTAACATAACTTTGACTCGCGCCATCATTACCAACGAGTATGACCGTTAATTTAGGTACGATGTTATGTTCTTTTAACTTTTCTACTTCTGCCTGAAGACCTGCTCTGTAAGTCTTCGCTATTTCTCTACCGTCTAATATCTTAGCTACCATGAAAATTGCCTCCTATTAATAATCGAACTATATTGATTGATACAATGAAAATTATGCCCTTAATACGAACATAAATCAAACTTTTTTGTAAAAAATATATAAAATGTTCGTTTTTTCATTGAAAATAGCATGATCAATTGTTATGCTATATCTGTAATATACACAGAAAAGATTAAATATTTCAACTATTTGAAAGGGTGACCTACATGAAAGTGGCAGTTATAATGGGTAGTTCTTCAGATTGGCCAATCATGAAAGAAGCATGCGATATGCTTGAATATTTTAATATCCAATATGAGAAAAAGGTCGTATCTGCACATCGAACACCATTAGAAATGGTTGACTTTGCTAAAAATGCTACTGATCATAATATAGATATTATTATTGCTGGAGCAGGTGGGGCAGCACATTTACCAGGAATGGTAGCTTCATTAACAACAGTTCCAGTGATTGGTGTACCTATTGAATCAAAAAGCTTAAAAGGTATGGATTCATTGTTGTCGATTGTACAAATGCCTGGTGGGATACCGGTTGCGACAACTGCAATAGGAAAAGCCGGATCTAAAAATGCTGGTATTTTAGCCGCAAGAATGATCGGTATGACAGATGAAAATGTAAGAAAACAACTTGTTAATTATGAAAAAAGTTTAGTCGATAAAGTGGAGGAAATGCAAAATGACTTATTATAACCTAGAATCAGGTGACATGATAGGTATTGTCGGTGGAGGTCAATTAGGTAAAATGATGGCTCAATCTGCTCAAAGAATGGGATTTCAAGTTGCCATTTTAGACCCTGACGAAGATTGCCCTGCAAGATTTGTAGCACACCAATTTATAAACGCTGAATTTTCGGATATAGATGCACTCAATCAGCTTGGTGACATCTCTAAAGTTGTAACTTATGAATTTGAAAATATAGATGCACAACAGTTAGAAAAACTTTCCAATCAATTTAATATTCCTCAAGGGAGCCAAACAGTTGCTTTATTACAAGATCGCTTAACTGAAAAACAAACATTAGAAAGCGCAAATGTTCAAATTGTACCGTTTATGGAAGTTAAGTCAACAGAAGACTTGAATGAAGCTATAGAAACAATTGGCTATCCATTTATTATAAAGACACGCTTTGGTGGATATGACGGTAAAGGTCAGCTTGTCATTCAATCTAAAGAAGATTTAGATGAAGCTAAGAAATTAATTATTGATACACCTTGCGTAGTTGAAAAATATCTCCCTCTATTTAAAGAAGTATCCATAACAGCAACACGTGATATATATGATCATACAGTTTATTTTCCATTACAAGAAAATGAACATAGAAACCAAATTTTATATAAGACAGTTGTTCCAGCTAGAGTAGATTTAGAAGCACAAGCTATACAAGAAGTTCAAAAAATTATGACGAAGTTACATTTTGTAGGAACGTTTACAATTGAATTTTTTGTAACGGAAGATCATCAACTTTATGTGAATGAAATTGCACCAAGACCACATAATTCAGGACATTACTCTATCGAAGCATGTGATTACTCACAATTTGATACACATATACTTGCTGTTGCAGGATGGCATTTACCGAAAAAGATTACTTTATTACAACCAGCAATCATGATGAATTTGCTAGGACAAGATGTGTTGAATTTACAAGAAGTTTTTAGTGAGCATCCTGAATGGCACGTTCATATTTACGGTAAAAAGGTCAATAAAGTAAATCGTAAAATGGGACATATTACAAAATTATCAACAGATTTAAATAAAGATGAAAACCAATTTAATCAATTATTTGAAGGGCGGAACGATTAATATGTCATTACTTTATGAAGGCAAAGCTAAAAGAGTTTTCAATACGGATCAAGATGGTATTTTGAGAATCGAATATAAAGATGAAGTGACTGCTGGAAATGGTGCTAAAAAAGATAAAATGCTTGGAAAAGGGCGTTTAAACAATTTAATTACATCAAAAATATTTGGAATATTGCGACAAAAAGGCGTTGAGAGCCACTTTGTAGAACAAATTTCTGAAACAGAACAACTTGTTAAAGCTGTAGAAATATTCCCGTTAGAAGTTGTCGTAAGAAATGTTGCAGCAGGCTCAATTTGTAAACGACTAGGTTTTGAAAAGGGACATGAATTTAAAGAACCTTTATTAGAACTATTCTATAAGAAAGATGAGTTGAATGATCCACTTATTACGGATGATCACGTGTCATTATTGAATATTGCTTCATCAGAAGAATTATCAACCATTAAAAAAGAAGCATTAAAAGTAAATAAAGTATTAAGTGAAATTATGGATGACATGAATTTAATACTCGTAGATTACAAAATCGAATTTGGCATAACATCTGATGGAGAAATCTTATTAGCGGATGAAATTTCTCCAGATACATGCAGAATTTGGGACAAAGAAACAAAAGAAAACTTTGATAAAGATGTATATAGAGAAGATACAGGCTCATTAATTGATACTTATGAAACTTTCTACAAAAAATTGGAGGAACTATAAAATGAAAAAGATTGAATTGCATATTACGTTACAAGGTCAAGTATTAGATACACAAGGACAAGCTTTAAATAGAGCGGTACACGATTTAGGCTATGAACAAGTTAATGATATAAGAGTAGGTAAAGTTATTTACATGACTGTTGATGAAACTGATGAAAATTCAATCAAGAATATCGTTAATACTTTAAGTGAGAAGCTATTTGCCAATACGGTTATTGAAGAATATAGTTTTAAAATCTTAGAAGATAAGGAGAACGCATAATGAAATTAGCTGTATTAGTATTTCCAGGATCTAATTGCGATCGTGATATGTATAATGCTGCTAAACGTTCAGGTGTCGAAGCGGCATATGTAGACTATAGAGAAACTTCTCTTGAAGGTTTTGATGGTGTGTTAATACCTGGAGGCTTCTCATTTGGTGATTATTTAAGATCAGGTGCAATGGCACGCGTAGCACCAATTATTAGTGAAGTAAAAAGACTTGCAAGTGAAGGTAAACCAGTACTTGGTGTGTGTAATGGATTCCAAATCTTAACAGAAGTTGGTTTGTTACCAGGTGCACTGTTACATAACGATAGTCATTTATTTGTAAGTAGAAATGAATCGTTAACAATTGTAAATAACGAAACGAAATTCACACATCAGTATGATAAAGATGAAACTGTCATTTATCCTGTTGCGCATGGTGAAGGTCACTATTATTGTACAGATGAATTATATGAAGAACTTGTGAAACATAATCAAATTATTTTAACTTACAATGATAATCCTAATGGCTCATATAAAGATATAGCTGGAATTACGAATAAAGAAGGAAATGTTTGTGGGATGATGCCTCATCCAGAACGTGCCATGGAAACATTACTTGGTTCAGATAGTGGCGTTAAATTATTTCAATCTATGATCGAAAGTTGGAGGGAACAACATGTCTAAGTTTTTAGAACCTAGTATAGAAGAAATTGAAAAAGAATATTTATATAGAGATATGGGTTTAACGGACGAAGAATATCAAAAAGTCGTAAGCATTTTAGGACGCAAACCGAACTTTACTGAAATAGGTATATTCTCGGTAATGTGGAGTGAACATTGCTCATATAAACATTCTAAACCATTTTTAAAACAATTCCCTACTTCTGGAGAACATGTATTAATGGGTCCAGGTGAAGGTGCTGGTGTTGTAGATATCGGTGATAATCAAGCAGTCGTGTTTAAAGTAGAATCTCATAACCATCCTTCAGCAATTGAACCTTATCAAGGTGCTGCTACAGGTGTTGGTGGTATTATCCGTGATATCGTATCAATCGGAGCAAGACCTATTTCTTTATTAAATAGTTTAAGATTTGGCGAGTTATCTAATAAGACAAACCGCAGATTGTTTAGTGGAGTCGTAAAAGGTATCGGTGGTTACGGAAACTGTATCGGTATACCGACAGTAGCAGGTGAGATTGAATTTGATGAAAGATATGATGGTAATCCACTTGTTAATGCGATGTGTGTTGGCATTATAGATCATGACAAAATTCAAAAAGGTACTGCTAAAGGTATCGGAAACCCAGTTATCTATGTTGGATTAAAAACAGGTAGAGACGGTATTCACGGTGCAACATTTGCATCTGAAGAATTGAGTGAAGCTTCCGAAAGTAAAAGACCATCAGTACAAATAGGCGATCCATTTGTAGGTAAAAAATTAATGGAAGCGACATTAGAAGCAATTACTTATCCTGAATTAGTAGGTATTCAAGATATGGGTGCAGCAGGATTAACGTCATCTTCTTCTGAAATGGCAGCTAAAGGTGAAAGTGGTATCCATCTTCATTTAGAGAAAGTACCGACAAGAGAAGAAGGTATCTCACCATATGAAATGATGCTTTCAGAAACACAGGAACGTATGTTATTAGTAGTTGAAAAAGGTACAGAACAAAAATTCTTAGACTTATTTGATCATCATGAATTAGATTCTGCTGTTATAGGTGAAGTAACAGATACAAATAGATTTGTTTTATCTTATGAAGATGAAATATACGCAGATATTCCTGTTGAACCTTTAGCTGATGAAGCACCTGTTTATATTCTTGAAGGGGAAGCAAAAGAATTTAAACACAATGATAATCAATATGATGAAATCAATGTAGAAGAAGTATTCCAAAAACTAATTAATCATCCAACAATTGCATCTAAACATTACGCATATGACCAATATGATCAACAAGTTGGTGCCAATACAATTATCAAGCCAGGTATAAGTGCTGGAGTAGTTAGAGTGGAAGGTACAAATAAAGCGATAGCTTCTACTATAGATGGAGAAGCGAGATATGTTTATAACAATCCATATGAAGGTGGAAAAATGGTTGTTGCAGAAGCGTATAGAAATTTAATTTCTGTAGGTGCTAAACCATTAGCAATGACAGATTGCTTAAATTATGGTTCTCCTGAGAAGAAAGATATATACCAACAACTTGCAGATTCTACTAAAGGAATGGCTGAAGCTTGTGAAGCCTTAAATACACCAGTCGTATCAGGGAATGTTTCTTTATACAATGAAACAAAAGGGACGTCAATTTTCCCTACACCTGTAGTCGGTATGGTTGGTTTAATTGAAGATGTGACGTATTTAAATGATTATCAACCAAAAGTAAATGATCGTGTATACGTAGTTGGAGAAACGAAAGATGACTTTGGTGGCAGTCAGATTGAAAAATTATTATTTAAAGAAGTTAATCATGAACCAAGTTCAATTGATTTATCAGCAGAAGTAAAACGTGGAGAACAAATTAAAGATGCTATACGTTCAGGCAAAATTTCACATACGCAAGCTGTTGGTAAAGGTGGTCTTGCTATTGGACTTGCAAAAATAGCTACACACTTTAACTTAGGATTAGATGTGACGTTACCAGTAACAAATGCTCAATTATTTAGTGAAACTCAAGGTAGATATATTGTCATCGTTAAAGAAGGACAATCTATAGATATTGACGATGCCGTTGAAATAGGTCGCGTTACTGATAATGCTCAATTTACGATTAAAAACGATGCTGCTCAAATTAAATACAATGTATCTGATTTGAATGAGCAATTGAAAGGGGCAATAGCTCAATGCATGAAATCAAGAGTTTAAATGAAGAATGCGGCGTATTTGGTATATGGAATCATCCAGAATCTGCACAACTCACATACATGGGGCTTCATAGTTTACAACATAGAGGTCAAGAAGGTGCAGGAATTGTAACTTCAAACGGTTTCGAGTTAAAAGGTGAAAGAGGATTAGGATTATTATCTGATGCGATTACGGATGTGCAATTAGAAGGTTTTAAAGGGAATCAACATGCGATAGGTCATGTAAGATATGCAACTTCTGGTAATAAAGGAATTGAAAATATTCAACCTTTTTTATATCACTTTTATGATATGAGTGTTGGTGTTTGTCACAATGGTAACTTAGTCAATGCACAAAGTTTAAGAAAAGAATTAGAACAAGAAGGCGCAATTTTCCATTCTTCTTCTGATACTGAAGTGATTATGCATCTTATAAGAAGAAGTAAAGCGCCTACTTTCGAAGAAGCATTGAAGGAAAGTTTGAATACAGTTAAAGGTGGTTTCACATTTGCTTTATTAACAAAAGATGCACTATATGGTGCTGTTGACCCAAATGCAATAAGACCTTTAGCTGTAGGCAGAATGAAGACGGGTGCTTATATCATTGCTAGTGAAACATGTGCAATTGATGTACTTGGCGCAGAGTTTGTGAGAGATATTCATGCAGGTGAGTATATTGTTATAAATGATGATGGTATAAGAGTTGAATCATACACAACGGAAACAACGACTGCAATTTCAGCGATGGAGTATATTTACTTTGCAAGACCCGATTCTACAATTGCAGGTAAGAATGTTCATGCAGTTCGTAAAGCATCTGGAAAAAAATTAGCTCAAGAAAGTCCGGCTTTAAATGCTGATATGGTAATCGGCGTACCAAACTCTTCACTTTCAGCAGCATCTGGTTATGCAGAAGAGAGTCATTTGCCTTATGAAATGGGGCTTGTAAAAAATCAATATGTCGCTCGAACATTTATCCAACCGACACAAGAATTACGAGAACAAGGTGTACGCGTGAAATTATCAGCTGTAAAAGATATCGTACATGGTAAAAATATTGTGCTTGTTGATGATTCTATTGTGAGAGGGACAACAAGTAAACGTATCGTCAGAATGTTAAAAGACGCTGGAGCAAATGAAGTTCACGTACGTATCGCATCACCAGAATTCATGTTTCCAAGTTTCTATGGTATCGATGTGTCGACATCTGCTGAACTGATTTCTGCACATAAATCACCTGAAGAAATTAGAGATTATATCGGTGCAGATTCACTTGCATATTTATCAGTTGATGGCTTAATACGATCAATAGGATTAGATAAAGACGTACCTTATCACGGATTATGTGTAGAAAGCTTTACTGGTGACTATCCAGCAGGTCTTTATGACTATGAAGAAAGATATTATCAAAACTTAAGTCCACGTCAAAAAGCTTATTTAGCTAGTAATAAACAATACTTTGATAAAGAGGGTAATCTTAATGTCGAAAGCATATAAAGCATCTGGTGTAGATATTGAAGCTGGTTACGAAGCGGTCAATAGAATGAAGTCACATGTTCAAAGCACGATGAGAAAGGAAGTTCTAGGCGGTTTAGGTGGCTTTGGTGCTGCATTTGATCTGTCACAATTAAATATGAAGAAACCAGTACTTGTTTCTGGAACAGACGGTGTTGGTACAAAGCTTAAACTCGCAATTGATTATAACAAACATGACACAATCGGTATCGATGCCGTTGCGATGTGTGTGAATGATATTTTAACGACTGGCGCAGAGCCTTTGTATTTCCTTGATTATATTGCGACGAATAAAGTAAATCCTGAAACGATTGAAGCGATTGTTTCAGGTGTATCTGTCGGTTGTAAAGAAACGAACTGTGCATTAATTGGCGGAGAAACTGCAGAAATGGGCGAAATGTATCATGAAGGAGAATATGATATCGCAGGATTTTGTGTTGGCGCTGTTGAAAAAGATGACTATATTGACGGCAGTGAAGTTAATGAAGGTGACGTCATAATTGGTATTACATCAAGTGGTATACATTCAAACGGCTACAGTTTAGTTAGAAATTTAATTAAAGAAAGTCAAATTAACTTAAATGATGCATTTGATGAAGAAAGAACGTATTTAGAAACTTTTCTTGAACCAACAAAACTATATGTTAAACCTGTTCTTACCGTGTTAGATAAAGTAAAAGTTAAAGGTATGTCTCACATAACTGGTGGAGGATTTATTGAAAATATTCCAAGAGCGATTCCAGAAAATAAAGATGCACATATCGATGTTCAATCATATGAAGTACCACAAATATTCCAATGGTTAAAAGAGCAAGGAAAGATTGAAGCAGAGGAAATGTATAATGTGTTTAATATGGGAATCGGCTTTGTACTTATCGTTAACAAAGAAGATGCTCAAGAAACATTAGATATCTTGAAAGCAAAAAATGAAGAAGCATATGTAATAGGTGAAATTTCAAATGGAACAGGTCAGGTCAAATTGACGGGGGTTCAATCATGATTAAAATAGCAGTATTTGCATCAGGAAATGGATCAAATTTTGAGAAAATAATGGAAAATATCGAAGCAGGTTATTTAGACCATATAGAAGTAACAGCATTGTATACAGATAACCCTAATGCCTTTTGTATAGAAAGAGCAAGAAGATTTAATTTACCTGTTTATATCATTGATCCAAGAACTTACGATAGTAAAAAAGAATATGAAGAAGCTCTACTCACGAGATTATCTCAAGATCGTGTAAGTTGGGTTATTTTAGCAGGATATATGAAAATTGTTGGTCCTACATTATTAAAACAATATGAAGGTAAAATGTTGAATATACATCCATCAATATTACCAAGTTTTCCTGGTAAGGACGCTGTAGGGCAAGCATTAGATTACGGCGTACGTGTTACAGGAGCAACCGTTCATTATGTTGATAGCGGTATGGATACTGGCGAAATTATAGACCAATTAAGCTGTAAAGTATATCCAGATGATACGAGAGAAACATTACAATTAAGAATACAGAACTTAGAATATGAATTATATCCACGTGTTATGAAAGAAATTATTCAATAAAGGAGTCTTTACAAAATGAAGTATGCAATATTAAGTGTGTCAGACAAAACATATATAGAAGATTTCGCAAGCAAATTAATAGAAAATGATTATAAAATCTTTTCAACTGGTGGTACTAAAAAGGCATTAGAAAATGCTGGGATTGAAGTATATTCAGTTTCAGAGTTAACAAACTTTCCAGAAATAATGGATGGAAGAGTCAAAACTTTACATCCAGGTGTACATGGAGGGATTCTTGCAAATCGTTCTATTCCTGAACATTTAACAGCATTGAAAGAACAAGACATCGACTTAATTGACTTAGTAGTCGTAAATTTATATCCATTTAAAGAGACTGTTAAGAAAGAAGATGTAACAGAAGATGAAGCTATTGAAAACATCGATATTGGTGGACCTACTATGTTACGAGCAGCAGCTAAGAACTTCAAATTTGTTACAACAGTCGTAGATCCTTCTGATTATAATGAAGTTATTGAACGTATTGCTTCTGACAAATTAGATGAAGATTATCGTAAATCACTAATGGTAAAAGTATTTAAACATACAAATGATTATGATAATGCGATTGTTGAATTCTTTGGAAATACATCAGAAACATTAAGATATGGAGAAAACCCTCAACAAAATGCTACTTTTGTAAAGACTTCTAACGAACCGAATACGTTAGCTGGCGCTAAACAATTACATGGTAAAGCTTTAAGCTTTAATAACATTAAAGATGCCGATGCAACGTTATCACTTATTAAAAAGTTTGAACAACCTGCAGCTGTTGCAGTAAAACATATGAACCCATGTGGAGTTGGTGTAGGCGCAACAATTGAAGAAGCGTACGATTTTGCATATGAAGCGGATTCTCAATCTATTTTTGGTGGTATTGTCGCTTTAAATAGAGCCGTTACAAAGGAATTAGCAGAGAAATTACATTCTATTTTCTTGGAAGTTATTATTGCGCCAAGCTATGACGAAGATGCGTTAGAAGTATTAACAGCGAAGAAGAATATTAGATTACTAGAAATTGATATGACAGAAACGCAAGATGAACAAGAATTTGTATCAGTTTCAGGTGGGTACTTAGTTCAAGATAAAGATAATGCAACATTAACGCGCGAAGAAATGAAAGTTGTTACAGACGTTGAACCAACTGAAGCACAATGGAAAGCTTTAGAACTAGGATGGAAAGTTGTCCGCTCAGTTAAAAGTAATGCCATTGTACTAGCGAACGATCACCAAACTGTTGGTGTAGGTGCTGGACAAATGAATAGAGTTGGTTCTGCAAAAATAGCAATTGAACGTGCTATTGAAATGAATGAAAATGTAGCCTTAGCTTCTGATGGATTTTTCCCAATGGGTGACACTGTAGAAACAGCTGCTAAAGCAGGTATTAAAACAATTATCCAACCAGGTGGATCTATTAAAGATCAAGATTCAATAGATATGGCAAATAAATATGGCATCAGTATGGTATTTACTGGTATGAGACACTTTAAACATTAGGAGGTCAATATGAAAGTACTTGTTATAGGATCAGGTGGAAGAGAACATGCGTTAGCTCAAAAATGTCAATCGTCTAAATTAGTAAATGAAGTCTTTGTCATTCCGGGTAATGATGCAATGGAAGAAGTTGCGACAATCGTATCGGATGTTCAAGAAAATGACCATTTAGCTATAAAATCTTTTGTAGAAGAAAACAATATTGAATGGGTAATAATTGGACCTGAACAACCTTTAATAGATGGATTAACAGATGCATTAGAGGAAACAAATGCTAAAGTCTTCGGACCTAATAAAGAAGCAGCGCAATTAGAAGGTTCTAAAGAATTTGCGAAAAAAATTATGGAAAAGTATGATATTCCAACTGCAGAATATAAGACAATCACAACAAAAGAAGAAGCAATCAATTATGTTGAGCAATGTAAAATACCTATTGTACTTAAAAAAGATGGACTTGCAGCTGGAAAAGGTGTAATCGTTGCTTTAACACGTGAAGAAGCAAGAGAAGGCGTAGAAAATTTATATCAAACACCTCATGAGAAAGTCGTATTCGAAGAGTTTCTTGATGGAGAAGAATATTCAGTTATGACATTTGTAAATCAATCATATGCAGTTCCATTTGATTGTATCGCCCAAGATCATAAACGTGCATTCGATGGTGATAAAGGGCCGAATACTGGTGGTATGGGTGCATACTGTCCAGTACCTCATATTACGGACGATGTATTGGAAGAAACGAATCAAAAAATCGCACAACCTATTGCCGATGCTTTAGTGAGTGAAGGCATTAACTATTTTGGTTTGATTTATATTGGCGCAATTTTAACAAAAGAAGGACCAAAAGTAATTGAATTTAATGCAAGATTCGGTGATCCAGAGGCACAAGTATTATTGACTAAATTAGATTCTGATTTTATTGAAATATTAAACAAGGTGTATCATAAAGAGCCAATAACATTAAAATGGAAAGATGAAAGTGTTGTAGGTGTCGTATTAGCATCTAAAGGATATCCAGGTAGTTATGCTAAAGGATATTCAGTTGAAGGTTTAGAGCATGTAGATCAATATTTTGTGAGTGCTTTGAAGAAAAATTCAGAAGGCAAGTATGAAAATAACGGTGGACGTGTCATGATCGTTATCGGTACAGGTGACAATATTGAAGCGGCTCAAAAAAATGCATATGAACAAGTCAAACACATTAAAAGTGAACAACTATTCTATAGAAATGATATTGGACATAAAGCATTAAAAGCATATAAATCATAATTAAAGGCTGAGACAACAAAGTTTGTCTCAGCCTTTTCATTGCGCTATATTTCATTCTTTTAGGGAAAGGTATGGTCAAATATAACGCAATGTTATCGAATATCTGAAATGTGTGTTATAGGTAAATAAACATTTAATAAATATGCGACAGCAACGAGTGCAATCGTCAATAAGATGAAATATAAATCATTTTTAGTGAAAGGTACTTTATAATAGAAAGTTCTTTTGCCGTTTGTGAATCCTTTTGCTTCCATCGCAACAGCTAACCTATGAGATTTTCTTATACTTTGACTTAATGTTGGAATGAGTAAATGGTGTATCCATTTTAAGCCTTTACGATTGCTTTTATCTATAACTGCATAACGCATCTTTAAAGCTTGTCTTAACTGCATAAAAGAACTAAACATAAGCGGTATCATGCGTATAGAAGCCATGAAAGCATATGCGATTTTAGGTTTTACTTTTAAATGTTGCATGAAACTATAAAACACATAAATGATTTGTGAAGTAAATGGTATAACCATGCCGTAAAATGAAATGACAAGTGTACGCATGGTTACGTGAATACCTCTCAAAAAGCTTTCTTCAGTAATATGAATAATACCAAACTTGAAAATTGTTTCATTTCCTTCACCATAAAAAATCATAAATAGGGAAGAAGTGAGTCCGAAAAATAAAGTGATAGCAATGACGATTAATAGTGGTAACCATCTCACGCCACTCATAAAGATTAGATAAAGAAACATAATAATCGTTAAATAAAGCATGAAATCAAATTGATGAATAAATATCGCATGGAAAAATAGAGTGATACCTAATATAAGTTTCGTTAGAATATTCACATCATCAATAAATGTAGAGTATTTCTTCCAATTAGTTAACATGAGATTCACCACCGCTTACATGTAATTGCTCGTCTTTGATCGTCAATCTTCTAGTAGCATAACGATTAATAATCTCATTTTCGTGCGTAATCATTAAGATAGTTTGACCATGTTGAACGCGTTCATGAAATAATTTGATGAGTTCAAAGGTATTGTGACTGTCTAAACCAAATGTTGGCTCATCAAGTAAAATAATTTCAGAATTCGTACTTAATGCAGTTGCGACACTTAATCTTTTTTTCTGTCCTATTGATAACTCGAAAGGGTGTTGGTCTTTCACATGATTGAGTTTTAATAGCGTCAACATGTCTTGGGTCTTGTCATGAGCTGTTTGTTTATCTTGATATGCATAATTGATAAATATTTCGTTATATACGGATGTTTCAATGAATTGTAATTCCGGATTTTGATATACGAAATACATATGTTTAGAAGCATCTTTTACTTTTTTGATCTGTTTATTTTTGTAAAATATTTGACCATTATATTTAATGAGCTGCATCATCGTTTCTAAAAATGTTGTCTTACCTGTTCCATTTGGTCCAGTGATTGTAAGCCACTCGCCACTTGAAATCGTCAATTCATCTATAGTAAATAGTTTTTTGGAGCCACGCAGCACATTTAACTGCTCTATATTTAACAATGGATTGTGCTCAGCAGTCTGGTTAGACAATTTTGGGGCATATTGCCATGAGTTAGGGTGCCAAACACCGTATTCATTTAAAATGTCTGTATGATGATCTAATATATCTTGAGGTGTACTATCATGAGTGATTTCACCATTTTCATTCATTACAATAACTCTATCAACATAATTCCAAATATAATCAACTTTATGTTCTACGATTACAACAGTTTGATTATCCCAATGCTCCATAATCAAATCCCATAGTTGTGTCGTTGATTGATGATCAAGCATTGCTGTCGGTTCATCAAGAAATAACGTATTTGTATCTTGTAATAATATAGAAGCAATCGCTAATTTTTGTTTCATACCACCACTTAAACGATTGATTTTAAGTGAAGGGTCAGCATTTAAATTTACCTGTTTCATGGCATTTTTTATAAATCCGTCCATTTTATCAGGTTCGATGTTCATATTCTCAAGCACAAACGCTAATTCTTCTTTAATCTCAGGCATACAAAATTGCGTATCTGGGTCTTGGAAAATAACACCCGGAAGTGAATCGATATCGATTGAATCTACTTTCATCGGTATGTCCATCGATCTCGGTATAATACCGCTTAATACATTTAATAATGTACTTTTACCAGATCCACTTGGACCTAGTAACAGTACTTTTTCTTTATCATTAATATTGATGTTTAAATTTCTAAATATAATGCGTTCATCATCAGGATACTTTAGTCTTAAATTTTTTAGTGATAACAATTGAATAACTCCTATAATAAGTCATAATCTTTTTTAGATGCTGGTCTGAACAATTTCGTAACACCAGTTTGGTCGAGTGCTTTTACAATTGCATAGCCTAATGCACCAGCAACGATTGCACCACTTAAAATTCTAATCGTAAACATTAAAATAACATTCCATAAAGCAACGTCACCTAAGTAATTATAGAACCAATCAATTGGTAACGTAATAATACCTGCAGCCATACCAGCTATAACAGCAACTGATAATTTTCTAGATTGATATCGAACAGCTAAGAAAATGATTTCACAAGCTAAACCTTGTAATAATGCGTATACAAATGTTGGAATATCGAATTGTCCCATTACAATTGTTTCGCCAGCACCGGCAGCAAATTCAGCAAGAATTGCAACACCAGGCTTTTGAATAATTAAATAAGTGACAATCGCTGCAATAAACCATACACCGTATACAGATTGTTCTAAATGTAGACCGAGTGGTTTTAAAATTTCATAAGGTATCCATAAGAACTTATAAATGATTGCAAACAAAGCACCAATTAATACAGTTACTAAAATATCTGATAACGTTAATCTTTTTGACATGTTAAATTCTCCTTTTAAATAAAAAAATGTGCACTCCTATATCTAAATAGAAGCGCACAAAAATATTGTTATCATTTAAAAATGAATATTATATGATTTACGAACACTTTCCTACGCTAGTATCATCTAGATCAGGTACAAAGGGTTCAGACCTTTTCATGTCTGTCTCAGTTTCAAAACACCCCTAGTGCATTTATTAATTTGTTATCCATACGATAAGTCTTATTAATCTATTTGTCAATAGTAAATCATAAAAATGAAATTAATTTCTTAAATAAATGATTTATAAGTTATTAAAATAAATTCGAAATAAAATCAGGAGCGAAATCGCAATATATCTAAATTTGCGATTTCGCTCCCGAATAGGTAATGAAATTCATTTATTCAAATGTGTCTTGTATATTTTCTTTTGTTTCATCCTGACCTTTGTTGTTGTCTTGCTTATTTTCTTGTTCTTTCTTTTTAGCTTTTTCTGCTTCTTCTTTATGCTTATCATTATGAGTCATAATAACACTCCTTTAAAATGTATGATATTATTATATACCCAACTACATATAAGTATTAAACTTCTTGCTAGTACTTGGGACTGATTTTCAATATAATTAAAGACAATTGAAAATGAAACAATTATAATGTTCAATGAGGTGAAGAACATGGCTATAAAGAAAAAAAGCTGGGAAGTTCATTTTAGTCGAATTATAGGTATATTTCTTTTGATTACTGGATTACTTATACTTTTTAATGCGCCGCGTATTAAAGACTATAATATCAAGGATTCAAGTAATATCCATATCAATAACATTTGGGACTTTTTTGTAGCTTTTTTTGATGAATTAGTAAGAATATTGCACCATTATATTGGTAACTTTCCAGTTATCGCAGCAATTATCGTATTGCTATTTGGTGTGTTTGTATTATTAGTAGGACGTACTTTAAGAAGAACAACGCATTACGATTATGATATTTCTGTATTTTATATCGGACTGACAATTATTTTAATGATTGTTATTATGATGACCATGTTCCAAGTATATAGTTTTGCATCTTTCTTATTTATTATTCCATTTGCTATTCATGTGGGATATGTCGTTTATAAAAATGAGCTTAATCCAATGCATCGAAAGAAACATTACTTATGGATTATCATTTCATATGGATTATGTTATTTCATTTCACAATTTGCAATGAACCATAATATCGATGCTCAAAATGTAAAGCCTATAGACGTTATGAGTGTTAACTTATTCTTCATTCTGTTATGGTGTCTAAGTCAAATGTCAGTTTGGATTAGTTTATATTTAAGAAGATCTTTACCTGTAAGTGATGAAGACATTGAACAATTTCATGAAGAAAGATATTCAAGAGTTAAAAATAACCGCTTAACAAGAAAAATATATACTTTAGCAGAAGGTTTTTACCAAAAATTACAGAATTTCAAACAGGCGACTTTAGAAAAATTCAATTCTGAAGAGGCAATTGCTAAAAGAAAACGCCGTAATGAAAAATGGAAAGAGATTATTAAAATCGAAGAAGACGATATTCCAAGATGGATGAGAAGACCGAAATGGTTAAAGAAAAGCTATATAGAATGGATAAGTACTGTAGTTTTATTCTTATTTACATTTATAGAGTTTAATAACCGAAATGGTTTATTCTTATCAGGTGAATGGAAATTATCTCAAATTCAATATGTTTTTGAATGGCTAACATTATTTATTATGATGTTATTGATTATTTTATATGCATACTTTAATTACACAACAAATTATAAGAATAAAAATAATTTTGGTAAGTTGTTTGTCATTTCAGCATTATTCTTTGAAATTGCAACGACATTCTTTGTTTCAGCAATTCAAACGTCACAATTTTCCGTGTTTATCACACCAATTTCATTTTTACTATTATTATTTGTAACACCTGCATTTATCATTCACTTGAAAAAATCATTTTAATATCTTACACGATATAATTAGACACTTTATTGAGCGCTATGCGCTCAATAAAGTGTCTTTTATTTTATAATTTGCACGAGCAATTGCTGTATTTAAAAGTTTGAATATGTAATAAGTAAACTATTTTAATGAATTTATTCAAAAAATGTATTGCGTGGAATAATCTTATCCTTTATACTAACTTTAGTAAGCGTTTACATATAAGGGGATCAAAACTTTCTGGGGGAAATTTTGATTAATAAAATTCGGTTAACAGAGTATTCTAAAGGGGAATACTCTGTTTTTTGGTGTTTTGAATAATATACGTTATAATATGTGAGACATTTCGAAAGGATGGCTAATATATAATGAAACAATTAATGCTCAAAAAAGGAAAAGAAGATAAATATTTAAGAGGGTATCCTCTAGTTGAAAAAGACGACGTTTTTGATATGCCTAAAATGGATGAAGGCGAATTAGTTGCGCTTGTTGATGCAGGAAAAAGATTCATTGCAACTGCATATTATGGTGAACAAAATAAAGGTATAGGCTGGGTATTATCATTAGACTCAACTGAAAAGATTGATCATAACTTTTTTGTAAAGTTATTTGAAGAAGCTAAAAATGATAGAGCATATTATGAAAATGTAGATGGAATCAATGCATATAGATTATTTAATGCTGAAGGCGATGGAATTGGTGGACTGACAATTGATCATTATGACGGTCATTTATTAGTTCAATGGTACTCAGTAGGTATATATCGATTAAAAGATAGAATATTACCTGCAATTAAAGAAGTCTTCGATTATAAATCAATTTTTGAGAAAAGAAGATTTAAAGGAATGGAAACAGCGTCAGACTTCGTAACGGGTGAAGCACCAGAATTTCCATATGTCATAGAAGAAAACCATATGTTCTATAATATTAACCTTGATGATGGGCCAATGACAGGTATTTTCTTAGATCAAAAAGATGTTAGAAAAAAATTAAGAGACCACTATAGTCAAGATAAAGATATATTGAATTTATTTAGTTATACGGGTGCATTTTCAGTTGCAGCAAGTGAAAATGCTCTATCTACTACAAGTGTGGATTTAGCTAATAGAGCTAGACCATTAACTGAAGCAAACTTTGGTTTAAATACTATGGATCTTAATCAGAACCATATATTTATAATGGATGTATTTGATTATTTCAAATATGCTTTAAGACATGGTTTAAGTTATGACGTTGTCGTTATTGATCCACCAAGCTTTGCACGTAATAAGAAAAAGACTTTTAGTGTTCAGAAAAACTATCCTGAATTAATTGAAGGTGCATTAGAATTATTAAACGAGAATGGTAACTTAGTGTTAAGTACAAATTCAAGTGCTTTTCCACAAAAAGCATTCAAAAAAATGATTAATCAAACATTAGATCAATTAGGTGTAGATTATACAATCTCTGATGTAATGGGATTACCTAAAGACTTCAAGAGTCATCCACACTATAAACCAAGTAAATACTTGAAAGTCGTATTCGTACAAATAAATGGTTAAAATTTCCTAGTTCGGGTATATATTATTATAATAATGTTTGAATATAATCGAACTGTGAGGAGAATGGAAACAATGGGAATTTTCGATAAAATTACGACAAAAGCAGGTAATAAAGCATTTGGTATACAAGAAATAAAGAAACGTTCTGAATTACCAACTTCACAAGAAGAATTGTTAGAACGTAGAAAAAAAGCTAAAGAACTTATTCATAAGAAGTCATTAATGTCTTCAGCTGCAAATGTAGTACCAATCCCAGGACTTGGTGTTGGTATGGATATTAAATTAATGGGCGATATCATTGAAGATATTAATAAAATTTATGGATTAAGCCATAAACAAGTTAATAAAATGCAAGATGATTTAAAACAAAAAGTTTTAACATCAGCTGCAATGAGAGGTAGCCAGTTTATTGGTCAAAAAGTAACGAATGCAATGGTAAAAGTTATATTTAGATCAGTTGTAAAAAGAGAAGCGGCAAAACAATCAAGATGGGTACCATTAGTTGGACAAGCAGTTGCTGGTTCAATTAGTTATTATTTAATGAAAAAAATGGGTGAAGATCACATTAAAAAATGTGAAACAGTCATTCAAGACTTTATAGGTGAATAAAATATTGAAATAAGCTAAGGCATTTTGTAATGTCTTAGCTTATTTTTGTGTAATTTTTTATTTTATATTTGCAATTATTCTGAAAACGCTTTATAATCAAAATGTAAACTAAAGTTTGAAATATAAACAAATGTTTGTGAGGTGAAATTAATGAATGAAAATGAAAAATTAATTCTTAACTTAATTAAAGAGAATCCTTTTATATCACAACAAGAGTTATCGGATAAAGTTGGTTTGTCTAGACCTGCAGTTGCAAATATTATTTCAGGTTTAGTTAAGAAAGAATATGTTCAAGGGAAAGCATATGTGTTAAACGAGCAAAATCCAATTGTTTGTATTGGTGGGGCTAACATAGATAGGAAATTTCATATTACAGACGAATTAGTGCAGGGTACTTCAAATCCAGTAACTTCTGAAACTTCTATTGGTGGCGTTGCTAGAAACGTTGCTGAGAATTTAGGACGCATCGGTGAAGATGTTCTGTTATTAACGACTTCAGGTAATGATGCAGAGTGGCAACATATTTCTGATTTATCATCACCATTTATGAATGTGGATTATGTTGAGAAGATTTCTAGTGAATCAACGGGAAGTTATACGGCATTGTTAGATCAACATGGTAGTATGACGATGGGGTTTGCGGACATGTCAGTATATGACAAAATTACGCCAGAATTTATGATTAAAAACACATATTTACTCAATAAATCAAAATGTATTATTGCAGATTTAAACTGTCCTAAAGAGACGATAGAGTTTTTATGTTCATATGCAGAGAAGAAAAAGATTAAATTAGTATTGATTGCAGTTTCGGGACCTAAAATGAATCGTCTACCTCATAATTTACATGCGGTTGATTGGCTCATATTAAATAAAGATGAAGTTGAATCATTCGTAGGTAAAGATGCACGAACAGAAGCAGAATTAATTCAATACATTGGTGAAATTAGATCACTAGGTGTGAAGAACTTAGTTGTGACATCAGGTAAAGATAATATTATTTATGATGGTGAGGAAGGTCAACGACAATTTGAAGTTAAAAAAGTGGATAATGTCGTTGATGTAACAGGTGCCGGTGATGCATTTACATCAGGTTTAATTTATGGATGGTTGAAATCATATGAAATCGACAAAATTATTGATTTAGCAAAAGCAAATGCATCTAAAACAATTCAAACAGCTTATACAGTAAGACAAGATTTAGATAAAAAACAATTAATTAAGGACATGGAGGCTTTATAATGGAAAACTATATTCAATTTTCAGCAGAGGTAGAAAAAGCAAAAGAGGAAGGTAAAGCAATTGTTGCTTTAGAATCTACAATTATTTCACATGGTATGCCTTATCCTCAAAACGTAGAAATGGCACAAAAAGTAGAACAAATTGTAAGAGATAATGGTGGGGTACCTGCAACAATCGCAATTATTGATGGAAAAATTAAAATTGGATTGAGCGAAGATGAATTACAATTATTAGCAAGTGCAGAAAATGTAGCAAAAGTTTCTAGAAGAGATATCGCTGAAATATTAGCAACTAAAAAAATTGGTGCAACAACAGTGGCTTCAACAATGATTTGTGCTCAATTAGCAGATATTAAATTCTTTGTTACTGGTGGTATCGGTGGTGTTCATAAAGGTGCAGAACACACAATGGATATTTCTGCAGACTTAGATGAACTTTCAAAAACGAAAGTAGCTGTTATTTGTGCAGGTGCTAAATCAATTTTAGACTTAGACAAAACATTAGAATACTTAGAAACAAAAGGTGTACCGGTAGTTGGATACCAAACTGACGAACTTCCAGCATTCTTTACTAGAGAAAGTGGCCTTAAATTAAACACAAGAATTGATGAAGTAAGTACAATCGCGAAACTTGCAGAAGTACAATGGGACTTAGGTTTAGAAACAGGTATTGTTGTCGCTAACCCGGTACCAGAAGAGGATCAATTAGAGCCAAGTTTCATCAATGGTATTATTGACAAAGCAGTTGCTAAAGCTGAAGAAGAAGGTATTCACGGCAAAGATTCTACACCATTCCTATTAGGTGAAATCGTTAAGCAATCTGAAGGTAAATCATTAGAAACAAATATTAAACTTGTTGAACATAACGCTAAAATTGGTACACAAATAGCAGTTGAATACACGAACCTTCAAAAATAAAGAATAATCAGCTCAAATAATTGCATACTTATGTAATATGATTGAATTGTAAGTGGTTTTTTGATATTCTTTAATCGTATAGATAAAATTTGATTTTATACAAATTTAATATAGGTATCAGAAGGAGACAATAAAAATGGAACAAAATTCATACGTAATTATTGACGAAACGGGTATTCA
Organism: Mammaliicoccus sp. N-M50; assembly: GCF_022386995.1. Lineage (NCBI taxonomy): Bacteria > Bacillati > Bacillota > Bacilli > Caryophanales > Staphylococcaceae > Mammaliicoccus > Mammaliicoccus sp. N-M50. Next base: position 492,795 of record NZ_JAJNJA010000001.1, on the reverse strand, counting down.
CGCTAGACCAGCAACAATGTTAGTTCAAACTGCATCTAAATTTGATTCAGATGTACAATTAGAATATAACGCTAAAAAAGTTAACTTAAAATCAATTATGGGTGTAATGAGCCTAGGTGTTGGTAAAGATGCTGAAATTACTATCTACGCTGAGGGTAGTGATGAGAAAGAAGCTATCGAAGCAATTACTGAAGTATTATCTAAAGAAGGATTAACTAAATAATGTCTGAATTATTAAAAGGTATAGCTGCATCTGATGGTGTGGCTATTAGTAAAGCATATTTATTAGTTGAACCTGACTTATCGTTTTCAAGCGAAAATATCAGCGATGTAGACGGCGAAGTTGAAAAGTTTAAAGCGGCTGTTAATCAATCAAAAGTTGAATTAACTCAAATTCGTAATAATGCTGAAAAACAACTTGGTGCAGATAAAGCTGCGATTTTTGATGCGCATTTATTAGTGTTAGAAGATCCAGAATTATTAAATCCAATTGAAGAAAATATTCGCAATAACAAAGTAAATGCACCTACTGCATTAAATGAAGTATCAACAAACTTCATTACAATCTTCGAAAATATGGATAATGAATACATGAAAGAACGTGCGGCAGATATTCGTGACGTTTCTAAACGTGTTTTGGCACATATTTTAGGTGTAGAATTACCAAATCCTAGTATGATCAATGAAAGCGTTATTATTGTAGGTGAAGATTTAACACCATCTGACACTGCGCAACTTAACAAAGAGTTTGTTAAAGGTTTTGCGACAAATATCGGTGGAAGAACTTCACACTCAGCAATAATGAGTCGTTCATTAGAAATTCCAGCTGTTGTAGGTACTAAAGATATTACTGATCGCGTTAACCATGGTGATAGTTTAATCATTGATGGTTTATCTGGTGATGTAATCATTAACCCAACAGATGACGAAGTTCAAGCATACGAACAAAAACAGAAAAACTTCTTAGCTGAAAAAGAAGAATTAGCTAAATTAGTTAATGATGAATCTGTTTCTAAAGATGGTGTTCATGTAGAATTAGCTGCGAATATTGGTACACCTAATGACTTAGAAGGTGTTAAAAATAACGGCGCAGAAGGTATCGGTTTATACCGTACTGAATTCTTATACATGGGTAGAGACAATATGCCTTCAGAAGAAGAACAATTTGAAGCATATAGCAAAGTCTTAAAAGAAATGGACGGCAATCGTGTTGTCGTTCGTACTTTAGACATAGGTGGAGATAAAGAATTATCTTACCTAAACTTACCTAAAGAAATGAACCCATTCTTAGGATATAGAGCGATTCGTTTATGTTTAGATCAAACTGATATCTTTAGAACACAATTAAGAGCTTTATTACGTGCTTCTGAATTTGGTAAGTTAAATATCATGTTCCCAATGATTGCAACTATTAAAGAATTTAGAGACGCTAAAGCAATCTTACTTGAAGAAAAAGAAAAATTAGTTTCTTAAGGTGTTAACGTTGCGGATGATATCGAAATCGGTATTATGGTAGAAATTCCATCTACTGCAGCACTTGCAGACATCTTCGCTAAAGAAGTTGATTTCTTCAGTATTGGTACGAATGATTTAATCCAATATACAATGGCTGCTGACCGTATGTCTGAGCGTGTTTCTTACTTATACCAACCATATAACCCTGCAATTCTTCGCTTAGTTAAGCAAGTAATTGAAGCTTCTCATAAAGAAGGTAAATGGACTGGTATGTGTGGAGAAATGGCTGGAGACAATACAGCAATTCCATTATTACTTGGATTAGGTTTAGATGAATTCTCTATGAGTGCGACAAGTATTCTAAAAGCTAGAAAGCAAATCAAACAATTAGATCAAAAAGAAATGCAAGAATTAGCGAACAAAGCAATTAACTGTGCAACAGAAGAAGAAGTTGTAGAACTCGTTAATCAAATTCTTTAAAATTAAAAAACAGAGCAGTTATCTCTTAACATTAAGTAGATAACTGCTCTGTTTTTATATGTGAATGATCTTTTCAGATTTTAATGAGCGTTCAAGTTGAATATCGCAATTTCAGGTGAACAAAATATTCTAATAGGCAGTCTTGTCATACCTATGCCTTGATTAACATAAAGGTATTGTCCAGTTCTAATTTGATATAAACCTTGTTTATATACTTTTCCATAAGTTGGTGTATAAATAGCGCCAATCTTAGGAAGTCGAACTTGACCACCATGTGTATGTCCAGAAAGTACTAAGTGGATGTTTGGATCTAATAGTTTAACTTTATCTGGTTCATGTACGAGTCCTATTCTAAAGTCTATACGACAATTAGTTACTTGGAATGAACTGCTAAAGTTAGGCTGACCAAAACATAAATCGTCAATACCGTTAATCTGAATATTACCGTCAGGTGTGTTGACGACGTAAGAACTGTTTAACAAGACTTCAAAACCCGATTTATTCATGATATCTAATACCGTATGAATGCCGTTTGAACCGTAATCGTGGTTGCCTGGAACAAAAAACTTTCCATATTTTGATTGAACTGTACGAAATAAAGGTATAACTAGATAAGGGTCAAATGAAATTTGAGCAATATCATCAAAACAATCACCTGTGAAACAAACAATATCTGCTTCTTGCTCATTGATAAGACGTACAAGTTGATATAAATTTTCTAAATTAGAATAATAACCTAAATGCAAATCTGTTATATGAATGAGTTTCAGATTTGATTTTAAGTTTGTATCAATAGAATGTGTGGTGACTTTAATTTTAGAACTTGGAAATTGAATCTTCATTAATGAATGCCTAATGCTTTATTAAAAGATTCTATATCAACTTGATAAAAAACTTCATCATTAATGAGAACAGTAGGTGTTGAAAAACTGTCTAGATCGATAAGTTCGTTTTTAAATTGTTTGTTTTTTATATTTTTTTCTGTAAACGGAATTTCTTTTTCAGTAAAATATTGTTTTACAAATTGGCAAGGGGGACACTGGTCTTGTGTATAAATTGTAACTTCACTCATAGCTTTCACCTCAACTTTATATAGACATATTATAAATGATTTTTTAAAGCGTTCAACGATTATGTCCTATTTTGCCATTAATTTGTCATTACTTTGTAAATGTTAAACATTTCACAAATGATTAAAGTGTTGTATAATAAGATTAAATTGTGATGTATATCACAAACGTTGAATGGAGGAATATTATGGATGCAGTAGTTATAAGTCGTTTATTAACTGCTATGACATTGGGATTCCATATCATTTTTGCAACAATTGGTGTGGGGATCCCATTAATGTTTGCAATTGCTGAATTCATAGGTATTAAGAACAATAATCCTATGTATATAGCAATGGCAAAACGTTGGTCTAAAGGGTATACGATTACTGTAGCGGTCGGAGTAGTTACGGGAACAATTATTGGTCTACAATTATCATTATTGTGGCCAGCATTTATGCAATTAGGTGGGCAAGTTATTGCGCTACCATTATTTATGGAAACATTCGCCTTTTTCTTTGAGGCTATTTTCTTAAGTATTTATTTATATACGTGGGATAGATTCAAAGGTAAATGGACGCACTTTTTAATTACGTTACCAGTAATTATTGGTGGTACATTCTCAGCGTTCTTTATTACATCTGTGAATTCTTTCATGAATACGCCAAATGGATTCGATTTTATCAATGGAAAATTGATGAACATTGATCCAATCGCTGCGATGTTTAATGCATCATTCGGTATTAGAGCATTTCACGTTATAGCGACTGCGTTTATGACAGCTGCATTTATTTTAGCAAGTATAGCAGCATATCGTTTAATTAAGAATAAATTTATAGACGATAAAGAATATCATAAAAAAGCTCTTAAACTTACAATGATAGTTGGTTTAATTGCGAGTTTACTTGCAATGTTAGCAGGAGATTTATCAGCTAAGTTCTTACATCAAGAACAACCTGAAAAATTAGCAGCTATGGAGTGGCATTTTGAAAGTGAATCAAAAGCAGACCTAGTATTATTTGGGGTAGTTGATGAAGATAAACAAGAAGTTAAAGGTGCTATTAAAATTCCTGGCGCTTTAAGTTTCTTATCAGATAGTAATTTTAATACTGAAGTTAAAGGATTAAACGAATTTAAGAGTGATGAAACACCACCACTTATCATTCACTATTTCTTTGATTTGATGGTATTCTTTGGTGTGTATTGTTTTGTCGTTTCAGCTTTATTTATCGTATTAAAATGGGTGAAAAAATGGTCGCAATATAGTAAGCCAATCTTATATTTAGCGGTATTAACGGGACCACTTGCAATGCTTGCAATTGAATTTGGTTGGTTCTTAGCTGAGATGGGTAGACAACCTTGGATATTAAGAGGTTACTTAAAAGTTGCACAAGCTGCAACAAATGCTGATGGACTTGCACTTGTATTCATTGCATTCGCAATACTTTATTTAGTTCTTGGTATTTCATCAAGTTATGTACTTATTAGAATGTTTAGTCACAGTAAAGCGACTGATGATGTGAACAAAATAATAGACAGAAAGGGTGAAGTATAATGGATTATCAACATATAGGTATTACAGTGCTTTGGCTCTTTCTGTTTGGTTACATTATTATTGGTGCGATTGATTTTGGTGCAGGTTTCTTCGCATTTCACGCTAAATTAACGAAGCAAGATCATATTATCAATAACTTGATTTCTAGATATTTAAACCCTGTGTGGGAAGTAACAAATGTGTTCTTCGTATTCTTCTTTGTAGGAATAGTTGGATTCTTCCCAGACTCTGCATATTATTTCGGGTCAACATTATTAATACCTGGTAGTATTGCATTAATTTTACTAACCATTCGTGGTAGCTTTTACGCATTTGAAAACTATGGACAAGATAGTAAATTATCATGGTTATTCTTATATGGTGGAACAGGTTTATTGATTCCAGCATCATTATCAACCATTTTAACAATTGCTGAAGGTGGCTATATTAAAGAAACAAGTGATGGCGTTCACCTACAGTGGGTTGATTTATTATTAAGTCCATATGCATGGGCAGTTGTATTTTTAGCAATTATCTCAGTGTTATATATTTCATCAGGATTTTTAACATTTTATGCGAATAAAGCTAAAGATTCTGAAGCATATCATTTATTGAGACAGTGGTTCCTTATATGGGCAATTCCAATGATCATCATTTGTCAGTTCGTTTTCTTATCATTAAGACAACATAATGAAACGCATTTTAATAATGCAGTCGGCAGTTATTGGTGGTTATTCGGATTAAGTATTATATTCTTTATCATTGCTGTTGGATTAATATACTTTAAAAAAGCACATGGTGTTGCATTTATCATGATATTATTACAATTCGGTACAGCATTCTTTGGATATGGTGTAAGTAAATTGCCGTATATTTTAGATCCATTTATCAATATTGATAAAGCAGTTGTGAACGATCAAATGGCATTAATGCTTGTAATCGTATTTATTTTAGGTTTACTTTTACTCGTGCCATCGCTTATATTATTATTAAGATTATTTATCTTTGATGCAGATTACGTTAAAGGTAAAAAATAATATTATTATAAAGTATGGAGGCATATCATGAGTAGGGAGTATGTAGTTATAGGTTTAGGCCGATTTGGCGGAAGTATTGTAAGAGAGCTCAATGCTTTAGATATGGATGTAATGGCCATTGATGCAGATGAAGCAAGAGTGAATGAGTTCAGTGATATCGCCACACATGCGGTGATTGCAGATACAACAGATGAAGCGGTCATGAAAAGTTTAGGTATACGCAATTTCGATCATGTCATTGTTGCGATAGGTGAGAATATACAAGCGAGTACGTTAACAACATTAATTCTTAAAGAATTAGGTGTTAAAAAAGTTACAGCAAAAGCTCAGAACGATTATCACGCTAAAATTCTGAATAAAATAGGTGCGGATACTGTTGTCCATCCAGAAAGAGATATGGGTCGTCGTATCGCACATAATGTTGCTAGTGCATCTGTACTAGACTACTTAGAACTCTCTGATGAGTATTCAATTGTAGAAATTAAAGCAGGGGAAAGACTTGCTGGTAGTTCTATACTAGAATTGGATGTACGTGCAAATTACGGTATAAATATCATTGCAGTTAAAAGAGGTAAAGATATCATCGTAGCACCAGATCCAAATGAAAATATTGAATTTCATGATATATTAATCGTGATAGGTCATGACAATGATTTAAATAGATTTGAGAAAAAATTAGTAAACGAATAAAAGAACACCCGTAATTTTTAGAAATTACGGGTGTTTTAATGTTTTATTTAATTTTCATGATAATTGGTAAAATCATTGGTTTACGAGCTGTTTTTTCGTATAAATAAGGTTGTAAAGCTTCAGTAATTGTAGATTTAACGTGATGCCATTCTACTTTATCATTATTGTTTAGCTTCTCAATAACAGCTTTCTTGATTAATCGTTGTGCATCGTAAATTAAATGACCTGATTCTCTCATATATACAAATCCTCTAGAGATGATATCTGGACCTGAAAGCAGTTGTTTCGTTTTGAAATCTATACTTACAACAACTATTACAAGACCTTCTTCAGAAAGGACTTTACGGTCTTTAATTACGACATTACCGATATCTCCAATTCCGCTACCATCAACAAATACATTTCCTGATGGAATACGACCAGCATATCTTGCAGAATCTTTTGTAAGTGCAAGGACATCGCCAATTTCATATACGAATATATTATCTGGATCTACACCACAGTTCACACCAGTTTCACTATGTTTCTTAAGCATTCTATATTCACCGTGAATCGGCATAAAATATTTAGGCTTAATTAAACGTAACATTAATTTTTGTTCATCTTGTGAACCGTGACCTGAAGTATGAATGTTAGACAATTTACCGTGAATAACATCAGCACCAGCTTTGTATAATGCATTGATTGTTCTATTTACACTCTTCGTGTTACCTGGAATAGGTGATGAACTGAATACAACTGTATCATCTGGAATAATGCTGATTTGTCTATGTGTACCATTAGCAATTCTTGATAGTGCTGCCATTGGTTCACCTTGAGAACCTGTACATAAAATAAGAATTTCATGTTTAGGAACGGTATTAATTTTGTTAGGTTCAATAAATGTTTCAGGTGGTACTTTGATATAACCTAATTCTGTACCAATTTTAATATTGTTCTCCATTGAACGACCGAAGACAACGATCTTACGATTGTATTTAACGGCTGCTTCAACAGCTTGTTGAACTCTATAAATATTAGAAGCAAATGTCGCAAAAATAATTCTACCTGAACATTTACGGAAAATCTCATCTACGTTTTGTCCAACTTCCTTTTCACTTAATGTAAAGTTAGGAACTTCAGAATTTGTAGAGTCTGATAACAAACATAATACGCCTTCTTCACCAAGTTGAGCCATTTTGGCAATATTTGCAGGTTTACCAACAGGTGTGAAATCAAATTTGAAGTCACCTGTATGAACGATTTTACCTTCTGGTGTATCTGCAATAATCCCGTATGCTTCTGGAATACTATGAGTTGTTAAATAAAATGAAATCTTGAAATGTTTAAATTCAAATACTGAATCTTCATCAATTTCATTTAATTGAGCAGTCTTCAATAAATTGTGTTCTTCCAATTTATTTCTAATAAGACCTAAAGCAAGTGGTCCACTATAAATCGGAACATTCATTTGTTTTAATAAAAATGGGACACCACCAATATGGTCTTCGTGTCCATGAGTGATAAATAAAGCTTTCACTTTATGTTTATTTTGAATTAAGTACGTATAATCTGGTATCACGTAATCGATACCAAGAAGATCGTCATCAGGGAATTTAATACCTGCATCAATGACAATGATTTCATCTTGATATTCGAGGGCGTACGTGTTTTTACCAATTTCACCGAGACCACCCAGTGCGTATACGCCTACTTCATTTTTTTGTAAAGGCTTCATTTAGATTGTCTCCACATTAAAGTGATCTGATTTCTTTTCATATTCTAAATGAGCGCCCTCTAATTTTTGGACAAATTCGATATTGTAATTACGGTCAGATAAATATCTTCTAACTTGTTCTTCAGTTTGTCCTTCGAAATATTTTGTTTGTGTACTTTCACGTACGATTACTTCACTTTTGTCTTCTTGATAAAATACTTTAAATACTGCCATATATATAAATCCTCCTAGGTTAATTAACATAAATAAAGCCCTAGTTTTTAAGTCTAGGGTTTGTCAATTTCAAAATTTGATTCCCGTACATTTTTAAAAGTAATTATATGAAAATATATAAATACCTTTTTAATAAGTTCATTTTACATGATAATTAGAGATAAATAAAGATATTTAACTAAATCTTTCATATATATTGATTATCAACTAGAATAGAGACAAGGAGGCGATGAAAGTTGAATAAGAAATTAATATTTTTCGATATAGATGGTACAATCTATGATGAAAACAAAGAAATTCCAGAATCAACTATTGATGCGATAAAAAATTTAAAAGAAGCTGGCCATATCGTCGCAATTGCAACAGGTAGAGCACCATATATGTTTAAAGAAGTTATTAAAGAAACAGGTATTGATACTTTTGTTTCGCTAAACGGACAAATTGTTGTATATAATGGAGAAATTATAAGTAAATATCCATTAAATAAAGAGGAACTTACGAGCATAGTAGACAAAGCACATGCAAATAATCATCCACTAGTATTCTTCGGTGAAACTGCAGTATATGCAAATGTAGAAAGTGATAACGACATTTCTGAAAGTCTTGGAACATTAAAGATGGATTATCCAGAATATCACAATACATATTATCTTGATCACCCAGTCTATCAAGCGCTTATTTTCCATGCTGACGATGAAGATGACAAGTACGATAATCAATTCAATGCATTGAAATTCTATAGATGGCATCCACTAAGTAGAGATGTAGTGCCGAATGATCGTTCTAAAGCAGAAGGCATAAAAGAACTCAGTGATAAATTAGGATTCCCATTAAGCGAAGTAGTTGCATTCGGTGATGGACCAAATGATGTAGAAATGATTACTGAAGTAGGGTGTGGTGTAGCAATGGGAAATGCCGTTGACGCACTAAAAGAAGTTTGTGATTTTGAAACGAAACATGTAAGTGAAAATGGTATATACTATGCTTGTAAAGAATTAGGATTGATAGATGAATAGGATGTGAATTTTATGGATAAGGTCGAACGCATCATCAAAACAATCGATGCAGAAAAAAACAGATCTGACAAACAATTTAAAGGAATAGAATTTAATATTCGAAAAAATGAAGTTGTGATGATCTATAACTATGATGAAATGATTAATAACGTTAAACAAGATCCACATTACATTCGACATAACAAAGATCCAGAATGGTTAAGTTTGGACGAATTAACCGCTATTCAAAAAGCACTAAAAGAAAAAAACATTCATTTCATCGAACGAAGAGATGAATTTATGTAATGAACAAAATTATGAAACAGAAAAACAGTAATCTACAATTGGAAGATTGAGATTACTGTTTTTTGATAGGAGAGAAGTTATAGTGGTGTGGTAGTTAGGGACAGAATTCCGAGAAGTGTCCGTAAGGGGCGTTGTTAGGGACAGAATTCTGAGAAGTGTCCGTAAATGAGCGCTCATCTAAATACCACAATTCAGAATAATGGAAGTTAGCGGATTCTAATTACCACAATTCAGAATAATGGAAGTTACAGCGTTCTAATTACCACAATTCAGAATAATGGAAGTTACAGCGTTCTAACTACCACAATTCAGAATAATGGAAGTTAGCGGATTCTAATTACCAGAATTCAGAATAATGGAAGTTAGCGGATTCTAATTACCAGAATTCAGAATAATGATAGTTACAGCATTCTAATTACCAGAATTCGAAATAATGGAAGATACAGCGTTCTAACTACCAGAATTCGAAATAATGGAAGATACAGCGTTCTAATTACCACAATTCGGAATAATGACATTAAAAAGAGCGAATACCGACTGAATGGTATTCGCTCTTTTATCATCTTACTTATTAATTAATTTCTACTGCATCATCGAGTGGTTTGAATGGATCTTCTTCATTAATATAGTCATAGAACATGATGCCATTTAAATGATCGATTTCGTGTTGCAATACGATTGCTGGATATCCTTTGAATCTTTTCTTAAATGGATTTCCTTCTATATCGTATGCTTGAATTGTTATTTTATAATTACGATGAACGAGTCCTGGTTTAGCTTCGTCTACACTTAAACATCCTTCTCCGCCATTTAAATATGCTTTTTGTACACTGTGGCTTACGATTTTAGGATTGATAAGTTGAAGTTCTATTTGGTTTCCTTTTCCGTCATCTTGTATATATACAGCTAACATTTTTTTAGAAACATTGATTTGTGGAGCGGCTAGTCCTACGCCAGAACGTAATTTGTATTTTTTAGCAAGATCTTCATCTTGAGAGTTCTTTAGGAATTCCATCATTTCATTTAATGTTTCTTTATCTTCAGTCGATACTGGTAATTCTACTTCTTCGGCTTTCTTTCTAAGTGTTTCGTGGCCGTCACGAATAATATTTTCCATCGTTATCATTTACATGCACCTTCCTCATATAAAATATTATCAAAAACTGGTCATTTTTACATCTATTATTAATTGTATAAATAAAAAAAACAGAGTAACATATTGATAGGATTAAAAGGAGGAATTACCAATGATTGGCAAGAAATTTGTAACATTAACATTAGCGACTTCAATAATTTTAACAGCGTGTGGTCAATCTAAAGAATCACTTGAATCTTTTTATAACAAAGTTGAAAAAGCAAATAAAGAAGAAAAAGTTATAGTTGATTTAAATGAGAAAATGACTAAGGCAGAAAAAGATAAAGTTAAAAAAATCGAAGCATTAAATAAAGCTAAAAATGATGATTTTAAAGCAAAAGCGAAAGAATTAACGGACGGCGTTAAAGATAGGGAAGAAATTGTAAAAGATGAAAAAGCTGCAATGAAGAAATCTAAGGACATTTATGAATCATCTAAAAAAGATTATAAAAATATAGAAGATGAAGAACAATTAAAAGAAGCTAAAGATTTAAAGAACGCTCTAGATGAAAAGTACAAGCTACATAATGATGTAATGAATGCTTATCAAGAAGTATTAAAAACTGAAAAAGATTTATTTAGTTATCTATCAAAAGACAATGCAACGCAAAAAGGTGCAAATGATCGTTCTTCTAAGTTAACTGAAGTTAATAAAAAGACTGAAAAAGTTGTAACAGATTATCAAAACACTTTAAGAAAAGTCCAACAAGAAAAGAAAGATGTTTCAGCTATTTTAGATAAATAATTTGTATTAGTACAGCTAATATTATGTTTTAGTACAGTTACATAAAAACCTTTGATTTGAGGGGTTTTTAAGATGTTAGTATTTTTTATTTAACAGTAAAACAGTTTTGTGTTAGAATGATTAAGAAATGATTATTTAATATAGGGAAAGGTATGGTGAATTGAATGGCTCCGAGAAAAAAAGCCCAATTCGATGCAGTAGCGACTTTAAATGAAATAGAGTCTAAGTTTGAAATGGTTCAAGTTTTAGATGAAGAAGGAAATGTCGTAAATAGTGACTTGTTACCGGACTTATCTGACGAAGAACTTGTTGAATTAATGGAAAGAATGGTTTGGACTCGTGTTCTAGATCAACGTTCTATTTCATTAAATAGACAAGGACGTTTAGGTTTCTATGCACCAACAGCTGGACAAGAAGCTTCACAATTAGCTTCACATTATGCGTTAGAGAAAGAAGACTATGTATTACCTGGTTACCGTGATGTGCCACAATTAATTTGGCATGGTTTACCATTAACTAAAGCTTTCTTATTCTCACGTGGACACTTTATTGGAAACCAATTCCCAGAAGGTGTTAATGCTTTAAGTCCACAAATTATTATCGGTGCACAGTTTATCCAAACAGCTGGTGTAGCACTAGGTCTTAAAAAACGTGGTAAGAAAAATGTTGCAATTACTTACACTGGTGATGGCGGTTCTTCACAAGGTGACTTCTATGAAGGTATCAACTTTGCTTCTGCTTACAAAGCACCTGCAATTTTCGTAATCCAAAATAACAACTATGCGATTTCAACACCTCGTGACAAACAAACAGCTGCTAAAACATTAGCTCAAAAATCAGTAGCAGTTGGTATTCCAGGTGTATTAGTAGATGGAATGGATGCATTAGCAGTATATGCAGTAACTAAACAAGCGCGTGAACGTGCAGTAAATGGTGAAGGTCCATCATTAATCGAAACATTAACTTACCGTTACGGTCCACATACAATGGCTGGTGACGATCCAACTCGTTACAGAACTTCTGATGAAGATTCTGATTGGGAAAAGAAAGATCCATTAGTACGTTTCAGAAAATATCTTGAAGCGAAAAACTTATGGTCTGAAGAAAAAGAAAACGAAGTAATGGAAAAAGCTAAAGAAGAAATTAAAACAGCTATTAAAGAGGCAGATAATACGCCTAAACAAAAAGTTACAGACTTAATGGAAAATATGTATGAAGAAATGCCTTACAATTTAGCTGAACAATATGAAATTTACAAAGAGAAGGAGTCGAAATAAGTCATGGCACAAATGACAATGATTCAAGCGATTAACAATGCGCTTCAAAACGAATTAAAAAGAGACGAAGATGTTCTATTATTCGGTGAAGACGTTGGTGTAAACGGCGGTGTATTCCGTGCAACAGAAGGTTTACAAAAAGAATTCGGTGAAGATCGTGTATTTGATACACCTCTAGCTGAATCAGGTATTGGTGGTCTAGCTTTAGGTTTAACGCTTGAAGGTTACCGTCCTGTCATGGAAATCCAATTCTTTGGTTTCGTATTTGAAGTTATGGACTCAATTGCTGGTCAAATAGCTCGTCACCGTTTCCGTTCAGGTAACTCTAAAGTGGCTCCAATCACAATCCGTGCGCCATTTGGTGGTGGTGTTCATACACCAGAATTACACGCAGACAACTTAGAAGGTTTAGTAGCTCAATCTCCAGGTTTGAAAGTTGTTATTCCTTCAAACCCTTACGATGCTAAAGGATTATTAATTTCTGCAATCCGCAGTAATGACCCAGTTGTTTATTTAGAACACATGAAGTTATACCGTTCATTCCGTGAAGAAGTACCTGAAGAAGAGTACGAAGTAGAAATCGGTAAAGCTAAAGTTAAACGAGAAGGTACAGATTTAACAATCATCACTTATGGTGCAATGGTTCAAGAATCATTAAAAGCAGCAGAAGATTTAGAAAAAGATGGTTATTCAGTTGAAGTTATTGACTTAATCACTGTTCAACCATTAGATATTGAAACAATTGTTAAATCAGTAGAAAAAACAAACCGTGTAATCGTAGTTCAAGAAGCTCAAAAACAAGCAGGCGTTGGCGCAAATGTTGTAGCTGAAATTTCTGAAAGAGCTGTTCTTTCATTAGAAGCTCCTATTGCACGTGTGGCAGCTGCTGACACTATTTATCCATTCACACAAGCTGAAGGTGTTTGGTTACCAAACAAAAAAGATATCGTAGCGCAAGCTAAAGAAACATTAGAGTTTTAATGCGCATTAAAATACGGATTTAATATTTAGGAGGAAAAAATCGTGTCATTCGAATTTAAATTACCAGATATCGGTGAAGGTATCCACGAAGGTGAAATTGTAAAATGGTTTGTTAAAGCAGGAGACGAAATTCAAGAAGACGATGTATTATGTGAAGTTCAAAATGATAAATCTGTCGTTGAAATTCCATCACCTGTTGCAGGTAAAATTGAAGAAGTTATGGTTGAAGAAGGTACAGTATCTGTTGTTGGTGATACAATTGTTAAAATTGATGCACCTGATGCAGAAGGCTTACAATTCAAAGGTCATGACGACGATGAAGAAGAAACTAAAGAAGAAGCACCAGCTGAAGAAGCTAAAGAAGAAGCAACTACTGAAACTCAATCAGAAAATGTTGATGAGTCTAAACGTGTAATTGCTATGCCTTCAGTTCGTAAATTTGCTCGTGATAACGATGTAAATATTAAAGCTGTTTCAGGTTCAGGTAAAAATGGCCGTATCTTAAAAGAAGACGTTGAAGCATACTTAAATGGTGGCGCTACTACAGAGCAACCAGCTAAAGAAGAAGCTCAAACTTCATCTGAAGATACACAAACAGTACAATCTCCACAAGTACCAGAAGGAGAATTCCCTGAAACTCGTGAGAAAATACCAGCTATGCGTAAAGCAATTGCTAAAGCAATGGTTAACTCTAAGCATACTGCACCTCACGTAACATTAATGGATGAAATTGATGTTCAAGAATTATGGGATCACCGTAAAAAATTCAAAGAAGTTGCTGCTGAGCAAGGTACTAAATTAACATTCTTACCATATGTTGTTAAAGCATTAGTATCTGCACTTAAGAAATACCCAGCATTAAATACTGAATTTGATGAAGAAAATGGTGAAATTGTTCATAAACATTACTATAATATAGGTATAGCTGCGGATACTGATCGTGGTTTATTAGTACCAGTAGTTAAAAATGCTGATCACAAATCAATGTTCGAAATTTCTGATGAAATTAACGAATTAGCTGTTAAAGCACGTGACGGTAAACTACAAGCTAACGAAATGAAAGGCGCAACATGTACGATTAGTAATATCGGTTCAGCAGGTGGACAATGGTTTACACCAGTAATCAACCATCCTGAAGTAGCTATTTTAGGTATCGGTCGTATTGCTCAAAAACCTATCGTTAAAGATGGAGAAATTATTGCTGCACCTGTATTATCACTATCATTAAGTTTCGACCACAGACAAATTGATGGTGCTACTGGACAAAATGCAATGAACCATATTAAGAGATTATTAAATAATCCAGAATTATTATTAATGGAGGGGTAAAAATGGTAGTTGGAGATTTTCCTATTGAAACAGATACTATTGTAATTGGAGCAGGTCCTGGTGGATATGTTGCAGCAATTCGTGCAGCACAATTAGGACAAAAAGTAACAATCGTTGAAAAAGGCGAATTAGGTGGCGTATGTTTAAACGTTGGTTGTATCCCATCTAAAGCTTTATTATCAGCATCACACCGTTTCCACAACGCTCAACATTCAGAAGATATGGGTGTTGTAGCTGAGAAAGTAGCATTAAACTTCGAAAAAGTTCAAGAATTCAAAAATGGCGTAGTTAAAAAATTAACAGGCGGCGTAGCTGGATTAATGAAAGGTAACAAAATCGATGTTGTTAACGGAGAAGCATATTTTGTAGATGAAAATAACTTAAAAGTTATGACTGAAAAAGCATCTCAAACTTATACTTTCAAAAATGCTATTATCGCAACTGGTTCACGTCCAATCGAAATTCCTAATTTCAAATTTGGTAAACGTGTAATCGATTCTACAGGTGCATTATCACTTCAAGAAGTACCTAAAAAATTAGTAGTAGTAGGTGGCGGATACATTGGATCTGAGCTAGGTACTGCATATGCTAACTTTGGTTCTGAAGTAACAATCCTTGAAGGTGCTAAAGATATTTTAGGCGGATTTGAAAAGCAAATGACTCAAATCGTTAAAAAAGGTCTTAAAGCTAAAGGTGTAGAAATCGTAACAGAAGCGATGGCTAAATCAGCTGAAGAAACTGATAACGGCGTTAAAGTTACTTACGAAGCTGGCGGAGAAACAAAAGAAATCGATGCTGACTATGTATTAGTTACAGTAGGACGTCGACCAAATACTGATGAATTAGGTCTTGAAGAATTAGGTCTAAAAATGTCAGATCGTGGTTTAGTTGAAGTTGACGAACAAAGCCGTACTTCAATTAGCAATATCTATGCAATCGGTGATATCGTTGCTGGACCTCCACTTGCTCATAAAGCAAGTTATGAAGCTAAAGTTGCTGCTGAAGCAATTGCTGGTGAAAAATCAGCTGTAGATTACTTAGGTATTCCTGCAGTATGTTTCACTGAGCCAGAATTAGCTACAGTAGGTTATACAGAAGCTAGCGCTAAAGAAGAAGGATTAGAAATTAAAGCTGCTAAGTTCCCATTTGCTGCAAATGGTCGTGCATTAGCATTAAATGAAACTGCTGGTTTCGTTAAACTTATCACTTTAAAAGAAAATGGTCTTCTAATTGGTGCACAAGTTGCTGGTACAGGCGCTTCAGATATCATTGCTGAATTAGGTTTAGCAATTGAAACAGGTATGACTGCTGAAGACGTATCATTAACAATTCATGCTCACCCAACATTAGGTGAAATTTCTATGGAAGCTGCAGAAGTAGCATTAGGAACACCTATCCATACAATGTAATCATAAAAATATAAGGCTGAGACATATTTATGTCCCAGCCTTTTTTTGTAAAGGAGTAGAAAACATGGAGTATAGTTATCCAATAGATGTGGATTGGTCGCAAGATGAGATTCTCGAAGTGATGGCATTTTATAACCTTATAGAAGATGCATATGAAAGTGAAGCAAATAGAGAACAATTAGACAAAGCATATAAAAACTTCAAAAAAATTATTCCTGGTAAAGCTGATGAGAATAATTTTTATAAAGCTTTCAAAGAAGAAAGTGGTTATGATGGCTATAAAGTTGTAAAAGCTTTAAAAGAAAATAAAGAAGCGACAACGATTTCAGTTAAATAATATTATAAAATCCCCCAAAAAAGTGTTGAACTATAAAATGATTTCTGTTATTTTATTAAAGGTACTAAACTTAATGTTTAGTAAAAGTAAACATTACACTTTCTTGGGGGATTTATGAATATAGGAGAAAAACTTAAAAATTTAAGGTATCAAAAGAACCTAACACAAGAAGAACTTGGAGAGCGTACAGATTTATCTAAAGGGTATATTTCACAATTAGAAAGAAATTTATCTTCACCATCTATGGAAACTTTTTTGAATATTTTAGATGTATTAGGGGTTGAACCGAGTGAGTTTTTTAATGAGAAATTGTATCAAGCTCGTATACATTATCCTGAACAAGAACACACAATATATGATGAATATGATTTAGGTTACAAAATAAAATGGCTCGTTCCAGATTCAAATGAATTTGAAATGGAACCTGTAATTATCACTTTAAAAAGTGGATCTAAATATAAAGCATTTAGCCCATCAAATTCTGAAACATTTGCATATGTAAAAAAAGGATTCATAACTTTGAATATAGGGAATCAAACATATACTGCTAAAAGTGGAGAATGTTTTTATTTTAAAGCGCATGAAACGCATCAATTTTTAAATCAATCTAGCAAAGATGCTGAGGTATTGATTGTAGCTACAGAATCGTATTTATAGGAGGTAAGGCATGAAACAACCAATCATAAAGTTCGAAGGCATTTCAAAGAACTTTAACAACACGCAAGTATTAGATGATGTCAGTTTTGAAATTGAAGAAGGTAAATTTTATACATTATTAGGTCCATCAGGTTGTGGTAAAACAACTATTTTAAAATTGATAGCAGGATTTGAAACACCAACTAAAGGTAATATTTTGTTTAATAATAAAATTATTAATAAAGTGCCAGCAAATAATAGGAAAGTTAATACTGTGTTCCAAGATTACGCATTATTTCCTCATTTAAATGTATACGATAATGTAGCATTTGGACTAAAAATAAAAAAGTTAAATAAAAAAGATATTCAAACTAAAGTAAAAGAAGCATTAAAATTAGTGAAACTTGAAGGTTATGAACAACGTAAAATCACTGAAATGAGTGGTGGTCAAAAGCAACGTGTTGCGATTGCTAGAGCAATTGCGAATGAACCTGAAATTATCTTGCTTGATGAACCATTGTCAGCTTTAGACTTAAAGTTAAGAACGGAAATGCAATATGAACTACGTGAATTGCAACAACGATTAGGTATTACGTTTATATTTGTTACACATGACCAAGAAGAAGCATTAGCAATGAGTGATTACATATTTGTTATGAAAGACGGTAAAATTCAACAAAGTGGTACGCCTGTCGACATATATGACGAACCTATTAATAAATTCGTTGCAGATTTCATTGGTGAATCTAATATCGTTACAGGTGTAATGAAACGTGATTATGTTGTTGAAATGTACGGTATTCCTTATGAATGTGTAGATGCTGGATTTGAAAAAGATGCTAAAGTTGACGTCGTGATTCGTCCAGAAGATATCACGATTAAATCAGAGAATGAAGGTCGTATCTCTGCAGTAGTTGATTCTCAATTATTTAGAGGTGTTCATTATGAAATTTGTTGCTATGATGCGCAAGGTAATGAATGGATTATCCAAACGACGAAAAAAGCAACAATTGGTGAAACAGTAGGACTTGATTTTGATTCAGAAGCCATTCATATTATGTTGCCAGGTGAAACTGAAGAAGAATTTGATCGTCGAATCGAAAGCTATGAGGATGAGGAACATGCATAAAATAAAATCATTATTACTCGTACCTTACATGATATGGATAGTATTATTTATTATCGTTCCGATTGCTATGATTTTCTATGCATCATTACTTGATATTCATGGACACTTTTCATTCGAGAATTACAAAAACTTTTTTACAAGTAGTTATTTAGAAATGACTTTAAGTTCAGCTTGGTATGCATTAATTATTACTTTCTTTTGTTTATTGATCAGTTATCCTTTAGCGTTAACACTTAGAAATGCTAAACATAAAGATATATTATTATTACTTATTATATTACCAACTTGGATTAACTTGTTACTTAAAACGTATGCTTTTATCGGAATTCTTAGTCATGATGGTTTATTAAATAAAATCTTAAGTGTATTTCATGTACCATCAACAGAATTATTATTTACAAGTACAGCGTTTATCATTGTTTCGGTTTATATTTATATTCCATTTATGCTGTTACCAATCTTTAATTCAATGGATGAAATACCAGAGAATTTGTTGCAAGCTTCAAGAGATTTAGGTGCAAATAGTTTTACAACATTTAAAAATGTCATCGTGCCTTTAACATTAGAAGGTGTGAAAACGGGTATCCAAATTACATTTATACCGGCATTATCATTATTTATGATTACACGCTTAATCGCAGGTAATAAAGTTGTTAACTTAGGTACAGCAATTCAAGAACAGTTTTTAGTTACACAAAATTATGGTATGGGTTCTACGATAGCTGTATTCTTAATATTAGCTATGGCACTTATACTCATTATTACGAAATCTAAATCAGAGAATAAGGAGGTATAGTATGAAATTAACAGGAAAAATTTATTTTACAATCATACTTATATTTCTATACTCGCCTATCTTTTTCTTAATATTTTATTCATTTAACGGTGCAGGTAATATGACGCACTTTAAAGGCTTTACATTTGATCATTACACATCAGTGTTTCAAAATAAACGATTGTTAGTGATTATCGTGAATACCATTGCGATTGCATTGTTGGCCGCGAGTATTTCTACTTTAATCGGAATATGTGGCGCTATAGGTATTTACTACTTAAGAAATAAAAAATTAAAAGTCGGATTACTAACATTGAATAATATCTTAATGGTAAGTTCTGATGTTGTAATCGGATCATCATTTTTACTATTATTTACTGTTATTGGTCACTATACAGGAATGGGGCTTGGTTTCTGGTCGGTATTAATATCTCATATTGCATTTTGTGTACCAATAGTCGTGCTTTTAGTACTTCCTAAACTATATGATATGAATACTTCTATGATTGATGCTGCTAAAGATTTAGGTGCAACTTCATGGCAAACACTTATTAAAGTTGTGATTCCTCATATTCTACCTGGTGCAATTGGTGGATTCTTTATGGCACTTACGTACTCATTAGATGACTTTACAGTGAGCTTTTTTGTGACAGGTAGTGGCTTTAGCGTATTATCTGTTGAAGTATATTCAATGGCTAGAAAAGGTATTACGATGGAAATCAATGCGATTTCTACATTACTATTTGTGTTAGTTATGATACTGATTTTAGGATATTATTTCATAAAAAGAAGCCAACAAAAAAGACTTGAAAAAAGAGGGGGCATTATAAGATGAAACAATTAATGCAGTTAGTCGGCATCTCAATTGTTGTAGGTGCATTGTTAATGTTATCTACTAAATTAATTGATCCGCCTCCTTCTAAAGGGAAAAAGAATGTTATTTATGTATATAACTGGGGAGAATATATTGACCCAGATTTGACGAAAAAATTTGAAAAACAAACAGGTATTAAAGTTGTATACGAAACGTTTGATTCAAATGAAGCGATGATGGCTAAAATTAAAAACGGTGGTACAGCATATGATGTTGCAGTGCCGAGTGAGTATACTGTTGAAAAAATGAAAAAAGAAAAGTTATTAATACCGATTGATCATAAAAAAATACCGAATTTAAAAAATATTGATAAAGATTTTATGAATTTACCATTTGATCCAGGGAATAAATATTCCGTACCTTATTTTTGGGGAACAGTAGGCATTTTGTATAATCCAGAAACAACGAAAGGGATCAACTTTAATACATGGAATAGTCTATGGGATAAACGCCTTAAAGATGATGTATTAATCGTTGATGGATCAAGAGAAGGTATAGGATTTGCATTAAATAGTATGAATGAAAGTTTAAATGAAACGAATAAACAAAAACTGAAAAAAGCACAAGATAAATTAATTAAGTTATCACCTAATGTTAGAGGTGTTGTAGGTGATGAAATTAATACAATGATGGTTCAGAATGAATCGGATGTAGCCGTTGTATGGAGTGGTATGGCAGCTGATATCATGACTGAAAATGATAAATTGGATTTCGTCGTACCTAAAGAAGGATCAAACTTATGGTTTGATAATATCATTATACCTAAGACAGCACAGAATGTTGATGGCGCACATAAATTTATTAACTTCTTATTAGAAGAGAAGAATGGAAAGCAAAATGCAGAATGGGTTGGATATGCAACACCTAACAAAGCTTCTTATAATCTTTTAGATAAGAGTGTTAGAGAAGATGAGCGTTTCTATCCTGATTCTTCAGTAAGAAATAAACTTGAAGTTTATGAAGATTTAGGAAAAGAAAATATAGCAGCGTATAATGAAGCCTTTTTAAAATTTAAAATGTCGCTTAATTAGTCATTATAAAGGGTCTTTGTGAGAAACAAAGCCCTTTTTTTGTTATAATTAAAACCAATTCATTATTAGGAGGTAAACATGATGAATTCATATGTAGAACATGTGAGACAGCCAGTTGGTAGAGGTGTAGAAAAATTTCTCGGCTGGTTTGCTTGGATTATATTATTGGGCATAACAGCTTTATCTTTATTTGCTGCACTTGTCGTATTAAATAATCCAGAAAATATAACTAGGCTAGAAACGTTAATTAATAGACTAAATATTAATATTACGACTAATGGACAATTAATGTCTGCTAGTGAAGTAGCACTCAATATTCAAAATGGTATTTGGTTATTTATAATTTACTTGATTATTGTTTTAATATTTTCATTTATTGGTTTAGTTTTAATGAGATGGAGAATATTTTCTGCTTTTGTATTTTTACTTTTAGCAATTATTACAATTCCATTATTTATTGTGCTTGTACCATTATTCTTCTTTATTGTATGTATTTTATTATTCGTAAGAAAAGATAAAATATTACCAGTTCAAGGTATGGCACCACAACAACCTTATTATGAAAATCAACGTGAAAATATTCAACCACAGCCAAGAGAACGTCAGCAAGTTGAACCTAAACAGCAATATCGAGAAGAACATGTAGAAGAACCATTACAAGAGAAAGAACGTTCAGCACAAGTTGACCAAGTAGAACAAACTGAAACGACGCATAGTGAGGAAGTACTTTCTCGTAGTAAAAAGCATCAAAATAAAAAACAAAGAAATCAACAACAAGAAACAAATGTTGAAGACTTAGATGATGCAAATCAGTCCGATATTGATCAACAAGAGGATATTGGTCAAAGACATGAAGATCCATACAATTATGAAACAACACAATCAGATGAGTATCAAGTTCAACCTGGTAAACTGAAAAAAGAAAAGAAACCTAAAAAAGTAAAACCTAATGCAACAATTGAAAGAAGAAAGAATTACGAAAAAAGAATGCTACAACAGAAAAAATATTTCGAAGAAAAAAATAAAGATGAACAAAATATAGAAAAAAACGATAATAAACTTGATAAATAAAATTCAGATTGAGATAATAGTAATTGACAAATTTTAGGAGGGTTTACATGAAAAGAACAACAGAATATATATTACTCGTTGTTGGTGCCATATTCTCATTAATTGGAATTGTATTGGCATTTATAACTAAATCTTTTTCAAATACTGCTGAATTTAAAATGGAATTTGAGCGACAAGTGCAAAATAATCCAGATTTGCAAAATGAAATATCTTCGGATCAATTATCAACTATTATGAGTAGCTTTACGAATTATGCGCTTGTTATTCTCATCATCAGTATTGTATTAGCAATAGTGGCATTAGTATTTGTAAAAAAACAAAGAATTTTATCTGGTATATCAGCTATACTTGGTGGTCTTGTTTCAATACTCATCTTTAACGTTATTTCATTCCTTGTATTAATTATTGCAGGTATTATGTTATTAGTGAGAAAAGATAAAAATCATCAATTTGAAGATGTGAATTTCCAAAATGACCATAATCATTTAGATGGTAACAATCATCAACAAAATCAGTTTAATTCAGAAGATAAAAAGAAAAAAGATGACGATCCATATATTTATTAATCAATATATAATAAAACAACAGCCCCTCAGTATCGAACTGAAGGGCTGTTGTTTTTAATATTAACTATAAAATTTGATTAATTCATCAAATGTTTCATCTAAAAATGCAGTAAATGATTTATCTGTTTTTAATACATCAGATTTAGGATCTAAAGTACGTGCTACGAAGAACTCAGCTTTTTTAATATCTTTAAGTCTCTTAATATGATGTTTCAAATCTTCTGTAGATAACGAATCAATAGGAGACTTATCAATATTATAATGATCAAAACATAATGAATAATCACTTGGTAAATCTTCTAATAAGTTAAAGTTTTTATTTAAAAAGTCAGCCATTTGACCTTTATTTTTATTTTCATGCATAACACCAAACATTATAAATAATTGTGATTCAAATAAACCAATTTGAAAATGTGGTAACATTTTATATCCTCGTTGATTAGTCGCAAATGCTACCCAAGTATCTTTAGGGGGATTAACAGTTCTTCTCGCATGTTTTGCAACATGGTAATGGAATGTATCTCCAGTTTGTTCAGTTAAATATTTTGTATATCTTTCACCTAAAGCATGTAATTGTGGTCTTACTTGTTCGTCTAGTGCTTGCATCCTATTTTCTAAACCTTCAACACTAAAAACTTTAAAATCTTTTTGTTTAAACGTATACTTAGTCATAGTTGTCCTCCTTATAACTGTGGTACTTAACAATATTTTATCATAAATTTTTTTGAATATATAAAGAACAATGCTAATATAAAAATAACATAGGAGGTTTTGTCATGGAAATATACAAATTTGCTTATCAAATAATACTAGAAGCGGGTCAAATTATTCGTGATTCAATAGATGACGATATTCAAATAGAAACAAAGTCAAATCCTAATGATTTAGTGACAAATATAGATAAAGAAACAGAAGAAAGATTATTTAATCAAATTAAATCTACATATCCAGAACATCGTATTTTAGGAGAAGAAGGTCACGGTACAGATATTGATAATACAGAGGGCGTCCTATGGATTGTTGACCCAATAGATGGCACGCTAAACTTTGTACATCAACAAGAAAATTTTGCCATTTCAATCGGTATTTTTATTGATGGCGAAAAATATGCAGGATTTGTATATGATGTCATGAACGATAAAATGTATCACGCCATAGCTGGTAAAGGGGCATGGTTAAATAATGAACAACTTAAACCATTAGAAGATACTGATTTGAAGACCAGTTTAATTTCAACAAATCCATTATGGTTAACAAAAGAAAAATTAGCTAAAATCTATATGCCGATTGTTGATCAAGCAAGAAGCACAAGAGCATACGGATCAGCAGCATTAGACTTTGCTAACGTTGCAAAAGGCAATACAAGTGCGTATTTAACAATGCGATTACATCCATGGGACTTTGCAGGAGGCTTAATAATTGCTGAAGAAGTAGGCGCAGTTGTAACAAACCAATTAGGAGAACAATTAAATATATTAGAAGCCAATTCAATACTAATAGGTAATAAAAAAATTCACCAAGAACTATTGAATGAATACTTCTTACCATATAAGACAATGTTAGAACAAATTCATACAGAAAGATTTAAAGGAAAATAGGAATCGCGGCTTAAACAAATGTTGTTTAAGCCTCTTTTTTATAGTGACAGAATTCTGAGAAATGTCCGTAAGAGAGGATGTTAGGGACAGAATTCTGAAAAATGTCCGTAAGAGGCGTCGTTAGGGACAGAATTCCGAGAAATGTCCGTAAGAGGTGCTGTTAGGGACAGAATTCTGAGAAATGTCCGTAAGAGGTGTTGTTAGGGACAGAATTCTGAAAAATGTCCGTAAGAAGTTTCGTTAGGGACAGAATTCCGAGAAGTGTCTCTAAGGAGTACCCTCTAATTACCAGAATTCGAAATAATGGAAGTTACATCGTTCTAACTACCACAATTCAGAATAATGGAAGTTACAGAGTTCTAACTACCACAATTCGGAATAATGGAAGTTACAGCATTCTAATTACCAGAATTCGGAATAATGGAAGTTAGCGAGCTCTAACTACCAGAATTCGAAATAATGGAAGTTACAGCATTCTAACTACCAGAATTCGGAATAATGGAAGTTACAGCATTCTAACTACCACAATTCAGAATAGTGGTAGTTACAGCATTCTAATTACCACAATTCGGAATAATGAAATCAAGATCCTAACAAGATCCTAACAATATCTATCAACTAACTATCAATACCATCTCCGTTAAACACCTTACAACTAAATTTAACACATCAAAAAGCATATCACGATAACGTTTCGTTAAGTGATATGCTTTTCATTTGATGTCGTATGTTGTTTATAGCCAACCGTTTTCGCGGTATTTCTTTTTAAGTGTAAAACCAAATCCCATTGTTGCAACGATTAACAATACTGCTAATAACATAAACAACATAGAACCTTCTGCTAATGCAAAGCTAAACACTAAAAGGAGAAATGTTACAATTAAAGCAAGTAGTACGAATATTGCTTTAGATTTCTTCATTTATATCCATCCTTTAACCGTTTTCATTATTTTATTATGCTTCACATTTAAAGAAAAATCAACCTGTTCATTAAAACGGTACCAAATAAAAAATATGGAAAATTGAGTAAATCTGTTCAATAATAGTTATTTTTCAAACGATTTATGTTATAATTATCAAGTTATAAATTTAAGTCGAATAAATGTCGATTAATTTAAATCGGAGAGGAAAATTTTTTGCATGACTAATTTAAGAGAAAATGTACGTAACATTGCGATTATTGCCCACGTTGACCACGGAAAAACAACTTTAGTAGATGAATTATTAAAGCAATCTGGTATTTTTCGTGAAAATGAACATATAGCAGAACGTGCGATGGATTCAAACGACCTTGAAAAAGAACGCGGTATTACGATATTAGCTAAAAATACGGCAATTGACTATAAAGATCACCGTATCAATATACTAGATACACCTGGACATGCTGACTTCGGAGGAGAAGTTGAGCGTATTATGAAAATGGTTGATGGTGTTGTATTAGTAGTAGACGCTTATGAAGGAACGATGCCTCAAACACGTTTCGTACTTAAAAAAGCATTAGAACAAAATTTAAAACCAGTTGTAGTTGTTAATAAAATTGATAAACCTTCTGCAAGACCAGAACAAGTTGTAGATGAAGTATTAGACTTATTTATTGAATTAGATGCTAACGATGAACAACTTGAATTCCCAGTTGTATATGCATCTGCATTAAGTGGTACTGCTAGTTTAGAGTCTGATAAACAAGACGATAACATGCAATGTCTATATGAAACAATTTTAGAATATGTACCAGCACCTGTTGATAATAGAGATGAGCCATTACAATTCCAAGTTGCATTATTAGATTATAATGACTATGTTGGACGTATTGGTGTAGGACGTGTATTTAGAGGTACAATTAAAGTTGGACAACAAGTATCATTAGTTAAGATTGATGGTAGTGTTAAAAACTTCAGAGTTACAAAAATCTTTGGTTTCTTTGGTTTAAACCGTATAGAAATTGATGAAGCATACGCTGGTGACCTAATCGCTATTAGTGGTATGGAAGATATTAACGTAGGTGAAACAATTACACCTCAAGATCATGTTGAGGCTTTACCAATTTTAAGAATTGATGAGCCAACATTAGAAATGACATTCTCAGTTAATAATTCTCCATTCGCTGGTAAAGAAGGTACTTACGTAACAGCTCGTAAGATTGAAGAAAGATTAGAAACACAATTAGAAACAGATGTATCTTTACGTGTAACACCTACAGATTCACCTGATGCATGGGTTGTAGCAGGTCGTGGTGAATTACATTTATCTATTCTTATTGAAAATATGAGACGTGAAGGTTATGAATTACAAGTTTCTAAACCTCAAGTTATTGTTAAAGAAATAGATGGCGTTAAATCTGAGCCTTATGAACGTGTTCAAATTGATGTTCCTGATGAATATACAGGTGCAATTATTGAATCTTTAGGATCTCGTAAAGGTGAAATGGTTGATATGCAATCTAACGAAAATGGACAAACTAAATTAATCTTTATCGTTCCAGCTCGTGGTTTAATTGGTTACACTACTGAATTCATGTCAATGACTCGTGGTTATGGTATCATTAACCATACATTCGATTCTTACCGTCCAAGAATTAAAGGACGTATTGGTGGAAGAAGAAATGGTGTTCTTGTATCAATCGATAAAGGTGTAGCAAGTACTTATGCTATCTTGAACTTAGAAGATAGAGGTGTAAACTTCATGGAACCAGGTACTGAAGTTTATGAAGGTATGATTGTTGGTGAAAACACTCGTGAAAACGATCTAACAGTTAACATTACAAAAGTTAAAGCAGCTAACAACATCCGTTCAGCTACTAAAGAACAAACAACAACAATGAAAAAACCTAGAATTTTAACACTTGAAGAAGCGTTAGAATACTTAAATGATGACGAATTAGTTGAAGTAACACCTGAATCAATTCGTTTAAGAAAGAAAATTTTAGATAAAGCAGAAAGAGAAAGAGCTCAGAAGAGACAAAAAATGGCTGAACAAGAAGAGGAGTGATATAGATGCTCTTAGTTGCTAAAAATGTAAGTGTTAATCCAACAGAAAGGCTTTCATTTTTTGGTAAGTTATTTAGAGTAGATGAGAACCCAGAGCTTGGTATGTGGCTTTTATTATTAACGATTTTTGTATTAAGTGCGATTGTTTATAATTTAGGGTTTGCAAGAAAACTAAAGTTTTGGCAAAACATTATTATCTATATATTACTGTTTTTAGGTTGTTTATTATTAACGTTTCTAGCGGTATTCTTGCCTGTAGGAGAAAGTTTAATAATAGCAGCAATTGTTTTAGGTCTATATCGTTACAGACTTCATAAAGAACGAAGTAGCGGTAAACAACAATAAAAAAAGGCGGCTCGTAAGAGCTGCCTTTTTTTATTTTTATTCTGATTTAGGTTTATCAAGTCTTGCTTTACAATCATCGCACATAAATGTACGGATTGGGTGATTTCTTAATCTTTTTGCTTCTTTAGATTTAGAATCTAAATTAACGACAGAATCACAAATAATACATTTTACTTTCATAATCATGGTTAAACAACCTCTATGTCTGAAACATAACTGAATTTATATCGGTAACCATTTTCTTGATCATAAGTAAAAGCGTCGATTTTTCCATCTTTATATATCATTTTACCTTCTTTAGAGAATTGGAAAAATAAATATGGCCATTGTTCAATCGGAATCTCAATTGAATCTTGATCATTTTTTAAGACTACTTTTGTAGCGCTTTCATTTGGTTCTGCATTTTTGATGAAAGGCATCGCATTTATAACATAAGTATCTTTTAAAAATGAACGTCTTTTATAAGTTGTTTCACTATTTAATGTTGGAGGATTTGTAGCCCCTTCAAGGATTGCACGGTTCCATGCAACATTATTTTCAAATTCAATTGGCTTTTCGCCATTAAAGATACCTTGCTCTAAATCTTCAATTTTTACTTTGCGATCATCAAAAATCCATGTTGTTGCATCTAACGTAATATTAAACTTCGTATTTCCTTTAATTTGTATCAATTTTTTCACTCCTATCAATCTCACAATTCAATTTTAACATATTTGTAATTAATAACCTTCTGTTTTCGCTTGCAATTTTCAGATTTGTAGGCTAAAATTTTATAAGTATAGAAACTTAAAAAGATTAAGGGGGAGTATGTCATGCATTACGATTCAGAAATTTGTCAAAGGGCATATGACCAATTATATAACGATTCTGAAAAAATCCTTCAGTTAATAAAGGTACAAATGGACAACTTAACTATGCCACAATGTCCTTTATATGAGGAAGTTTTAGATACGCAAATGTTTGGTCTTCAAAAGGAAGTAGATTTTGCAGTACAAATTGGACTTGTTGATAGAGAAAAGGGTCAGACACTTATGGCAAGTTTAGAAAAGGAACTATCTAAATTGCATGATGCTTTCACAAATGCTTAAATTATACAAAGTCTAGAGAGGAGAAATCTTTCTTTAGACTTATTTTTTTAGAATTGGAATGAGTCGATGGAATATATTAAGAGGTTTTTCCAGTACATTAAGAATTACTCAAAATACATAGATTTCACATTGTTAATTACTTATATCATTTTATCATTCATTGGCTTAGTGATGGTATACAGCGCAAGTATGGTAGCTGCTACAAAAGGTACTTTAACAGGTGGTATCCCAGTATCGGGTACTTACTTTTTTATAAGGCAGTTATTATATTGTATAGTTGGATTTTTTATTGTATTTTTTATGTCGTATTTTATGCACATTAACATTTTAAAGAATAAAAGAGTACAACAAATTGTCATATTCACAATATTTGGTTTGCTCGTGCTAACTTTACTTGTTGGTACTACAATTAACGGTGCAAAAAGTTGGATTAACTTAGGATTTATGAACTTACAAGCATCTGAAATATTGAAAGTTGCAATGATATTATACTTATCATTCATTATCGATAAAAGACGAAATCGTCTTAAACAATTTAAGCTTGCACTGATGATGCCTTTATTCTTGATTGGTACTTGTATTGGATTAGTCTTATTACAAAATGATACAGGTCAAGCGTTGATACTATGTATGATTGTATTATGTATTTTCGCATATTCAGGTATTGGTATTAAAGCAATTTTAAAATGGTCTGGACCAATATTTGCTGGTGTGGTATTACTGGTTATCTTTAGTATAGTGTTTAAAGGTGGCATTCTGTCACAACACCAAGCTGACCGTTTTCATGTACTTGAGAATCCTTTCAACTATGAAAGTGGTATCGGATATCACTTAGCTAATTCATTATTAGCAATCGGTAACGGAGGCCTCTTTGGTAAAGGACTAGGTAACGGTATTATGAAATTAGGTTATTTACCTGAGCCGCATACAGACTTTATCTTTGCAGTTATCGCTGAAGAATTAGGCTTAGTTGGCGTGTTATTCATAATAGGTTTACTTGGGTTCATTGTATATAAAGGTTTCTTATATGCAGCACTTACGGATTCATATTTCTTTAAATTAGTATGTGTTGGTATTTCAAGCTATATTGGTATTCAAACTTTTGTAAACTTAGCTGGTATATCAGGAACAATTCCTTTAACAGGTGTTCCATTGCCATTTATGACATTTGGCGGATCCTCTATGTTAAGCTTAAGTATCGCGACAGGTATACTATTATTAACGGCTAAACAAATAAGAATTGAGAGTCGTCAAAGCACGAGATAAATGTATAATTAATCAAACAAATTAATAAATTATATAAAAATTGCGGATTATAGTAGAATATAATTCGCAATTTTTATATAATGGACTAATATATTGTTTTTAGAAAATTCAAATACATTGAGGGGAGCCTCCAAATATGAGCAAAATAAATAAATTATTAGTAGCCAATCGAGGCGAGATTGCAATCAGAATTTTTAGAGCAGCAACAGAGCTAGATATTGAAACAGTAGCGATTTATTCTAATGAAGACTTAGGGGCATTGCATAGATATAAAGCAGATGAGTCTTATTTAGTAGATGAAAACTTAGGACCTACAGAAAGTTATTTAAATATAGAGGCAATTATTAAAGTTGCTAAAAAAGCAGGAGTCGATGCAATACATCCGGGATATGGCTTTTTAAGTGAAAATGAAACATTCGCAAAGAGATGTGCTGAAGAAGGTATTAAATTTATCGGACCAGAACTTAAACATTTAGACATGTTTGGGGATAAGGTAAAAGCGAGAGCGACAGCTATAGCTGCAGATGTTCCAGTTATTCCAGGGACTGATGGTGCGGTTGAATCATTTGAGGAAGTAGAAGCATTTACTAAAGAACACGGTTTCCCAGTTATCATCAAAGCCATTTCTGGTGGTGGTGGTAAAGGTATGCGTATCGTCAATAATGCGAGTGAATTAGAAGATGCATACCAAAGAGCTAAATCAGAAGCTGGAAAATCTTTCGGAAATAGCGAAGTTTATGTCGAAAAATACATAGATCAACCAAAACATATTGAAGTTCAAATCATAGGTGACGAACACGGAAACTTAGTTCATTTATATGAAAGAGATTGCTCAGTACAACGTAGACATCAAAAAGTTGTAGAAGTTGCACCATCTGTTTCATTAGGTGATGAACTGAGACATCGTATTTGTAATGTCGCATTAGACTTAATGAAGAAAATCGGATATGTCAATGCAGGTACGGTTGAGTTCTTAGTTTCAGGAGATGAATTCTACTTCATTGAAGTTAATCCACGTGTACAAGTTGAACATACTATTACTGAAATGGTAACAGGTATCGATATTGTTAAGACGCAAATACTAGTTGCTGAAGGCGAATCATTATTTGGTGACAAAATTGAAATGCCACAACAAGAAGATATTACTACTTTAGGTTTTGCAATTCAAAGTCGTATCACAACTGAAGATCCTTTAAATGACTTCATGCCAGATACAGGTAAAATTATTGCTTACCGTTCAAGTGGTGGCTTCGGTGTAAGACTAGATGCTGGTGATGGATTTGAAGGTGCAGAAATTTCACCTTATTACGATTCATTATTAGTGAAAGTTTCAACACATGCTATGTCATTAAGACAAGCGACTGAAAAAATGTTGCGTTCTCTTAAAGAAATGAGAATAAGAGGTATTAAAACAAATATTCCATTCTTATATAATGTGGTAAATCACGAGAAGTTCGCGAAGGGTACATATACAACTAAATTCTTAGAAAACAACCCAGAACTATTTGATATTACACCGACTAGAGATAGAGGTACAAAGACGTTACAATATATCGGGAACATTTCGGTAAATGGATTCCCTGGTGTTGAAAAACGAGAAAAACCACACTTTGAAAAGTTCAAATTAGAAGAAGTATCTAATGAAGAAATTGCATCATTATCAGGTACGAAACAAATTTTAGAACAACATGGACCTGAAGGCGTAAGTAAATGGTTAAAAGAACAAGAAGAAGTGCTATTGACGGATACGACGTTTAGAGATGCACATCAATCATTATTAGCAACACGTATGAGAACCTACGATATGTTACAAATTGCTCCTGAAACAGCTAAATATTTAAATGACGCATTTTCACTAGAAATGTGGGGCGGTGCAACATTTGATGTGGCATACAACTTCTTAAAAGAGAATCCATGGGAACGTTTAACACGCTTACGCAAAAAAATTCCAAATGTGTTATTCCAAATGTTGTTAAGAGCATCAAACGCAGTTGGATATAAAAACTATCCTGATAATGTGATTGAAAAGTTTGTTAAAGAAAGTGCTGAAGCTGGAATCGATGTGTTTAGAATATTCGATTCATTAAACTGGTTAGATCAAATGAAAGTCGCAAATGAAGCGGTACAAAAATCAGGTAAAATTTCTGAAGGTGCGATTTGCTATACAGGCGATATCTTAAATCCAGAAAGATCTAACGTATATACTTTAGAGTATTACATTAATCTAGCTAAAGAATTACAACGTGAAGGCGTACATATCCTTGGTATTAAAGATATGGCTGGATTGTTAAAACCTAAAGCAGCTTATGAATTAATTAGTGAATTGAAGACACAAATTGATATTCCAATCCATTTACATACTCATGATACGAGTGGTAACGGATTACTTGTTTATCAAAGTGCGATTAGAGCAGGTGTCGATGTAATCGATACTGCAGTAGCAAGTATGAGTGGTACAACATCACAACCTTCAGCTAACTCTTTATACTATGCATTAAGTGGTAATGAAAGAGATGTTAGAACAAATATTGATGGTCTTGAAAGATTATCTCAATATTGGGATACAGTTAGAAACTATTATTCTGATTTTGAAAGTGATATTCGTTCTCCACATACTGAAATTTACCAACATGAGATGCCAGGTGGACAGTATTCTAACCTTGGTCAACAAGCTAAGAGTTTAGGATTAGGTGAAAGATTTAATGAAGTTAAAGACATGTATAAACGTGTTAACTTATTATTTGGTGATATCGTAAAAGTAACACCTTCTTCTAAAGTAGTTGGGGACATGGCATTATACATGGTTCAAAATGATTTAGATGAAGAAAGTGTCATTAAACGTGGCCGTTCACTAGATTTCCCTGAATCAGTTGTCTCATTCTTTAAAGGAGAAATTGGTCAACCGGTAAATGGCTTTAATAAAGAATTACAAAAAGTCATCTTAAAAGGACAACAACCAATTGAAAAACGACCTGGAGAATTGTTAGAGCCTGTTGATTTTGATGCATTGCGTGAAGAACTACAAGCTAAACAACAAGAGGAAGTAACGGAACAAGATTTAATCAGTTATGCCATTTATCCTAAAGTATACGAACAATATATTAAGACATATGAAAGTTTCGGAAACTTATCATTGTTAGATACACCTACATTCTTATTCGGTATGAAGAAAAATGAAACGGTTGAAATAACAATTGATAAAGGTAAGATCTTAATTGTTAAATTACTTTCTATCGGTCATGTATACGAAGATGGTCATCGTTGGGTATACTATGAGTTGAATGGTCAGCCAAGAAAAGTATACGTTAAAGATGAACATGTTAAAGTATCTGAGGCAGTATTACAAAAAGCAGACTTAAGTAATGAATCTCATATCGGTGCTCAAATGCCAGGTACAATTTCAGAAGTGAAAGTGAAACAAGGCAATGAAGTGAAACAAGGTGACGCACTTATTATCACTGAAGCAATGAAAATGGAAACAACAATACAAGCGCCATTTGATGGAACGGTAAGCAATATTTACGTTTCAGCTGGTGACAGTATTCAAACACAAGATTTGATTATTACAATCGATAAAGCATAATAAAATAAAAGCCGCTTAAATCATCGAATGATTTAAGCGGCTTTTTGTATGTTAACTTCGACGTTTAGATCGTGATATTAACATGATAAAGTAACATAATAATCCAAATAGCATTGTTATAAATAATGCGTGGAAGAGTGCGATAAATAAATTAACACGTGTGATAACTGATAAAGCACCTGTTGTTACTTGTAAACAAACCAGTATAAAAGCTAATGTCCAACCGTATTTAATAACGCGGTATTGTGTATAATTTTTGAAAGCATGAATGAATATATATAATATCCAAATAAATATGATGAAAGCTAAAGTTCTATGTGACATTTGAACCCATTCATAAAAGTTTTGAGGTAGTCCGACTTCACCGTTTCTACATAATGGCCAACTTAAACATGCTAAACTTGCATCTGCATGTCTTACAAGTGCGCCTGAATAAATCACAAAATATATAAATAATGTAACAGCATAAGTGTGGAACTTTAAGTGTTTATCTATTATTAAGCTTGTAGCTTCGAATTTTTGATCAACTTCATAAATAATTAATGTTAATAATAAAACTGATGCGAAGCTAATGAGTGATATTCCGAAATGTAGAGATAAAATAAAATCATTTTGTTGCCATATTACAGCTGCTGCGCCAATTAAAGCTTGGGCAAAGATAAATGCAATGCTCGTAATACAAAGTGGTTTAACTTCTCTAATATGACCAAGTTTGACCCAACTTATATAAGTAAGTAGACAAACAAGAATAAGTGCTAATCCAGATACGCCTCTATGTGCTAATTCTATAATCGTTTCAACTGGCCAATCTGCAGGTATAACAGAGCCATGACATAATGGCCAAGAGTTTCCGCAACCATCAGCGGAACCAGTCTTAGTAACTAATGCACCACCTAATTGGACAAAGAGCATCACAATTGTCGCTATAGTAGATAGCCATTTTAAAAATTTATCACTAAACAATTCGAACACCTCAAGTAAAATTAAAATTGATATTTATAGTACTATAAAATGAGTTTTATTCTAAAATAAACCTTATTTATATGTCAAAATATGATAGAATTTAAGAGAACAACGTATTAACAATTATTCTTACTTTAATACGATTCTAATTTAAACACTAATATCTATAGTATAACAATGAATGTGCATTGTAAATGTTACACAATAATGACTTTTTATGCGAACAAAGGATAAGTAATAAAATGTCAAAATTTTGTTTCAAAAATGTATAGATTATGTGACAATTTTCATATATCATTGAGTTATATGTGAAAGATAATGGAAGGAGGGACAAAATTGCAACAAAATCAATATAGTGTGACTTCGGAGAAAGAAATAGAAACTGGACGTCTCACTTTGTATGAAATTAAAGCCATCATTAAAATGGGTCTTGTTCAAGGAAATCTGATCCCAACATTTGCAGGTGCGTGGCTTGCAATAGTATTTGGTGGATTTAACTTCTTCCACAGTTTACCGGTTGTTCTATTAATGATGGTAGGATCAACCCTTATTATGGGCGGAGCATGTGCTATAAACAATTATTACGATCAAGATATCGATTCTATCATGCCTTCAAAACAAAAGAGACCTACAGTAAATGGACGTATTAGTAATCGCCACTTAATTCAATTAAGTTTCGGATTAATGATTGTGGGTGAAATTTTATTATTCATGATAAACATTCCAACTGGCATAATTGGATTACTTGGTATATTTGGATATGTTGTACTGTACTCAATATGGTCAAAAAGACATACCGTTTGGAATACAGTTGTAGGAAGTTTTCCAGGTGCAATACCGCCGTTAATCGGTTGGGCGAGTATTGATCCATCATTAAGCCCATTAGCATGGACACTATTCTTAGTGTTATTTGCATGGCAACCTGCTCATTTTTATGCTTTAGCTTATCGTCGTAAAGATGAATATGCCTTAGCTAATATACCAATGTTACCGTCAGTTAAAAGCTTCAATAGAACGCGTTTAAGTATGTTGTTTTGGGTAGTTTTATTATTACCGATACCGTTCTTAATGACGCAACTTGGTACAGTGTTTATCGTTATTGCAACACTGCTCAACTTAGCATGGATGTTATTAGCTTTATATGGATTTAAAAAAGAAATAAACAAATCAAAATGGGCTACGAGTATGTTTGTTTTTTCTTTAAATTATCTTGTTATTTTCTTTGTCATGACAGTTATCGTAACTGTTATACAATTAATATAATTAATTATGAATGAATGCATGAAAGAGGGGTTAAACGAATGAAGACACGTTTAAAAAACACGAAAATGTTCGGTTTGCTTGCTACTTTGCTGTTTGTATTAGCAGGTTGTGGACAAAAACATTTATCAGTACTTCACCCAGCTGGTGAAGTGGCTGATAAACAATTCTTTTTACTAATGCTTTCAATAGGCATTATGTTGCTAGTTATTGTTGTAGTTGTTGTTATATTCTTATTTGCAATGATTAAATTCCGTCGTAAAAAATTAGGTGAAGATTATGTACCTAAAGACGTTGAAGGAAATCATAAATTAGAATTGGTTTGGACAATCATCCCAATCATTTTACTTATTATTCTAGCAATTCCTACTGTTATGCTAACGTTCTCACTTGGAGATACGAAAGCAATCGATAAAGTAGATGAAAAAGGTAAAAGTAAAGAACTTGTTATTGATGTAACTGCTAACCTTTATTGGTGGGAGTTTAGTTATCCAAATGAAAAAATTGTTACCAGCCAAGAACTGGTTGTACCAACTGATAAGAAAGTTTACTTCAGATTACATTCAGCTGATGTTAAACACTCATTCTGGGTACCAGCAGTTGGAGGAAAATTGGATACTAACGTAGAAGGTATTAATAAATTCTACTTAAAATTCGATGATAAAAGAGCTAAAGAAGTCAAAAATCTATTCTATGGTAAGTGTGCTGAATTATGTGGACCATCACATGCTTTAATGGACTTTAAAGTGAAAGCCCTACCACAAGATGATTTTGATAAATGGGTTAAAGATATGAAAGACGTTAAAAAACCTGTAGCCGCTACTTCTAGCCAAGCTAAAGAGGGTGAAAAGGTATTTAACAAATCATGTGCAGGATGTCACGCTGTTACACCAACTGGAGATGGCGCTAAAGGCCCTAACTTAACTAACTTTGGTGATCGTGATTTAATTGCAGGTTACTTAAAACATGATGAAGAAAATCTTAAAAAATGGATTAAAGACCCAGAAAGCGTTAAACCTGGTAATAAGATGACTGGTCAATATAAAGTTTCTGATGAAGACATTGACGCTTTATCTGCCTACTTAATGGAAAGAAAAGTTGATAAGTAAGAATTGAAAGGGAGGTTACTCTAGTGTCTACTCAAAGTAAAAAGGGGTTTGGATCGACTATTTGGGACTATTTAA
Organism: Mammaliicoccus sp. N-M50; assembly: GCF_022386995.1. NCBI lineage: Bacteria > Bacillati > Bacillota > Bacilli > Caryophanales > Staphylococcaceae > Mammaliicoccus > Mammaliicoccus sp. N-M50. The sequence continues at coordinate 455,750 of NZ_JAJNJA010000001.1, read as the reverse complement.
CAACAGTCGACCACAAAAAAATTGCTATTTTGTATTTAATTGCTGGGGGATTATTCTTTGCTATCGGTGGTATCGAAGCAATGTTAATTCGTATCCAGTTAGCAGTTCCAGAAAACGACTTTGTTACAGCTGGACTGTTTAATGAAATTATCACAATGCATGGTACAACAATGATATTCTTAGCCGCAATGCCTTTGTTATTCGGTTATATGAACGCAGTTGTCCCATTACAAATTGGTGCACGAGATGTTGCATTTCCATTCTTAAATGCATTAGGTTTCTGGTTATTCTTCTTCGGTGGAATATTCTTAAACTTATCTTGGATTTTAGGTGGAGCGCCTAACGCAGGTTGGACATCTTATGCAAGTTTATCTTTAGAATCGGCAGGGCATGGTATTAACTTCTATGCTCTAGGGTTACAAATCTCTGGTGCTGGTACATTAATTGCTGGTATTAACTTTGTAGCTACAATCGTTAACATGAGAGCACCTGGTATGACGTATATGCGTATGCCATTAATGACTTGGACAACATTTGTTGCTTCTACATTAATCGTATTTGCATTCCCACCATTAACTATCGGTATTTTCTTATTAATTTTCGATAGAATGTTTGGTACATCATTCTTTGTTGCTTCTCAAGGTGGTAACACAATTATTTGGGAACATTTATTCTGGATCTTTGGACACCCAGAAGTTTACATTTTAGTATTACCAGCGTTCGGTATATTCTCTGAAATTATACCTGTATTCGCTAGAAAACGTTTATTCGGTTATTCAGCGATGGTATTCGCTACAGTATTAATCGGTTTCTTAGGATTCATGGTTTGGGCTCACCACATGTTCACTGTAGGTTTAGGTCCAGTAGCTAACGCTATATTCGCTGTTGCAACAATGGCAATTGCTGTTCCAACTGGTGTGAAAATATTCAACTGGTTACTAACTGTATGGGGCGGTAGCGTTGAATTCACAACACCAATGTTATATGCGTTATTCTTTATTCCATCATTCGTTATGGGTGGGGTAACAGGTGTCATGCAAGCATCAGCACCAGCTGACTATCAATTACATGACTCATACTTTATCGTTGCTCACTTCCACTACGTAATTGTTGGTGGTGTAGTATTTGCATTATTAGCTGGTTTACATTATTGGTTCCCGCTAATAGCTGGTAAAATGTTAAGTGAAAAATTAGGTAAAGTAACATTCTGGTTATTCTTTATTGGTTTCCATTTAACATTCTTAATTCAACATTTCTTAGGACTATGGGGTATGCCACGTCGAGTATTTACATACTTACCTGGTCAAGGGTATGACATACCAAACTTAGTATCAACAATTGGTGCGCTATTCATGGCAGTAGCTGTTATTACTGAAGTTATCAATGTAATCATGACATTAGCTAAAGGTGAAAAAGTTGGAAAAGATGCTTGGGGAGACGGCCGTACTTTAGAATGGGCGTTACCAGTACCAACACCTCATTATAACTTTGCACAAACACCATTAGTTCGTGGATTAGATGCATTATGGATTGAAAAAACTCAAGGTGACGGAAAAATTCTTCCAGCTGAATCTTTAGATGAGATTCATATGCCTAATAATTCATTTATTCCATTTATGCAAGCATTCGGTTTATTCGTAGCTGCATTCGGTGCTTTATACTTTGCAGATGGTAAAGAATGGGCTTTAGATGCAGTTAAAGATTTACATGAAAAACCATGGGCAGTATACGTATTGATTCTTGGTTTAGGTATTACTGCAGGAAGTATGATTGTAAGATCACTTAAAGATGATCACGGTCATTATATTTCTAAAGAAGAGTTATTAGAGTATGAAAGGGGTGAGCGTTAATGTCACATGAAGAAGCAAAATTTACAGCTGACAATTGGCCAAACCATCCTGAAACAGCATCTATGGAAGGTAAGAACAAACTCGTAGGATTTTGGGTGTTCTTAGGTGGAGAGGTTGCATTATTCGCATCACTATTCGCTACTTACTTAGCACTAAAAGATGCTGTACCAAGTGAAGATCATTTATTAGCTAAAGATTTATTCCATTTACCATTAGCGTTCGTAATGACGATGTTATTATTAACATCATCTCTAACAAGTGTGTATGCTTTATATCATATGCGTAATTTCAATGCTAAAGGATTATTCCTTTGGATTGGTATTACAATACTGTTAGGATTAGGATTCTTAGGATTAGAAATTTATGAATTCGTAGAGTATGTACATCAAGGTCATACATTCCGTTCAAGTGCTTTCGGTAGTGCCTTCTACTTCTTAGTAGGAACACACGGATTCCACGTACTTATAGGTTTAGTATGGTTAACATTACTCATCTTCCGTAATAGAGCTAGAGGATTAAGTATTTATAATGCACATAAATTTAATACTGCTGCTTTATATTGGCACTTCATTGACGTTGTATGGGTGTTTATCTTTACAGTAGTATACTTGATGGGAGCGTTAGGATAATATGAGTCAACAATTAAATCATGACGCACAAGCACTTAGAGATTATAAGAAGCGTAAAAGTACAAAAGAAATGCGTATGCAAGTTACAAACTTCGCTATTATGATTTTTGTTACTTTTATTGCTTTCGCATTAGTTGCTGCAGAACTTCCTAAAGAATTCGTTATACCAGTTATTTTAGGATTAGCAGTACTACAAGTTGTATTACAATTCTATTATTTCATGCATATGAAAGCTGAAAAGCATGGTATATCAAAATTATTTATGATTACGGGTGTATTCTTCGGATTATCGTTCGTTGTAACATTTATTTACATCGTATGGTTAGGCGATCCGTTATTCGTAAAAACAAAATAATTTATAAAAGACTCGAGAACTTTGTTATATAAGTTCTCGAGTCTTTTTTTAATTGGTCATATCATTGTCATAACTATTTACATTGTTGGGTTGTTTAACGATGGATTAAATTTTATAATAAAAGTAATGACTAAGTGGGGAAGTGTAAAGAGATGGGTAACTTAACCTCAATATCTATATTCGGTTTTTGGGCAAACTGGACGCCATTCTTCTTTGTAGGCGTATTGTGTGTAATTATTTTATACTTTTTAATTTGTGGAAAATGGTATAAAGATATACCTGGTGGAAGACCTTTAAGAAAAGGTGAAGCGACACTTTTCGTTATCTTAATGTTAACGATATACTTATTAGAAGGTGGACCTATTGATCTGCTTTCACATATCATATTTAGTTTCCATATGTTGCAAATGGCTTTATTATTTTTAATTGTAGTTCCATTGCTATATTTTGCTATCCCAGAATACATCATCAAATATGTGGAAGAACTACCTGTAATTAATAAGATTGTTCAATTATTTACAAAGCCGATATTAGCAATTTTTCTTTTTAACGGTTTATTCTCTGTATATCATATACCACTTGTGTTAGATACATTAAAACAAGATCTTGTTTTGCATGAGTTATATACGATTATTTTATTCATAAGTGCATGGTTTATGTGGCATCCAATATTTAACAAACATATTCCTGAAGAACTGCACATGAGTAACATTAAGAAAATCTTATATATCTTCTTTATCGGTGTGTTGTTAACACCTTCATGTGGACTTATCATATTTAGCGGTTCTGCAATGTATGAAACATACACGTCAGGTAAAGCATGGCTTGGTGCGATGACTTTATGTGTACCAGCTGATACGTTAAATTCAGTCGTTCAAGGAACAGGTTTATCTGGTCCAGAATACTTTACGAATTTTACACCTTTAGAAGATCAGCAAACAGGTGGTGTCATCATGAAAGTTATGCAAGAAATCGTGTTTGGTATTTATTTATATATCATTTTCATGAGATGGTTTAGATATGAGAGAAAAAATGAAAAGCAAATCACTGAAGATAGCTTGAGAAAATTACAAGAGCAAAAAGCATTATATAATCAATTTAGATAGGATGTATGAAAATGAATTTACCAATTTTACCGACAATAAGTACAACTTTCATCGTATTAAGCGCTATTTTAGTTGCTATCGGATGGTACTTTATTGCACAACGAAAAATTGAAACACACAAAAAGTTTATGATATCTGCAGCAGTTGCGGCAGTTGTGTTCTTTACCATTTATGCTAGTAGAACAGTATTTATTGGAAATACTTCATTTGGTGGACCGGATAATATCAAAATTTATTATACAATTTTCTTGATTTTCCATATAACACTAGCGACTGTCGGGGCAGTGATGGGGATCTATACGATTTATTTAGGTTGGACGAACAAACTGGATAGACACCGTAAATTTGGGCCAGTAACATCTATTATTTGGTTCTGTACAGCTATTACAGGTGTTGCCGTTTATTTATTATTATATGTGTTCTATCATGGTGGCGATACAACATCTATGATAAAAGCAATTTTAGGACATTAAATTAAAACCTCTCAATCCGTATATAATGGGTTGAGAGGTTTTTTGCATATATTATATTTTAAAGTCTGTTTTTATAAGACCAGATTCTAGTATCGTTTTGATAACGATTAAGAATAATGGTCCGATAAAGAATCCAATAAAGCCTAGTAATTTTAAACCGATAAACATGGATATTAAAGTAGGTAGTGGAGATAAACCAACACCTGTACCGAATATTTTAGGTTCTAATATTTTTCTTTGAACGAGTAATATAACAGATAGTATAATCAGTTGAATACCGAGCGTCGGGTCTCCAACTATGTAAGCATAGATTGCCCACGGAATTGTAAAACCTGTTGCACCAACAATCGGTAAGATATCTATAAACCATATAAATAAACTGATGATAAACGCTGATTCTACACCAATGATCAGTAGACCAACGTATGTAAATAACCAAGTTATAAAGCTTAATACGACGGTAGCAGATATCATTCCAATAATAGAATGGCCAATTTTATTGTATATTTTATAAATTTCATGATAAGTCGACGGATATAGATGTTGTTTAATAAATTTATGAATATTTGGTATTTCTAACATAAATAAGAACAATGCTACAAGAAACACTACAAGACTTATTATAAAACCGGGTAAAGAAGATACAACTTCTGTTATATTTTCAACGCTTAAATAATTTGCGATTGAATCTCTTAAAGATGCAACAAAGTTCTGCAGTTCCTTGTTGATTGTAACTGCCATTTCATCTGGTAAAATAGCTTTCATTTTGTCATTGTATTGTTCAATGACAGTGATGAGTATATTAATTTTATTAGGCAAATCTTTAATAAATAGCACAATCTGGTCTATTAATTTTGTTAAAAATAAAAATATAACAAATCCTGTTATCGTAAGGAGTAACGTATAAATAATCGTTACGCTCCATTTCCGGCTTTTAATTTTATGTGTAAGTTTATTAACGAGCGGATTGAGTGCTAATGCGATAACAAGTGCTGTTATTAAAGGTATTGATATCGGTAAAATGAAATAAATAAATAGAATAGATAAAACTATAATGATAAATATGCTTATGTTTCGTTTGTTTATCCATTTTTTCATAATGATGACCTCTTTGCTCATTTATATATAAATAAAGAGACGTGAAATATCACGTCTCTACTCTGTTAGTAATATTTTAATTAATGCGCACCTAATGTATTTAATGCATTAATATCTGATGTGATACGTTCAATTAATAAGTTACAATGTGCAACTAAATTATCTGGGTAAACTTCATCATCTCCGTATTCTACACCTGTTGGATAGTAGTGTTTACCGAGATATGGATCCATTAATTGAATTGTTGCGTTATTGGCACCGATGTCCCCTTTAAGTGCATAACCTGGAATTCTTAAGTAATAGACGCCTTCACGTATTTCATATTTAAAATCATAAGTAATACGCTCATAATCCCAATGTCCTCCAGCAATAAAACCATGTTTATTCATAACATCTTTTAATAGCTCTTGTTCAATGATAACCTTCTCAAGACCTGTATTATCAAATACCATGTATTTTTCCTCCCTCTAAGTACCTTTAAGTTTATTTTATGATAAAAGCGCCAATGTTGCAATGTACATTTATATTTAACAAATATGACAACATTTCGATTGATTTAGGTAAATGTTTTCCTGTAAAATGATATAATTGAATATAGGAATAAATGAGGAGGTAAATAGTTGAAAAATATTATCATAAAAGTTGTAGCAATAACTATTTTAATCATTGTACTCTTTTATTTATTCTATTCACCTAAATTAGAATTTGATGTTTTAAAGAATCCTAACTACTCTCATGATAAAGCAAATGAGAATTATTATGAGCAACAAGCTGAAAAATCAACTGGCAATGCAAAGTTGAAAGAAGGCGTAGGTACATATGTCTATAAAAATATTAAAGAAGTCATAAATGATTTAGGACAACCAGATAGGGTATATAAGGCAGAGCACGGTAGAAAGAATTATGTCTTTAAAAATAAAGAGCACTATTATTTAATATCTACTAAAAATGATAAAGTCTCTTCAGTATTTGCTACAGGAAATAAAGTGAATGTTTCACCAATTAAAATGAAACAAGATGCAACAAAGATTTTTAATGGTACAAATATAGATATGGAACCAGTTGTTGAAAGTGCATATGGAAAATATCAATTAGAATTATCTGAACGTGATATCAAGACACAATTACTGATTAAATACGGTAATGTTTATGCGCAAGTCTTAATTGATAGTGAAACAAATGAAGTGATGGGCGTACAATTTATGGATTCAGATGCTGTTATTGAGCATGCACCATTTTCAATGACTAAGATAAATAATGACAAAGGTCAAGATTTAAAGAGAACAGACAAACAAGACTTCCAAGCTCATATAAATAAAGATTTATCACTTCTTGAAATCGTAAATGAAATTAGAGAAATGAAAGATGTCAAACCATTACAGATTAATGATCAACTTACGTATATAACACAAATGGAAGCAGATTTAATTGAAGATGATATCGATGAGGAAGAGGCAGTTAAATCTCTAGAAGATGGCATCACAAAACATATCAATAATCAAAAGATTGAATATGAGTCCATTAACCAAAATTTAGCATACAATTTCTATGATGTACCAACACTTATCAATAGCTGGTTAAACAACAACACGTATCGAGAAAAGTTATTAGGTAGTCAATATGATGAATTTGGTGCTGGTAATTCTCGCGAATACTATTCACTTGTTTTCAAAGAAAATAAAGAATAAGGGGGAATCATATTATGTTTACTGCAGAAACAGTTGATATACTTGATCAATCAGACGAACTAAGTGCATGTATTAAAGATTCATATATTTATCAAGAATACATCGAAGCAAAACATCAACTTGAAACAAATTTTGAAGTTAAAATATTAAGACAAAAATTTGATCAAATAAAATCACATTATGATGATTGTTTAAGATTTGGCAGATATCATCCTGATTACAGTAGAGTTATGAAAGAAACAAGACAACAAAAGAGAGCATATGAAATGCATCCAGTTGTTTCTGAATTTAAGACTAAAGAAACTGCTTTACAAGATTTATTAGATGAAGTGATTAGCATTGTTTCTTATTCAGTTTCAAGCAATGTTAAAGTGGATACAGGTAATCCATTCTTTAGTAGTGAGTCACATGGTGGTGGTTGTTCTACTGGTGGTTCTTGTGGATGTTCAACATAACATAAAAAAAGCTTTCCATTTGTCATTTGACAGATGGAAAGCTTTTTAAATTAGTATTGTTTTTTAATTAAGAAGTGTGCAGTATCTGGTCGATCAGTTACAATCGTATGTGCACCTTTTTGAATTAAATCATCCATTGTATCGATTTGGTTTACAACCCAATAAGCAACAGATATATTAAGTGATGTTAAAAATTGAATGAAACCTTCTGAGTCTAAAGGAAGCCCTTTAGCTTGTATTGGAATTTGGAATGTATCGGATTTAGGTTGATACGTATGACCATATCCTGATTGATAAGCTATGAAAGCTTTAGCTACTTCGCTTTGACCTGTACCTAATGCAATTGAATCTTGAGCATATAAATTAAAGCGATCAATTTGTTCATCATAGAAACTTGTAATATTAACACGATCCTCAGCTTTAAGTTCTGTAATTAAACGATATAAGTGTGATGGTGCTAAACTACCACTATATGATTCAGGATGGTCTTTAATATCTATATTTACTAAGACATCTGGATATTCAGTTAATAACTCTTTTAAAGTGACGATTTTAGCTTTGGCATCTCCTCTATAAGGATGCTGGTTATTAATATCTTTGAAGTGGTATCCGAAATCTAATTGGCGTAGTTCTTCTAATGTATGATCACCTACATACCCTGAACCGTTACTAGTACGATCGACTGTGTTGTCATGTGTTACAACAAGTACTTCATCTTTAGTAAGTCGAACATCTACTTCAAATCCAGTTACTTCGTATTTTAATGCATGATCAAAAGCTAAGCGTGTATGTTCTGGTCTTAACGCCATGCCTCCACGATGAGCGAATACATAAGGAGCTGGTTGTGTAAAGAATGGTTTAATCGTACGTGGTTTAACGTTTGATGTTGCTTTTGTCACAATCCAAGAACCCGCAACAATGCCTCCGATAAGACCTGTTGTTTTTAATAAATTAATTTTTGACATGTTATCCTATCCTTTCGAAATGCAAATAAAGACTTATATATATTCTATCAAATTGATTTAAGATAAGAAAGCAAGTCACATGTGCTTGGAGTTATCTTCTTTCATCATTTTATAGAAAGTGCTAATATAAAAATAAAAAGCGTTAGGAGGTTATTTTGATGGAATTAGTAGAACGAATCAGTATTGTCGTATATTTAAAGAATATGAAACACGAACGACAATTACGCAAGTTTGGTAATATATACTTTGCACATAGAAAAGAACAATACGTCATGTTATATACAAATGAAGATAAAATAGACGATACTGTTCAACATTTAATGAAACTAAAATATGTTAAAGATGTAAAAGTTTCACCATTTAAATATGTTAAAAGAGATTACTCTAATTCAAATACGGACAAAAAAGAGTATTTAAACTTTTAACTATTGAAGCGGAGGCAAGTATCTTTCAAGTCTTAATACACCTTTTAAATAGGCGAAGTAAAGTTCATCTTCAGCGAAATCAGCACGTGATTTAACATCAAGACCTTTAACTTGTATGTGATATGCATTAGCCCATTCATTGATTAAATCGAATTTTTTATTTGAGTCAGGGTAAGGATATTTAATACCTTCCATTATCATGTAAATCGCTTGAAAATGTTGACCTTTAGTAGGCTTCATAATGATACAAGCTGAAGATAGTTTCTCCTTAGATAATGGTGTATGTAACATAATAATGTCAGAAATACGTTCATGGTTATATTCGATTAACGTTTGAAATTCAAATAAATCAGTTTGGCCATGACCGATGACGATAAATGATTGTTTCATTTTTATAAACCTCGTTTTCGTTTAAATACTATATGGATAAGTATAAATAATAATTAATAATAAAGAAAGTGATGATTAACATTGAGAGTAATAGGTGGGAAATACAAGAGACTTCATATAAAAACAATAGATGGTCAATCAACGAGACCGACTACAGATAAAGTGAAAGAAAATATCTTTAATGGCCTTCAAGAATTAGAAGGTATCGGGTTAGATTTGTTTGCTGGTAGTGGTGGACTTGGTATCGAAGGATTGTCTAGAGGTTTAGATAAAGTGATTTTTGTGGACGGTAATTTCAAAGCAACTAAAATGATAAAAGAAAATTTAAATACATTACATATACCTGAAACTCAATACGAAGTTTATAAAAATGATGCAATTAGAGCGTTAAAAGCTTTAAATAAACGCGATATTAAGTTTGATTATATATTTCTAGATCCACCTTATAGAAAATCGCTCATAGATCAATCATTAGAAAAAATTCAAGCGTTTGACTTATTAAATGTAAATGGTACAATAATTTGCGAATTTGATAAAAGTGAAGACATAGATACGGGTGCGTTCAAAGTTCTTAAAAAGTATGAATATGGACTGACGCATGTTATGTTGCTAACAAAAGGAGAAGACAATGACTAAGAGAATAGCAGTTGTTCCAGGTAGCTTTGATCCAATAACATTAGGACATATTGATATTATTAAGCGTAGTGCAAAAATATTTGATGAGATTCATGTTTCTGTATTGAAAAATGGTTCTAAAAAAGGCTTATTTAGTACAGAAGAGCGTGTTGAATTAATTAAAGAAGCGGTACAAGATGTACCAAATATAGTGGTGCATTCATTTCATGGGTTACTTGTAGACTTTTGCAAAGAAATAAATGCTAACACGATTGTAAGAGGGTTAAGAGCTGTTAGCGACTTTGAGTATGAAATGCAATTGACATCTATGAATAAAAAACTAGATGACGACATTGAAACATTATATATGATGACAAATAATCATTATTCATTTATAAGTTCAAGTGTTGTGAAAGAAGTTGCACAATTTGACGGCGATATTTCGGAATTTGTTCCTGAAAATGTGAATAAAGCATTGAAAGAAAAAATAAAAAATAAAGAATCATAATAAAAAACGCATGCATATGTCATGCGTTTTTTATTATGACTGGTTTATTAAAATCAGTATCAGAATCACCTGAAATATATTGATATAAATCTGTTGCTTTAATTTCATTAGTGAAGTGAGCAGCTGTTTGTTTATTTACATTTGTAACGATAGGTAACGGACATGATTCTTTAATAGATTTTAAATATGCTTGTCCTTTTTTAGACATTGCAAGTACACGTATGGCAGTTGGATTATATTCAGAAACTTGTTCATTCGAAACGTTTAACAAAATTGCGGTTAACAAGCGTTGTATTCTTGTCCACGTATATCGCTTAGATTTGAGCTTTTGTACAAACATTTCAAAGTTCGTACTTTCTTTAATTTCTTTTTTAACTTTATATTCTAATCCTTCAGTCATCATATATATGTCTTGCAATTCTTCATGGGTAGCTCTTAATATTGTCCATTTTAATAATGGGAAAAAGTGATCCCAGTTAACTGCATGAGCGTGCTTTAATATATTTGAACTTGTTATCGGTAAACTTAATTGATATGTATCGTCCTGTCTAAAATAGGCGTTACGTATAGAAGTTGCACTTGAAATGTGTGTTGTTTCGTTTAAATGAGCATCTAAATACATATTATCTTTTCTTTGAATCGTTGTTGGTTCTATTGCTAAGTTATGCTGCATGATATGTTTCACATATTCAATTGCGAGTAAATTATTTGAACCTTTAAGCATTTGATTATGAGGTATTAATTCTGAAATAATTCTCGGGTGTGATTTTCCTTCTTTCAACATTTGTTTGTATTTTTCACTTTTAGATACTTGTTCTATTTCTTTAATGACATGTTTAATATCGTCAATATTTCCAGATTCGCTTCCAAAAGATAATGTGTCACATCCAAGTTGTTCTGCTATTTGAACGCTGCCTTTAGCAAATAAATCACCAGATGATATGGCATATACAAGGGGCAATTCAATAACTAAATCTACATATTGAATGGCCATTTCGGCACGCTTAAACTTACTTAAAATTGCTGGTTCTCCACGCATTGTAAAAGAACCACTCATAATAGAAATAGCAACATCACTTTTTGTTAATTTTCTAGAAGATTCTGCGTGATATACATGCCCATTATGAAATGGATTATATTCTGTTATTAAAGCAACACTTTTCATTTGCATTTCCTCCCATTTCACTTCATCATAAGTATTGTATCAGATAATGAATGTTAAGAAAAAATCTTGACAAACATTGTCGTTAAGGTTACAATAATTTTTGTGTTTGTAAGAGGTGAACCCAGATGAAGTGGTCAATAACACAACTTAAAAAATACCAAAACGAACCATTTACTTTTGATAAAGAAATCGATATGAAATACCTTATTGATAGGGTAGATGAACTTATCGATATATCTCCAATAAAAGTAACAGGAGACGTTCAAGTGCGAATGCATGAGATAATTGTCAATCTTGACATTAATGGTGTATTGACGTTACCATGTGCCCGTACTTTAAAGCCAGTAGAGCTACCATTTGATACTACATCAGTAGAAATATTTGAGCTAGATGAATTCAGTGAAAATAATAATTATGATGACGAATTGAGACATAAACTCGAAGGCGGCATGATTAATTTATTACCAATCATTGAAGAACTTGTTATTTTAGAGAAACCGTTACAAGTATTCTCTGAAGGTAGCGAAGATATTTCAATGGCAGGCGATGGTTGGGAAGTTATTGGCGAAGATCAAATTGAGTCAACCGAAGATTCAGAACAAGAAACTGAAAAGAAAGTTGATCCAAGACTTCAAAAATTACAACAATTCTTCGATGACGAAAAATAATCGGAAAAGTGTTTATAAAATTTAAGGAGGAATAAGACATGGCAGTTCCAGCTAGAAGAACTTCAAAAACAGCTAAAAGAAAACGTCGTACGCATTTCAAAATCTCAGTACCAGGTATGGTAGAATGTTCAAACTGTGGAGAAATGAAATTATCTCACCGTGTATGTAAAGCATGTGGATCATACAAAGGTAAAGAAGTCGTTTCTAAATAATAATTAATATTTAAACACCTAAACTAAGGTGCTTAAGACTGTCATCAATGTCTTTGACTTTGTTGGCAGTCTTTTTTCGTATATAATATTTTTATATCACAATGAGAAGATGAGGCGTTACTATGGAAGAAATTACTTCAGTTCAAAATAATAAAATTAAACAAATGAATAAATTAAAAAAGAAAAAAGAACGTGTTAAACAAGGTCAATTTCTGATTGAAGGTTTTCATTTAATCGAAGAAGCTTATCATAGTCAACTGACTATCGTTACATTATTAGCAGTAGATTATGCAAGAGTTGATGAGAAAATTGTTGAATATGCAAAGGAAGCATATGTCATTAATTTTAAAGTAGCAGAATCATTATCAGACACAACGACACCTCAAGGTATATTTGCGGTTGTCGACATGCCTACATATGAAACGAGTAATTTTAAACAAGTCCTTGTATTAGATAGAGTACAAGATCCAGGCAATATGGGTGCATTGATTCGTAACGCTGATGCTGCAGGTATGGACGCTGTTATTTATTCAAAAGGAAGTGCTGATCCATATCAAGATAAAGTATTACGTGCTTCACAAGGTAGTGTCTTTCATTTACCAGTTGTTGAGCAAGATATATTTGAATTTATGGAACAATTTGATGGCGAAACTTATGGAACAAGTCTTCAAAATGCAGTTGAATATCGAGAAGTCGAAAGCCATTCAAACTTTGCATTAATTATGGGTAATGAAGGTGCAGGTGTTGATCCAGCGATACTCGAACAAACGACTAAGAATCTTCATATACCGCTATATGGCAAAGCTGAAAGTTTAAATGTAGCTGTATCTTGTGGTATCTTGCTTTATCATTTGAAAGGTTGACCAATTATATAATATTTAATATAATGATTTCATAATCAATATGAGCTTACAAAAGGACGTAAATTAATGTTTACACATGACAAGGGAATGGATTCGAGACTGAAAAATCCTATGTTGTAACTTAATTTTTTTCATCTTTTTAGCTACTTAAAGAAATTTAAGTCGGAATGTAGATCCGTTATCAACATATAAGTGTATGCATAACTATGTATAAATTTGGGTGGTACCACGGAAGACTTCGTCCCTCTATATTTGAGGAGGCGGAGTCTTTTTTTCGACCAAAATAGGAGGATATATATGTCATTACGAGAAAAGTTATCTGAATTAAGACAAGATGCGCTTGTAAGAATTAATGAAGCAAAAGCAGAAAGATCATTACAAGACGTGAAAGTAAATTATTTAGGTAAAAAAGGCGTTATTACAGGCCTTATGAAAGAAATGAAAGAATTACCTAAAGAAGAAAGACCAGAATTCGGTCAACTTGTGAACGAAGTACGTAAAGCTGTTGAGAAAGAAATCGAAGCTAAACAAGTACTTTTAGAAGAGGAAGCATTAAACCAACAATTAGAGAATGAAACAATCGATGTAACGTTACCTGGTAGAAAAGTAAGTTTAGGTGCGAAACATCCACTAACTAAAATCAATGAAGATTTAGAAGATTTATTTATTGGTTTAGGTTATGAAATCGTTGAAGGTTATGAAGTAGAGTCTGACTATTATAACTTTGAAGCACTTAATTTACCAAAGTCTCATCCAGCACGTGATATGCAAGATACTTTTTATATTTCAGAAGAAATCTTAATGCGTACTCATACATCTCCTGTACAAGCGAGAACTTTAGAAAAACGTAATGGTGTTGGACCAGTTAAAATTATCTGTCCAGGTAAAGTTTACCGTAGAGACTCTGATGATGCGACGCACAGTCATCAATTTACGCAAATTGAAGGTTTAGTCGTAGCTGAAAATATCAAGATGAGTGACTTAAAAGGAACATTAGAATTATTAGCACGTAAATTATTTGGTAAAGATCGTGAAATTAGATTAAGACCAAGTTTCTTCCCATTCACTGAACCATCAGTTGAAGTAGATGTGTCATGTTTCAAATGTAAAGGTAAAGGATGTAACGTTTGTAAACAAACAGGTTGGATAGAAGTTCTTGGTTCAGGAATGGTACATCCAAATGTATTAGAAATGGCTGGCTTTGATTCAAATAAATATTCTGGATTTGCTTTTGGTTTAGGACCAGACAGAATGGCAATGTTGAAATATGGAATTGAAGATATTAGACATTTCTATACAAACGACGTGAGATTTTTAGAACAATTTAAGCCTGTAGAAGATGGTGGTGAAGCATAATGTTAGTAAGTAAAGAGTGGTTAAGTGAATATATAAATATAGATGCTAATACTGAAGATTTAGCTGAAAAAATTACAAGAAGTGGTATTGAAGTTGATAGTGTTACACATTATGGAGACGATATTAAAAAATTAGTAGTTGGACATGTGCTTTCTAAAGAGAAACATCCAGAAGCAGATAAACTGAATATTTGTAAAGTGGATGTTGGTGAAGAAGAACCCGTACAAATCGTTTGTGGTGCACCAAATGTAGATAAAGATCAATATGTCATCGTTGTAAGAGTAGGTGGTCGTTTACCTGGTGGCGTTAAAATTAAAAGAGCTAAATTACGCGGTGAAGTATCAGAAGGTATGATTTGTTCGTTACAAGAAATAGGTATTGATCCAAATGTGATGCCTAAAAAATATGCAGATGGCATTTACGTCTTCTCAAACGAACCAACGCCTGGTAGTGATGCACTAGAAGCATTATTATTAAATGACGATGTATTAGACTTTGATTTGACACCAAATAGAGCAGACTGTTTAAGTATGCTTGGTGCTGCGCATGAAGTGAGTGCATTATATGGCAATGACATACAATACCCAAATACTTCTTTAGATGAATCTGAAGAAAAAGCTAGTGAATCATTATCAGTGACTGTTCAAGATCAAGAAGGTGTTCCATTCTATGCAGCTAGAGTTGTTAAAAATGTAACAATTGAACCATCTCCATCATGGATGCAGTCTAGATTAATGAAAGCTGGCATCCGTCCAATTAACAACGTGGTAGATGTTTCGAATTACGTACTTTTAGAGTACGGTCAACCGTTACACATGTTTGATCAAGACAAAATTGGTTCAGATCAAATTGTTGCACGTTACGCACATGAAAATGAAAAAATCACGACATTAGATAATGTTGAGAGAGAACTACTTACTTCAGACCTTGTTATTACAAATGGTGAAGAACCAATTGCAATCGCTGGTGTAATGGGTGGCGATTTCTCAGAAGTTACAGAAAACACTCAAAATGTCGTAATCGAAAGTGCATTATTTAATGCCACAAATGTTAGACAAACATCAAGACGATTAGGCTTAAGAAGTGAAGCTTCAAGCAGATTCGAAAAAGGTATTGCGAGTGAAAGAGTACTCGATGCTTTAGATAGAGCAGCAAAATTATTACAAGATATTGCTGGTGGAACTGTGTTAAGTGAAGTTGTATCAGACGGTACTTTACCAGAATTGTCTCGTACGATAGACATTACAACACAAGATGTTAACCAATTAATCGGTTTCGATCTTTCTACAAATGAAATTAATACAATATTTAATCGTTTAGGATTTAAAACGATTGTCTCTGAAGATGCCTTTAAAGTAGAAGTGCCATCAAGAAGAAATGATATTTCGATTAAAGCAGACTTAATCGAAGAGGTTGCGCGTATTTACGGATATGATCAATTACCTTCGACATTACCAAACTTTGATAATGCAACTGCCGGCTACTTAACAGATAACCAATTGAAGACACGAAAAGTTAAAGAAATTCTTGAAGGTGCTGGTTTAGATCAAGCGATTACGTATTCATTAGTTCGTAAAGATGTTGCTCAAAACTATACTTTAGAACAACAAGAAGTTGTAGAACTTATGATGCCTATGAGTGAAGATCAAGCTGTATTACGTCAAAGTTTATTACCTAGATTAGTTGATGCTACACGTTATAATGTTGCACGTAAGAATAAAAACGTTGCATTATATGAACTTGGTAAAGTGTTCTATAGTAACGGAAAAGATCAATTACCAACAGAAGTTGAATTTTTAAGTGGTATATTAACCGGACAATATACAGGTAATAAATGGCAACAAAAAGATGAACCTGTTGATTTCTTCTTAGTGAAAGGTATAGTAGAACGTATTGCAGAACAATTAAACTTAACGTTCACTTATGAAGCGACGACATTAGACTTATTACATCCAGGTAGAACAGCGTACGTTAAATTAAATGATGAAGTTGTTGGTTTAATAGCAGAATTACATCCGAAAGTTGAAAAAGAAAATGACTTAGACCGCACTTATGTGTTTGAGTTAAACTTCACAAAAATCTTAGGACAACCTGTTGGCAAAATTGAATACGAAGCTATTCCAAAATTCCCAGGAGTTTCAAGAGATATTGCACTTGTTGTTAACACAGAAGTTACGGCAGCTACACTTATTCATACAATTAATGAAAATGGTGCAGATATATTAAATAACGCAGAAGTATTTGACGTATACGAAGGCGAACATATGGAACCAGGCAAGAAATCGGTCGCAATTCGCTTAGATTATTTAGACGTTAATGAAACATTGACAGAAGATAAAGTTTCAGCAATTCACGAGCAGATCTTAACAGCATTAGAACAAAATGGTGCGACATTAAGAGCATAAGATATATAAATAAAAAACACAGCAATCTGAAGGTTCATATCAGCTTGCTGTGTTTTTATATTATTTTTTTCGTTTGTTTGTTGAATTGGTCAGTTGTTTACCGATAAACCAAATTAAATAGCAAATAATGATTAGGGCAAGTATGACTTGCCAACTGAAAGTGATAAGTAACATATTAATTTCTCCTTTTTCGATTAATAAGGTCTAATACTTTATCTCTATTTTTAAAATGTGTTTTCGTAATGTTATCTAACTGTTGCATGTCATATTTTTGGACGATTTTTGCTGCTTCTAGATCTACTTTATTACTTGCGCCTTTAGGAATAATGACATTTAAAGATTTTGCTAATTGATCCATGTGTTTAACAAAAGCATATCTTGCGATAATACTTGCTGCAGCAATTGCGATAGATTTTGATTCACCTTTTGTTTCAAAGTGTGTAATGTCTTTTCGTGGCATTTGACCAATGATGTATCGTTCATAAGTGCTTGCTTGCACAAACTGGTCAATCACAATTTGTTCTAATTCTTGTTCGTCGATTCGTGAGATGACATTTTTAATCGCTTGATTGTGAAGGACTGCTTTCATTTTAACTTGACTCCAACCTTCTGCTTGCTTTGTATTGTAGTTGGGATTATCAAGTACAATTAGAGAATGAGGGCATATTTGTATAATTTGTTCAGCTAGTTCTACAATTTTAGGATCAGTTAAAGACTTGGAGTCCATTACACCAATTTCTTTTAATATTTTAGCGTTTTGTTTAGATACGTATGCTGCACATACTGTAAGTGGGCCAAAATAATCGCCACTTCCTGCTTCATCACTACCAATTGTATTATGTATATCAAATTCATATTTTTTTGTAGCTGGCGTTGCTTTAGATGGTGATGACGTTATGTTTTGATTAAGTACTTCACTTGCTACTTGTTCTGCATCTTTACCTTGAAACATTATTTTTTTTGAACGGTATATTTGGACTTGTGTACTTTTTATTTTCTTGCGGGCTAAAGTGCCAGTTGGTAAGTTCTTTGTTTCCATATTATATTGTTTTATAAGTTGATTGATTGTATTGGAGTCAATTGTTTTTACGATGTTTGCCACTTTTAAGTCCTGCCTTTTTAATTTTTTCTATAAATAGAGTAGCATAAATTTATGATATAAACGAATTTTCTCAAATCAAGTTGGTGGATATTCATACACAAATGAACTTATGTCATGTATAATATAGTATGATTACATATATAGAAATCCATTTATAATTTGAACAGGGGTAGTATAATGAGTGAAAATAAAAATAGAGTGACAGTGGTTATAAATGATCAACATTATACAATTATTGGTGAAGACGATCCATCACATATTCGATATGTAGCTGGTAGAGTGGATGAAAAGTTGCAAGCGCTCGGGCAATTAAATGCAGGCTTGGATACAACGCGTAAATCTGTTCTTACAGCTGTTAATGTTATGCATGAATATGTTAAATTAGAAGAAGAAAATGAAAAGTTAAGAGAAGAAATCAAACAATTAAAAAATAAAGGACATTTAGAATGATAACATTACTTATATTTTTATGTTTAATTATAGGTGTCATCATTGGATATAGACGTAGTTTAGTATTACAATCATTACATTCTATCGGCACGATTAGTTCATTGGTGATTGCCAGCATTTGTTACGCACCATTTAGCAAGCAATTGCATTTAATATTACCTTATCCGAGTGCGTCTACAGAAGGTAAGAATGCAATATTTAACAGTATTAATAATGAGAATGCATTTTATAATATTATGGCGATTCTCATTTTATTTGTTTTTACTAAAATAATTTTACAAATTGTAGCAACAGTATTTGATTTTTATCATCAAATGGAATTTGGCGGTAAATATGCAAGGTATTATGGTATCGTACTTGGATTTATAGAAGCATATTTAGTTGTAATTATCATACTAGCAGCAGTTGCGGTAATCCCCGTAGCACCTTTTATAGATGCATTACAACAGTCTTCTATTGGAAATGCAGTATTAACAAAGACACCATTCTTATCTGATCAATTAGTAAAATGGCTTTCAAATTAAATGAATTCATATTGAAAAAAGTCATGGGAGAACCTATGACTTTTTTTACGGAGGAATAGACATGTTAACAAAAAAAGATATCGTAAAAATGTTAGAAACAATTGCAATATACATGGAAATTAAAGGTGAGAATCCATTTAAAGTATCAGCATATAGAAAAGCAAGTCAATCATTGGAAACAGATGAAAGAACGTTAAACGAAATTGAAGATGTGACATCATTAAAAGGCATTGGTAAAGGTGTAGGCGATGTCATAAATGAATATATAGATAATGGGACACAAAGTTATTTAGATGAGTTAAAACAAGAAATTCCAGAAGGACTTATTCCATTATTAAAAATACCTGGATTAGGTAGTAAAAAAATTGCGAAATTATATAAAGAATTAGATATAAAAAATAAAGAAGATTTAATCAAAGCGTGTGAAAATAATCAAGTGTCTGAATTACCAGGTTTTGCGAAAAAGACAGAACAAAAACTTCTTGAAGAAGCGAAAGTGTTAGGGCAACGACCTGAAAAATATCCAATCAATACTATGATTAAAGCACATGAAGTGATTAATCAATTTTTAGATAATATTGAAGGTATTATTCAATATCAAGTTGCAGGTAGTTTCAGAAGAATGAAAGAAATGAGCAAAGACTTAGATTATATTATTTCGACTGAAGAACCTACAAAAGTACAACAAGCACTACTTGAGTTTCCAGATATTAAAGAACAAATTGCTGTTGGCCAAACGAAAGTTTCTTTAGATTTACAAATTGAAGATAATGTTATTGGTGTTGATTTTAGACTGATTCAACCAGAAGCTTTCTATCATACATTGCAACATTTTACAGGTTCTAAAGACCATAATATAAAAATTAGACAACTTGCTAAACAAAAAAATGAAAAAGTAAGTGAATATGGTATAGAAGAAGCAAATGGTAACATCATTACTTATCAAAGTGAAAAGGAAATTTATGATCATTTTAACGTGCCATATATACCACCAACAATGCGTGAGGATGGTACAGAATTTGATAAAGATATTCAAGATATCATACAGTTAGAAGATATTAATGGTGATATTCATATGCATACAACTTATAGTGATGGTGCATTTAAACTTGAAGAAATGATTGAAGCGGCAATTGAACGTCAATATCAATTTATTTGTATTACAGACCATTCTAGAAGTTTAGCAGTAGCAAATGGATTATCTATTGAACGTTTATTGGAACAAAACGAAAAAATTAAAAAACTAAATGAATCATATAAAGAAATTGATATTTATAGTGGTACAGAAATGGATATTAAACCAGATGGTAGTTTAGATTATCCAGATGACGTATTGAAAGAATTAGATTATGTGATTGCAGCAATCCACCAAAGTTTCAATCAATCTGAAGAAGAGATTATGAATAGACTTAGAACTGCATGTGAAAATCAATATGTCAGACATATAGCACATCCGACAGGTAGAATTATTGGCAGAAGAGAAGGATATCGTCCTAATATTGATGAACTTATTAAAATGGCAAGAGATACTAATACAGTATTAGAACTGAATGCTAATCCACAACGATTAGATTTAAACGCTGACGTATTAAAAAATAATCCTGACCTAATGATTACAATTAATACGGATGCCCATCATATTGATCATTTTGATTTCATGAAATATGGTGTTGGAACGGCTCAAAAAGGTTGGGTTAAAAAATCACAAGTTATTAATGCTAAATCACGTGAGGCATTTAAAAAATGGATCCAATCAACAAAATAAAGTATTAAAAGAAGAGGGAAGATAATATGAATGAGAAAACATTAAAAGTTCTTGAATATCCCTTAATTATTCAACAATTGTCTACTCATGCGACAAGTGATATTGCTGAACGTATTATTAACGAACTTAAACCAAGTGATGAACTTGAAACGGTTCAGCAAAGCATAAATGAAACAGACGAAATGACTCAAATTTATAATAAACATAGAGTACCTGGGTATTCAGGGCTAAAAGATATTAAATCCTATGTAAGACGTGCAGAAATTGGCAGTTTGTTATACGTTGAAGAATTAAACCAAATTAAACGTAATATTCAAGTTCAAAATAGATTCAAAACATTTTACGCTAGTATCGTTGATGAAGATGAAGCAATCCTTTATCCAAATATCGATGGTTATGTAGCGCAATTGCCAGTATTAAGTGACTTACTGAATCAAATAAGTGAACAGTGTGATGAACACGATTTGTTTGATACGGCAAGTCCGAAATTAGCTGAATTGAGACATCAAATTAAAAAAACGAACGATCGTATTAAATCAAGATTAGAACAAATGGTTAGATCTTCAGCTAATCAGAAGAAATTATCGGACTCTATTGTAACGGTTAGAAATGATAGACATGTACTTCCGGTTAAAGCAGAATATCGTCAAGATTTTAATGGTATCGTGCATGATCAATCTGCATCTGGCCAAACATTATATATTGAACCAAGTGCAATTGTTGAAATGCATAATCAAATTGCTCAAGTTAAAGCTAAAGAAAAAGAAGAAAAAGATAGATTGTTATATATACTGACAGAACAAGTAAGCGAAGTAGGCTATGAATTACTTTCAAGTACAGAAGTTATGGGGCATTTAGACTTTGTGACAGCAAAAGCTAAATTCGGTGCAACTATTAAAGCTACTAAACCAATCATATCTGAAGATAGAGCAATATATTTACCTAAAGCAAGACATCCATTAATTAATCAATCAGAAGTTGTTAGCAATACGATTGAATTTAAAGAAGACATTAATGCTGTTATTATTACAGGTCCTAATACTGGTGGTAAGACCGTTACCTTAAAAACAGTTGGTTTAATCACGTTAATGGCACAATCTGGTTTGTTAATTCCGACATTAGATGGCGCAATTATAACAATATTTAAGAAAGTATTTTGTGACATTGGTGACGAACAATCTATTGAACAATCGTTATCGACTTTTTCATCACATATGAAAAATATCGTCAACATTATTGATCAAGCGGATAAAGACTCATTAATTTTATTTGATGAATTAGGAGCAGGAACTGATCCGAGTGAAGGTGCAGCATTAGCAATGAGTATTTTAGATTATACGATTGAAAGAGATGCTTTAATCATGGCAACAACACATTATCCTGAACTTAAAGCATATAGCTATAATCGAGAGAAAGTGATGAATGCAAGTGTTGAATTTGACGTTGAAACATTAAGACCAACTTATAAATTATTAATGGGTATACCAGGACGCTCAAACGCATTTGAAATCTCTAAAAAATTAGGGCTAAAAAATGAACTCATCAATCATGCAAAATCACTGATTGGTCAAGATGAAAAAGAAATCAATGTCATGATAGAATCACTTGAGAAAAATGCTAAATCTGTCGAAAATGATCGTATTGAAGTTGAAAAATTAAAACAAGAATCTATAGACTTGCATCAATCATTAACGCAAGAATTACAACGCTTTGAAAACTTCAAAACACAACTGATGGATGAAGCGAGAAATAAAGCGAATCAAGAAGTTAAACAGAAGACTGAAGAAGCGGAAACAATCCTTCAAGAACTAAGAGATATGCGAGATAATTCAGCTGCAAATGTAAAAGAGCATGAACTCATTGAGCGAAAGAAACGACTTGATAATCAATATACATCGCAATCTCTGAAACAAAATGTTAAGAAAGAACGTCACGATAAGATTGAAAAAGGTGATGACGTTAAAGTATTATCATACGGTCAAAAAGGTGAAGTTATCGATGTGATCAGCGATGAAGAAGTTGTTGTTCAGATGGGTATACTCAAAATGAAAATAGAAGTAAAAGATTTAGAAAAACTAGATAAAAAGAAACAACAACCAAGTAAAGTTGTTCCTAGAACGAATCGATCTACTATAAAAATGGATTTAGATTTACGTGGTTACCGATATGAAGATGCTATGTTAGAATTAGACCAATATATCGATCAAGCAGTACTTTCTAATTACGGTACAGTGAATATTATTCATGGTAAAGGTACAGGTGCATTACAAAAAGGTGTAGCTGACCATCTTAAAAAACATCGTTCTGTAGAATCATATCGTACAGGTATGCCTTCAGAAGGTGGATTTGGTGTTACTGTTGTAACATTGAAATAAGGAGGAAACATATTGGATAATTTTGATATGTATAAACTAGCTAAAGTATTACTCGTTATTTCTGCTTTAACATTTATAGCAGGTATTGCATACTTAATATTTTTATAAGGAGGAATTTTCTTGATAAATACAAATGTCGAAAACCACGTTCTTTATATACAATTAAATCATGGTCCGGTAAATGCTTTAAATGAGGCAGTATTAAATAGCATTATTGAAGCAATTGAAACAGAAGGATTCAATGAAGATGTGAAAGTCATCGTTATAAAAGGTAATGAAAAATGTTTCTCTGCGGGTGCAGATATTAAATCATTCCCAGAACTAACTAAACATGAAAGATTAGATTTAGCTTCTACAAGTGCTAAATTATTTAGATTGATTAAGACATGTCATAAGCCAGTTATCAGTTCAATTCATGGTGTTTGTTTAGGCGGTGGCTTTGAACTTGCTTTAGCATGTGATATGAGATTAATCACGAAAGATACAAAAGTAGGATTACCTGAAATTAACTTAGGTATATTCCCAGGCTTTGGTGGTGTCAGACGATTATCTGCTATGGTAGGTCAACATAAAGCATTACAAGCTGCGTTAACTGGTGAGAATATCAATTTAGAAGAAGTGAAACATTTATTTAATGTAATAGTTGAAGATAAAGAAGCATTAGAACAAGCTACTGAAAAATTAGCTACTACAATCGCTTCTAAATCTTTAGACTCTATTAAAGTCATCAAGCAAATGTCTAATTTAGATTTATCATTAGAAAGTGATCAAATTGAAGAAAGACATTTCGTTGATATTATTGAAAGCGACAATGCAAAAGAAGGTATTGATGCATTTATAAACAAAAGAAAACCTGAATTTAAGTGATTGCTAATATAGTTCATATCAAGTACAATACACTTTGAGCAAACAACATGCATTGCAAAATAAAGCGTGCTATACTCTCATTATCATAAGTTAACAAGGAGGATTTTTCCAATGGCATTATTAAAAGCAACAGATGCAAATTTCGATGAACAAATCAAAGAAGGCGTTAGTTTAGTGGACTTCTGGGCACCATGGTGTGGACCTTGTAAAATGATCGCGCCAGTATTAGAAGATTTAGCTAAAGACGTTGAAGGTAAAGCTAACATCGTTAAATTAGACGTAGATGAAAACCAAGCAACAGCAGCTAAATACGAAGTTATGAGTATCCCAACTTTAATCGTATTTAAAGATGGCGAAGCTGTAGATAAAGTAGTAGGTTTCCAACCTAAAGAACAACTAGAACAAGTATTATCTAAACATTATTAATCGTTATAACCTATGATTAATCCAAACTGTCTACAAAGCATATGACTTTGTAGGCAGTTTTTGTGTGATGATAGATATTTATATAGAACGTATGTTTTGGTCAATGCAAATTTTATTGATATAATGAATTTAAAAAGGTAGGTGATAAAGGTGGAAGACTACCAAAAGAAAATTAAGCAAAAACTTGAAGTTTTACCAACAGAACCTGGATGTTACATCATGAAAGATAGACAACAAACAGTCATATATGTTGGAAAAGCTAAACGATTAAGAAACAGAGTTCGCAGCTATTTCACAGGTGCACATGATGAAAAGACAACTCGACTCGTAGGGGAGATTAGAGATTTTGAATTTATCGTGACTTCAAGTGAAATAGAATCTTTATTACTTGAACTTAACTTAATTAAAAAACATCAACCACGTTATAATATATTATTAAAAGATGACAAAAGTTATCCATTTATAAAAATTACAAAAGAAAAACATCCTAGACTCATCGTGACGAGAACTGTAAAAAAAGATTCGGGTAAATACTTCGGACCATATCCTAATGCTTATGCCGCACATGAAACGAAAAAATTACTAGATAGAATTTATCCGTTAAGAAAATGTGTCACAATGCCAAATAAAGTATGCCTTTATTATCATATTGGCCAATGTTTAGGACCTTGCGTTTATCCAGTCGAACAAAGCGAGTATCAAACGATGGTTAAAGAAATTACTGATTTTCTAAATGGTGATGACAAAACAATCGTCAATGACTTAAACGAGAAGATGAATCAAGCGAGTGAAGCTTTGAAGTTTGAAGAAGCGAAAGAATACCGTGACTTAATACAACATATTGAAATGTTAAATTATAAACAGAATATGATGTCAGCAGACATGACAATGAGGGATATATTTGGTTATTCTGTTGATAAAGGGTGGATGTGTATTCAAGTATTCTTTATTAGACAAGGTAAATTAATTGAAAGACAAGCATCTATGATACCTATTATTCAAACTGCTGAAGAAGAATTCTATACATTTATTGGACAATTCTATTCTTTAAATCAACATTTAACGCCTAAGGAAATTCATATTCCGAAAAATTTAGACATTAAAACAGTTGAGTCAGTCGTTGATTCAAAAGTGGTTCAGCCTAAAAGAGGTCAGAAAAAAGAAATGGTGGATCTTGCGATAAAAAATGCGAGTATTTCACTTAAAAATAAATTTGAATTAATTGCGAAAGATGAATCTAGAACGATCAAAGCTATTGAGAACTTAGGAGAGGCTATGGGTATTCAAACACCGATTAGAATTGAAGCATTTGATAATTCTAATATTCAAGGTGTAGATCCAGTGTCTGTTATGATAGCTTTTGTGGATGGTAAGCCAAGTAAAAAGGACTATCGCAAATATAAAATTAAATCTGTAAAAGGTCCAGATGATTATAAGTCGATGCAAGAAGCGGTTCGAAGAAGATACACAAGAGTATTAAAAGAAGGACTACCAATTCCTGATTTGATTATTGTCGATGGTGGTAAAGGACATATGTCTTCAGTGAGAGATGTATTAGAAAATGAACTAGGACTTGATATACCAATTGCAGGTCTAAGTAAAAATGACAAACACCAAACTTCAGAATTATTGTACGGATCACAAGCAGAAATTATACCACTAAAGAAAAATTCTCAAGAATTTTATTTACTTCAACGCATTCAAGATGAAGTGCACCGATTTGCAATTAGTTTCCATAGATCAACACGACAAAAAACATCACTTAAGTCAGCTTTAGATGAAATAGAAGGTATTGGACCAAAACGTAAACAAACATTATTAAAACATTTTGGCTCTATTAAAAAAATGAGAGAATCGAATTTAGAGGATTTTGTTAAAATTGGTGTTCCGAAAAAGGTTGCTCAAAACTTAGTAGATAAGCTTAGTAAATAAATGGTAAAATTACAACAAAAAATCTATATATTTGGGTATGAGAATAATTCTCATGCCCAAATTCATACTTAATGATGTTACAATATACATGTAAATGCTCATCGAATTTTTTTTGGGATGTATGTAATCGTTTTCAGATTATTATATTCTTAATATAACGATAGAGCCATAGATTAAAGTTAGGGGGGACTTCTTTTGGCGTCAAGCGAAAAACAGTTTATTTTACGTCGTATTCATTCATTATTAGGTGTAATTCCTATAGGAATATTCTTAATTCAGCATTTGGTTATTAACCATTTTGCAACGATAAGTCCAGAAGCTTTTAATAAAGCATCAGATTTTATGTGGAATTTACCATTTAAAATTGTATTAGAAGTTGTAGTTATTTATATTCCTATACTATTCCACGCTATTTATGGATTATACATAGCGTTTACAGCTAAAGAAAACGTAGGAAGGCATTCACTATTTAGAAACTGGATGTTCTTATTACAACGTTTAACTGGTATCATATCATTTATTTTCATAGCTGTTCATGTTTACCAAACACGTATTCAAGCTGCATTAGGACATCACGTTGACTTTGATATGGTTTCAGATATTTTATCTAATCCAATTTCTGTAACGCTATATGTTATTGGTGTATTAAGTGTTATATTCCATTTCTCAAATGGTTTATGGTCATTCTTCATTACTTGGGGAATTACACAATCACCAAAATCACAACGTTTTATGACTTATGTAACTTTATTTGTATTTATCGTAATTAGTATTATTGGCTTAAGAGCTATTTTTGCATTCGTATAGGATTTATACTTTTTAGGGGAGTGACAATTTTTATGGCAAACAACAAAATCATTGTTGTCGGTGGTGGTTTAGCAGGACTTATGGCAACTATTAAAGCTGCTGAACAAGGTGCGCATGTTGATTTATTCTCATTAGTACCTGTTAAACGTTCACACTCTGTTTGTGCTCAAGGAGGTATTAACGGAGCTGTCAATACTAAAGGTGAAGGTGACTCTGTTGACATTCACTTTGATGACACAGTGTATGGTGGAGATTTCCTCGCTAACCAAACACCTGTAAAAAATATGACTGCAGCAGCACCAAGTATCATACATTTATTAGACAGAATGGGTGTTATGTTTAACCGTACACCAGAAGGTCTTTTAGATTTCCGTCGATTTGGTGGTACTTTGCATCATAGAACTGCATATGCAGGTGCAACAACTGGACAACAATTACTATATGCATTAGACGAACAAGTTAGAAGTTATGAAGTTAAAGGTTTAGTTACAAAATATGAAGGTTGGGAATTTTTAGGTATTGTTAAAGATGAGGAAGATGCTGCACGTGGTATCATCGCTCAAAACTTAACAGACTCTAAAATCGAATCATTTGGATCAGATGCTGTAATTATGGCAACTGGTGGACCAGGTATCATATTTGGTAAATCTACTAACTCAATGATTAATACAGGTTCAGCAGCTTCTGTTGTTTATCAACAAGGTGCTAAATATGCAAATGGTGAGTTTATTCAAATTCATCCAACTGCAATTCCTGGTGATGATAAATTAAGATTAATGAGTGAATCAGCTCGTGGTGAAGGTGGACGTATTTGGACGTATAAAGACGGTAAACCTTGGTATTTCTTAGAAGAAAAATATCCTGATTACGGTAACTTAGTACCTCGTGATATTGCGACTCGTGAAATATTCGATGTTTGTGTGAACCAAAAACTTGGTATTAACGGTGAAAACATGGTATACCTTGATTTATCACACAAAGATGCACATGAGTTAGATGTTAAGCTTGGTGGTATAATAGAAATATATGAAAAATTCACTGGTGACGACCCTCGTAAAGTCCCAATGAAAATTTTCCCAGCAGTTCATTATTCAATGGGCGGTATCTGGGTAGACTTTGATCAAATGACAAATATTAAAGGTTTATTCGCTGCTGGTGAATGTGACTACTCACAACATGGTGGTAATAGATTAGGTGCAAACTCATTATTATCTGCTATTTATGGTGGTATGGTTGCAGGACCAAATGCGGTTAAATATGCTAATAATATTGAAAAATCATATACAGAATTAGATGAAGAAATTTTCCAAAAACGTATAAATGAAGAACAAGAAAAATTCGATCATTTATTACAACTTAAAGGTACAGAAAATGCTTATAAGTTACACAAAGAATTAGGAGAAATTATGACAGCCAATGTTACAGTTGTTCGTCATAATGATAAACTTCTTGAAACAGATAAGAAAATTGTTGAGTTGATGGAAAGATATCAAAATATTGATATGGAAGATACATCTACTTGGAGTAACCAAGCTGTATTCTTTACGCGTCAATTATGGAATATGTTAGTGTTAGCAAGAGTTATTACGATTGGTGCATATAATCGTAACGAATCACGTGGTGCACATTACAAACCTGAATTCCCAGACCGTAATGATGAAGAGTGGTTAAAAACAACGATTGCTCAATTTAGAGGACCTAAAGAAGCACCAGAATTTTCATATGAAGAAGTGGATATTAGTCACATTAAACCTCGTAAACGTGATTACTCTAAGAAATCTGAAGGAGGTAAATAATTATGGCAGACACTCAAACAGTTGAAAACAATGCACAAGGTCAAAACCAAGAAAACAAAACGATTTCAATCATTATCAAACGTCAAGAAAATGATAAATCTCAACCTTATGAAGAAAAATTTGAGATTCCTTATAGACCAAATATGAACGTTATTGCAGCTTTAATGGAAATTCAAAGAAATCCGATTAAGTCAAATGGTGAAAAGACGACACCAGTAACTTGGGATATGAACTGTCTTGAAGAAGTTTGTGGTGCATGTTCTATGGTTATTAACGGTAAAGCTCGTCAATCATGTTCAGCTATTATTGATCAATTGGAACAACCAATTAAACTTGAACCAATGAAGACATTCCCAGTTATTCGTGATTTACAAGTTGACCGTTCTCGTATGTTCGATAACTTGAAAAAAGTTAAAGCATGGGTACCAATTGATGGTACTTATGACTTAGGACCAGGACCTCGTATGCCTGAGAAAAAACGTCAAACAGCATATGAACTTTCTAAATGTATGACATGTGGTGTATGTTTAGAAGTTTGTCCGAACGTAAACGTGAATAATAATTTCATGGGTGCTCAAGCAATATCTCAAGTTCGTTTATTCAACTTGCATCCAACTGGAAGCATGACTAAAGATGAACGTATTAAAGCACTTATGTCTGATGGTGGTATACAAGAGTGTGGTAGTTCTCAAAACTGTGTAAATGCTTGTCCAAAAGGTATTCCTTTAACAACATCAATCGCAGCAATGAATAGAGAAGCTACTTTCCAAATGTTTAAATCATTCTTCGGTTCAGATCACGAAGTAAACTAATAAAGATATGAGAGGCTGGGACATAATATTATGTCTTGGCCTCTTATTTGTTTATTTATATAACATAAAGACCAATTCATTAACTGCAAATAAGCGTATGTGTTATTATTATTAATATAAGTTTGATGAGAAAAGAGGTACAAACAACTATGGAAGAAATTACAAAACAGATTGAATATTCGTTAAGACATATAGTAGAAAGAACGAAATTAAAATCAAGAGGGCAGTTAAAGGTTTATGATATAACACCGCCTCAATTTATTGCTTTACAATGGCTCAATGAGCATGATCAAATTACAATTGGTGAGTTATCTAAACGTTTATTTTTAGCATATTCTACAACAACAGATATAGTAGATAAACTTGAGAAAAAAGAACTCGTTCAAAGAATTCAATCTGAGAAAGATAAAAGAGTATTCCACGTCAAGTTATTAGAAAAAGGCACGGCACTTATTGACGAAGTTGTTCAGGCGAGACAAATTTATACTGAAGATCTTCTATCTATTATGGAAGATGAAGATAAAATAAAGTTTAATGAAGCGTTAGAAATTATGTTGAAAAGAATGCGAAGTGAAGATGAATGAATAAACCAATTGGCGTAATCGACTCAGGAATTGGTGGTTTAACAGTTGCTAAAGAAATCATGCGACAATTGCCAAATGAGACGATATTTTATTTAGGTGATATAGGAAGGTGTCCTTATGGCCCGAGAACAAGAGAAGAAGTTAAATCATTTACCATTCAATTAGCTAACTTTTTAGTTGAAAAAGATATTAAAATGCTAGTCATCGCATGTAACACAGCTACTGCGGTTGCTTTGAAACCTTTACAAGAAATGTTATCAATACCCGTGATTGGAGTTATTGATCCAGGTTCAAGAACAGCAATTATGACAACTAAAAATAATCGTGTACTTGTTCTTGGTACTGAAGGGACAATTAAATCTGAAGCATATAGACGAAGTATCAAATCTATTAATCCTCAAGTAGAAGTTAAAGGCGTCGCTTGTCCAGGATTCGTTCCTTTAGTTGAACAAATGAGATATAAAGATCCGACGATTACGAGTATTGTTATCCATCAAACGCTTAAACAGTGGCGATATGATGACTCAGATACAGTAATTTTAGGATGTACACATTATCCACTACTATATGATGCGATTCATCAGTATTTTGATGATGGCAAGACAATTATATCTTCAGGTTTAGAAACAGCAAGAGAAGTAAGTGCATTATTGACTTTTAGTAATGAGCATTCTTATTATACACCAAATCCGAAACATCAATTTTTTGCAAACGGTGATGTTGAACATATTACGAGAACGATAAAAGAGTGGCTACATATAGAAGATGCTCATGTTGAACGAATAACATTGTAAGGAGAGATAAATATGAAAGATATTATTATTGCATCAAATAACCAAGGAAAGATAAATGACTTTAAAACCATTTTTCCAAAAGCAAATGTTATAGGTATTTCTGAAATTGCACCTGATTTTGATGTAGAAGAAACGGGTACAACATTTGAAGAGAATGCAATTTTGAAAGCAGAAGCGGCTTCAAAACAATTAAATAAAATCGTTATTGCTGATGATAGCGGATTATCTGTAAAAGCTTTAAATGGTGAACCAGGTATTTATTCAGCAAGATATGCAGGCGCACAAAAAAATGATCAAGATAATATAGAAAAATTATTAACAAACTTAAAGGGTATAGAAGATAGAGCAGCAGAATTTGTTTGTGCCATTGCTGTAAGTGAGCCTGGTAAAGAAACTGTTACATATGTAGGTAAAGCACCTGGTGAAATTATAGACGAACCACGAGGGGAAAATGGATTTGGCTATGACCCAATTTTCTTCGTACCATCACAAGACAGAACGATGGCAGAATTAACTGCTGCAGAAAAAAGTGCAATCAGTCACCGTGGTAATGCAATTAAATTAATGAATGAAGATATAGGGGAGCGATTCCAATGAAATGGGTAATTGTTAGCGATAATCATGGCGAACAAGGCATACTTCATGAAATATACGAAAAAAATAAAGACGCAGATTTATTTTTACATTTAGGTGATTCTGAATTTGACTATAACGATACAGAACTAAGTTTGTATCAAAGAGTTAAAGGAAATTGTGATTTCGATCCACAATTTCCAATAGAAGAACAAGGTGAAATAGAAGGTATTGGTTATTTCTATACACATGGTCATAGATATGATATTAAAGCATCTAGAGAAGTATTAAGTGCCCATGCTAAAAATAACCATGCTAAATTTGCATTTTATGGACATAGTCATATAGCTTTATGTGAGTCAATAGATGGCGTTTATTGTATCAATCCAGGAAGCATCTCTCAAACAAGAGGACAGTGGGAAGAAACATATGCCATCATCGAATTCGACGAAGCATTAAATAATGCAACTTTAACATATTTAAATAGAAATAATGAAGAAATAGAAAAATTATCATTAGCACTTTAAATATATATTTTGCAAAACAAAAATGGCAAATAGATTTTATTTATTGAGATATTCTTACGAATATCTCAATTTTATTAAAAATTTAGAATAAACTTTCAATTAAACAAAAATTGTTTTATAATTATGAATGTCGTTAATTTTATGTAAAAACTAATAAGTTATGATACGTAGGAGGGGTAGAAATGGGCAGAACACACGTTACATCAGTTATCAATGATGATGAGTTTTGTATAAATAAAAACGAATATAACGACTTACATAAGAACGAAAACATATATGTATTAACAGCAAATGGACTAGTACATGCGAGTGTTATAGAAATATTTGAAGATAAATCTTTGTGTAAAGCCGAAAAAGCCAATACAGTTAAAGTTAATGACATAGTTATCACCGAATAAAAGTAAAATAAAATAACTAAACGTGTAATAATACTTCGAAAGCGATTTAATAAACCTTTTTCTTTTTAAAAAGTATTGATAAATCAGTATCTATTCGATATAATTATTCTTGTGTTGAAAATGTCCTGGTAGCTCAGCTGGATAGAGCAACGGCCTTCTAAGCCGTCGGTCGGGGGTTCGAATCCCTCCCAGGACGCTAAGTAGGGTTTAAAGAGTATTATTAAAATACGAAAAGCCCTTTATACCAATGGTTTGGAGTAATTGAGGTTATATTGAATATCATAGAATATTTTATTATAATCCCCAAATTATCCCCAAACACGAAGAAAAGCATCTACATTAATTTGTAGGTGCTTTTTTTATATGCTATTTAAAAATGTTATAGCTTGTTCATCATCACGCTGGTATGTTTCCTCTAATAAATGTGAGTATATGGATAGAGTAACATTAATATTCTTGTGTCCTAGACGTTTAGAAATATAGTGTATAGAACACCCTTCATGTAGCAACACAGAGCATAAGCTATGCCTTAATGAGTGTATTGTAATATCTTTGATACCTAAATGCTTACATGCTCGTTTAAGGGCTTTATTTACTGCGTTATTGCTTATCAGTGTCCCATGTTCAGAAAATACATATCCATTAATATCTTGTGGGCGATTATTGATAAAGTTTCTTACACGTTTCAAAGTTTTTAGATCCATTGAAATTATTCTATCTGATGTATCTGTTTTTGTACCAGGTATATGAACTTGATTATTAGGTAAATTAAAATCTTCACGTTTCATTTTTTGAATTTCAGAAAATCTAGCACCAGTAACCATAGCCACAAGTAATAGAAGTGAGGACATGCTTTCTTTTGTTTCTAAATAGCTTTTTAAACGTTTAAATTCGCTATGACTAATGTATTTATCCTTTTCATCTTTAGACGCCACAGAGCCTTTTGTATTGGCTTTATATGTGGCGTTTTTGTGTATTAGACCATCATGTATAGCATCGTCTAAACAATTGCGAATATAACTATTTAATTTACGAGTACTATCAGTCGAGTGATTACCAGCATATTCATTTATAAATTTCTGATAGTCCATTCTATTCAGTTCTGTTAGTAATGTGTGGTTAAAATATTCTTTAATATATCTGTGTGCTATAACATAACGATCATAAGTTTTCTTTGTGACTTTATCCTTCTTATTTGTTTCATACCAGGATTTGAAATAATCTGCAAATTCAACCTTATTATTTAACACAATACCTTTTCTGTAATAAGATTCTAACTCAACAGCTTCAGCATGTGCTTCTTGTTTAGTACGAAAGCCACCTTTTTGTATCTTCTCTTTTTTACCGTCAATCGTAGCATAAAATACATAACGCCATGTTTTACCACGTTTTTCATAAGATGCCATTTAATCACCTTCATTTTCTATCTTTAATTCATATTCATACATTTCATAAGAAATGAATAGTTTGTATTCTTCTATCTTTACATATTTATCTAATTCACCAGCCTTTTTAAAACTGTCAGAATAGAAATGCTTTGAATACCATGTTGTAGATGACACCATTGTATCTGCATAAGGCATAAAATTTACACCAAGAGGGAACGTGGAAAAATCATAAATACCATTTTCGTATGCTTTTTTGAAAATTAAACCCATAAATGGAATGAATAAATTAAGTGTAGTTTCTTTAGTTCTATTTTTAACAATGTGCCTTACATGTTTACCACTGGTTAATATTTCTATGGGAAATTCACCTGATATATTAACGATAACACCTTTTATTTTTGTATTTTTATTAAAAGTTAATAGTAATTTTTTAATTTCACGATCTTCATTTAGATAAGTGCATTTTAGATACATATTTTCATCATTGTTAACCATTACAAAATAATCATCTTTTGGAATCAGTTCAACATCTAATATTTCTAGAGTATTATAACCATCATCTAAAATTAATAATTCTTCTATTTTACAATTTAATGTACTTACTATTTTTTCTAATGTTTCGAATTGAATACCTTTACTTTTACCAGTCGATAATAAACTTAAAGTATTTATAGATAACCCTGTTTTGCTAGACAACTCTTTAAGAGTAACTTTTTTATCTTTCATTATCTTTTTGAGATTGAATTTAATCATGTTCATTCCTCCAATAGTAATCAAGTAAAATTTATCATATGTTTGTAAAATATACAATTATTTTTAGTGAAACTTTGTAAAACAAAAGATAATTACCAATTAACTATTATTATAATACTATCATGTAGTAAAAAGTATTGACAATACATTTATAAAAAAGTAAACTATAGTTAATTACTAATATGATAGTAATTAATTAACAACTTATAGTAAAAGGAGGGCTTATCAATGACTGTGGTTATCAAAAGTAGATATTTAAAAGAGTTAATGTTTATAAAAGGATATAACCTTTCAACATTAGCTGATGAAGTTGGTATTTCAATATCTTACATGAGTCAGATCATAAATGGTAAAAGAACGCCGAGTGCGATGCTGGCAACTAAGATATCTAAAGTGTTCGATGTAAGTGTAGAGGGATTATTTACATTTAAAGATAAGGAGGAAACGATATGCAACAACAACTAAACGCAACAATTAATATTCCATCTGATTTTATTTTGATTACAAAAGTGGAGTATGAACAATTATTGAACAATCACAATGACGGTAAATTTATTAGTTTAAAAGAGTTAGCAGATCATCTTGATTGCAGTGTGCAATGGTTAAAGGAAAATATTCTATTTAATCCTAGATACAAGAATGATTTAAAAGAATTTATTCACTATCCATCTGTAAGTGGACAACGATATCACGTTCATCAAAAAAAGGCATA
This sequence comes from Mammaliicoccus sp. N-M50, assembly GCF_022386995.1. NCBI lineage: Bacteria > Bacillati > Bacillota > Bacilli > Caryophanales > Staphylococcaceae > Mammaliicoccus > Mammaliicoccus sp. N-M50. The sequence continues at coordinate 419,939 of NZ_JAJNJA010000001.1, read as the reverse complement.
TAAATATTTTGATGAACATTCAATAAGTATTTTTGAAAGGAAAAATAAATAGGAGGGCGTAAAAATGTTAGACAATTATTTCAATGAATTGAGTGATCAAGAGAAATATGCATATTTATATGGAAGGTCGTCATACGAGGTTGAGATATGCAGATGGTTAAGCGACAAAACTTCCGAAGTAACTAAAAATTTAAACGCAGGTGTAAGTCCTGAGTATTTATTAAATGATTTTTTGACAGGATTAGCTGACAAGATTCAACTTGAGGCTTGGGAAGGTCAAATACAAAAAAAGCAATTAACGGAGGCTGAATAATATGGTCAATGAGAAACAGAAGGTCATTCAAGAAAAATTACAAGATATCTATCGAGTTATCAAAGTAGAAAACATCGAAGTTATAACACAACAAGTTACAGGCAAAACGTTAGGAAGAAAGCAGTTTTTAGATAACCTAGTAACATATCTGACAGGTTTTTCTTACGAACTTATTGAGCATTATCAACTTACATCAAGCGAAGATTATAACGTGACTTATGTACTACAGACCTTATCCAATGCAGAAACAGATACATTAGATTCAACTGTATTTTTACTAGAATGGGCAATAACTAAATTAGCTTTATCGTTCGGATTAGACCCAGAAGAAGATGTTAAGAAGGTGATTTAAATGAGGGGGATCGCACTAATCTATTTAACGTTATGTAATGGAATCATACTATTATTTATCGGTGTAAGTGCTATAAACGCTTGCTATTTTTCAGCACTCATAACAGTTATGCTAGCTTATTTGTACGTGAATATCATGGAATTAAAAAAGCCTTCCAACGATGGCAGTCGTCAGAAGGTAACAAACGATTAAAAAAATTAACATAAATTTATTCTAACACAAAGAAAGGTTTGATTAAATGGATGAAACAACTCTTTATAATAAACATTTGGAATTTCACTCACAATTAGATTATGTGAATACTATAAACTTGTCACGTATCAAAGAGATTAGCAAGCGAATTAACTTCGCTTCTATCTTTAATGAAAAACAAGTTTTTAATAATAAAGGTAACTTATATCATCGTGAAAAAAGTGATATAGGCGATTACATTAATAATCTTACTTTAGATTATACCATAAAAGCCAAGTCATTGGGCATAATCTATGGGACGATCTATACAAAAACTACAGAAAATGATAATGGCGAAGAAGAAAAGAAGTCTACATTTAAGTCTGATACATTTAACAACTATGCAAGATTTATAGCTGATCTCATTTCGGATTTAGTAATTTATTCAGATGAACTTGATTGTTTCATTATCGTAAAAGATAACACTTATGAAGTAATAGATGAAACAAACTTTGCTTTAAATTATCCAATAGATAATAAGCATCAGATTAATGATTTTTTAGAAGTCATGCTTGAAATCTATCGAGAGCGATTAAACGTTAAGCACAGATATAATATACTGCCTTATACAATCGCTGGTAATGATTGGATATATGATTGTAGAGAATTGGAATATAGTCAAAAATTACTTCAACCAAACGAGTTGTATATCAAAAAGTATGATGTAAATGCTAAAGATATAGACACAGATAAAGCTAAAGAATTTTATGATCTAGTCACTGAAAATGATAAGAGTAAAAACAATTTAATGCTTATGCACGCTTATACAATGTATAGAAAAATGAATCTAATTCAAGCAGAAAAGTGGATGCTGATGAAAGACTTCGGACGTTCGGGCAAAGGTTTGTTTATGACTACTTTTGATGCTTTGTTACAAGTAAATAAAGTAAATTTCGATAGTTTAATAACGGGTGGTTTTGAAGCATCTAACGAGTGGATGAATTTTTACGGTGCAGATATTGCTCATGCTAACGAAACAGGGGAAATCACAAAAGTTATGATGCGTATATTGAGAAAGATTGCTACAGGTGAATATATTTCAGGTCGTGGTATCGGTAGAAATGCTTTCACATTTAAGAATAACGCAGTACTGATACTTGATACAAATGAAAGTGTAGATACAGGAGAAATTACAGCTAACACAACACGTACAGTCAAAATTTCATTAAAGGATAGACCACTAAACGAAACAGACGAAGAACGTTATCAAATATTCAAGCCATATTGGGACTTCGTACAGCCACATGGTAAAAAATCAGTAACAGCATCAGTTTCATTCTTGATAGCAAGTTTAGAATACCTTAATGAAATTGGGCGAGAGTTCAAGTTTAATGATGTAACACTTAAAAATTATTTTAGTGCTGATGAATTAACAGAAACACAAGTTATTTTGCTTAAAACTTTATCGGAGCATGGCTTTGTATATGCTGGTGATGAAACAATTCAAAGGTTAATTGAACAAGATTATAAAAGTTTGAGATACAAGCAAGCAAAAAACGATATGAAAAAGATTGGGATAAGTATTAATCATCAAAAAAAGATTGATGGCGTAAATACTAAAGTTCACAAAATAGGTAATCCAGAACTATTTAATATGGCACTAGAGCTTATAAATAAAGATTAAGGGTTACCGTAACTCTTAGTAACTCTTATAGTAACTCTAAGAATGGCTATATAACAGTCGGTAACCTTTGTAACTCTAATTTCTATAGCGTTTTGTACAAGTTAAAAATAAGTTTGCTATATAGAGAAAAAAACAGGTTACAAGGGTTACCGTAACTCTTGTTTAAAGGAGGTATTAAATGTCAGGATATCATGTTGCAAAAGAACTACTTCAAAAGAACATACAGGTAATTCCGTTAGATCAGTATAAAAAGCCAACAGTAACATTTAAAGATGCAGTCATTGATGATGACTTCATAGAATATCACGCTAGGTATTATCATCAAACTCACGTTTTAGGTGTACTTACTCGTGGTGTATGGTGTATCGATATTGATGTAGACCATACAGAAGGTAAGAATGGTTTTGAAAGTATTGAACATATACCGTTTAATGATGAACTTGTGGCCAACATGGATAATACGTTGGTACAAACTACGCCAAGTGGTGGTAAGCACATTATATTCAAAAAGCGTGATGGCATAAATTATAGTCAAAAAATTGATTACTTACCTTCAGTAGATATCAAAGCACACCCTAACAATTATTTTGTGCTTGCAGGTAGTAAAACCGTTAAAGGTAAGTACACACACAATAGTGTGCGTGTAACCAAGTACGAAGGTGAGTTTGAAGAACGTATATTTTCTAAACGTGGTAATTATTCTCAACAGGTCTTAGACGATTATTCTGTACAAAATACTTTGAATAATTATGACTTTTCACATTTAGAACATAATGGCAAAGGTGGACTAGGTAAGCAAGCATATCAGCGTATCGTTGATGGCCAAAGCACCGAAAGGAATAACGACTTATATTTGGCAGTAAGTTATGCAATGCAATGTAACGTGGATATAGAGCCATTAAGAATATTAATCGGTGATGTTAAAAATGGTGATGAATTTAAGCAAAGTGAGTGGGAGGCGACTGTAAGAAGTGCAAGCTACAAAAAATAATTATGACACTCAAGCACGAAAGATAGGATTAATTGTAGGAATATCAGAAGAAATATATTTTTGTACATTAAGTCGTGTATCTACTGTATATGTTGAGAAAATTGGCGATCATTGGTTAGCGTGGCGAGAAACTTATATTTTAAATAGTAAAAGAATTAGTAATTATAAAATTCTTGCACAGGGAAGTTTTGAATTAGTAATGGCACGTACAAATAATTATATTCAATTCATAAAAAAGAAAATGTAGAGAGAATATGAACAAGAATCATAATATTATTCAAATTATGCCAGCACCAAAAAGCTTATATTCAACATATAAAAATAGTGAAGTCGAAAATATATATACACGGATAATGTGTATAGCTTTAACTAAAGACGATGATTTTAAATTCTGTAATGTTGATGATAGTGGATATATATAGAAAAACAAATAAATCAAAAAACTAAGGAGTGAAGATAAATGATAATACCTAAAAATGCTATATACAGTAAAGATAAAAATGCTTATACAACGTTTATAGAATTGGATAGTCCATATTCAATTAATTACTTACCAATAGAAAAGCAAGAGCAGTTAATACTGTGGTGTAGTAATTTAAAACCTATTAAGTCGTTTAATCAAAAACATTCATCATATGGACTAAAACATCTATTCGAACAATCAGAGCATGGCTTTTATATCACTAATGGACAATTGAAAGCAGCATTAATCATGACAGGGTTTAAAATCGAAAACATTGATCTATTGAATTGGCATTTTAATATATCAGAGAACAGTGTTAAGGGATTAAAAATAGCGAACTAACAAAGGTGTGAGTTATTAAAGTGTGGGAAATCAAACAAGAGTTAAGTGATTATGAGTTATTAGTTCATTACAATCCGTACTATATAAAGAATAAAATTGAATGTTCATATGGCTATATCGAAGTTATGTATGATTATCACTATCCTCATGCTGTTGGTGATTTAGCAACACATACTATCTACTTTGAATCGGTACATTTAGAGAATCTGGCCATTTCAATTATTGAATATAAAGAGGGTTTGAGAAAGTACATCGAACGGACTAATACAAATTTAAAAGTAATTGAAGAAGTTACACAACACTATAGTCAATCTGATAAAGATGATATAGATCTGTTCTTTAAGACAGACGGTGAGGATTATCCTAATCGAGTTATAGCAAGATTGAAATACGATGCTTATAAGCTATCAAACAAGTTGAGAGCAGCACGTATAAGAGCAAGGGAAAAAGCAGAGTTGTTAAGTAAAGTTGAAACTTCATAAGGGGGGACAGGATGAAATACAAAAGGATAGCACATTCAATTGTCGCAAGGTTACCGACAAATATCGAAAATGTATCAATGAGTTATCTTAATAGGGTGATTGGTGAAAGAACTAAAAGTTCTGTTGAGTTTGGGGAAATTAAACAAATCATTATTAACGAATATATGAACAAAAATAAAACATACAAAAAATATCACAAAGGTGGAAAATAAACTATGAAAAAATTACAAGAAAAATCAATCGAAATATTCGCAAATGGAATTTACGGTAAAGTGGAAAAAGCTAAATCATTAAAACGTGAGTATGATGGTTTAATTGACGAATTAAAGGCGTTAGATAACAAAATTGACTATCATAGACGTAATGATGACTATGCAGAAGTTACACGCTTAAAACGTGAACAGAAGACACTAGAGGACGAAATAGAAGTGTTAGATAATAGATTAAAAGAAGAAGATTACTCAATCTTAGAAGATGATTATATTAGGTTTTATGAAGCTTTTGATAAAGAATTAGAACCAATCAAAGCAGAACATGAGAAACTGAGAAAAGAAATGAAAGATAAAATAAAAGAACTCGGTGAAGTTTACGAGCGAATGATTATTAATAAAAACAATGCTGGTAGACGTATTTCAAGAAAACAATATGTAGATCGTACTAAAACAGATTTCAAGCCAGTTTATAAAGGTCAAATCTTAGCGAACGAAGTTCAGATAGGTGGTAATACTACGCCACATGCCTATAGAAACTTAGTTATGAGTGAATTAAAAGCAGCGTCTTTAAAAGACTATCAAGCATATTATTATAACAAGAAACAATGGTAATAGAGGGTAGTATATCTACCCTTCAAATAATTAATATTGAGGTGAACATAAATGACAAGTAGATTAATAACACAAGTAGGGAATAATGTTGGTTATTCTAAAGATAAGAAAAGCATCATAGGTGTATTAGGTCAATTTGATAAAACGTTTAAAACTGGTGTTGCTAGTAAGGATTTAAAGGTTAGCAAAGAATGTGTGGTTGACGAACAATCATTTAAAGATACAAATGCAGATAATGTAATTATGTTAATAAATGCTGATACTGAACAAGTAGTAGGTAGATCAGATAACGGATTGTTTGAGTTAATGGTTTATAAAGATAAAATTGCTTTTAAATTAGATATAGCTAAGTTGCAAAGTGGTAAATTTGAATTTCAACGTAGCATAGCAAATGATATCTTAACTATGGTAAAACAAAATAAGGTTAAAAGTACAAGTATGATTATCCAAGATGAACAGAGTGAAAAGAAAGGTAATGTGGACTATATAAAGCGTATTGGTAAGATTAAAGTGATTAGTATTAATCAATAATAATAGAGAACTGTAGTTCGTTAAAAATAGCATTATAGAGAACTAATGTTCTTGATTGAGAGTAGAAAATTTAGTATAATAAAGGTAGATAGTTAAGGCTATCCTTTGACTATTTTATAAAGTATTCAAAGCAAATAATCTTTTAATTTTGTCGTCTTCTTCAACTTTAACAGGTTTAATTTTGCAATATTCTAATTCCAGAATATACTCCTTCAAATTTGTGCATGAGATAATCTTGTGCTAGCCCATCATCACTCAATGTGTTGGTGGGTATTTTTATAAAACTATGTAAGCTGGTGTGAGTGCGACAGAATGGATATAATGCATTATACATACCTATAACAAGCGTTAGCGACTGTACTACCTAAGTAATAATACAACATGATACATACTGAATAAGATGGTAATAGAGGCATAGTAAATACAAGGCAACTCAATACCGTTATAAATAGAATAGGTAAGATATTATCTAGATACAACAATCACACGTTAAAACAAGTTAAGACAATTCAAGTAAAGAATTGATAATTCAAAATGAAATATTGTTATGATGATTTGTTTTATATTATTAAAAGCAATTATTGAATTGATGAAATGATTAAGCGAAATGAAATGATAATTGAACAATCAAAGATTAATATTTAATTAATCAACTTGAACAAACAAATGATATATAAAGTCAATTAGTTAAAGGATAAAGTAAATTATATAAATGAAAGTATTGAGTTAATAAGAAAAGGAAAAGTTTATTAGATCACTCATTTATCATTTGAAGTAAGTACAAAGTAAAAGATAAAAAGATTATTAAAACTTCTTATTCAACTTTGATAAAAAAAGTTAATAAAGTGATTGAAACTATTTTTAAACATAATAGAGAAGTCGATAATTATATATCGTTAGCAATCACATCACAAGTCGTGTATGCAAGTGTATAAGGATAACTCTATTCACATTATAAGTATGTGCAGCATTAATAGTTATATATTTAATTAACTTGTATATGCTTATTAATATGTACAGAAATGCCATTCTAACGTTGATAGAGCGTGTTTAAGAGCCTTTGAAAAGGTTTATGAATGATTAATAGTCTTTAGTTAAATAAGCAATAAAAGTAGTAGAATGATTAAATAGAATAGGGTGACAAATTATTCAACTGTGGGTATATATTAAAGTAGAGCGATCATCAAAAATAAAATTTTGAAAATTAAAGGGGGACTTTTCTTAACCCCCGTCATGAAATCAGTTGGAATTAATCGACCCACTCTTAAATACGACCAAATTCCTAAAACTAAAATTTTGAAAAATATAAGCTATTAAACCCCCCTATGTATGATACGATTGGTCGTTAATTTATTTACTGATTAGAAACGTTAAAGGTAAACCATCTAAGAATGTTTCTAGGAGATTTATGGGTACATTTAAATAAAAAATTATGATAAAATCAAAGCATAGAGTAATTACTTTATTACTCTCACAAATTTCATAGACGTCAAAAGGCCCTATCTATCGGAAACTAGGTAGGGTATATTTAATTTCCAATTTATAATTTTAATGATACAATAATATTAGTTTAAACCTATTATCTCCGTTTTAGTTTTAAACTCATATTTGGTAATACCTTTTTGCACCTCGCTAATATGCGGGGTGTTATTTAGTTTATTTAATCCTAAAAGTGTAATATTATAGTATATAAGCACTTATAAAGTGCTGGATTTTCATATATAATCAACCATTAACTTTCCCTGTCACTTTGTGTGATGGGGTTTTTATTGCATTAAAGTAGTCTTTTAATAAGCCATAAATATCAAGTTTTTATTTATACCGAATGCGCATTTTTTGATTACTGATTTAATCGTGAGCACATTGATAATATGAAGGTTATATATAGCGATGATAAAATTTGAATAACTAAAAAAAGTTTTAAAAAATGGTTGCATTACAATAAAAAATATGTTATAAAATAATTAAAAGTTATCAAATGATAATTTTAAGTAACTGGAGGTAGATATTATGTTAAAAGATAAACCAAAAACTTCTTATTACATTAACTATTCACCTCGAATTACTGAGTTAAAAAGCATTGATTTATTGTCTAGAGAATCCAATAATAATAAATTTATTGAATTTTCTTCGCCACTTACGTGGGATTCATACAAAAAAGCTATAGATATATCGAAAAATATTGAGAAAAAATAATTCAAATAATTATCATTTGATAACTCAAACAACTTTAGGAGGTGGTGTGAAAATTAATGACACTAATTTTTCTAAACATATTCCGTGGTTGTTCGATATTATAAGTTAAGAAGTGGAGTAGTATATGACTAGAAGCGATCAAAAGGCAATTACATTTAAAATAACAACTAAGGAATATGAAAAAATCAAACAAATAGCTAAGTCTTGTCATATGTCTCCAACGGAGTTTTCAAGACACCAAGCTCTAGGTAATCAAATAACACCAACAGTGTTGGAAGTTACAGATTCAGAAAATCATGTTTCATCTCACCGATTTAATTTATTAGAAAAGGCATATGCAAAACAAAAAGCTAAAAACCTTAAAATCACTAAAGATTATCAAAAGGCTATAGAGAATATTCATAAAGATTATGAAAAAGTATCTATAATAAACCAACTGATACCATATATACAAATAGATGGAACAATTGATAATGAAGCATTAAAAAATGATAAAGATTTGTTAACTGCGTTAAGTCAATTAGATTACTGATAATAAGTGGTGATTGACCTTGTTTTTAAAAGATATTGTTGAAACTATAAATCAATATAAAGATGGTAAAATTAAAACTAATGATATATTTAAAAACGTCGAAAATGACAAACTACCTTTTTTAGATTTTTCTAAAGTTTATCAAAATGATAAAACAAATTTAAATAAGGAGTGAAGTTATATGTCAAACTTAACACCATTTAATAAAAATATTTTTGACTTTTCACCATCAAGAATATTTGATGATCATTTTAATTCGCTATTTAAATATTTTAATACAGCTATTCCAAAAACGGATTTAAGGGAAACAAATAGCGAGTATATTGTTGATATTGATTTACCTGGTATCAATAAAGAAAATATTAATTTAACTTATGAAGACAATACACTGTACTTAAGTGCTATACAAAGTAATGAAAATGAACAAAAAGATAATAATGGGAACACTGTGTTTACAGAAAGATCAAAATCACAAATAAGTAGGTATTATCATTTACCAAATGGAGATGAGGACAATATTAAAGCAGATTTTGAGAATGGTGTACTACATGTATCAGTTCCCAAACTAAATTCTATTAACAAAAAATCTAAAATAATTGATATTCAATAAATAAATTAATAATACTCTTTGACTAATGTGCTAACTACAAATTGAGGGGGAAATTCATATGATTGAATTTCTCCCTCTTTTAATGGAAGCTATATATTGGATTATCTAGTCTTACTTAAGTGCTATCAAACTGTAAAAAAGTCAAGAATAGTTTTCAAAAGAACTAGAAAATTTGTAAAAAACATCTATACGAATAAGTAAATTCTACAATAATTGGTGGCTATTTTTTATACTATAATTTCATTAGACGAAAGAGGTCTTAAGAACATATAACCAACTATGTTACTTGGTAATCTTTTTATTTGTATTTTGTTTATTATTGTTAAAATTATCTTTGCTTAGCGAATTTATTTTTCCAATACATTGTATATTCATCGTTTCCAGTTTCATCTTCACTTAACTCTTCAATTTTAAAGTGGTTTTTCTTATAAAAATTAACTGCTTTTTTGTTCTCTTTATATACTTTTAGAGATAGGTATTCTTTTTCTTTTTGAAGATATTGTAATAGGTTTGTTCCTATATTTTGATTTCTTTCATTCTCATCAACAAACATACCTGCTATATAATTATCAACTAAACCACAAAAACCTAAAATATTTCCATTTTTCGTATATACAACTATTTCTGCCTCTTCGAATGCATTAAGGACATCTTCGTAATTATTATGCCAATATTGGGCATCAATAAAATTATGAGTGGTTATATTGGAATTCAACCAGATTGCTCCTAGTTTATTTAGGGTGTCTTTGTCTTTTTTATCTAATTTAAATATCACTTTTATTCTCCTCTTTGATAATAAAAAATTTGGAAGTTTATATAATTCTAAAAATTTTATGAATTAATAGTTTCAAATGTCATTTCATACAAGTTTTTATCATCTAAATTAACAAACTCTTCAATATTTACTCTATAAGTGATACTATTTTGTTTTTTAGATATTTGGCTATAATATCTTATATTTATATACATATTAGTTGTATAACCATTATTTTCTATTGTATCTTCAAATTCTTCAAATGCTTTTTTATTAATAGGCATTAGATAAAATTTATTACTAGGTAAAACATTAATGTGTTTTTCTTGTAATACTTCATTCTCATTTAAATAGACTGTTATATCTATGTTTTTAGCAGTTCCACCGCCTAAATTTTGTAGTTTAAAAGCTGTATTAACGTAGTCAGAATCAGTTTCTGTTAAATTCTTTAATTTTAAACGCTTTGCTTTTTCAATTATAATCTGGTCAAAGGCCAAAAATGGTATAAAAGAAATTTTAATTTGTCTTATTTGTATCATTACTGAAATGAAATATAAAATCGCCATAATAAAGGTACCAATTGAACCAATCGCTTGTAAAATGTTTAACATAATGAACTCCCTTTATAATAATGTTAATCATCATTCTACTCTATTCCTACAATACAATCCATACTCAATGTTACATTTAATAGTATTTGATAACAATGAATAGTTTAAATAGTCTACGTGTTACTTTCATGTATGGACTTATTAACAAGCTATCATTACCAATTGTTACATTTTATTATACCTGCGTTGTCATATTGGGTACGCAGGTCAAGAAACTAAAGTACTAAATTAGTACCACAGATAATAAGGTGTCGTCATAATACAGTTCCCTTTATAAAAGGACGCCCCAAATTCTGTGCGTTTGATGATGGAGTAGCAAATCATTACACCATCAAAATAGTATTATATTATACACATTCCTATTTTAGAAATATGTATATACAGATATATGATGCCACTACTAATGAAATTATTTATAAGATAGTCGTGAATCACGACATTAGATCATAAATAACTCTTTACTCATTGTGATTCTGACAACAGTTAACACTTTTATGTGGGTAGTTATAGGCTAACTTGCTTAGAAATCGCTTTTAGTGATATTGTAATTCGACCAAATTTGGAGATTAGACGAATATTTCCGTTCTATTTAAAATAAATAATCTTATAACAATCGCTGGTACTATATATTATTAAAATATCAGGATAGAGGTTAAACTAATATAACGTTTTAATAGTTAGATAAGCTGGCTTAATGTATCGTTACGTCAATTAGTATATAAACTGCTATTAGTGTATTTTGGTATATTAAGAGCCAAACTATTTTAAAATAGTCTAATGTACTTTTTAGGACTATAGGTATCTACCTATGTTAAGTACATTGGTTACACGCCATAAGTGTTTGGATTACAATTGGCCACATAGTAGCATACACTTTAGTAACATGTGGTTACTTTTGTTATATGATCATGTCATTACTAATGATTTCGTTATTAATATGTTCAACTAAATAATGATTTAAAATATTTTAAGACATTAAATAAATATGTGAATAAAACTTTATTACAAACAGACAAAAATTCTTTTTGGTAAAAGTAATCAATTATGATTAACATAATGTTATTAGTAATCATTTATGTTTAAAAAATATTGAAGTAATGAACATATTTTAAGTTCTAATGTGTTTTATTGGTGAACAAAGCATAGTTTAAATAAATTTTATAATTTAATATCAAACTTGAATATGTTTTTTAAGTTTGATTAGAAGATTTTAAATTAAAACTTATTGAATTTGTTTAACAAGAAATTAAAAACGTTAGAGAATTTTGACAGTCAAAATCTTTTAGATAGATTATGTTGCTTTATATATATGATCTAACTGTTTATGATGATATATTACATAAAGAAGGAAATAGTCATAACGTAGAGTTTTGCAAAATTTTAAAAGTTATATATCTTAAGTTGGTAAGTTTAAATGGTATATTGTAACGGTACTTGGAGGAAGTACCCATTTTAGAGTATATGTGACACAAAGTTAGCTGATGAAGTGGGATAAATGTTGCTTGTATGTTTGAATAATTATGATGGTTAAATACATGTCCTACATTTATTGTTGCAATAGATAATATAAAGTAGGGGTGGTCATAAATTTTTGTGATACTGATATTAAATATTGCTTGAAAATATTTTAGGGTAGCCTAAACTTTGCCCGGTACTGATTCTAAAAGTAAATTAATCGACCCACTCTCAACTTGCTGAAAATGTTGAAAATAGAATGTAAAAATGTGTGAATAAATTCACTTATAATGTGTAGTGCGAACTGCATTTTAAACCTAAAAAATAATGGTCATAATTTGGTCATAACGAATTGAAAAAGTGTGTGTAAATGGATGTTTTAAAAATTTGAAACGTTGATTTAACGGGGTTTAAAAGTGTAATTTACCACAATTAAATATTTGATAATATAGTTGATTTACATGGAAAATTTAATATGTTAAACTTGATTTATAGATTTAATTCTCTCTTTCCATATATACAAATTAAATCTCTATATGATATTTTTGATCCCGTCACCTTATGTGATGGGATATTTTTAATTTTATATTGTAATATTTAGCATAATTTGGTAATTTAGTAATACAAGGATTAGCTTAACACCCATTTTGTTTATCCTTGTACAACTAATATAATCTGTTTTTGTTTGGCCACTCTAGGAAACCCTTCATTGACTAGAGTGGTTTTTTTGTTTATGTGGTTGCAGACTAGTGATATAATTGGATCTAGTTATTGGTCAAAAAGTATTAAAAAAGTGACGTCATAAAATTAAGTAAAAATATTTTAATCCCCATATAGTCCCCAAAAAAGATATATAAATACTGTTATATCAATGGTTATAAAGAGTGATAAACTCCCTCCCAGGACGTAAATTACCAATATCCCGTTGTATCTCGTTACTTGTAACGTAGATATGACGGGATTTTTTTGTATATATAAAAGGTTTGTTAAATAGCGTAACTGCGCCAACGTAACGCCAACGTTATAAAAATTGTAATAACTACAAAGGATATTCTATAGAAGGTTAATAAAAGTAAAGCAGAATGCAGGTGTCAAATATGTGTCAAAAGTATAATAATCTACAACATGGATCATCAAGTATTTATGTTGTAGATTATTTTTGTAATTTACTATTTGATATCTTTCTCTAAAATAATCGCTAAGTCATTTTTATCTGGATAACAATTTTTTATTTGAAAGTCATTTATTATATTTAAAATGAGCATGCTTTTCCATTTATTAAAAGTTTTAGTTTGAATTTTTTCATACCTTTTACTTTTTAATATGCTTATTTGTTTATCCATAAGCATTTGCGCAATTCCATGATTTCGATTATTTTTTTCAACGCCACCTAACCAACTGTAAAATGTAGAACAATCAATTTCATATCCAATTTTATATCCAACAATTGTCTTTTCTTTATAGGCGACTAAAATTATAACTTTATTTTTACTTAAGAATTTGTCGTTTAAATTTTCATTTGTATCGAAGATTTCATTATGTATTTTAGACAGTTCTTTATTCTCCAACTCTGGTAATGAATTATAAAATTCTTTTATATGTATCATTGTTATCACCTATATTTTATTTTTGATAAGAATTATAGTCGGTAATCTTTTTTTGTAAATACCAATTTATAGCAAGTTTTTCAGTCATTTTTACAAATTCATTTTTTCCATTTACATATTGCTCTTTGTCTCCACAATACTTATTAATGAGCATCATTTTTAAATCCTCATATTCTTTTGCTACTTTTGGAAACTCAATTAAGAAGTCTCTAAAAGCGAGATGGCGAATAATGTTTTTATCATCTTTACGATCATAAATATGAACATGGTAAAGTTTTTTATTTGTTTCTTTATCAAATTTAGTAAAGTATCTTCTATTAACGATTCCATATTCGCCATGCACATCATAATCAAACTCTTCAAAAGCAAGATTATATTTATCCACATTGTCAATATTATTAACGATAGGCATAATATCTATAATTGGCTTTGCAGATATATGTGGAATCGATGTACTACCGATATGATGAATTGAATGTAATTCATCACCAAGTATTCTTTTTATATTGTTTGATTCTTTTGCAAAAAGATTTACCCAATAAGGATTATATTTTTCGATATTAACCTTCATTATCTTTATCAGTCCTTTTGAATATGTCATAAATTCATAATATGCCTCATCATTCTAGATAGTAAATTAAGTTTAACTTATTTGAGTAATTTAAAACAAATTATGTTCTTAATATTTTTTATGATCCACTAAAAAACAATTGATATTAATTGATATATTTGGTATATTCTGTAAATGGAATGGAGGGTTGCTTATGACATATATAAATTTTTGGAAGCAAACATTCGATTACAAGAATAAATCAAGTTTTCGTGATTTGTTAGTATGCATGTTTGTTAACATTATCATTTTAGTGCTTATTATGGCACTTGGTGTGATTGTGCCAATTACTTGGGAAAATAGTATTGTTAATTTATATTATATTGTTCTTGTCTTAATGATTTTTCCCATGATTGCACTGATAGTCAGAGTAATTAAAAATTATAAATAAATAGTATGAATTGTGAACGGAATGATGAATCTCATCATTTCGTTCTTTTTGTTTATATGAACAAAATAGAAAGTTAAATCAAACATTATAGAACAAAAACGCTAGACTATAATGATATAAAAGTATACAATAAATGTAAGTTTTCAAATTTAAAAAGGGGTGTTTAATTTGAATTTTAGTAATAAAACATTTGTATGGAGGAAAAAACTGTTTGTCGTATCAATTGTTTCTGTTATGTTGTTCAGCTTATTAACGCTGACGAATCATCATGTAGAAGCAAAAGACAAAGGGGACGTATTAAAGGGCAATAAGATGAAAGTGATGGTTGATAAGTCATTTCCAAGGGCTATTGAATATACTTTGAAAAATGGTAAGAAGATGGATGGCCAAGTTAAAGAAATTAAGACGATTAAAGTGAATGGTAAATCGGTTCAACCGAAAGTTAAGTATAAAAAACTTAATGCACATGCAGCTCAATATCAATTAATTGCTTCTAATAAAGATAAAAAAATAGATGCTGAATTTACAATTGAGATGAAGGTTAAAGATAACCAATTGCATTTTGATATGAAGGATTATAAAAATAAGTTAGATGGTAAAAGTGATGATACTATAATAAAAGATATTGAAATACCTAATCATTCATTAGTTTCTGTGAATTCTAAACAGAAAAATGCTAACTTACAAACAACACGTATGTCTACAAATACGATGAAAAGTGGCGATAAAAACTTTAAAGTTAACAAAGATATTGAAGATGATTTTAATTATCCAATGATGTATGGTTTTGTTTCAAATGATAAGACGAGTGCAGGTGTTTGGAGTAATTCACAACATTCTGAAGGAACTGGAGAGTTAGATTATACGAGAATAAATGCGACTTCGGAACAAGTAGATAAAGATAAATATGTCGGTTTATCCAGTTCTAAATGGATATTGCAGCCTGGTCAAGGTTATGAAAATGCTAAAGAACAACAATTAATGCCGAAAACAAAAGTTGTTATAACAGATGATGAAAATGGTGATGGAAAAACAGATTGGCAAGATGGTGCTATTGCATATAGAGCTATCATGAATCATCCGACAAGTTCAGAGTCTGTACCTGATTTAGTTGCACACCGTATCGCAATGAATTTCGGTTCACAAGCACAAAATCCATTTTTAAAATCGCTTGATGGTGTAAAAAAAGTTAATTTAAATACAGATGGGTTAGGTCAGTCCATTATATTAAAAGGATATGGTAGTGAAGGTCACGATTCTGGTCATCTTGATTATGATAATATTGGTCAACGTATTGGTGGCGCAGAAGATATGAAGAAATTACTTAAGAACGGTAAGAAATATGGTGCAAAGTTTGGCGTACATATTAATGCGAGTGAAACATATCCAGAGTCTAAAGCATTTAATCCCGACCGTTTAAGAAAAAATGAAGACGGTACGTATAATTATGGTTGGAATTGGTTAGATCAAGGTATTAACATTGATGCAAAATATGACATGTTGCACGGTAGGAAAGACCGATTAAAAGCTTTTAAAGATAAAGTAGGTAAAGATTTAGACTTTATTTATGTAGATGTATGGGGCAATGGTCAATCAGGTGATAACCAAGCTTGGATGTCTCATCAATTAGCAAAAGAAATACAAGATTTAGGTTGGAGAGTAGCTGTTGAATGGGGTCACGGTATGGAATATGATTCAACATTCCAACATTGGGCTGCAGATTTAACTTATGGTGGATATGAAAACAAAGGGATTAATTCAAAAGTCGCAAGATTTATTCGAAACCACGAGAAAGACTCTTGGGTAGGTAATTACCAAACTTATTCAGGCGCAGCTGATTATCCATTACTCGGTGGATATGATATGAAAGACTTTGAAGGTTGGCAAGGTAGAAACAACTTTGATGAATACATCAACAATATCTTTAAAACAAATTTATCTACTAAATACTTACAGCACTTTGAAGTTACGAAGTGGGTAGATGGCAAGCCAGTCAAAATGACAGCAAATGACCAAACAGTTGAATGGACGCCTGAAATGGAAATCCAATTAAAAAATGGTAAAGATAAAGTAGTTATTAAACGTAAATCTAATGATTATGAAAATGACAAAGAAAACTACAGATCTAGAACGATAACGTTAAATGGTCAAAAGATATTAGATGACAATAAATATTTAATTCCATGGAACTGGGATGAAAATGGCAAGCAATTAAACAGTAAGAAACAAAAGCTCTATCATTATAATGAAGATGGTGGAGAATCAACTTGGGAATTACCAAAAGGTTGGAATAGTAAGCATTTAAAATTATACCAACTAACAGAGCATGGTCGTCAATATGTTGATAATGTGCGCGTTAAAGATGGAAAAGTTACTTTAAGCAATGTTAAAGCAAATACACCATATGTATTGTATAAATCAAAACAACGTAATGAGAAAGTAAAATACGGAGAAGATATGCATATTAAAGATCCAGGATTTAATGCAGAAAATCTTAAAGATTGGAAAATTAAAGGATCTAAAAAAGACGTTTCTATTACGAAATCAAACAGTAGCGACAATATGTTAACGATTAATAATCCGAAGAAAAATGTTGAATTGAAACAAAAATTAACAGATTTGAAACCTGGTAAACAATATGCAGTTTATGTTGGTGTGGATAATCGAAGTGATCAAAAAGCACGTATTAGTGTAGATGCAGATGGTACGACACATCAAAATTATACAACTAAATCCATCGCTAAAAATTATGTTAAAGCTAACGCTCATAATACAACTAAAGAATCTGCAACGAAAGGTAATGACAGTTATTTTCAAAATATGTATGTGCACTTTAAAGCACCTAAAAATGGTAAAGCAACTTTAATGCTTTCTAGAGATAAAGGTGAAGGTGTCACATATTTTGATGACATTCGAATTTTTGAAAATGATCAACAATTATATTCACAAGATAAAGTGTTTAAACAAAATTTTGAAAAAGTACCTCAAGGCATATTCCCGTTTGTCGTATCTGATATTGAAGGCGTAGAAGATAACAGAACACACTTATCCGAAAAACATGCACCATATACACAACGTGGGTGGAACAATAAACGTATAAGTGATGTCATCGATGGTACATGGTCATTAAAAATTAATGGTCAAGTAGAAAAGAATAAACTTGCTTATCAAACGATACCTCAAAACTTTAGATTTGAACCAAATAAGACATATGAAGTTTCATTTGATTATGAAGCAGGATCTGATGACACATATGCTTTTGCTACAGGTAACGACAATATTGATAATCAAAAATATAAAGAAACACCATTGAAAGGTACTGTAGATAATAAAAAACATCGTCAATTCAAAACGACAATTAAAGGTCATAAAAATGGTCAAACATGGATTGGCATAGCATCAACAGATAAAAAGGCAGACAATAAAGGTGTTAAAAATGAAGGCCAAGTGAACTTTGAAGGGACTAAAGATTTCGTATTAGATAATTTAGTCATTAAAGAAGTGAAAGATAAATAAAGTTCATAAGGAGTCTGGGACAGAAATGTTCTAGACTCCTTTTCATATTTTTAGAAATAGGATGGGAAAAGATTGCAAGTGGGACGTGACAAGCAATGTTGGAGGTCTGAATATTGCAACTGAGACGCGACAAGCAATGTTGGAGGTCTGAATATTGCAAGTGAGACGCGACAAGCAATGTTGAGGACCTCCTATTTATCAAGACTGTCCAAACAAGATAAATAAGTGCCTGGTATTTATCAAGACTGTCCAAACAAGATAAATAAGTGCCTCGTATTTATCAAGACTGACCAAACAAGATAAATAAGTGCCTCGTATTTATCAAGACTGACTAAACAAGATAAATAGGAGCTTCGTATTTATCAAGACTGACCAAACAAGATAAATAGGTGCCTCGTATTTATCAAGACTGACTAAACAAGATAAATAAGTGCCTGGTATTTATCAAGACTGGTGAAACAAGATAAATAAGTGCCACGTATTTATCAAGACACACCAAACAAGCAACATAGAAGCTCCGTATGTTGCAAGACACACCAAACAAGCAACATAGAAGCTCCCACTAACATTGATTTTTCCAAATAAAAAAGACTGGCAAAATTGTTGTGCCAGTCTTTTTACAGATACTACATTTTGATTGGTTCTCGTTCGATTGTATAGTTCCATTGATGCATGTCTGGAAGCTTACCTTGCTGAATAAATGTATAAGTTGTATATAAATGTTGTGTAATTGGTCCGATTTTATTGTTATGAATGGTTAAAACATTGTCTTTATATTTAATTTCACAGACAGGGGTGATAGCATTCAAAGTACTCGTACTAAAGACTTCTGTTAATAATCCATCTTTATATGATTGAAGGACTTCGTCAATACTAATTTCTCTTTCTTCTATTTGATAGCCTAATTCTTTTGCTAATTCAATAATTGATTGTCGTGTTACACCTGGTACTGTAATACCGTCTAATGCTGGCGTAATCAGTGTATGATTGATAACAAAGAAAATGTTCATATTATTTAATTCTTCTATATAGGTTCTCTCTCTACCATCTAGCCAAATTACATGGTCGTATCCGAATTGAGCTGCTTTAGATTTTGCAGCGTATGAAGCGGCGTAGTTACCACCAAATTGTGTAAAACCAGCACCACCTGTAACAGATTTAACATATTCATCTTCTACATGTGCTTTTATAAGTTCTGGTGTTAGGCAATTCAGCTTTTTAGGTAGTGGAGATAGGAATGTAATGAGTTCATATGTATCAGATTTACTAACACCTAATTTATTCTCTGATGCAAACATAACTGTTCTAATGTTAACAGGTTGATGTTCATGTAAATCGAATAGTTGACGTTCTTGATTAATAAGGTGTTGGATGCCTAAAAGTAGCTCGCTTTTATTAATAGCTAGCATTTCGATTCGGTTCAGTGATTGATTGAACTTTTCAAAGTGCTCGAAAGGTTTGAAGATATGAATATCGTCATTGATATGATAGGCGACCATATCTTCAAAAACGGTTTGACCATAATGAAGACATTGTGCACTTGGAGAAATTGTGATAGGTGCATAATCTTTAATGATAGGAGAAGACCATCCTTTTGATGATTGATACGACATAGTTAACATTTTGTTACCAAAGGTGGATTCACATTCGTCCTTTGTTTGACTACTTGATGATTGATATTCCATATAAATTGCCTCCTATATTTAAGTAAGTAATGTGAAATAGTATATCAGCTATATTGACCTAATTCAATATTTATTTTGAAAATTCTGAAAATAATTTTATGTGTATCTTGTTGGTTATGATGATATACTTTGATTGTGAAAATAATAGGCTAGGAGGTGACGATGATGTTTGTTACGTTAGCATTTTTAATTTTATTTATAATCAGTTATTTAGTGGATTTTAGACAATATAAAAATGTCTTCTTATTAGGATTGTTTATCATCAGTTTAATGAGTACGATATTGATTGAAATCATTGTGCCAACATTAGATTTAAATCTAAATATTAATTACATTATCATAGCGAATATCATTTACTGTTTAATTGTAATTGTGGTTATGCTCTTAGCTTTATTAAATACTAAAAAGCGAATAGCAAATGAAGGTAAAATTGTAACAAACATGATTGTCATTGGTTACGGATCTTTCATCTTAATTAACTTTTTAATCATTATTTTTAAACCGTATCTGTTAGTAGAATTATGGAACGGATTGATATTAATTGCTATTTCTAGCTTGTTTTACTATTTGAATTTAATATTTATATTGCATAATTTATACGCTTGGATTGTGAGTGGCATTTCTAAAAGAAAGAAACAAGATTTTATTATCGTACTGGGTGCAGGTATTATAGGAGAAAAGGTAACACCACTTTTAAAAGCGAGATTAGATCAAGCGATTAAATTAAAAAGAAAAAGTTTAGATACTAAAATGATTGTAAGTGGTGGCCAAGGTTCGGATGAAGCAATCAGTGAAGCTGAAGCGATGAGACGATATTTAGTGGAACAAGGCATACGTAATGAAGAAATTATAATGGAAGACAAATCAACTAATACAGAAGAAAATTTAGTGTTCTCTATGAAGATAATGAACACTTATAAACAACATGCAATTGCTACGATTGTTTCTAATCATTTTCATATTTTAAGAGCAGCATTTTTATCTAAGAAAATTAAAATGAACGCAACTGTTACGGGCGGATCATCGAAATCATACTTCTATCCAAATGCATATATTAGAGAATATTTAGCAATCATTTATATGTTTAAAAAGACACATGCACTGGTGATGATTATCTTATTGGCAGCAGTTGCTTGCTACACATTATGGGGAATATAAACGAAAAGAAGGTCCCGTAGAGCACTCACTCTACGGGACCTTTAGTATATTATTTATCTGGTGTCCATATCACAATATCTTCACCGGATTGGTTTTGTTGCTCGATATCTTGGAAACCATGATTTAAGAAGAAATCTTTAGATTGATTACGTGCGATACATTTGATTGGTAAATCGAAGCTCTTAGCGTAATCTAATAACTGTTTGCCGTATCCTCTATCTTGATAGTCTCTTAATACTTCTAGTTTCCATAAAATGAGGTAATCATTAAATGCTGGGAAGTAAGTTTTTTCTACTTCATCTTGCTTAAATAAACACATTCTTGCTACTAACTTGTCGCCAACATAAATACCGTAAAATGGTGAATCTGAACTAGCATCGATCATTTTTCCTTTTAATTCTTCAACCATATATAAACCTTCGTTTCCGAAGTTACGAAATTGTTCGAATGCTTCTTCAGTTTTGTAATTAATTTGTAAATGTTCTACTTTAGCCATGATAATCCCCCTTGTTCTTTCCTTAATTATACTTCATTTGAATAAAATTTTAAATTATAAGCCGTTAGATTGTTTTATTTAACTACAATCTTTATACTATTGATAGTAATTAATTTCGAAGGAGAAAGACTCGTATGGACTGTAAGAAGACTGTAATTGATCAACAAAATAGTTTTATAGAGAGATATACAAATCATAATACTGAAATTATAAACTTTTATGGATATAAACCAGGGGACCAATCTGAATTCGAAAGACGCTCGAATTTATCAGCTAATGGTAGAGAAGAAGCTCTTTCAAAAGTCATATACAATTATATGTCTCAATTGGATTTAACAGATAAACAACTTGAAAACATTGAAAATTTAAAACGTGGTCACAAAGTCATTATTGGTGGTCAACAAGCTGGACTCTTTACCGGTCCTTTATATACATTCCATAAAATCATTTCAATTATCGTTTTAGCTAACGAACAAAGTGAAAAATTAAATACGCCAATTATTCCTGTATTTTGGATAGCAGGTGAAGATCATGATTTTGATGAAGTGAATCATACATATGCGTATGATCGTATTTCAAGACAGTTAAATAAGGTGAAATATAGTACGTTAGAACCACCAGAAAAGAGTGTTTCTCATTATCATTTTGATAAAACACTAATCAAAGATGCTTTAAATGACATGTTCAGTTCTATCGGAGAAACTGTTCACTCTAAAGATATTCAATCATTGATTCATAAAGCAATCGAGTCTTCTGAATCATGGAGTGAAATTTTTAAAGTCATCACACATGAAGTGTTTAAAGAATATGGGTTGTTATTAATTGATGCGAATGATCCAGAACTAAGATCTTTAGAAGTACCATTTTTCAAGGAAATCATTGAAAAACATGAAGAAGTAGATTCAGCATTTAGAAATACACAAGACCAATTTGCTGAAGTTATTAAAAAGCGCATGATTTTAACGGATGGTAATGTTCACTTATTCTATGAGCATGACGACAAAAGGCAGCTCATTATGTACGAAGATGAAAAATTCTATTTAAATAAAGATACAGATGTAACCTTTACTAAAGATGAATTACTCAGTCTTGTAGAAGAACATCCTGAACGATTTTCTAATAATGTTGTAACTAGACCTTTAATGGAAGAATATTTATTTAATACTTTAAGTTTCATTGGTGGGCCAAGTGAAATTATTTATTGGGGTGAATTAAAAGGTGTATTCAATTTATTTAATATTGAAATGCCTATAGTTACACCGCGTATGCGTATTAGTTATTTAACGCAAGAAGCGAAAAAATGTATCGATAACTATAACTTAGATCTAGATACTGTTTTAGTAGATGGTATTCAAAACGATAAAGAAAAATTTATTAGAGCAAAAGCTTCTGATGAAGTCTTAAGAGAAATTGAAGAAATGAAAGAAAGCCAATCTCAATTTCATCAAAAACTGATTAAAGAAATTGGTGACGATTATCAAAACAGAAAATTAGTCGAAAAAAATAATCAAATACATCAGCACCAATATCAATATTTAATAGATAGATATTTATTAAATGTTGAAAGAGAAAATGAAATCAGTATGAGACATTTCGAAATAGTAGAGCATACATTACATCCTCACCACGGATTACAAGAAAGAGTGTGGAATCCTATCCAAGTAATGAATCAATTTGGGATTACTATGTTCAGTCCCTCCACCTATCCACCACTTCGTTACACTTTTAAACATATAACGCTTGAACTATAGTCATAACAAGGATTAACACCCAATTTACGAAATCGTAAATTGGGTGTTTTTTTTACTATTTACACAAATTTTAAGAAATCTTGTATAAATAGTGGAGGATTGTGGGGGAATGTGGTAAATTATAAATAAGGTGAGGTGAGATAAAATGTTCATGGGTGAATACCAACATCAATTGGATACTAAAGGGCGTATGATTGTGCCTTCTAAATTCAGATATGATTTGAACGAACGTTTTATTATCACTAGAGGCCTAGATAAATGTTTGTTTGGCTACACACTTGAAGAGTGGGCGCGCATCGAAGAAAAACTCAAAACCTTACCTATTACAAAAAAAGATGCCCGTAAATTCATGAGAATGTTCTTCTCAGGTGCGATTGAAGTAGAACTAGACAAACAAGGACGTATTAACATCCCTCAAAATTTAAGAAGTTACGCTAATTTAAGTAAAGAATGTACTGTTATTGGTGTTTCTAACCGAATTGAAATATGGGATCGTTCTACGTGGAATGATTTTTATGATGAATCTGAAGACAATTTTGAGGACATTGCGGAAGATCTCATTGACTTTGATTTTTAGGAGTGAATTAAATGTTTCATCACGTATCCGTACTATTGAAAGAAACAGTAGATAAATTAGACATAAAACCAGATGGTACTTACGTTGATTGTACATTAGGTGGAGCTGGTCATAGTTTGTACCTAGTTGAACAATTGAATGACCAAGGCCGACTTATAGCAATCGATCAAGATGAAACAGCAATTGAACATGCTAAAGGTATCTTAAAGGACCATATGCATAAAGTGATTTTTGTACAAAACAACTTTAGAAATTTAGAACATATATTAGAAGAACTACATATTAGTAAAGTAGATGGTGTACTTTATGACCTTGGTGTATCTAGTCCACAGCTCGACACGCCAGAACGAGGATTTAGTTACCATTATGATGCTAAATTAGACATGAGAATGGATCAATCACAATCTTTATCAGCTTATGAAGTGGTAAATGAATGGTCATATGAACAACTTGTCAAAATCTTTTTTAGATATGGTGAAGAGAAATTTTCAAAACAAATAGCTAGAAAGATTGAAGCAAGAAGAGAACAAGCACCTATAGAAACGACTTTCGAACTAGTGGATTTAATTAAAGAAGGTATTCCAGCAGCTAAACGTAGAAAGGGTGGACACCCTGCTAAACGTGTCTTCCAAGCGATTAGAATAGCAGTTAATGATGAATTAGGTGCATTTGAAACATCTATTGAAGCGGCAATACAACACGTTAAAGTTGGCGGAAGAATTTCAGTTATTACATTCCATTCTTTAGAAGATCGTTTGTGTAAACAAGTCTTTCAAGAATATGAAAAAGGCCCAGATGTACCAAGGGGATTGCCGGTTATACCGGAAGCGTACAAGCCGAAACTAAAAAGAGTAAACAAAAAACCAATTATTTCTGATGAACAAGAACTTGAGCATAACAATAGAGCGAGAAGTGCAAAGTTAAGAGTTGCGGAAATTTTGAAGTAAACAGAGGAGTGGCAATTGAATGGCAGTAGAAAGAGTATATCCGAATTATAGACCTGATGAGTGGCAAGAGCCACAACTCGAACCACAGAAGAAAAAAGTAAAAAAGACCAAGGTAGTAGGAATATCGAGGATCGAAAAAGTCGTATACATATCATTAATAACTATGATTGCGTTGATAAGTATTTATATGCTATCTTTAAAAATGGATGCGTATAATAACAAGACACAAATCGCAGAATTAGACAGTAAAATTGAACAACAACAAACAACAAACAGTGATTTGAAGACGGAATCAATGAAACAATCGTCATACGAACGCATCTACGAAAAAGCTGAAGACTACGGTCTAAAGTTGAATAATGACAATGTAAAGGTAGTGCGTAGTGATGCCCAAAATTAAAATAAAGAAAAATAAAATAGGAGCAGTCCTCTTAGTAAGTTTTTTCGGACTGCTCTTTTTTATATTGGCCGTAAGATATTCGTATTTAATGATCAGTGGTCACTCAGCTGGTGAAGATTTAGCGTACAGGGCAAGTGAGAAATATTTAAGACAAACAGTCGCTGAACCTGAACGTGGAAAAATTTATGATCGTAATGGTAAAGTGCTTGCCGAAGATACAGATAGTTATAAATTAGTGGCAATATTAGATAAAAAAATGAGCGAAGGTAGCGATAAACCTCGACACGTAAAAGACAAGAAGAAAACAGCTAAAGCATTAGCTAAAATTCTTGATATGGATGAAGATGATATTTTAGATAAACTTAAAACTAAAAATGCCTTTCAAGTTGAGTTTGGTCAAAAAGGTAAAGATTTAACTTATAAACAAAAAACACAAATTGAAAAGCTTAAATTACCAGGATTGACGTTTGAAACGGAGAAAAAAAGATTTTATCCTAATGGTAATTTCGCGTCTCATCTAATAGGTTTAGCAGATAAAGACCCAGATACGAATAAATTAAAAGGTGTATCAGGTGCTGAAAAAGTATTTGATAGCTATTTAAAAGGAAAAACGGGTAAAAACTCTTATAAGCAAGATATATGGGGTATGCTCGTACCGAACAGTGAAGATAGTATTAAAGCGCAAAATGGTGATGATGTACATCTTACACTAGACTCTAATATTCAAGTCTTTGTTGAAAATGCACTCGACGAAATGGTAGATCGCTATGAACCTAAAGATTTATTTGCGGTTGTCATGGATGCGAAAACTGGTGAAATTCTAGGTTACAGTCAGAGACCTACGTTTAATCCTGATACGAAAAAAGACTTCGGGAAAAAATGGGCGAATGATTTATATCAAAATACTTACGAACCAGGTTCAACATTCAAAACATATGGTCTAGCTGCAGCAATTGAAGAAGGTAAATTCGAACCAAACAAGAAATTTAAATCAGGTCATAGAGAAATAGATGGATTTAAAATTTATGATTGGAACGATGATGGTTGGGGAAATATCCCTATGACAACTGGATTTACATATTCAGCGAATACATTAATGATGAAACTTCAAGACTTAGTCGGTGCTGATAAAGCAAAGGCATATTATGAGAAATTTGGTTTCGGTAAAAAAACAGGTGGCTTATTTGATAGTGAAGCGCCAGGGAATATTGCATTTGATAACGAACTTCAAAGAAAGACATCTTCATTTGGTCAGTCTACTACAGTAACGCCAATCCAAATGTTACAAGCTGAAACAGCTATTATAAATCAAGGTAATATGCTCGAACCTTATTATGTAAAATCGATTCAAAACAAAGAAAGTAACGAAACGATTAAAAAAGGCGAGAAAAAAGTAGTTGGTAATCCAATATCTAAAGATACAGCCAAGAAGACAATGACAGAATTAGATAAAGTAGTAAATAGTAAAGAAAGTCATGCTACTAACTATAAAATAGATGGTTACAGAGTTGCAGGTAAAACCGGTACAGCTCAA
This sequence comes from Mammaliicoccus sp. N-M50, assembly GCF_022386995.1. Lineage (NCBI taxonomy): Bacteria > Bacillati > Bacillota > Bacilli > Caryophanales > Staphylococcaceae > Mammaliicoccus > Mammaliicoccus sp. N-M50. The sequence goes on along the minus strand of NZ_JAJNJA010000001.1, from coordinate 392,956 downwards.
GTACCAGATACTAAAAACGGTGGTTATGTAGATGGTGCCAATCCTTATTTCGTAAGCTTTATGGGCTATGCGCCAGCTAAAGATCCTGAAGTGGTAGTTTATGCTGGTATGTCACTTGCACAAAAACGTGACTTAGAGGCGTATGAGTATGGTGTATCAAGAGGTTTCAATCCAATTATGGAAAACACATTGAAATATTTAGATGTAGAAGAAACTGAAGGCAAAGCTAAGACAAATGAATCAGATGTACCAGATGTTGTTAATATGAGTACACAAAAAGCAACTGATGCAATAAAAGGTAAAAAACTTGAGCCAATTGTAATTGGTAAAGGTGATAAAATTAAGAAACAAATACCGCTTAAAGGTAAAAATGTCCAAGATAAAGAAAGGATTTTACTCGTTACAGACGGTGAAATGACGATGCCTGATACTGAAAATTGGACTAAACGAGATTTACTAAAATTACAAGAAGCGACAGGTATTGAAGTAGAATCAGAAGGTTCTGGTTATGTTTCTGAGCAATCTGTCAGTCAGAACCAAACAATTAAATCTGGTACTAAAGTTAAATTTACACTTTCTAACAATCATCCGAATGGTGATGATTCAATAGGACAAGTTCCAGATGATGAAGAAACATCTAAAGATGAAAGCAAAAATAAAGATGATAAAAAAGATAGTAAAGAAGAAAAAACATCTAGTGAATCATAAATCACAGGATGATAGATAATATACAAAAGAAAAGGTGAACAATTATGAATTTTACGCTACCTGTCATTGCGTTTTTATTGACTTTGATACTAGTACCCGTTTTAATCCCAACACTTAAAAAATTAAAATTTGGGCAAAGTATTCGAGAAGAAGGACCTAAGAGTCATATGAAGAAAACAGGAACACCAACTATGGGTGGATTAACGTTCTTATTAGCAACAATCGTTGTAACAATCATTGCGTTATTCTATGTTGAGCAAGTAGGTCCGCTCATTCTGTTATTATTTGTAACACTAGGTTTTGGACTTATTGGTTTTATAGACGATTATATTATTGTCGTTAAGAAAAATAACCAAGGTTTAACAAGTAAACAAAAATTCTTAGCTCAAATTGCGATAGCCGTTGTATTCTATATCGTAAGTGTTATATTACCAAACTATGAATTTGAAACTGCCATCAACATTCCGTTTACTGATTGGTCATTACCATTGTCTGTTTTCTACATTATATTCATAGTATTTTGGCAAGTTGGATTCAGTAATGCTGTGAACTTAACAGATGGATTAGATGGTCTATCAACTGGTTTATCCATCATTGCATTTGGTTTTTACGCGGCACTATCATTTATTCTTGATAAACCAGAAATAGGGTTATTCTGTTTAGTGATGCTTGCAAGTTTATTTGGATTTTTAATTTACAACAAGTACCCAGCAAAAGTGTTCATGGGAGATACTGGAAGCTTAGCGCTTGGTGGTATTTTCGCAACGATTTCAATCATGCTTAACCAAGAAATAACATTATTATTAATCGGTTTAGTATTTGTAATTGAAACATTATCAGTTATGTTACAAGTAACGTCATTCAAGCTTACAGGAAAAAGAATATTTAAAATGAGCCCATTGCATCACCATTTCGAATTAGTTGGTTGGAGTGAATGGAAAATAGTATTAGTATTCTGGGCTACAGGTATCGTTACTGGTGCAATTGGTTTATGGATAGGGGTAATGTAATATGAAAGCATATGATGCATTAAAAGAGAAACCTGTTCTTATTTTAGGTTTAGCAAAAAGTGGATATGAAAGTGCAAAGTTATGCCATAAATTAGGAGCTGAAGTAACAGTTAACGACGGTAAAGATTTATCATCTGATCCGCATGCACTTGAATTAGAGCAACAAGGGATACGTGTAATCAGTGGTGAACATCCATTGTCACTACTCGATAATAAGCCTTTAATCGTAAAAAACCCTGGTATACCTTACAATATTCCACTATTGCAAGAAGCGATGAATCAAGGATTGGATATCATAACAGAAGTTGAATTAAGTTATTACATTTCAGAAGCACCTATTATCGGTATTACCGGTACAAATGGTAAAACTACGGTGACTTCTTTAATAGGTGATATGTTTGGTAATAGTAAAGTGAATGGTCAAGTTTCCGGTAATATTGGTGTAGTTGCATCAAAAGTTGCTCAAGAAGTTACGAAAGACGATTATCTTATTACTGAACTATCTTCATTCCAACTTTTAGGAACAATCCATTATCGTCCGCATATCGCGATTGTTACAAATATTTATTCTGCACATTTGGATTATCACGGTAGTTTAGAAGAATACCAGAATGCTAAGAAAAATATTTTTAAGAATCAAACCGAAGACGATTATTTAATTTTTAACTATGAACAAAGACATTTAATCAATACAGATGATATTAAATCTAAAATATTATATTTTTCAACTAATCAAAAAGTAAATGGCATTTATATTGAAGATGATTATGTCGTATATAATGGTATAAGAATTATCAATACGCAAGATATTGTATTACCTGGTAAACATAATTTAGAAAATGTACTTGTAGCTGTATTAGCTTCATTATTATCTGGTGTTGACGTGAAGTCGGTTGTGCATACTTTAACAACATTCTCAGGTATTAAACATAGACTTCAATATGTTGGGAATAATAGAGGTAATAAGTATTACAATGACTCTAAAGCGACGAATACTTTAGCGACACGATTTGCTTTAAGTTCATTTAATTCGCCAATCATTTGGTTATGTGGTGGATTAGATAGAGGAAATGACTTTGATGATTTAATACCATATATGGATAATGTCCGTTTGATGGTTACATTTGGCGAAACAAAAGATAAATTAAAAACGTTAGGTGCGAGTCAAGGTAAAGAGGTCTTGCAAGCAAATGACGTTAAAGATGCCGTCAATTTGATTCAAGATTATATACAATCTAATGATGTTGTCTTACTATCACCAGCGTGTGCAAGCTGGGATCAATATGATACATTTGAAGCGCGTGGCGACGAATTTATTGAAAGTTTCCAAAAACATTTACCAACATTTTAGAAATTGTGAAAAGAAGGAGTGACAACCGTGAATAAAAGTTCTGATAACAATGATGATATATTGCAATTTGAAACGACTACGGAAGATGAACGATTAGAAATTTTAAAGAAGAAAAGAAAACGTAGACGTCAAATTCAATTAGGTGTATTCATAGGTGTTATACTCCTTGTTATCTTGATTTTACTGTACATGTTTACAGACATCAGTAAAGTTGATCAAGTGGACATTAAAGGTGAAGAAATCGTATCTAAAAAGGATATCGAAAAAGCTTTAGACATTAAAAAAGATTCTCGAATATACAATATTCCTGTAAGTGATATGAAATCGAAAATCGAAGAAATTGAAGGCGTTAAAAGTGTTGAAATTAAACGTCATTTTCCAAATGATTTAACGGTAAATGTAAATGAATATGAAACGATTGGCTTAGTTAAAGAGAAAAAACGTTACGTACCGTTATTAGAAAATGGAAAAACAATTAAAAACTTATCAACAGATTTACCAATTGATGTTCCGATTTTGAATGATTTCAGTTCTAAAAAATTAAATAAATTGATTCCTGAATTGAAAAAGGTGAAACCTAAAGTTAAATCAATGATATCGGAAATTAATTATAAGCCAGGTGAGAACAATCAGAATAGAATCCAACTATTTATGACAGATAATGTAGAAGTTGTTGGAGATATTCAAACTTTTGCGAATAAAATCAACTATTATCCAAGTATTTCTGATAAATTAGAGAGAGACAATTCTGGAGCGCTCAAAACACCTGGATTTTTAGATTTACAAGTCGGTGTAACATTCTTACCGTATGAAACAGAAGAACAGCAAAAAGAACGTTCAGAAAAAGAAACAAAACAAGATGAAAACAATAAAACTGAACAGAAAAAATTAGACCAAGCATTACAAGATTTATCTAAAGAATTGGATAAATCTGGAGAAGAACCAAAATCAACTGAGAAATCAGAAGAATAAGTAAAAAAATCAATAAATAAACCTATAATTAGTTCACATTAAATCAAGTATCATGTAAACTAATAATAGTTTAAATTTGATTATCATGTGTTAGAGGAGGTGCCTATCGATGGAGGAACATTATTATATTAGTTTAGATATAGGTTCATCGAGTGTAAAAGTAATAGTAGGAGAAAAATTTCATAATGGCATTAACGTGATAGGTACAGGGCAAACTTATACGAATGGTATAAGAAATGGTTGTATAGATGATTTTGATATCGCTAAACAAGCAATTAAAGATACAATCAAAAAAGCAGCAATTGCTTCTGGAATAGATATTAAAGAAGTATTCTTAAAAATGCCTATCGTGAATACAGAGATTTACGACGAAAAATTTGAAATACCTTTTGATGGTACAGAAACTGAAATAAATGGCAGTCATATAGAATCAGTATTAGAGGGCATTAGAGAATTGAATGATGTACCTGAAACTGAAGTCATTGGTGTATTCCCAATGAAATTTATTGTAGATGACTTACATGAGGTTTCTGATCCTAAAGAGATGGTTGCAACGCAATCATTAAAAGTAGAAGCAGGCGTTATCGCAACATCAAAATCATTATTAATCAACATCATTAAATGTGTTGAATCTTGTGGAGTAGATGTATTAGAAGTATTTTCTGATGCTTATAACTATCAATCTATATTATCTCCAACAGAAGTTGAACTTGGTGCTTGCGTCATTGATATTGGTGAAGATTTAACGCAAGTAGGCTTTTATGAAAGAGGCAATTTAGTTGATGCTGATACGATTGAAATGGCAGGTAGAAGCATAACAACAGATATTGCGAAATCATTAAATACTACATATGACAATGCCGAGAAGATTAAACAACAATATGGACATGCATTCTACGATTCTGCATCAGATCAAGATGTCTTTAGTGTTGAACAAATTAACGAAGATGGTCACGCACAATTCACTCAAAAAGAATTAAGTGAAAATATTGAATCAAGAGTAGAAGAAATTTTCTTTGAAATATTTGATTTATTACAAGATATGGGTATTACAAATGTTAACGGTGGATTCGTCGTAACAGGTGGTACTTCAAACCTACTTGGTATTAAAGAATTATTACAAGATATGGTTAATGAAAAAGTACGTGTACATACACCGTCTCAAATGGGTATACGTAAACCTGAGTTTACTTCTAGTATATCTACTATATCTAGTGGAATTAACTTTGATGAGCTACTAGATTATGTTACAATGAATAATTATGACGCTGATAATGTCGAAGAAGAAACATACGAAGAAGAAACTCAAGAAACTAAAGTTAAACCATATGAACAATGGTTTAAAAAGAAATCAAACAAAAACAATGACGCAAAAGCTTCAAATTCTGATCATGACAGAGTCTCCGAAACAGAATATGATTCGGAAAGTCAAGAAGAGAAGCCAAGTGTATTAAAAAAATTAATGAAATCGTTATTTGATTGATGGGTCATAAAGATTAGGAGGATAATAAATGTTAGAATTTGAGCAAGGGTTTAATCATTTAGCTACTTTAAAAGTAATTGGTGTTGGTGGTGGCGGTAATAACGCTGTTAACCGCATGATAGATCATGGAATGAACAATGTAGAATTTATTTCTATTAATACAGATGGTCAAGCTTTAAACTTATCTAAAGCTTCATCTAAAATTCAAATTGGTGAAAAATTAACACGTGGATTAGGTGCAGGTGCAAACCCAGAAATCGGTAAAAAAGCTGCTGAAGAATCACGTGAACAAATAGAAGATGCTATTCAAGGCGCTGACATGGTATTTGTTACTGCTGGTATGGGTGGCGGAACTGGTACAGGTGCTGCACCAGTTGTTGCTAAAATCGCAAAAGAGATGGGTGCATTAACTGTTGGTGTTGTTACACGTCCATTTAGCTTTGAAGGACGTAAACGTCAAACTCAAGCTGCTGCTGGTGTAGAATCTATGAAAGCTGCAGTAGATACATTAATCGTTATTCCTAATGATCGTCTTTTAGATATCGTTGATAAATCAACACCTATGATGGAAGCATTCAAAGAAGCAGATAATGTATTACGTCAAGGTGTACAAGGTATCTCGGACTTAATCGCTGTTTCTGGTGAAGTTAACTTAGACTTTGCTGACGTTAAGACTATTATGTCTAACCAAGGTTCAGCATTAATGGGTATCGGTGTATCTTCTGGTGAAAATAGAGCAATCGAAGCTGCTAAAAAAGCCATTTCTTCACCATTATTAGAAACTTCAATCGTAGGCGCACAAGGTGTCTTAATGAACATTACAGGTGGAGAGTCACTTTCACTATTTGAAGCTCAAGAAGCAGCAGATATTGTTCAAGATGCAGCAGACGAAGATGTTAATATGATCTTTGGTACAGTTATAAACCCAGAATTACAAGACGAATTAGTCGTTACAGTAATTGCTACTGGATTTAATGACAAACCTTCTAATGCTCGTAAACCACAAGGTGGCGGAGCATTTGGTGGAACTACAGAAGAACCTGCTTCTAAAAGAGAAGAAGGAGAATCACTAGGTAGAAAAGCTTCATTTGAAAATAAATCAGCAAATGAATCAACTGATGATAGTGATATTCCAAGTTTCATTCGAAATAGAGAAGATAGACGTTCTAGACGCTCTAGACGATAAATGAACTTAAAAAGTCATCAGGCTAAGTCCTGATGACTTTTTTTGTTAGGAGAGATGAAATGAAAGAGATTTTTAATCAACATAATCATTATTTATCATATGAAGCCGATGATAGAAATGATTTAACGATAGGTATTACAACTCGTCAAGGTGGTTATAGTCCATATCCGGAGAATGCATTTAATATGGCGCGATATATCAATGACGATCCAGATAATATTTCAAAGCATCAGCAAATATTAGCCAATGAAATTAATTTTAGTTGTGACAATTGGGTATTTCCAATTCAAACACATGAGAATAAAGTTCGAGAAGTATCTTCAAAGGATAAAGGTACAAATATCAATGCATTAACTGAAGCACTTCATGGAATAGATGGACTTTATACTTATGAGTCTGACCTATTATTAACGATGTGCTTTGCAGATTGTGTACCAATCTATTTATATGATACGCAAAATGGTTATATTGGTCTTTGTCATGCCGGATGGAGAGGTACGTATTCCCAAATTATTAAAGAGATGATTGAACAATATAACGGAGACGTTTCAAATTTGAGAGTTGTTATAGGACCATCCACATCTGACAGTTACGAAATTAACGAAGACATTTATCAAAAGTTCAAAACATTACCAATAGACTCTGAAGCGTACATTGTACAAAGAGGACAAGATAGATACGCCATAGATTTAAAACAAGCAAATGAACTACTTGCCATACATTATGGTGTTAATCCTGAACATATCGTTAAGACGAATCATTGTACGGCTAGTGAAACGGATTTATTCTTCTCATATAGAGTAGAAAAAGGGCAAACTGGTAGAATGCTTGCATTTATAGGTAGAAAGTAGGTATAGATTTGAAATCAGTAAAAGAAAATTTAGTAGAAATCAATTCACAAATTTGTAACAGTAGTGAAGAATCAGAATTTAATACGGCGCCTCAAGTGATTGTTGTGACAAAATATGTTACAATAGACCGAGCTAAAGAAGCTTATGAAGCAGGCTTGAAAAACTTTGGAGAAAATCGTATTGAAGGATTTTTGGAAAAGAAAAAGCATCTTCCAGATGATGCTATCATGCATTTTATTGGATCATTACAAACAAGAAAAGTAAAAGACATCATTAATGAAATTGATTATTTACATGCATTAGATAGATTAAAATTAGCTAAAGAAATTGAAAAACGTGCTGAACATGTTGTAAAATGCTTTGTTCAAGTGAATGTTTCGGGAGAAGAATCAAAACATGGCATGTCGCCTGATGAAGTTATCCCATTTATTCGAGAGCTTAAGGATTTTAAACATATTGAAATAGTTGGTTTAATGACTATGGCACCATTAACTGAAGACAAAATAAAATTAAGACAATATTTTAACCAACTAAGATTATTGAAAGAGAAAGTACAATCCTTAAACTTATCATATGCACCTTGCACTGAATTATCTATGGGCATGAGCAATGATTTCAATGAAGCAATATTAGAAGGTGCTTCTTATGTAAGAATTGGTACAAAATTAGTTGGCGAATAGGAGTGTAAATTATGGCAATTAAAGATGTATTTAAAGGCTTTTTCGTAGTCGATGAAGAAGAAGAAGTATACGAAGAGCCACAAAGAGAACAAACAAAATCACCACAACAAGAATCATCTATACAAGAACAAAAACCAAAACAACAATCTTTAAAAAGTGTACCAACACAAAAATCAAATACAACTAGATACCAATCACAACGTTCTCGTGATTTTAAAAAACCTGAAAGGAAAGAGGCCATGACTGAGAAACGTACAAATTCATCTCAAACGAATGTCGTTAGTATGAGCGGGAATATGGATTTTGCGCAAAGTTCAAAAATGTGCTTATTTGAACCAAGAGTATTTTCAGATACGCAGGATATCGCCGATGAACTTAAAAATAGACGTACAACATTAGTAAACTTACAACGCATTGACAAAGTATCAGCTAAAAGAATTATAGACTTCTTGAGTGGTACTGTTTATGCGATTGGTGGAGATATAAGACGTGTAGGAACAGACATCTTCTTATGTACACCTGATAATGTTGAAGTAGCTGGATCAATTACTGAGCAACTAGAACAAGTTGAACCTTATCAAGAATAGAGGAATTTAAGATATGGATAGTGGATTATTAAGTACGATATTAGGCTTTGTATTATTCGTCGTTAAAATTTATCAATATGGTATGATCGTTTATTTCCTTACATCATGGTTACCAGGCGTTAGGGAAGGCGCATTTGGACAATTTTTAGGGAAAATATATGAACCATTTTTAGAACCATTTAGAAAAATCATCCCACCTTTAGGTATGTTAGACATATCTTCATTAGTGGCGTTTATAACGTTAAGTTTATTCTATGTTGGTTTAGTTAATATATTTAATATGATTGTACCTGTAATGCCAATATTATAATTAAACGATAAATGACAGTAGGGTGAGACGTAATGTCACATCCTATTTTTTATTGAATTAGAGGTGTCAAAATGGATATATATCAACACTTTAGAAAAGAAGAAAAAGAGATTATTGATTTATTTTTAAATAGGTGTGAAGTTGCTGAACGAAATTATCAACCAGTGCTTACAGAATTTCTGGACCCTAGAGAACAATTTATATTACAAACAATCGTGGGTGGCTTCGATGATTTAAATGTACATTACTTTGGTGGGAATGAAGAATCAGAAAGAAAACGTGCAATCGTCGCACCTGATTATTTTGAACCGACTGAAGCGGATTATGAGATGGTTCTTATTGAGCTTACTTATCCTTCAAAATTTGTTAAATTGACGCATCGTAATGTATTAGGTACGATCATGTCGCTTGGGATTGATAGAAATCAACTAGGGGATATTATTGTTAATGACCGTATACAGTTTGTTTTGACAAAGAGATTTGAATCGTATATTATGATGGAATTAACAAAGATTAAAGGTGCTGGAATCAAATTGAGTTCTATTCCATTCCAAAATATGATACAATCAAGTGAGAATTGGCAGACACATGACGCAACTGTAAGTGCATTGAGATTGGATGTAATCATTAAACACCTTACAAATACGAGTAGAACAATTAGTAAGAAATTGATTGAAAGTAAACGCGTTAAAGTCAATTATAGAGAAATCGAACAAGTAGACTTTATAGTCGAAGAAAATGATTTGATCTCTATTAAAGGATATGGACGTGCGAAGATCATTCAAAATAATGGAACTTCAAAAAAAGGCAAGATAAGAATAGCTTATCGAACATTGTTTAAATAGTGCTGAGGAGGAAAACTTATGGCATTTACCCCAGAGGAAATCAAACAAAAAGAATTTAGTAGAGTTCATAAAGGATTAGATGAAACTGAAGTACGTGGATATCTACAAACTTTAAGTGATGAAATTGAAAAATTAAAATCAGATAAAGCGCATTTACAAAGTATTATAGATGATAAAGAAGAGAATATTAGTCGATTCAAAGCAGTCGAAAATACAATCTCTGACGTATTATTACAAGCGCAAAAAACAAGTGAAGAAACGAAACATACTGCTGTATTAAAAGCAGATGCTATTATTAAAGAAGCAGAGGGACGTTCTGATCAAATCGTTAATGATGCACTTCAAAAAGCGCGTCATATCAGTTTCCAAACTGAAGATATGAAACGTCAATCAAAAGTCTTTCGTTCACGTTTCCGCATGTTAGTTGAAGCGCAATTAGATTTATTGAAAAATGAAGATTGGGATTATTTACTGAATTATGATGTCGATCAACAAAAAGTTACTGAAGAAAATATTGACATTTTGAACAAAGAAGAAGAAAATAATCAAGAACAGATAAATAATCAAGCAGTTAAAAGTGAAGAGGACAAGTCTGAAGAATAAACGAATTGAGAAGCGAGTTAGGGATAGTGAGAGCCTAATAAATTCATTTCTTTAGGTATCACCTGTTTGCGAATATGATATATGTTTAATGAGTGAACTCTAAGTTGAGTTAATAAGGGTGGTACCGCGATGTATGTCGTCCCTATTATTTCAGCTTAGAGTTTTTTTATATTATTTTTATTAAGAAGGAGATTAAGACTTATGGATTACAAAGATACGTTACTTATGCCTAAAACAAGTTTTCCAATGAGAGGTGGTTTACCAAATAAAGAACCACAAATTCAAGAAGAGTGGAAAGAGAAAGATTTATACAATAAAATTTTAGAAAAAAATAAAGGTAATACACCATTTATTCTTCATGATGGTCCTCCATATGCTAATGGTAATTTACACATGGGTCACGCTTTAAATAAAATTTTAAAAGATATCATCGTTAGACAAAAAGCAATGTCTGGATATTATGCACCTTACGTGCCAGGTTGGGATACACATGGTTTACCAATCGAGCAAGCTTTAACAAACAAAGGTGTTAAAAGAAAAGAAATGTCAATTGCTGAATTCAGAGAAAAATGTAAAGAATTTGCATTAGAACAAATTGAATTACAAAAAGCTGATTTCAGACGTTTAGGTGTAAACGGTGATTGGGATAATCCATATATTACGTTAAAACCTGAGTTTGAAGCGGCACAAATTAGAGTATTCGGTGAAATGGCTGCTAAAGGTTTAATCTATAAAGGTAAAAAACCAGTTTACTGGTCTCCTTCAAGTGAATCGTCATTAGCTGAAGCTGAAATTGAATACCAAGATAAAAAATCACCTTCAATCTATGTAGCATTTAATGTAGTAGATGGTAAAGGTGTTGTAGATGAAGATGCAGCATTTATTATTTGGACTACAACTCCATGGACAATTCCATCAAACTTAGCAATTGCTGTTAATCCTAAATTGAACTACGTACAAGTAAATGTAGAAGGCAAAAAATACGTTGTTGCCCAAGCACTTCTTGATTCAGTTTGTGAAGCATTAGACTGGAATAAAGAAACAATTACAATTGATAAAGAATTCAGTGGAGCTGAATTAGAATATGCAACAGCGCAACATCCGTTTATCGATCGTACTTCATTATTAATTTTAGGTGACCACGTTACAACTGATGCAGGTACAGGTTGTGTTCATACAGCACCAGGTCACGGTGAAGATGACTATATCGTTGGTCAAAAATATGGTCTAGGCGTGCTTAGTCCAATTAATGATAAAGGTGTATTCACTGAAGAAGCTGGAGAATTTGAAGGTCTATTCTATGATAAAGCTAATAAAAATATCACTGAAAAATTAGACGAAGTTGGCGCATTATTAAAACTTACATTCTTCAAACACTCATATCCACATGACTGGAGAACTAAAAAACCAGTTATTTTCAGAGCTACTGAACAATGGTTCGCTTCAATCAGTAAAGTAAGACAAGATATTTTAGATGCAATTGATGATACGAAGTTTAAAATCGATTGGGGTAAAACACGTCTTTACAATATGATCAGAGATAGAGGAGAATGGGTTATCTCTCGTCAAAGAGTATGGGGTGTACCTCTACCAGTCTTCTACGCTGAAAATGGCGATATTATCATGACTGAAGAAACAATTAATCATGTTGCAAATCTATTCGAACAACACGGTTCAAATATTTGGTTTGAAAGAGAAGCGAAAGACTTATTACCAGAAGGCTTTACGCATGAAGGTAGCCCAAATGGTGAATTCACTAAAGAAACAGATATTATGGACGTATGGTTCGATTCAGGTTCAACTCATAGAGGTGTGTTAGAAACACGTCCAGAATTATCATACCCAGCTGATATTTATTTAGAAGGTAGTGACCAATACAGAGGTTGGTTTAACTCTTCAATCACTACATCAGTAGCAACTAAAGGTATCTCACCATACAAAATGTTACTTTCTCACGGTTTCGTAATGGACGGAGAAGGTAAGAAAATGAGTAAATCATTAGGTAACGTAATCGTTCCTGATAAAATTGTGAAACAAATGGGTGCTGATATCGCGAGATTATGGGTAAGTAGTGTAGACTACTTAGCAGACGTACGTATCTCAAACGACATCTTAAAACAAACTTCTGATGTATATCGTAAAATTAGAAATACATTCCGTTTCTTATTAGGTAATGTGAATGATTTCAATCCAGCAACAGATAGTGTGAAATATGAAGATATGCTTGAAATCGATCAATATATGCACAATAGATTAAATCAATTTATTGGCCGTACATTATCTCACTATGAAGCATTCGACTATCTAGATATTTATCAAGATATTCAAAACTTCATTAACGTAGAATTAAGTAACTTCTACTTAGACTACGGTAAAGATATCCTTTATATCGAACAAGTAGATTCATTAAAACGTCGTAGTATGCAAACAGTGCTTTATGAAACATTAGTTAAATTAACTAAAATTTTAGCACCAATCATTCCACATACAGCTGATGAAATTTGGGGACATATTCCACATGTTGAAGAAGAAAGTGTTCATTTAACAAATATGCCAGACCCACATGAAGTTGATACAGAATTAGTGGAAAAATGGTCTAAACTGATGAAATTAAGAGACGATGTTAACAGAGCATTAGAAGTTGCACGTAATGAAAAAGTAATCGGTAAATCATTAGAAGCACACATCACATTATCAAACTCAGAAGACTTTGATACAGTTGAATTCTTAAGTCAATTCCAAGACTTACAACAACTCTTCATTGTATCTAAAGTAGATGTCGTTGATGAATTAACAGACGGCGAAGCATATGAATATGTGAAAGTTAAAGTGAAACATGCTGACGGAGAAAAATGTCAACGCTGTTGGAACTATTCAGACGAACTAGGCTCAGTAGGCGAATTAGATAACCTATGCCCACGCTGTCAAACAGTTGTAAAAACATTAGTATAAATTTAATAATCATAAACGAACTCACGAGATATAAATCTCGTGAGTTTTTTTGTAGAAAAAATTATGTCTAACAATTTTTATATGAGGCATAATTTAATATGATAAATGTAAAAAAATATATTGAATGGTAAAAATTTACATTGTATAATATCCTTAATTAATCTGAGGTATAAATTTCTTCAATATAGATAAAGTATAGGCGATAAAAATATAAACCGAAATATAAGAAAGTTATATGAAGGTTAAAATTTAAAATACTATATTTGTATTCAAAAAGGGGAGAAGTTTATGTTAATGAAAATACTTTTATCAACATTGTTATGTACAACACTAACTACACCTTTAATAGGTAAAGTTAATGCAGAAGAAGTGAAACAAGATAAACCTGTTAAATATGTGTTTCATAATGGAGGAAATTCTGGAGTAATTATTAATTTAGATGGTTCAATGACAATACCTGACCCTAACGGAGACCATTGGGATGTTGTAGGTATGCCAGTCGACCTTTATGTGAAGAAAAATGGTGTAGATACTGATGAACTCACACCAAAGTATAAACACATATGGGATCAATGGGCGTACTATGATTTTTATGCATCAAAAGGTCGAACTGCTGATTTATTCGTTGGAGAACATCCTAGACCATTAGATGGGGAAATATTTGTACCTAAATATGATAATACTTCAGATAACACAAAAGTTGATGATAAAATAGATAATCAAAATAATGTAAATGATAAGAATAATGACAAAAAAGATGAACCTAAAAATGATCAAACAGTACCTAATAAAAACACTACTGACAATCAGTCTATGACAGAACAACCAAAACAAGATGTTCCTGCTAAAGTAGAACAACCGGCTAAAGTTGATAAAAATTCTGATACTCATAGTAATGTAGTTGATAAGAAAGATACTGCTAATCAAAATAAAGCTAATACAAATAAAGATAATAAGGCTATATCTAATAATAAATCTAATGATCAAAATAAAGTGGCAATGAATAATCAAAAGTCTGATCCTCAATCTTCTGATTCTTCTAAAAAGGTTGATATGAAAAAAGAAGACAATAATAAAGATGTAAAGGCTAAGGCTACTGACAATAAAGCTAAATCTGATAAACAACAAAAAGAATTACCTAAGACGGGTGAAAGTGATAGTACGTGGTTACGTAATGGTTTAGTCATTTTATCTGCTTTAATTTTTCTTGGTATTTATAGATTGTCTCGTAAGTATGAAGTGTAATTTAATGAATGAAAGAGATTAAGCAATTGTGGTTGCTTGATCTCTTTTTGTTTTGTTTATTAGTTTCTTATTTATGCGAGAAAATATATGTGATGTGGTGTTTGAATTAGATGTGTAATTTAAAAGATCATATTAACAATTAGGTCGTGTTATGTGGTAAAATAATCAAGATTGGAGTGGAAAGCAGATGCGTAAAGGTTACAATGTACCGATTTGGAGTACTTTTATTATTATATTAATCGCGCTTGATCAACTTACTAAATTTTTAATTGTTAAATCTTTAGAAGTGGGTGAGTCTATAAAGGTTATCAGTAATTTTTTATATATTACATCTCATAGAAACCAAGGTGCTGCTTGGGGGATTTTACAAGGGAAAATGTGGTTATTTTATATCGTAACAATTGTCGTGCTCGTTATTTTATTTATGTTCTTTAAGAATGAAGGATATGGACGACCTGATGTTCAACTTGGACTAAGTTTATTAATTGCAGGGTCAATTGGTAACTTTATAGATCGTTTGTTTAGAGGAGAAGTTGTTGATTTTGTTGATACATATATTTTCAGCTATAATTTCCCGATATTTAATGTAGCAGATGCTGCTTTAACGATAGGTGTCATTGTATTGATAATTGTGATTTTATTTGAGGGCAAGGAGGAAAAAGCTTGAATACATTTGAATTTAAGATAGAGACAGAAAATGAAATTGGTGTAAGAATTGATAAATTATTACCTGATTTGAATCCAGATTGGTCAAGAAATCAAATTCAAGATTGGATTAAATTAGGTTTAGTTGAAGTAAATGGTAAAGTCATTAAAGCAAATTATAAGACGAAGCTTAATGATGTGATTGTTGTGACTGAGAAAGTAATCGAAGAGGTCGATATTGTCGCAGAAGATTTAGGTATTGAGGTTTATTATGAAGACAAAGATGTTGCGGTCGTTTATAAACCTAAAGGTATGGTTGTGCATCCAGCACCTGGCCATTATACAGGTACGTTAGTAAACGGATTGATGTATGTGATTAAAGATTTATCAGGTATTAATGGTGAAATTAGACCTGGTATTGTACATCGTATAGATAAAGATACATCAGGTTTATTGATGATTGCTAAGAACGATATTGCACATAGAGGATTAGTTGAACAGTTAGTTGATAAAACTGTGACAAGAGAATATACAGCACTTGTACATGGTAATATACCTCACGAATTTGGAACAATTGAAGCACCAATTGGTAGAAATCCTAAAGAACGTCAAGAAATGGCGATTGTGGATGATGGTAAAGAAGCTGTGACGCACTTTAATGTAATTGAAAAGTTCGAAAAATATACATTGGTTAAATGTCAATTAGAAACGGGTCGTACGCACCAAATCAGAGTGCATATGAAACATATTGGTTTTCCTTTAGTAGGCGATCCTAAATATGGACCGAAGAAGACATTGAACATTGGTGGACAAGCTTTACATGCTGGATTATTAGGATTTGAACATCCAGTTACTGGTGAATATATTGAAAAAGAAGCGCCTCTACCAGAGTATTTTGAAACATTATTAGAGAAATTAAGAAATCACGAAGATAAAAAATAAGTACAACGTGTAATAATACTTATTTAATTTTATTTAAACTTTGACATCATATGAAAAAAACGATATTATTGTTTTAACAATTAAAGCGTCTTTAACAGACAGTCCAGAGAGGCTGAGAAGACATAATATGAGCGTGTAGACCATATTTGTATGGTACTAGTGTATACTCATGTCTTCTAAAGACGTGAGTATTTTTTTGTGGAAGGAGATTGAATATGGCTGAGAGGTTAATCATGGATGCTGCTGCTGTAAACAGAGCATTAACAAGAATGTCACATGAAATACTTGAAAAGAACAAAGGTACTAAAGATATTGTCTTGTTAGGCGTAAAGACAAGAGGTGTATTTCTTGCGAATAGAATTGAGCAGAAAATCCAAGACATCGAACAAGTTCAAGTACCAACTGGAGAAATTGATGTTACACATTATCGTGACGATGTTCAGAATCAGCAAGGTACGATTAAAGTGAAATCATTTAATATCGATGTAGATATTAACGATAAGCATGTCATTATTGTAGATGATGTCCTTTATACAGGTAGAACGGTTAGAGCTTCATTAGATGCTATATTAGATCACGCAAGACCACGAAAAATAAGTTTAGCAACTTTAGTCGACAGAGGTCATAGAGAGCTTCCGATTAGAGCAGATTATGTAGGTAAGAACGTTCCAACATCATCTAATGAATCAGTTGTCGTTGAACTAGAAGAGTTTGACCAACAAACAGCAGTAAAATTAAATTAAATAAATCCTTTTAAATCAGTACGAGAGACTGGCAAAGGAGCTTATATGGTTACAGGAGATAACTATACCTTTATAGGTATCACTGTATACATAGATCCCTTTGCATATCTTGTAAAGGGATCTTTTTTTGAATAGGAGAATGGAAATGTCACATAATGAAGAAATGTTTAAACGAACAGTAGAACCCATACTAGATGTTAATGATAAACCTAAAGCATCACAATGGTTCTTCTTAAGCTCACAGCATTTATTTGCAATGTTCGGAGCAACGGTACTTGTACCATTTCTAACAGGCTTACCTGTTTCAGCAGCACTCATTGCATCAGGCTTAGGAACGCTACTTTATATACTGATAACGAAAGGAAAGATACCAGCTTATCTCGGTTCGAGCTTTGCATTCATAACGCCGATTATTGTCGGACTCAAGACACATGACCTTGGTGAAATGCTTGTCGCATTATTTATGAGTGGTGTTCTTTACGTCATTATCGGTTTGATTATAAAGGTTACAGGCACGAATTGGTTGCTTAATCTGTTACCACCAGTTGTAGTAGGACCTGTCATCATGGTTATCGGACTTGGATTAGCGCCGGTAGCCGTTAACATGGCGATGTACACAGATTCAAATGCAATGAAAGGCTATAGTGGCATTTACATTACAGTCGCACTCATCACATTAATTACAACAATTATCGTTTCAGTATTTTTCAAAGGATTCTTATCAATCATTCCAGTACTTATCGGAATTATTGTTGGATATATATCTTCATTATTATTTGGAATTGTGGACTTAGCGCCGATTTCAAAAGCAAAATGGATTCAAATGCCTGATATTTACTTACCGTTTCATGATTACACACCATCGCTACAATGGGGACTTATCTTAATCATGCTGCCAATCGTTTTTGTAACGGTTAGTGAGCATATCGGTCATCAAATCGTCATCAATAAAATTGTCGGTAAGAACTTCTTCAAAGATCCAGGTTTACACCGCTCATTAATCGGTGACGGGGTATCAACGATGATGGCTTCAATTATTGGTGGGCCACCAAGTACGACATACGGTGAAAACATTGGCGTACTTGCCATTACAAGAATTTATAGTATATGGGTAATCGGTGGTGCAGCAGTACTTGCACTAATCTTAGGATTTGTTGGTAAATTCACAGCGATGATTTCAACAATACCAACACCAGTTATGGGTGGTGTTTCCATACTATTATTCGGAATCATTGCTTCAAGTGGTTTGAGAATGTTGGTGGAGAACAATATCGACTTCGGTGACAACCGTAACTTGATCATTGCTTCTGTCATTCTCGTATTAGGAATTGGTAAAGCACATTTAGACTTCACAGGTATTGGCATACATTTAAACATTGAAGGTATGGCTTTAGCAGCAACAGTAGGTATCTTGCTCAATCTTATATTGCCAAAGAAAATAAAATAATTCTCAGGAGGCGTGTCATATGAAAAATTTATTAACAATGACTGATTTAACTAAAGACGACATCATGAAAATTATAACGAAAGCACAAGACATTAAAGAAAATGGTGCAGAAACTTTTGGTAAAGGCATGACGGTCGCAAACTTATTCTTTGAAAATTCAACACGAACAAAATGTAGTTTTGAAATGGCTGAAAGAAAATTAGGTTTGGAAGTCATTCCTTTTGAAATAAGTACTTCATCTGTTCAAAAAGGTGAATCTTTATATGATACTTGCAAAACTTTAGAATCTATTGGTGTAGACGCATTAGTCATTAGACATAGTGAAAATGCATATTATGACACATTACAAGGGCTTAATATTCCAGTATTAAATGGTGGAGATGGAAGTGGCCACCACCCGACACAAAGTCTTCTAGATATTATGACAATATATGAGGAATACGGTTACTTCGAAGGATTAAAAATTTTAATCTCAGGTGATATAAAAAATTCAAGAGTAGCAAGAAGTAATGCAGATGCTTTAACGAAACTTGGTGCGGAAGTGATGTTCTCAGCACCGGAACAATGGAAATGTAACTTTTCAGATGTACCATATGTAGAAATTGATGATGTGATAGAAGAAGTAGACGTTTGTATGTTGTTAAGAGTACAAAATGAAAGACATGATTCAGGTACGACGTTTAGTAAAGAAGACTATCACAATGCATACGGACTGACGATAGATAGATATAACAAACTTCATGACAATGCAATCGTCATGCATCCAGCACCAGTCAACCGAGGTGTTGAAATAGATACTTCACTTGTAGAAAGTTCGAAATCAAGAATTTTTAAACAAATGGAGAACGGCGTGTTCATTAGAATGGCATGTATACATGATGTACTTAATCACAAGGAGGAAAAAGTAAAATGTCACTTATAATCAAAAATGGAAAAATCTTATTAGAAGGTCAATTAGTTAACAAGGAAATTGAAATTGAAGATGGCAAAATTAAAAAAATAGATGATTATATAGAAGTAGAGAATCAAGAAGTTATTGATGCGAAAGGACATTTTATTTCAGCAGGATTTGTTGATGTACATGTACATTTAAGAGAACCTGGTGGCGAACATAAAGAAACAATTGAAACAGGTACAAAAGCAGCAGCAAGAGGCGGATTTACAACAGTATGTCCAATGCCTAATACAAAGCCTGTCCCAGATTCAGTTGAACATTTAGATCGTCTTCACAAAATCATTGATGAGCATGCAGTGGTAAGAGTATTACCTTATGCATCCATTACAGTAAGACAAGCTGGTAAAGAGCATGTTGATTTCAAAGCATTAAAAGATAGAGGGATGTTCCAATTTACTGATGATGGTGTAGGTGTACAAACAGCTTCAATGATGTATGAAGCGATGCAAGAAGCGGCTAAAATCGATAAAGCAATCGTAGCACACTGCGAAGATAATTCATTAATTTATGGTGGTGCAATGCATGAAGGTAAACGAAGTGAAGAACTTGGCATTCCAGGTATTCCTTCAATTTGCGAAGCGGTACAAATTGCTAGAGACGTGTTGTTAGCTGAAGCAGCAAATTGTCATTACCATGTGTGTCACGTGTCTACTAAAGAAAGTGTACGTGTCATTAGAGATGCTAAAAAAGCAGGTATTAAAGTAACTGCAGAAGTTACACCTCATCACTTATTACTTACAGAAGATGACGTACCAGGTGACGATGCGATTTACAAAATGAATCCACCTTTAAGAGCGAAAGAAGATAGAGATGCTTTAATCGAAGGATTATTAGATGGAACAATTGACTGTATCGCAACAGATCATGCACCACATGCTAAAGAAGAAAAAGAAGTGTCAATGGTTGATGCACCTTTCGGAATTGTAGGCAGTGAAACAGCATTCCAATTATTATACACACACTTTGTGAAAACAGGTAAATTCACATTAGAACAACTTGTTGCATTTTTAACAACGAAACCAAGTGAAACATTTAACTTACCTTATGGTCGATTAGAAGAAGGAAGCTACGCTGACTTAACTATCATAGACTTGGAAACAGAAAGACCGATACGAGCAGAAGAATTTGCTTCTAAGAGTACAAATACACCATTTATAGGAGAAGTCGTTTCAGGATATCCAATTTTAACAATTTGTGATGGAGAAATCGTCTTCAAGGAGGAAGTATAAGATGAAAAATAAAAGATACTTAGTATTAGAAGATGGTACAACATATAAAGGTTATGCATTAGGTTCAGATGATTTAACAGTTGGAGAAATTGTTTTTAATACAGCAATGACAGGTTATCAAGAAACAATTTCAGACCCATCATATACTGGACAAATTATTACATTTACTTACCCGCTTATTGGTAACTACGGGATAAACAGAGATGACTTTGAATCATTAACACCAACTTTAAATGGTGTTGTTGTGAGAGAAGCGTGTGATTACCCAAGTAACTTTAGATCAAGTAAGTCTTTAGATGAAACGTTAAAATTCTATCATATACCAGGTATTTCAGGTGTTGATACAAGAAGTTTAACACGTAAAATTAGAAAATTCGGTGTCCTTAAAGCTGGATTTACTGATAATGCCGATGAAATAGAAAGTCTTGTTCAGCGCTTAAATACTGAATCGTTAAGAACGGACGAAGTTGAACAAGTTTCATCAGTTAGACCATATATTTCAACAGGTGATGGCTATAAAGTTGTATTAATTGATTACGGTAAAAAAGAAAATATCGTGAGAGAACTTAATAGAAGAGGCTGTGATGTAACAGTCGTACCATATCAAACATCATATGAAGAAATACTGAATATCTCACCAGATGGCATAATGGTTTCAAATGGACCAGGGAATCCTGAAAGTGTACAAGAAACCATTCAAACAATTAAACAACTAGTCGGCAAAATACCATTCTTCGGCATTTGTTTAGGACATCAATTGTTTGCATTATCTCAAGGTGCAACTTCTTATAAGATGAAATTTGGTCATAGAGGTGCCAATCATCCAGTACAAAATCTACAAACTGGAAAAGTAGATTTAACAAGTCAAAACCATGGTTATGCAATTGATGAAGCGTCTATTGCACAAACTGATTTAGAAGTGACGCATATCGCATTAAATGATAAATCAATTGAAGGATTAAGACATAAAAAATATCCAGCATTTTCAGTACAATATCATCCAGAAGCATCACCTGGACCGCACGACTCAAACTATTTATTCGATGAATTTATTGAAATGATTAAATTACATAAAGCGAAGGAGCGTACAATCAATGCCTAAACAAACTGATATAAAATCCATCTTAGTAATTGGTTCTGGCCCAATCATTATAGGTCAAGCTGCAGAATTTGATTATGCAGGCACTCAAGCATGCTTAGCACTAAAAGAAGAAGGTTACCGCGTAATACTTGTAAACTCTAATCCAGCAACAATTATGACGGACACTGAAATAGCAGATACAGTATATATTGAACCTTTAACTTTAGACTTTGTGAGTCGCATTATTCGTAAAGAACAACCAGACGCATTGTTACCAACTTTAGGTGGACAAACTGGTTTGAACATGGCAATTGAATTACACGAAAATGGTGTATTAGAAGAAAATAACGTACGTTTATTAGGTACACAACTATCTTCAATCGAACAAGCTGAAGATAGAGATTTATTCCGTACACTTATGAATGAATTAAATGAACCAGTACCTGAAAGTGATATCGTGAATGATATTGAAGGTGCTTTAAATTTTGCGAACGAAATTGGCTACCCGCTAATCGTGCGACCTGCGTTTACAATGGGTGGTACTGGTGGCGGAATTTGTCACGATGAAAAAGAACTAATAGAAGTTGTTCAAAATGGCTTGAAATACAGCCCAGTAACACAATGTTTACTAGAAAAATCCATCGCAGGTTACAAAGAAATTGAATACGAAGTGATGAGAGACAAGAATGATAATGCCATCGTAGTATGTAACATGGAGAACATAGATCCAGTTGGCATTCATACAGGTGACTCGATTGTTGTTGCACCAAGTCAAACATTATCAGATGTTGAATATCAAATGTTAAGAGATGTATCTCTAAAAATTATTCGTGCATTAAAAATTGAAGGCGGATGTAACGTACAATTAGCACTTGATCCAAAATCACTAGATTACTACATAATAGAAGTTAATCCACGTGTATCAAGATCGTCAGCATTAGCTTCCAAAGCAACGGGTTATCCAATTGCGAAGTTAGCTGCCAAAATAGCAATCGGTATGACTTTAGATGAAATGTTAAACCCTGTAACGGGCACATCTTATGCAGCATTTGAACCAGCACTAGACTATGTTGTTTCTAAAATACCGAGATTTCCTTTTGATAAATTCGAAAAAGGCGAACGTCATCTAGGAACACAAATGAAAGCAACTGGGGAAGTCATGGCAATTGGTAGAACGTATGAAGAATCATTATTAAAAGCGATTCGTTCGTTAGAATATGGCGTTCATCATTTAGGTTTACCAAATGGCGATGAATTTGAATTAGATTTCATTGAAGAGAGAATTAAAGCACAAGATGATGAAAGATTATTCTTTATTGGTGAAGCTATTAGACGTGGTACATCACTTGAGAGAATAAATGAATTAACACAAATTGATTACTTCTTCTTGAATAAATTCAAACACATCATCGACATTGAACACGATTTAAAAGAGAAAAAAGGCGATTTAGACGCATTATTATGGGCGAAACAATACGGCTTTAGTGATAAAGTCATTGCACATAGATGGGAACAATCAGAACGAGATATATATGATTTAAGACAAGAACATGGTATTAACCCAGTGTACAAAACAGTAGATACTTGTGCTGCAGAATTCGAATCAGAAACTCCATATTTCTATGGTACTTATGAAGAAGAAAATGAATCTATAGTCACTGAAAAAGAAAAAATCATCGTACTCGGATCAGGTCCAATCAGAATTGGACAAGGTGTGGAATTTGATTATGCTACTGTACATGCTGTATGGGCTATTCAAGAAGCGGGTTATGAAGCAATTATTATTAACAACAACCCTGAAACAGTTTCAACAGACTTCTCAATATCTGACAAGTTATACTTTGAGCCACTGACTGAAGAAGATGTGATGAGTATCATTAATCACGAACAACCTAAAGGCGTAGTCGTTCAATTTGGTGGACAAACAGCAATCAATTTAGCAGATAAAATTTCACAAAAAGGCATTCAAATATTAGGTACGACGCTTGAAGATCTTAACAGAGCTGAAGATAGAAAAGAATTTGAAGCTTTATTACAAAAAATTGATGTACCACAACCATTAGGTAAAACAGCCACTTCAGTACAAGAAGCGATAGATAACGCAAATGAAATTGGTTATCCAGTAGTTGTGAGACCTTCATACGTACTTGGTGGAAGAGCGATGGAAATTGTATATGCTGAACCTGAATTGAGAAATTATATGGAACAAGCAGTTAAAGCAAGCCCAGAGCATCCAGTACTAATTGACCGTTATTTAACAGGTAAAGAAATTGAAGTAGATGCAATTTCAGATGGTGAAACAGTTGTCATTCCAGGTATTATGGAACACATTGAAAGAGCGGGTGTCCATTCAGGTGATTCAATTGCGGTATATCCACCTCAAACTTTAACGGATGAAGAAATTAATTTATTAGTCGATTACACAACGAAATTGGCAAAAGGCTTAAACATAGTTGGACTTATCAATATTCAGTTTGTGCTTTCTAAAGGAGAAGTATTTGTACTTGAAGTTAACCCAAGAGCTAGTCGTACTGTACCATTTTTAAGTAAAATTACTGAAATTCCAATGGCGAAGATTGCTACTAAAGCAATTGCAGGCATCACTTTGAAAGAACAAGGATATGAAAGTGGTTTAGCGCCATATAAAGAAGGTGTATATGTTAAAGCACCAGTATTCAGTTTTAATAAACTTAAAAATGTTGATATCACATTAGGACCTGAAATGAAATCGACAGGTGAAGTAATGGGTAAAGATAGTACTTTAGAAAAAGCATTGTATAAAGGTTTAACAGCAAGTGGTTTAAAAGTACAAGATCAAGGTACAGCATTATTCACTGTAAGTGATAAAGATAAAGGTGAAGCATTAACAATCGCTAAGAGATTTCATGAGATTGGTTATAGAATTTTTGCAACAGAAGGTACGGCACAATACTTTAACGAACATGACATCCCAGTGTATACGGTTGGTAAAATAGGTGGCGAACATGATCTTCTATCAGTAATACAAAAAGGTGAAGTACAACTTGTGGTCAACACAATGACAAAAGGTAAAGTATATGAAAGAGATGGATTCCAAATTAGACGTGAATCTGTAGAAAATGGTATACCATGTTTAACATCACTTGATACGGCAAATGCTTTAGCAGATGTAGTGGAAAGTATGACATTTAGAACTGAACAAATGTAGTGGGGGGATTATAATGTCCGAGATAATGACAGTTGTATCAAATAATCAAATAGCAGACGCAATTTTTGAATTAAAAGTACGTGGAAATCTTACGAAAAATATGAAAAAACCTGGACAGTTTGTTCATATTAAAGCTGGTACAGGAACTGAACATATGTTGAGAAGACCAATTTCAATTTGTGAAGTGAACCGTGAAGAAGACACATTTACTATGCTTTTTAGAAGAGAAGGACACGGTACAGAATTGATTTCACAATTAAAACAAGGTGATCCAATAGATGTGATTGCACCTTTAGGAAACGGATTCCCAGTTGATGAAGCGCAAAATACTGCCTTATTAGTCGGAGGTGGTATTGGCGTGCCACCTATGTACGAATTGTCGAAACAACTCAATGCTAGAGGAATCAAGACGATTCACGTATTAGGTTTTCAAAGTGCTAAAGATGCATTTTATATAGACGAATTTAGTGCGCTAGGTGATACGTATGTTGCAACTGCAGATGGAACACTTGGTACTAAAGGATTTGTTACAACTGTTATTGAAAATTTAGACACACCCTTCGATATTTTTTACAGCTGTGGACCAAAAGCAATGTTGAAAGCTTTAACACTTCAATTAAGTGATGTGAAAGGTTATATTTCACTCGAAGAACGTATGGGTTGCGGCATCGGTGCTTGCTATGCATGTGTATGCCATACGGATAATGAAGCGGGTTATGTCAAAGTTTGTACAGACGGTCCCGTATTTGAAAAAGGAGCTGTCATCATATGAGTCGATTAAATATTTCGCTACCAGGGTTAAATTTGAAAAATCCAATCATGCCAGCAAGTGGATGCTTTGCTTTCGGAAAAGAATTCAGTCAGTTTTATGATTTATCAGAACTTGGCGCAATCATGATTAAAGCTGCAACTCAATTTGCAAGATACGGTAATGAAGCGCCACGTGTCGCTGAAACAGCAAGCGGTATGATTAATGCGATTGGTCTTCAAAATCCAGGTGTTCACCATATTATGGAACATGAATTGAAATACCTTGAACAATATGATGTACCCATTATTGCTAATGTTGCAGGTTCGACTGAAGAAGAATATGTTTACGTCGCCAAACATATTTCACAAGCATCAAATGTTCATGCACTAGAATTAAATATTTCTTGTCCAAATGTTAAAGAAGGTGGGATTCAATTCGGTACAGTACCTGAAGTGGCTAAAGAACTGACGAGAAAAGTAAAAGCTGTTTCAGAAGTGCCAGTGTATGTAAAGTTATCTCCTAATGTAACAAACATTGTAGAAATGGCGAAAGCTATTGCAGAATACGCAGACGGTATAACGATGATCAACACTTTAGTAGGATTAAGAATTGATGCGAAGACTGGAAAACCAATCATCAGTAATGTTATAGGTGGACTGAGCGGACCAGCAATCAAGCCAGTTGCATTAAGAATGGTATATGAAGTCAGTCAACATGTTGATATTCCAATTATCGCTATGGGTGGCGTGAGAACGGCTCAAGATGTCATTGATTTCATTTCAGTTGGTGCTGATGCAGTAGCAGTTGGAACAGCAAACTTTGAAAATCCAACAGTTTGTAAAGATATTATTGATGAATTACCTACATTACTCGATAAATTAGGTGTTGATCACATTACAGAACTTAAAGGTAGAACTTATAACCAACAAGGAGTTGTCAAATAACATGAAGAATACACCAATAATTGCATTAGACTTTGCAACTCTAGAGGAAGTTGATCAATTTTTAGATTTATTTAACGAACCCCTATTTGTAAAAGTAGGTATGGAACTTTATTTGCAAAATGGTCCTGAAACGATCAACCGAATTAAAGAAAGAGGTCATGATATCTTTTTAGATTTAAAGTTACATGACATTCCAAACACGGTTAAAGGCGCATTAAAAGGATTAGGTAAACTCAATATCGACTTAATCAATGTACATGCAGCCGGTGGTAAAAACATGATGGCTGCTGGACTTGAAGGATTACGTGAGACAAATCCTAATGCTAAGTTAATAGCTGTAACTCAGTTAACTTCTACTACAGAACAACAAATGAAAGATGAACAAAATATTCAATCATCCATCAATGAATCAGTCGTGCACTATGCAAAAATGGCACATGAAGCAGGACTTGATGGTGTCGTTTGTTCACCATTAGAGTCTACTTTAATTCAAGACCATATCGGCGAAACTTTCTTAAAAGTAACACCAGGTATACGTTTAGAATCTGATAAGACACATGATCAACAACGTGTGACAACGCCAGAAGACGCTAAAAAATTAGGCTCAACACATATAGTAGTGGGTCGTTCAATTACGCAACATGAAGATCCAGTAGCAAGATATCACGAAATATTACAAAGATGGGAAGGATAATTCATATGACTCAAAATATCGCACAATCATTATTAGAAATTAAAGCTGTAACACTTTCACCTGACGATCCATATACATGGAGTTCAGGCATTAAATCACCGATTTATTGTGATAATAGAGTGACATTAGCATATCCTGAAATTAGAGAAAATATTTATCAAGGTTTAATTCAATTGATCAAAGTACACGCTCAAGACGCTGAAATTATTTCTGGTACGGCAACAGCAGGTATTCCGCATGCAGCATTTGTTGCGGATCAACTAAAATTACCGATGAGCTATGTGAGGTCTAAAAGCAAAGGTCATGGTAAAGGGAATCAAATCGAAGGTGCTTTAAGCAAAGGGAAAAAAGTAGTTGTAATTGAAGATTTAATTTCAACAGGTGGTTCTTCAATTAATGCTGTTGAAGCTTTAATTGAAGATGGCGCGGAAGTATTAGGGGTATTTGCAATCTTTACATATGGTATTAACAAAGCAGAAGAAGCTTTCAAAGCAATCGATGTCCCATTTTATACTTTGTCTAATTATGATGAACTGATTTCAGTAGCTGAAAAAGAAGGTTATATCGAAAATAAAGATATAAAAACTTTAAAAGCTTGGAAAGATACTTTATAATAAAGTCAAGATAAGGGGGGTCTTTATGGAAAGCCAACATAAATTATCTGCTGCAGAAGAACAAGAGCAGATAAAAAAATGGGGACATATTAATGATTTTCTTAAAAAAGATTCTAATGCGAAACCTGACTTTAATCACTATGAAGTAAGAGACGAAAATATGTACGAACGTACAGGTTATTCGAATAACACAAACGTGAATAGACAGAGAAGATATGATTTAGGCGACAAAAATATATTCAAAAGTATCAAAAAAGAATTAGAAGCAAAAGGATTCTTTGATGATTAATAAGACATTAAGAAAAAACTACTAAAAAAATTGGTATCAATTTTTTAGTAGTTTTTATTTTTCAAGCATGAATATTCAGAAAATTGTATGAATTAAGAATGACGTTTGTTAAAATGTAAACGTATACACTTTTAAAGGGGGCGAAATGTATGAATAAACGTGATAATAAGTTTACGAATCAACTTTGGAAAGAAAGTGGACGTACGAAAGAAATGTTAAAGTTCTTTTCAACGGATGCATTAAAAAATCAAAATAAACCAGATCCTGAATTGAAAGCTTACAATACCGCACAACTTATCGGATTAATATTAGGTCCATTACTATTTTTAGTTGTGTTATTATTTTTCAAAGCAGATGGACTGAGTCAAAATGGTGTCTACGTTATGGCTGCCACTTTATGGATTGCCGTATGGTGGATTACTGAAGCTATACCAATTCCAGCAACAAGTTTAATGCCTTTATTCCTTTTCCCGTTAGGCGGAATTATGGATAGCGCGACAGTTTCAAGTGCATATGGAGATGATATTGTATTCCTATTCTTAGGTGGTTTCATTATTGCAGTTGCGATGGAAAGATGGAATTTACATACAAGAATTGCACTCGTCATTATTAAAAGTATTGGTACGAGTACAGGTAGAATTTTATTAGGATTTATGATTGCAACGGGTGCTTTATCGATGTTTGTTTCAAACACAGCAGCCGTAATGATCATGATTCCAATCGGTATGGCAATTATTAAAGAAGCAAATGAATTAACAGCAGAAGGTGATGGGCACCACAACTTATCACAATTTGAAAAATCACTCGTACTTGGTATTGGTTATGCAGGTACAATCGGAGGATTGGGAACTTTAATTGGGACACCGCCTCTTATTATTTTGAAAGGTCAATACGAGAAGATTTTCGGAGAAGAAATTGGATTCGGTCAATGGATGGTTATGGGTGTACCTACAGTCATTATCATACTCGCGATAACTTGGGCATATTTAAATTTTGTAGTATTTAAACATGACATGAAAGAACTTCCAGGTGGGAAAGAAATTATTACAAGAGAGTTAAAGTCTTTAGGTAAGACGACTTATGAAGAAAAAGTTGTATTCACACTATTCTGTTTAGCTGCATTTTTATGGGTATCTAGAGAATTCTTATTAGCACAATTACCTTTTACAGAATTAGTTAAAGATGGCACAATTTCAATGTTTATCGCTGTTATACTTTTCTTAATTCCAGCAAAACGCAAATTTGCTAGAATTCTTGATTGGTCAATTGCTAAAGATTTACCGTGGGGCATTTTATTACTATTTGGTGGTGGTTTAGCAGTAGCTTCTGCCATTACAGAAAGTGGATTAGATAAATGGATGGGTAAACAAATTTCAGGATTAGATGGCGTCAATATCATCTTAATTATAGGAATTGTTACGCTGTTTGTATTATTCTTAACAGAAATTACATCTAATACTGCAACAGCTACAATGATCTTACCAATTTTAGCTACAATTGCAGTTGGTATTCATGTACATCCACTAGCATTAATGATTCCAGCAGCAATGGCTGCAAACTGTGCATTTATGTTACCAGTCGGTACACCACCAAATGCGATTGTGTTTGGTACAGACAAAGTAACAATCCGAGAAATGGCGACAGCCGGATTTTGGTTAAACTTAATCAGCTGTGTAATTATCGTCGGATTTGTATGGTTCATGGTTCCGTGGTTATTTGGTATAGATTTAGTAGCAAGTAAATAATTGAAATAAAATTAAAAAAGCAATGCTTGGATGTTGATCCAAGCATTGCTTTATGTTGTATTTTAATCCATAAATAGTTTAATAAATATATATCCGACAATGATAATGGCTAACATAATGACGATCGGTAACAATAATGAAAGTGACATAAAATCTCTCCTTTGTCTTTAACGCTTAATAAGATTATACTAAATTATATACGATTTAAAAAATGATTAAAATCTGTTGATGGAGTGTTTATTCAATGATACCAAAAATTACGACATTTTTAATGTTTAACGGTGAAGCTGAAGAAGCGATTAATTTTTATACGTCTATTTTTAAAGATAGTGAAATTTTAACAATGGTTAAGTATGGTGAAGAGGGACCTGGTGAACCTGGGACTGTTCAACATTCTATATTTAAAATAAATGGACAAATATTTATGGGAATCGATCAAACGAATGGTGTTGAAATTGAGATGAATCCTGCAATGTCATTATATGTAACGTGTGAATCAGCAATGGAAATGGAACATTTATATTCAAAACTTAAATCGGGTGGCGCGATTCTTATGCCGAAAACAGAATTACCACCAACATTTAGAGAGTTTGCATGGGTTCAAGATAAATTTGGCGTGAACTTCCAACTTGCTTTACCTGAACAACAGTCATAAATGCAATATATAAAAGAAAAACTTTCATAACTGAAAAGCCTTTGAAAATGATTTCTGGCCAATCGAGTTATGAAAGTTTTTGTTATTTTTTAAGTAATTTTTTAATATCGTCATAATCAGTTGTGACATAAAGTGTTGTTTGACTGTCGTAAGTGACAAATCCCGGTTTAGCACCACTCGGTTTGTGGACATTCTTTATAGCAGTGTAGTCAACTGGGATTTGACCTGATTGACTTGCTTTAGAATAATACCCAGCAATCATTGCCGCTTCTTCGATTGTTTTTTGCGTTGGTTCGTCTTCTTGTATGACAACATGTGAACCTGGAATATCTTTCGTATGGAACCATAATTGATTTTTTCTTGCGACACGATGTGTTAAGTAATCGTTTTGTTTATTATTTTTACCTAATAAAATCGTTTGACCATCTGTAGAAATAAATGTCGTTAACGTAATTTTGTTAGAATTTTTCTTTTTCTTATTTTTACGTTTCTTAACAAAACCTTGATCTTCTAATTCTTCTCTAATGTCATCAATATCATCAACAGAAATATGGGCAAGTTGTTGTTCTAATGATTCGAAATATAAGATATTAGATTGTGTCAATTTGATTTGTTTATCTAATTCTATTTCACGTGTCTTAAGTCTGTTATATTGTTTGTAATAATATTGAGCATTCATTGAAGGTGATTTTGTTGGATTTAAAGGTATCGTAACAGGCTCATTGTTATAATAATTAATAGTTTCTAACGATTTGTCACCTTGTTTAATTTGATACATATTCGCCGTTATTAATTCTCCAAATAATTGTTGCTCATCTTTGTTACGAGCCGCTTCTCGCTCATTAATTAATTTCTCTAGTTTATGGCGATTTTTTTGAAGATGTTGGTCGACAATTTTAACTAAATCTAATGCACGTTGCTTAACGCGTTCTCTTTCACCACGTGATTCATAAAATCTATCTAAACATTCATGTAAATTATCAAAGGACATATAGTCATTTCCGTAAGAATGTAACGGCATAAAATAGAAAATTTCTTTGCCAGTCGAATCATCACTATAAATAACAGGATTAGGTGATTGTTGAACTTCATCCATTACTTCATTAAAAGCTTCCACTAATGTTTCTTGATTCATAAATGGACGTCTAGATGTAATCTCTTTCGTTATAAGTGGACTAAAACCTTCAAATTGTTGAAGGAGCTGTCGGTCAATTTTACCCGAATTAAAATCAATATATTTATTAATATCATCCACTTCGAAAGGATTTAATTTCTTAACAGTAGGTGGATATTCATATTTGAAACCTGGCATAATTGTACGAGCAGTATTAGTATTAGGTGTATGATGTTTAAAGCCGTCGATAATTTTACGGTCGCCATCAATTAAAATGATATTACTATGTCTACCCATAATTTCTAATACGATTGTTCGTTTTCTTAAATCACCAATTTCATCTCGAGAATGAACATCGATTTCTACTAAACGGTCATTACCAATTTGAGTAATACTTTGAATAATGCCGCCATCTAAATGTTTACGTAGCACTCTAAGAAACATTGGTGGGTCGAAAGGATTATCAAATTTTTCAGCAGTTAAGTGAAAACGACTGAAATTTGCATGTGTTGATAATAGTAATTGTTTATTTTTTCGTTCACTTCGAATTGTTAATATAATTGTGTCATTACTAGGTTCAGCAATTTTATGAATTCGCCCAGTTACGAGCGATTGTATATCTTCAACGATCTTTCTAGTAAATAAGCCATCAAAAGCCATTTGCATTCACACCTTTATCAAAAGTCAATTTATTGTAACATGTAAGGGATTAAATGAGTATAATTCTGTTTAATCTTTAAACGTCTCTAGCCATATAGAATTGAAATATGGTAAGATATAAAAAAACAAAATGATAATAAATCGTTAGTATTCATTAGGAAAGGTCGTTTGACATGAACATAGAAAAAGGGTTACTGATAGTGCTCTCTGGCCCATCTGGAGTTGGTAAAGGAACAGTACGTAAATCAATATTTGATGATCCGAGTACGGATTTTAAATATTCTATCTCTATGACTACTCGAAACATGCGTGAAGGAGAAACGGATGGCGTAGATTATTTCTTTAAATCAAGAGAAGAATTTGAAGCTTTAATTGCTGATGACCAATTTATAGAGTATGCTGAGTATGTTGGTAATTACTATGGTACGCCAGTACAATACGTAAGAGATACGATGGATAACGGTTATGATGTATTTTTAGAAATAGAAGTAGAAGGTGCGAAACAGGTTAGAAAGAAATTCCCTGAAGCATTATTTATTTTCTTAGCACCACCGAGTCTTGAACATTTGAAAGAAAGACTTGTCGGTCGCGGAACTGAATCAGATGAAATCATCCAGAACCGAATTCTTGAAGCGCGTAAAGAAGTTGAAATGATGAACCTTTACGATTATGTTGTTGTAAACGATGAAGTTGAATTAGCGAAAGAGCGTATTCAAGCCATCGTAGAAGCTGAACACTTAAAAAGAGAACGTGTTGAAGCACGTTACAGAAAAATGATATTGGAGGCAAAAAAATAATGTTATACCCACCACAAAACGAATTAAAAGACAGCATCAATTCTAAATATTTAGTTGTAACAACTGCAGCTAAGAGAGCACGTGAACTACAAGAACACCCTGACAGTTTATTATTAGATGAATATCGTTCACTAAAAAATGTAGGTCAAGCACTAGAAGAAATAGCAGCTCATAAAGTATATGCTAAATTAGAAGACTAATCATTTGAATTAACGAAAGACCTTTTATGTTTGGACGACCAATCCATACATGAAAGGTCTTTTTATTGAATATGGATATTGTAATTTAGATTCATGACAGTCTTTTTTAAAGAATGTATAATAAGTATAAAGTTTAAGAATCGAATTAATCGGAGGAGTACACAAATGAAGAATATACTTCTAGCTGTAACTGGAGGAATAGCTGCCTATAAAGCTATAGATTTAACGAGCAAATTAACACAAAGCGGCTATCAAGTGCGCGTCATGTTAACTGAACATGCGAAACAGTTTGTGACACCATTGGCATTTCAAGCTATCAGTCGCAATCACGTTTATACAGATACTTTTGACGAAAAAGATGTCAGTGAAATTCAACATATTACATTAGCTGACTGGGCTGATGCAGTCATTGTTGCGCCTGCAACAGCTAATACAATTAGTAAATTAGCGAATGGCTTAGCAGATAACATGGTGACTTCAACATTACTCGCTACGACTGCTCCTGTTTTTATCGCACCAGCAATGAATGTTCATATGCTTGAACATCCTTCTACCGTTGAAAATATGTCTCGTTTAAGAAATTATGGTTATAAATTCATCGCGCCTGGGGAAGGTTATTTAGCTTGTGGTTATGTTGCAAGAGGTAGAATGGAAGAACCGATTACCATTTTGACAATTATTGATGATTATTTTAAAGAACAAGCTCAACCACAAACATTTGCTTTAAAAGGTAAAAACGTACTTGTAACTGCTGGACCAACAGTTGAAAAAGTAGATGCTGTACGCTATTTTACAAATCGTTCAAGTGGAAAGATGGGTTATGCATTAGCTGAAGCTGCAAGAGATTTAGGGGCGAACGTTACATTGGTAAGTGGAGAGACAAATTTAACGCAACCTGTTGGCGTAGAATTTGTTCAAGTAACAAGTGCTGAAGATATGTTCCAAGCTGTTAAATCACGTATGAATGATATGGACATGATTATTAAAGCAGCAGCAGTCGCTGATTACACACCGGTTGAAACTTCTGAACATAAAATGAAAAAGAAAGATGGCGACTTACAGCTTACATTTAAAAGAACGACAGACATCCTTAAATATTTAGGGGAACATAAAGATAAGCAATATTTAGTTGGATTTGCTGCTGAAACAGATAATGTCGAAGAATATGCAATGGGTAAATTGAAAAAGAAAAATGCAGACGTCATTGTTGCCAATCACGTTGCGAATGAGACAATTGGTTTTAGATCTTCAGATAATGAAGTAGATATGTATTTTGCAAATGGTGATAAAGTACCAATTGCTAAAGCTTCTAAACAACAAGTGGCCATCAAAATTTTAAATGAAATTACTAGTAGGTGGGAAGATTGATTGCAAATGTAGTCGTAGATATTCCAGCTAAAAATGTCGACAAAATATTTGATTATTTAATTCCGCAAGATATTGAAGATATCGTCAAAGTCGGTGTTAGAGTTGAAGTGCCTTTTGGTCCACGTAAAATTCAAGGATTTGTCATAGGCATAAGTGAAGAATTAACAAGTGAAATTGATCAGTCAAAATTAAAATCAATCATTCGTGTTAAAGATTTTAAACCAGAGTTAACAGCGGAACTCATTGAACTGAGTGAATGGATGTCTAACTTTCATTTAGTTAAGCGTATTTCAGCTTTAGAAATTATGTTACCGAGTGCTGTCAAAGCTAAATATCAAAAAGTATATTGTGTTGCTGATCCAGAAGGGATTCCTGCACAATATTTAAATCATTTTAATAAAGAAGGTATTTTAACATTTGAACAAGCGCAACAACTTCAAATTGTTTCTATTTTAGAAGACTTTGTAGAAAATGAGGCAATTATAAAAGACACAATTGTAGGTCAACAACTCACAAGAAAATATGTAACTTGCGTAAGAATCGTCCCTACAGATCGATTAGATGAGATTTTGATGTCATTGAGTAAAAAAGAAAAACAACTCGATGTCATGAACTATTTAATTGAACATAGACGAGAAGATGTCATGCTCAGAACATTAAAAGAAGAAGGGTTCTCAGAATCGAGTATCAATACGCTTGTTAAAAATCAAATATTAGAAAAATACGATGGCATTATGAATAGAGATCCGTATGAGCATCGCATTTTTGAAAAAGAACATAATAAAGCATTGACTGAGGCGCAACATGAAGCTTTTACACAGATTGATGAAGCGGTTCGAAATAATGAATCGAAGACGTTTCTTTTACATGGTGTGACGGGTTCAGGAAAAACAGAAGTATATTTACAAACTATTGAGAATGTACTCAAAAAAGGCGAACAGGCAATTATGCTTGTGCCTGAAATTGCATTAACACCGCAAATGGTTAACCGATTTAAAGCGCGCTTTGGTGATGAAGTAGCTGTATTACATTCCGGTTTATCTAAAGGTGAAAAATACGATGAATGGCAAAAAATAAGAGATGGTAAAGCAAGTGTTTCAGTCGGTGCAAGATCAAGTGTCTTTGCACCATTTGAAAAATTAGGTCTTATTATCATTGACGAAGAGCATGAAGCAACTTATAAGCAAGAAGATTATCCGAGATATCATGCAAGAGAAATCGCGATATGGAGAAGTGAATATCACAAATGCCCAGTCGTATTAGGATCTGCTACACCAAGTCTAGAAACTTTTGCACGTGCAGAGAAAAATGTTTATCAATATTTAGGATTACCAGATCGTGTAAATCAACAGAAAATGCCTGAAATTGAACTTATTGATATGAGGGAAGAACTTCAAGAAGGTAATCGTTCGATGTTCTCTAATGACCTTACAAAAGCCATTCAAGATCGCATTGATAAAGGTGAACAAATTGTATTGTTCTTAAATAGAAGAGGACATTCATCATTTGTATTATGTAGAGATTGCGGGCATGTGCCACAATGTCCAAATTGTGATATCTCGCTTACATATCACAAAACACATGATGATTTAAAATGTCATTATTGTGGATACAGTGAACCTATGCCTCAAAGATGTCCAAGTTGTGAAAGTGAACATATACGACAAATGGGTGTTGGCACGCAGAAAGTAGAAGAAATTATATACGACACATTCGACCGCGCTAAAGTCATTAGAATGGATGTCGATACCACTTCGAAAAAAGGTGCCCACGAAAAATTATTAACAGCTTTTGGAAACCAAGAAGCTAATATTTTGTTAGGGACCCAGATGATTGCTAAAGGACTGGACTTTGAAAATATTACATTAGTAGGCGTACTTAATGCAGATACGATGTTAAACTTGCCAGATTTCAGATCAAGTGAAAAGACATTCCAATTATTAACTCAAGTTGCAGGTAGAGCAGGTCGACATGAGAAACAAGGCGAAGTCATGATTCAAACATATAACCCGGATCATTACGCAATCTTAGATGTTACAAGCAATGACTATATGTCCTTTTATCAAAAAGAAATGAAATTTAGACAGATTGGTAAGTACCCACCTTATTATTATCTTGTGAATTTGACTATTAGTCATACCGATATTAAAAAAGTATTAAAAGCATCCAAGCATATACATGGTATATTGTTGCAACACGTTACAACACAATCCTTTGTATTAGGACCATCACCAAGCCCGTTGTCACGTATTAATAATAGACATCGATTCCAAATATTAATTAAATTTAAGAACGAACCAGATTTATTAACAGCCTTACAATATTTAGATGATTATTATCACGAACAATACTTAAAAGATAAACTATCACTAGAAATAGATATTAATCCGCAAATGATGATGTAAATAGAAAGAAACCCGTGAAATGTGATGATTTCACGGGTTTTTCATATGAAGAGAGTGAATTCTAGTTCTCTTTTCTAATTTTACTGATATGAATATCTCTTGAAATTGCAATCAACGGACGAATAAGCATTTGGAAACTCCCAATTACAAATAGAACAGTTCCTGCAAAAGTAGTCGACTCATTAAAAAATAGAAAACTACCCGTTATAAATATCATCGCAAGAATGATATCGTTAATTTGATATAGAAATTTATAAAAAGTAACAACCTTAACATCAATATTGAATATGGTGAATTCCAATTCATTTTTATTTTTAGTGTGCATAATCCTCATCTCAAGTTGATAATATCAATAAATAGATTAAATTCAAGAGATTGATGTATGTGGGGGGAGAAGTACTGACCCCGTTATTAGCAGTTTTGGTCAAAGGTGCAAATACTGATGCCGTTATTAGCAGTTCTGGCCAAAGGTGCAAATACTGACCTCGTTATTAGCAGTTTTGGCCAAAGGTGCAAATACTGACCCCGTTATTAGCAGTTTTGGCCAAAGGTGCAAATACTGACCCCGTTATTAGCAGTTTTGGCCAAAGGTGCAAATACTGATACCGTTATTAGCAGTTCTGGTCCAAGGTGCAAATACTGACCTCGTTATTAGCAGTTCTGGCTAAAAGTGCAAATACTGATGCCGTTATTAGCAGTTTTGGCTAAAAGTGCAAATACTGACCCTGTTATTAGCAGTTCTGGCTAAAAGTGCAAATAGCAAACACCACACTAGTTTATTTAGGGGAAAATTTTCTATTTCTTTTCTTCTCTGATTTGAAATACTTGTTACAAACACGGCCAATTGTATATTGCTTCACCGGATAACACCACTGGATGGCTTCATCAAATGTGAAGCCGTCTCTTTTTAAATAATAGAGTTCTTTCAAATTGTACAGGACGATTTCTTCGGATTTGATCTTAGAGTAACAGTATGTGCAGTTATAGTAGATTTTACTTTCTACTATATTGATAGTGTGCATTTTTCTACAGCTCGGACATTTAATACCAGCTAAACTGAGATCGAAATATGGTGTGATTTCTTTTTGATAATAAGTGGAGTGAATTTTCTTGTGTTGTAATAAAAAGTTTAATATTGCGGGGTTAAACTTTGATGTATAAGATTGTAAAATTTCTTTGATTTGATTTAACTGATTGAAGTAGATGATATTCTGATTATGTGGCCAGTTTCCAACTGGTATAAAATGAGGGTTCGTAAAAATGATATAAGGCTGAATATCTATATGTATACCATTTTGATGCAGTAATTTTTCTAATTCAGATTTCATAAATTGAGTTTGTTTAATGGGGGATTTCGTAGTGAGTCCGTAACTATTTTTTAAGTAATCTTGTTCGAAGTGCCACTCATCTCTATAATGTTTAATTTCAAATAAGAAAAGTGTATTGTCTGTTGCGACTAAATAATCAATTTGGACATGATGTTGATTACCGAATTCGAAGTTATAAATATAGGTGACATTTGGTATCGTGTTTAAAAACGATTTGAAATACCGTTCTCCTTCTTTACCATTGTAATAAGTTAGAAGATTATTCCTCTCATCTTTCGATAAAATCTTCCGTGATTCAAGTGCGAGTAAATATTGATAGTAATCGGATGCGTTCATATAGGACTCCTTTTTGTTATTTATTGGTAATTCAATTTTACTTCGTTTACTCAAAAATTTCTATCAAATCAATATAAGCGACTGTAGATGAATTTTCTCTGTCGCTTTTTATATTGATTTACGTTATAATTATACGATGAGTTTTTAAAAAGGAGCGATAGATATGGCTGTAAAACCACTTGTTACGGTACCAAATCCAATATTAAATAGAGAAGTTAAAGATGTTGTGACTTTTGATGAGTCTTTAAAAACATTAATTGCTGATTTAGAGGATACAATGTTTGAAAATGATGGGGTGGGTATAGCTGCACCTCAAATTGGCGTTGATCTTAAAGTTGCGATTGTAGATATGGAGCAAGAAGGTATTTTGCAGCTGATCAATCCAACGATTGTTTCTCAATCTGAAGAAACTGAAGCTGATGTAGAAGGTTGTCTCAGCGTACCTGGTGTCTTTGGGGAAGTGAACAGAAGTAAAATGATTGTTGTGAAAAGTAATGATTTAAATGGTAATGAAGTTGAACTAACTGCGTATGATGATATTGCGCGTATTATTTTACATGAAGTAGATCATTTATATGGTGAGTTATTCACGGATAAGATGACAAGAGAAATTAGCGAAGAAGAACTAGAGGAGATGTATAAGGATGAGTAAAATTGTATTTATGGGTACACCAGATTTTTCTACAGGCATTCTTGAAATGTTAATCGAAGAACATGAAGTGATTGCAGTTGTTACTCAACCGGATCGTCCAGTAGGTAGAAAAAAAGTACTGACACCACCTCCTGTTAAAAAAGTAGCAGTTGAACACAATATTCCAGTATATCAACCTGAAAAATTAAATCATTCACCAGAATTAGAAGAGATTATTAATTTACAACCTGATTTGATCGTAACTGCAGCATTTGGACAGCTATTACCAAAATCATTATTAGATGCGCCAAAATACAAAGCAGTCAATGTGCATGCTTCATTGCTGCCTAAATATCGCGGTGGTGCTCCGATTCATTATGCAGTTATGAATGGTGAGAAGAAGACTGGCGTAACAATTATGTATATGGCAGAAAAATTAGATGCAGGTAATATTATTAGCCAAGATGAAATCGACATTAAAGAGAACGACACAGTAGGAGATGTTCATGATCAACTAGCAGTACTCGGTACAGCATTATTGAAACGAACTTTACCTACTATTTTTAATGGAACAAATGATAGCATTCCTCAAGATGAATCTCTAGTAAGTTTCGCTTCTAATATTTCAAGAGAAGATGAAAGAATTGACTGGACACAAGATGCTGAATCAATTCATAACCATATTAGAGGATTATCACCTTGGCCAGTTGCATATACAACGATGAATGATAAAAATATGAAATTGTGGCGCAGTGAAATAGTAAGAAATGTTAAAGGTAATCCAGGAGAAATTGTTGAAACAACTAAATCAGCTATTATAGTAGCAACAGGCAGTGAAGATGGTGTTGCTTTAACTGAAATACAATTAGCAGGTAAAAAACGAGTGCAAGCACGAGATTATTTAAGCGGATTACAATCAAAAATTGATGGGACTAAATTAATATGATGAAAAATAATGTAAGAAACGTTGCATTAACGATTCTAGATGATGTACTAACAGGTGAAGCATATAGTAATCTACAACTTAATGAAGCGATAAAAAACGAAGCCGTATCTAAAAAAGATGTTGGATTATTAACGGAACTTGTATATGGTACTTTACAAAGAAAAATCACTTTAGAATATTTAATTGAGCCTTTTATTAAGACGAAGTTAAAAGGTTGGATGAAACGTCTATTAATTATGAGTGCATATCAATATGTATATTTAGATAAAGTCCCAAATCATGCGATTATCAATGAAGCTGTCAATATTGCTAAAGTACGCGGTGATTTACACAATAGTAAAGCAATTAATGCAATTCTTAGAAATTTCATGTCTGCACCATTAAGAACATTAGATGAAATCAAACATGATGATAAGAAATTATCAATAGAAGGTAGTGTACCTTTATGGTTAACGAAACATTGGATTACGCATTTCGGATATGAAAAGACAAGAGAAATGTGTTTACTAAGTTTAACACCGCCAGATACAACAGTGAGAGTAAATACAACACGTATATCTGTTGAAGATGCAGTTGAAAGATTACAAAGTAATGGTTATACTGTCGAAATAGATAAAGACATAGAAAGATGTTTACATGTTAAAGGTGAAGCTATTGTAAATGATAGACTGTTTAAAGATGGTTTATTATCAGTACAAGATAAGAGTTCAATGTTTGTAGCAGAAATTTTGAATCCGAAACCGAATAGCACAGTGTTAGATACATGTAGTGCACCAGGTGGTAAGACTTGTCATATCGCTGAAATCATGAATCAAACAGGTCATGTTGATGCGTTTGACATTCACCCACATAAAATAGATTTAATTGATTTTAATATTAAAAAATTAAGACTAAAAAATGTAACAGCAGCTGTACACGATGCAACTCAGCCTTTTGATCAAACATATGATTACATCCTTGTAGATGCACCGTGTAGTGGATTTGGTGTCATGAGAAGAAAGCCTGAAATTAAATATGACAAGACGTCAAAAGATGTTGAATCATTATGGCACTTACAATTAGAAATCCTTGAAAATGCGAGTAAATCTCTTGCACCTAATGGAGAATTAGTGTACTCAACTTGTACAATTGAACAAATGGAAAATGAAAATGTTGTTTATTCATTCTTAAAAGCAAATCCAGAATTTGAATTCGCACCATTTATAGATCCGAGAACAAATCAAGAAACTAAAACATTACAGCTACTACCTCAAGATTATAATTCAGATGGTTTCTTTATTACTAAAATTAAGAGAAAGGAAAGTTAATATGCCAGCGATACAGAAAAAACGCAATAAATTTATGCCAAACTTCGAAAGACCTTCAATATATTCATTACAATTAGGAGAATTAGAAGATTGGTTGATCGATCAATCAGAACCAAAGTTTAGAGCTAAACAAATTTTTGATTGGTTATATGTTAAAAGAGTAGATGCTTTTAGCGAAATGACAAATCTTTCAAAAGAATTGAGAGAAAAGCTTGTACAATCATTTGAAATTACAACGTTAGAAGTAGCTGTTAAACAAGAAAGTAAAGATGGAACAATCAAGTTTCTTTTTGAATTACAAGATGGATACACGATTGAAACAGTATTAATGAGACATGAATATGGGAATTCAGTTTGTGTGACAACTCAAGTAGGTTGTCGTATAGGTTGTACGTTCTGTGCCTCATCAATCGGTGGTTTGAAACGTAACCTTGAAGCGGGTGAAATTGTTGCGCAAGTATTAACAGTTCAAAAAGCTTTAGATGCTACGGATGAGCGTGTCAGTCAAGTCGTTATTATGGGTATTGGTGAACCATTTGAGAACTATGATGAAATGATGGGATTCTTAAAAATCATTAATCATGATAAAGGTTTAAACATCGGAGCACGTCATATTACAGTGTCTACATCAGGAATTGTCCCTAAAATTTATGATTTTGCTGATGAGTCACTACAAATAAACTTCGCATTAAGTTTACACGCTGCTGATAATGAAACACGTTCTAGATTGATGCCTATTAACAGAGCTTATGATTTAGATAAATTAATGGAAGCTATTGAATACTATGTCAATAAAACGAATAGAAGAATCACATTTGAATATGGTTTATTCGGAGGCGTGAATGACCAAGTTCATCATGCAAAAGCATTGGCAAAATTAATTAAACATTTAAACTGTCACGTGAACTTAATTCCAGTTAACCACGTACCAGAACGTGATTATGTAAAAACATCAAAAGAAGATATCTTTAAATTCGAAAAAGAATTAAAAAGAAACGGGATAAATGCTACAATAAGACGTAATCAAGGTGCAGATATTGATGCTGCATGTGGACAACTAAGAGCAAAAGAGCGAAAAGAAGAAACGAGGTAACAAATCATGGAAGCACGGTTTTTTACAGATGTCGGTCAATTTCGAGAACAAAATGAAGATGCAGGTGGAATCTATACAAATCAAACAGGTCAAGTTTTATTAGTGATTTGTGATGGTATGGGCGGACATGCTGCAGGTGAAGTTGCAAGTCAATTTGTGAATGATTCACTTAAAGCTAGATTCGAAGATGAAAATTATATTGAATATGATCATGCTGAAGATTGGTTGCAATCTAACTTAGCTGATATAAACAGACAATTATATAACGAGTCTATGAACAATGAGATGTATAGAGGCATGGGTACAACTTGTGTTTGTGCTCTAGTCTATGAAAAAGACATCGTTGTAGCTAATATAGGTGATTCACGTGCTTATTTGATGAACAGTCGTGAAATGATGCAATTAACAAATGATCATACATTTGTTAATCATCTTGTTACGATTGGGGAAATTACGAAAGAAGAAGCTTTCACGCATCCTCAAAGAAACATTATTACAAAAGTTATGGGAACAGATAAACGTGTTAACCCAGATATTTTTTACTACAATACAAAATTTTATGATTATTTGCTTTTAAATTCAGATGGTTTAACAGATTACTTACATGAAGATGACGTTCAACAAATTGTGATGTCTCATAAAGGTACGGTTGAGGATATTGGTGAAACGCTTATCGAAGAAACAATCGAAGTCGAAGGTAAAGATAATATTTCGTTAATATTATATCCATTTGAAGGTGGAAAAATATGATAGGTCGCATAATCGCCGGTCGCTATGAATTTGTGAAGTATCTTGGTGGCGGTGGTATGAGTAACGTCTATTTAGCGAAAGATAAGATCTTGAACCGTGATGTAGCAGTGAAAGTAATCAACATACCGCCTTATGAAAAAGAAAAAGCCGTTGAACGTTTCGAAAGAGAAGTTCAAAATACGACGATTTTAAGTCATAGTAACGTTGTGAATGTACTTGATGTAGAAGAAGATGATAATTGTTATTACCTTGTTATGGAATACATAGAAGGACCAACTTTAAAGGAATATCTATGTAAAGAAGGTAAGTTATCTGCAGATGAAGCGGTTGAAATGACCCTTCAAATCTTAAAAGGTATCGCACATGCACACCATCATCGAATTATTCATCGAGATATTAAACCGCAAAACATTCTCATGACTAAAAATGGGACGTTAAAAATATTAGACTTTGGTATCGCAAGGGCATTAAGTGAAACAGCTCTAACTGAAACGAATCATGTTATGGGTTCTGTTCAATATTTATCGCCTGAACAAGCTAAAGGTCAATCAACAGATGAATCATCAGATATTTATTCTATTGGTATTGTATTGTATGAATTATTAACAGGACACCCGCCATTTAATGGGGAAACGCCTGTAAGTGTTGCCATTAAACATATTCAAGAAGAGTTGCCTTCTATTAGAAAAGAACGACCATCTATACCTCAAAGTATAGAAAATGTCATTATGAAAGCAACGCGTAAAGAAAAGTCACTCAGGTACCGTGACACAAATGAAATGTATTATGACCTTTTAACAGCATTGGATGATGAACGTAAAGATGAATTACCTAGGTATGATTCTAATTTAGATACTA
This sequence comes from Mammaliicoccus sp. N-M50, assembly GCF_022386995.1. Lineage (NCBI taxonomy): Bacteria > Bacillati > Bacillota > Bacilli > Caryophanales > Staphylococcaceae > Mammaliicoccus > Mammaliicoccus sp. N-M50. The sequence continues at coordinate 348,459 of NZ_JAJNJA010000001.1, read as the reverse complement.
AAACAATGCCCGTTATAAAAGCAGATGAAGAAGAAAGTGATACAAAGACTGTTCCAATTGCAACGACTCAACAAGATGCTAATGCACAACAACAAAATACGGAAACAAATAAGCCTAAACGTAAACGAAATAAATGGTTAATCGTTTTTGTACCTATTTTACTATTATGTATGTTAGTAGGTGCAATCGGTTTTGCCTTAACGGCTCCTAAATATGTAGATGTGCCTAATTTATTAGGAAAATCACGTGGTGAAGCCTTAGCTTTAATAGACGAAAAAGGTTTAAGTAAAGGCAAAATAACAGAAGCCTATAGTAATAGCTTTAAAGAAGGCGAAGTTATGAAAGTAACACCTAAAGTTGGTAGCAAAGTTAAAGAAATGACTAAAGTTGATTTAGTGATATCTCAAGGTGTTAAGACGTTTACCGTAGAAGATTATGTTGGAAAATCAGCAGACAAAACGAAAAAGCAATTAGAAAAACAAGGCTTTGAATCTGTCCGTATAAAAGAACAGTATGATAAAGCGGCGAATGGCACAGTGATTAATCAAAATATCGAACCAGGTTCTAAAGTCGTACCTAAAGATACGATGATTATTTTGACTAAATCAATCGGCGTGAAACAAGAATACGTTAAAGATTATACGGGTGAAGAAATCAGTAAAGCGACATCTGAACTTGAAGCGCTTGGATTTAAAGTAGAACAATCTGAAGTTGAAAGTGATGAACCAGCAGATACAATCGTCAAACAATCATTTAAAGATGGACAATTACCAGTCGAATCAACGATTTACTTTGATGTATCTAAAGGTGAAGATAAAGACTCTGACTCAGATAAATCAGATGACAAAGATAAAAAAGATGACAACAATGATAATGCAAGAGATAAAACATATACACAATCCGTTTATATACCATTTACAGGGTCTGATAGTAAAAAAGGTCAAAAAGTAGAAATCTTTGTTAAAGATAAATCAAATAATATTAAAAAAGTTGCAGATTCCTTTACGATTAAAAAAGATACAACAAGAAGCATTAATTTCACGATTCCAAAAGGTGAATCAGCTGAATATCGCGTTGAAGTAGATGGTAAAGAAATTGAAAGTAACACAATTGATTACGATGATTTCTAAATATATGAAAAGTATATAGCTATTTGTGAGACTGAAACATTAACCAGTGTTTCAGTCTCTATTTTTATACACTATTGATTTAATGCTTAGTTCTTAGTAAAATTTAGAAAATGAGTCTGGGGTGAAAAATATGCTTCCTTATGTGTCTTTATATGAATATGTATATCGTCAAACAGAACATGCTATTGTAGATGCTGATCAAAAGCACGCTATTTATGAAGAGTATAAAAATATTGTGACCTCATCTCATCTAACTGATCAAGTCTTTATAGAAGTTATGAATAATTTCTTCTATGATATAGGCTTGTTGAGTACGTCTATTAAGGCATTGAAAGTTCCTGACAAGCAAGTGGGAATTAAGGTAAGAGCTACTAAAGATGCTTTAGTTGTTACGGAAGTGCTGGATGATATACGCTTTGTTGTTGGTGATGAAATTACACAGTTATCAGGAGATTCTATTGAATATTGTAGAATGAGATATCATCGTTTATTAAAAGATGAACCTTACCATAGGGAAGAATGGGGACATATATTAACTTTCCAAAATGAAGTAGAAGTAAAAAGAGCGAATCAAACTTATCGCTTTGAATTGAGACACTATCCCGTCGATACAGAACATACGATTGATGTGACGGTTAAGGATGATGTACCAATATTAGAATTTAACGGTGATATTCGTTTTGAACAAGCTGTTGACGCGTTATATAAATTATCCAAAATTCAAGAATCATCTAAAAAAGTCGTGTTTGATTTTAGGAACGCACAATTTAAAAATTTAAGTATCGCAGAGTTTCTTATACCTTATTTTTATGAGATTGGAAATCAAGAAACGATATTAACGAGAGACACACACGTAAAGGTTGAGCGAGAGCGTCATAAGACGTTATTTAAGCAAAAATTAGAACGTTTGTATAAAGCGTGCAGTGAAATGAATGAACAAGCTTTTTATCAAAATATTTTAGATCAACCTGTTGGTGATTGGAAACTCTTTGATGATGATAAAATTGATTTTATCGGATTAAGTCGATTTGAAGAAATTGTGGTATTAATTGATAAAGATACATCTTATGCAGCTGAATGGCTCGTTTATAAAATAGCAAAATCGGGAATAGTCAATCTTGTCGGAAGACCAACGAGTGGAAATCTAGCATTTTTTAATATTGTTGAGGAAATTATTGATCAACGATTTATACTCAGTTTTCCAGTTGAAAATCTAAGTCAATCGATTCAACATGATGTCGTTTATCCAGATACGCTAATTGAGTGGTCAAAAAGGCATGCATTAGTTGACAAAGATATAAAATTTTCAATTGATAATAGTAGTTGATTGATTATTTTCACAGAAAATGAAATAATATGTAAGTATATGAAATTTACAAAAATTCTAGGGGGCATTAACTTTATGGGTAAGCAAATACCAAAAGATAGAGGGCTAGACAGTACATTAAAAGTCTTAAAAGAAGGCTATAAATATGTACCAAATAGACTTGAGAAATTTGATACAAATATTTTTGAATTAAGAGCATTAGGTGGAAGAAGAACAGTTGTATTTAGCGGTAAAGAAGCTGCAGAGATTTTTTATAACAATGAATTAATCGAAAGACAAGGTACATTACCTAAACGTGTTGTTAATACTTTATTCGGTAAAGGCGCTATACATACTACTGGTGGTAAAAAACACATAGACCGTAAAGCTCTATTTATGTCATTAATGACTGAAGAAAACTTAGAATATTTGAGAGAACTTACACGTAGTACTTGGTTTATGAATACTGAACGTATGGAAAGAATGGACGAAGTTAACGTTTATAAAGAATCTATCATTCTATTAACTAAAGTTGGATTTAGATGGGCAGGCATTATCGCTTCTCCTGAAGAAATCGAAAGCTGTGCTAAAGATATGGATACTATGATCGATTCATTCAAAAATATCGGTACTGCATTCAAAGGATATAGAGAAGCTAAAAAAGCAAGAGATAGAGTAGAAACATTCCTAGAAAATCAAATTATTGCAGTACGTGAAGGTAAATTAACACCTCCACAAGGTACAGCATTACATGAATTTAGTCATTGGGAAGATTTTGAAGGTAATTTAATGGATTCTAGATTGTGTGCGATCGATTTAATGAACGTTGTGCGTCCTCTAGTCGCAATTAACCGTTTTGTTAGTTTCGGTGTGAAAGCATTACATGATTATCCAGGAGAAGCAGAAAAAGTCTTCAATAATGAAAATGACTATGCTTATAAATTTGTACAAGAAGTTAGAAGATTCTATCCTTTCGTACCATTTTTACCAGGTAAAGCAGCAGTAGATATCGAATTTGATGGCTATACTATTGAGAAAGATACGTTCTTAGTATTAGATATTTACGGAACATTGCATAGAGAAGGCTTATGGGAGAATCCAGAAAGATTCTATCCAAACCGCTTCAGCGATTGGGACGGAAGCCCATTTGATTTAATCCCTCAAGGTGGTGGCGATTATTATACAAACCACCGTTGTGCGGGTGAATGGATGACAATTATCATCATGGAAGAATCAATGAAATACTTCGCTAGAAACATTTCATATGATATGAAAAAAGACCAAGACCTATCTGTTAATTTAAATAAATTACCAGGTCGTGTTGTAAGTGGTACAATCATTGAAAATGTTAATGCATTAGTAAATCGTAACGTAGAATCAGTTTAATCATGAATTGATTCATTATAATAATATTAATCAGGCTGAAATTTCTAATGAAATTTCAGCCTGAATTCATGTATATATGAAAATTTTCAAAGATATTTGGTATCATAGGTAAAGAGGTGATGACATGGTAACTTGTTTAGTTGTAGATGATGATAAATTTATCTTAAATGATTTGAAGCGAGAAATTGAACGTGAACATATAAATGTTATAACAAGTCTCAGTGGTGAGGAAGCTTTAGAAGTTGTAGAGCATAAATATATTGATATTGCTGTTGTAGATATTATGATGCCAGGTATGGACGGCTTTGAATTGTGTCAAATACTTAAAGATAGTTTTGATATTCCAGTTATCATGTTAACGGCAAGAGATGAGTTGAGTGATAAAGAAAATGCATTTCTTGCTGGAACAGATGATTATGTAACGAAACCATTTGAAATTAAAGAGTTAATTTTTAGAATAAAAGCTGTACTACGCAGATTTAAAATTAATTCATCCAATGAACTTCAAATAGGTAACACATTTATTAATAGTGTTGATATGGAAATAACGATTAATCAGAAAACAATGCTTTTACCAAAGAAAGAATTTGCATTACTAGATTATTTAATGCGTAACAAAGATAAAGTATTACAACGAGACAAAATCATTGAAGTTGTATGGGGCATTGATTTCGAAGGAGACGAGCGAACGCTTGATGTACATATTAAACGTATTAGAAAGCGATTAGAAAAGTTAGAGAGCGATGTCTTGATTAAAACCGTGAGAGGCGTTGGTTACAAGGCGGTGCTTGCTCATGAGGTTTAAGTCTTTAGCGCAACGTATAACGATCTATACAATAGTTGTGATGCTCGTAAGTGCTATTTTAGGATTTATTCTTACAAATATTTATTATCATATAGATTTAAAAGAAAAAAATGATCACAAAGTATTTAATACTTTAAAAGATGTTCAAGATTATATTGATCATGACAATGAAATGTCGCTGGATAATTATTTAAATCACTTAAGCGAACTTCATTATCAGGCTGTATTATATAACGATAAGTTGAAACCGACTTATTATGGTGATCACTTCAGAAAATATAATTTAGATAAACAAGCTGTTGAAGATGTTTTAGACGGTAAGACGTATCATGGTATTAAAAATAGACCGTTTAATATTTTTATTACAGGATTCTTTGATAATGAAACGAGAAACACTGTCGGTATTAAGATTCAACATCAAGGTAGTGAATATGCCTTATTTTTAAGACCTAGTGTCGGTTCTATGTTAGGCGAATTTAGAATATTTTTAGCGATATTACTTGTATTACTTGTCGTTATTTCATTAGTACTCGTGCTCTTTTCAAGTTATTCATTGGCAAACCCAATTAGAAGACTTATGAAGACAACGGAATCATTACGTAAAGGTGATTTTGATGTCGATATCAAAGTAACACGTGACGATGAAATAGGTATATTACAACATCGATTTATTAAGATGAGAGATGAACTTAAACAACTAGAAATGATGAGACAATCCTTTGTTCAAAATGTCTCTCATGAAATTAAATCTCCGCTTCAATCTATTTTAAGTTTATTAAGAGAACTTGAACATGAACAAGATGAAAATAACAGAATACAAATTATAGAAGATATATATGCAAGAGCATACCGTTTGAGTAATTTAACGAAACAATTATTGTTGTTATCGGAGTTAGATAATAGTGAACATTTGTCATTTAATGAAACAGTACATGTTCAAAAAGTCATTAAAGAAGTCGTTCAAAATCTCAATTTCTTATTAGAAGACAATGAAATCTCAGTTCTGTTTGATATGGATGATTTAACTATTAAAGGTAATCATAAGTTACTTTATCAAGCACTCTATAATATATTAAATAATGCTATTAAATATTCACCTAAACATAGTATGATACAAATTGATCTTAAAGAACAAAATGAATTTGTAAAAGTTTCTATTATTGATGAAGGTTATGGCATGACTGAGAAACAATTGAAACATATTAAAGATCGATTTTATAAAGGCGATCAATCGCATAATATTCATGTTGATAGTAACGGTCTTGGTTTATCAATTGTTGATTCAATTATTGAACATCATGATGCTCAAATCTTCTTCGAAAGTGAAGTCGATAAAGGGACAGAAGTAACGATTTTGTTTAAGCAACATAAATAATTGATTATTTAAGCAGTATGATTTGGTATAATAAAAATAAAATGAGGTAGGTGTTATATTGAAAACGGGTCGTATTATTAAATCAATAAGTGGAGATTATTCAGTACAAGCTGACGATGGTATATATATTACGAGAGCTCGAGGGTTATTCAGAAAGAAGAAGACATCTCCTGTTGTCGGAGATATTGTTGATTTTCAAGTTGAAAATGAAACGGGTGGGTATATTCAACATATTCATGAACGTGAGAATATATTATTAAGACCACCAGTCTCAAATATTCATAAAGTTATTGTCGTGATGAGCGCATCGGAACCAGCGTTTAGTCAACAATTATTAGATAGATTTCTCGTAGTCGTTCATTCATACAATATTACACCGATAATATGTGTAACTAAAAAAGATCTCGCCACTGATGACGAAATTCAAAAAATTCAAGATAAATTAGCGCAATATCAATCAATTGGATATGAAACATTATTTATAGGCGAAGAAGATGATGTATCAAATGCGATTAAACCTTTAATTGACGGTATCATCGTGTTAAGTGGCCAATCAGGTGTTGGTAAATCCACGATTATGAATAGATTGTTCGAGGATTTGAATTTAGAAACAAACAAAATCTCAAAAGCGCTTAATCGTGGTAAACATACGACAAGACACGTAGAGTTGTATGAGCTAGATGGTGGTTATTTAGCGGATACACCTGGATTTAGTGCATTAGACTTTTCTCACATTGAAAAGGAAGAACTTGCAGATTTATTCCCAGAATTTGAAGCCATTAAATCACAGTGTAAATTTAGAAATTGTACGCACATTAATGAACCTAAATGTGCAGTAAAAGAACGCATACGAGACAATCATTTTTATCAGTTAAGATATAAGCACTATTTGACATTATTCGAAGAAATTCAAAATAGAAAGGTAAGATATTAATGGTAAAAATAGCACCTTCACTTTTAGCTTGTGATTTTGCAGAATTAAAACAAGAAGTAACACGCGTTAAGGAATCTGGCGCAGACATTTTACATTTTGATGTAATGGATGGTCAGTTTGTACCGAATATATCAATTGGATTACCTATTTTAGAATCATTAAGAAAAGTAACAGATATGATGATTGATACACATTTAATGATCGAGAACCCAGAACAAATGATTGATGCATTTTGTGAAGCGGGTAGTGACATGGTTTCTGTTCACTTTGAGGCGACACCACACATTCATAGAGCGATACAACAAATCAAAGCGCATCATAAATTAGCAGGTGTTGTGATCAATCCTGGAACGCCTGTAGAATCATTGTCGCAAATTTTAGGTGACGTGGACTTTGTTTTAATTATGACTGTGAATCCTGGATTTGGTGGTCAAAGCTTTATAGAATCTACGTTAAGTAAAATTACTTGGTTAGACGAATATAGAAATGAACATGACTTAAACTTTGAAATTGAAGTTGATGGTGGTGTTAATGAAGAAACTGGTGCGTTATGTAAAGCACAAGGAGCAGACATATTAGTTGCAGGATCTTATTACTTCAAACATGAAGACTACAAAGAACCTGTACACAAATTAAAGGGTGATTAATCGTGAAAGTAAATCTATTATGTAGTATGCGTCATATCAATGAACATATTCTTCAAGATGAAAAGCACATTGATTGGATAGGTGTAGATAGAGGCACAATTGAATTAATTAAACATGACATTAAGCCTGTTGCTGCTATAGGAGATTTTGATTCGGTATCAGATGAAGAGTATCAACAAATTATTAAACATATCGATATTGATCCAGTAAAAAAAGAAAAGGTTGATACTGATCTTGCATTAGCAGTTAACTTAGCAGTTGAACTCGGATACGAAGAAATAAGAATATATGGTGCGACAGGTGGCAGATTAGATCATTTTATGGGTGCTGTTCAAATATTAACGAAACCAGAATTTCTGGAAGATAATATTCAAATTACGCTTGTAGATGAGCAAAATGAAATTACAGTATTAAAAGCAGGAAATCATCGAATTTCACAAGTAGAAGGCATGAAATATGTATCGTTTATTCCGCTAAGTACGAATATTAGAATAAAATTAGAAGAATTTAAATATGATTTGCCATTTACAACTTTGGCTCAAGGCTCAACGTTAACAATTAGTAATGAGTTTAAAGCGGGTCATGAACACCCATTAGTAACAGTTGAACTTGGTAATATATTGATGGTACAAAGTAAAGATAAATAAAAAAAGAGAACCTTCCACACAAAGGTTCTCTTTATTATATGTGACTTATATTCATTAAACGCGTGTAACTTTACCTGATTTAAGCGCACGAGCTGAAACCCATACACGTTTAGGTTTACCGTCAACTAAGATTCTAACTTTTTGTAAATTAGCGTTCCAACGACGTTTGTTAGCATTTAATGCGTGAGAACGGTGGTTACCAGTTCTAGCTTTACGACCTGTTACGAAACATTCTTTAGCCATAAATATCCTCCTTTAATGAAATATAAATACACATTTATTTACGTTTACACACCTTAATAATATAACACGCACTTGTCATTTATTCAACGCCTTTTTTGTAAATTAGCGAAAAAATAATAACAAATTTCGCAAAAAGTATTTTAAAGTTCAATTTATTTGTTATAATAATATCTTGTGAAAACGTTGTATAAAAAACGTGATTAAAATGATGAATTCTTGCGATGTGAATGTGATATTAAGTATAATTAAACAGAACATATATAAAGTAGTTTATAAAACGAAAAAATTTAAATGTGTAGGAGGGACGTAATCATGACTTTAGAAATTACAAATGAGTATGGAAGTATCGATATTTCAAATGACGTTATTGCAACGCTTGCTGGCGGTGCTGCCGTAGAATGTTATGGTATCGTTGGTATGGCAAGTAAACATCAAGTTAGAGATGGCATTGCAGAAATTCTTGGGCGTGATAATTATGCCAAAGGTGTTATTGTATCTCAAAACGAAGGTGTTCTTGATGTAGATATGTATATAATTGTGAGTTATGGTACGAAAATCTCAGAAATAGCAAACAATGTCCAATCTGCTGTTAAATATACTTTAGAACAATCATTAAATTTAAAAGTCAACGCAGTCAACATATATATCCAAGGTGTTAGAGTTATTAATGATGATGAGGAAGCATAGGGAGGCAAATACAGTATGAATAAGATTGACGGCAAATTGTTTGCTGATATGATCGTTCAAGGATCAGATAGTTTATCAAACAATGCAGATTTTGTAGATTCTTTAAATGTGTTTCCTGTACCAGATGGAGATACAGGAACAAATATGAATTTATCAATGTCATCAGGTGCAGCAGAGGTTAAAGCTCATAGTAATGTACATATCGGTGAGGTTGGTAAAATATTTTCTAAAGGATTGTTAATGGGCGCAAGAGGTAACTCAGGTGTTATCTTATCTCAATTATTTAGAGGATTCTCAAAATCGATTGAGAATGAACAAGAAATTGATGCTCAACAATTCGCTAAAGCATTCCAATCAGGTGTGAATACAGCATATAAAGCTGTAATGAAACCAGTTGAAGGAACTATTTTAACAGTTGCGAGAGTAGCTGGAGAAGCAGCTGTTAAAGCAGCTGAATCAACAGAAGATGTTATAACAGTTATGGAAGCAGTCATTAAAGAAGGTCAAACAGCATTAGAAAACACACCAAACCAACTACCTGTACTTAAAGAAGTAGGTGTTGTGGATAGTGGTGGACAAGGTTTAATGTTTGTTTATGAAGGCTTCTTATCAACATTAAAAGGCGAAAAAATTCAACCTGCTAAAGAAAAAGTAGATACAGACGAATTTATTAATGATGACCATGATTTCGGTGGCGTCATGAATACTGAAGATATCGTCTACGGCTACTGTACTGAAATTATGGTTCGCTTTGGAAAAGATAAAAAAGCTTTCGATGAAGAACAATTTAGAGAAGATATGAGTCAATTCGGTGATTCATTACTCGTAATCTCTGATGATGAAATCGTAAAAGTACATGTTCATTCTGAAACACCAGGTGAAGTATTATCTTACGGTAGCCAATACGGTGAACTCATTAAAATTAAAATCGAAAACATGCGCGAACAACATAGAGAAGTACTTCGTAAAAGCGCAGATAAAAAGATCAAACAAGAACAACAACAAGAGCAAGAAGAGATTGAAACAGCAGTTATTACAATTTCAATGGGTGAAGGAATCACAACATTATTTAAATCACTTGGTGCAACACATGTCATCAGCGGTGGCCAAACTATGAATCCTTCAACAGAAGATATTGTAAAAGTTGTAAAACAATCAGGTTGTAAAAATGCAATCATCTTACCAAATAATAAAAATATTATTATGGCAGCTGAGCAAGTTGAACATTTAGTTGATATACCTGTAGCTGTTGTAGCATCAAAAACAGTATCTCAAGGTCTTTCAGCAATGTTAAATCTTAACTTAGAGCAATCAATCGAAGAGAATAAAGCGCATATGGAAGATGCAATGCGTTTTGTAAAATCAGGTTCTGTAACATATGCCGTTAGAGACACAAATATAGATGGTATTACAATTAAAAAAGGTGAGTTCATGGGTATCCATGAAAGCAGTATTAAAGTAAGTGATGCTGACCACCTAACAGCTAGTAAAAAGCTTATCGATGAAATGATTGATGAAGACAGTGAAATTTTAACAATTATTAAAGGTGAAGACGCTACTGATGAAGAAGTCGATCAATTAGTATCATATGTTGAAGAAAACTATGAAGAAGTTGAAGTAGAAGTACATCAAGGTGACCAACCAATTTACTCATTCTTATTCTCAGTAGAATAATCTCAAGATAAAAGACAACAATGTTAAACAAAAGCGTTGTTGTCTTTTGTGTTGTAAAACGCTTACAAAACGAGCGAAAGTTGTTATAATGGTATGGTGAAATTAAAAGAGAAACGAGTGATTATTGATGAAATATAGAAGTGTCTTTGACATTATTGGTCCAGTAATGGTTGGACCATCTTCATCACATACTGCTGGTGCAGTAAGAATTGGATTAATAGCTAGAGGGTTATTTGATGGTAAACCTGAACATATTGATATATATTTATATGGGTCTTTCATGGAAACTTATAAAGGACATGGTACTGACGTTGCGTTAGTCGGCGGTATTCTAGGCTATGATACAGACGATGACCGAATCAAAACAAGTCTTCAAGATGCTGAGCAACAACAGATTGATGTCAACTTTATCGAAATGTATGAAGAACGATCACATCCGAATACAGCAATTATCAACATGAGAAATAAAGAAATGGAAATCTCAGTAGAAGGTATTTCAATTGGTGGTGGTAAAGTTGAAATCATTGCGATAAACGGATTCCAAATTGCCATTAGTGGGAATTATCCTGCTTTACTTGTTTTTCATAAGGATACATTTGGCACAATCGGGAAAGTGACCAATGTCTTTGGTGATTATCGTATTAATGTTGGTAGTATGCAAGTGGCGCGTAAAGAGAAAGGTGAACTTGCATTAATGACGTGTGAATTAGATGATGATATTCCACAAGAAGTCTTAAATAAAATTAAAGAAATTGATGGTGTACAGACAGTCACATTAATGGGGGAATCATAAAAGGAGGGTTATCATGTTTCAAAGTGTAAAAGAACTTATTGAAATTTGTGAAAGAGAAAATAAAAAAATTTATGAAGTCATGATTGAACAAGAAATGCGTGTGTCTAAACTCTCTAAAGAAGAAGTTTATCAAAATATGGAACGCAATTTAGATACAATGGAAAAAGCCATTGAACGTGGTATAAATGGTGTAACGTCAACAACAGGTTTAACTGGAATGGATGCTGTACTTTTACAAGATTATTTAGAAAGTGGACAATCACTTTCAGGTGATTTAATGATTGATGCAGTAAGTAAAGCTGTTGCGACGAACGAAGTAAATGCAGCAATGGGTAAAATATGTGCAACACCAACTGCCGGTTCTGCAGGGGTTGCGCCTGGTGTATTATTTGCACTGAAAAAAAGACTAAACCCTTCTAGAGAAGATATGTTACATTTCTTATTTACAACAGGTGCATTTGGATTTGTTGTTGCGAATAACGCATCTATATCAGGTGCGGCTGGTGGTTGCCAAGCTGAAGTTGGTTCAGCAGCCGCGATGAGTGCTGCTGCAACAGTAGAAATGGCTGGCGGTACACCTCAACAATCTGCAGAAGCATTTGCGATTAGCTTAAAAAATATGTTAGGACTTGTTTGTGATCCAGTTGCGGGATTAGTAGAAGTACCTTGTGTTAAGAGAAACGCTGCAGGTGCTTCAAATGCAATTATTTCAGCTGATATGGCTTTAGCAGGCGTGAAATCAAGAATTCCTACTGATGAAGTTATAGAAGCTATGTATAAGATTGGCCAAACAATGCCTTCAGCACTACGTGAAACAGGTCGTGGTGGTTTAGCAGGTACGCCAACAGGAGAAAGGTTAAAACAAGAGATATTTGGAAATTAACCAAAACATTAATTTATAAGGCTGGGACATGATTCATTGTCCTAGTCTTTATTTGTTTGTATAAAGCTCATTTTGGTGAAATCGATTGGTTTATATTATGTATTTGTTCTATAATTAGAGTATTAATAAATATAGGTGATAAAAATGAATAAGCAACATCTAATATATACAGACCGAACTTTGCAAGAACTTAAAGGTGTTGGACCAAAAAGTTTACAGTTATTAAATGAATTAAATATCTATACATTAGAAGATTTAGTGTTGTATTTACCAACACGTTACGAAGATGAATCTGTCATAAATTTAAACGAAGCAACTGATGGTGATGTTGTCACTGTTACTGGAGAAGTGTACTCTAGTCCGACTGTCGCATTTTTTGGTAGAAATAAATCTAAATTAACGTGCCATATGCTGATTGATCAAATTGCCGTTAAAGTCACATTCTTTAATCAACCTTATTTGAAAAAAAGACTCATTATGGGTGAAACAGTTACGATCAAAGGTAAATGGGATCAAAAGAAACAAATTATTGCTGGTCAAAAAGTAATGGCTGAAAAAGAGGACGGTGGAAATGCGTTAACACCTATTTATCGATTAAAAGAAGGTTTAAAACAAAAGCAGCTTAATAAATACATTGAACAAGCATTACAACTTGTTGAAATTGATGAATGGTTATCTCCAAATTTAATGGATAAGTACAAATTAATGCCATTAAAAGATGTCATTCCAATTTTACATAAACCACTTCAATTTAATCACCTCAAATTAGCACGTCGAACATTTTCATTTAATGAATTATTCTTATTTCAGTTAAAGATGAAATGGTTAAGCAAATTAGAAAAAGAATCTAATAAAATAGAAGGTTTAAATTATGATGTTAATGCGGTGAAATCTTTTATCGAAACATTACCATTTGAATTAACAGATGCTCAGAAAAATAGTGTGAATGAAATTTTTAGAGATTTAAAAGCGCCTATTAAAATGCATCGATTATTACAAGGTGATGTAGGTTCGGGTAAAACGGTTGTTGCAGCTATTGCGATTTATGCAATGTTTAATGCAGGTAAGCAAAGTGCGCTTATGGTCCCAACAGCTATATTAGCTGAACAACATGCAATCAGTTTAGATGAGTTGTTTGGTGGGCAATTGAATGTCGCTTTATTAACAAGTTCGGTTAAAGGTAAAAAAAGAAAATTATTACTTGAACAGTTAGAAGCAGGAGAAGTTGACGTTATTGTAGGCACGCATGCACTTATTCAAGATGATGTAGCGTTCAATGATATTGGATTAGTTATCATTGATGAACAGCATCGATTTGGTGTAAATCAACGTAAGAAGTTGCGTGAAAAAGGTGCAGATACAAATGTCTTATTTATGACAGCAACACCAATTCCGAGAACATTGTCTATCTCTGCGTTCGGGGAAATGGATGTAACCTCGATTAAACAAATGCCTAAAGGGAGAAAAGAAATTTTGACATCGTGGGCTAAACATGAAGAAATTGATCATGTACTGAATCAACTAAACAGTGAAATATCAAAAGGTCGACAAGCGTATGTCATTTGTCCATTAATAGAAGAAAGTGAAGCGTTGGATGTTCAAAATGTAGTCGCAATTTATGAGCAATTACAGTTGCGTTTCGGTGCGGATAAAGTCGGTCTTGTCCATGGGAAAATGCATGCAGATGAAAAAGACGAAATCATGAATAAATTTAGTAATAATGAAATCGCGATATTAGTTTCTACAACTGTTGTTGAAGTAGGTGTAAACGTCCCTAATGCAACATTTATGATTATCTATGATGCTGACCGATTTGGTTTATCTACTTTACACCAATTAAGAGGACGTGTCGGTAGAAGTCATCACCAAAGTTACTGTACGTTAGTAGCATCACCTAAAACTGAGAGTGGTGTAGAACGTATGCACATTATGACTGAATCTACTGACGGTTTTTATTTATCAGAACGAGATTTGGAAATGAGAGGACCAGGTGACTTCTTTGGCGTTAAACAAAGTGGTTTACCTGATTTCAGAGTTGCAAATATTGTAGAAGATTATAGGATGTTAGAAGTCGCAAGAGACGAAGCGAGTGAATTAGTGCAATCAGGTGAATTTTTCAAACCTGAATATGATAAATTGAGATTATTAGTACAAGAATCTATGTCAGAACAAAATTTTGATTGACATTGGTACACGTATTGTATAAATTTGAATTACCATATTTTGAGAGTAGGTTAGAAACATGAGATGGTTATATAAAATTATAGGTATCTTATTAATCATGACGGCAATATCTATTTTCTTCTGGAATGATATTAGAACGTATTTTACAGACCGTGTTAATGATAAAGTCATCGAGTCGTATGAAAATCATGATGACAGCGTTAAAATAAATCCAATAGAATCATGGATTACAAAAACAGAAACAGATAACTTAAAAGTAAATGAACACATGGTTGGTTATTTAAAAGTACCAGCAGCAGATATATCAGAGCCTATATTTAAAGGACCAGCAACAGAACAAAATTTGAAAAACGGATTGTCTTTAGTAGATGAGAACGAAAAATTAAGTGAGCAAAATGTCGCAATCGCAGGCCATCGTGTAGAAGGTGCAGGAATAAGATTTAATTATCTCGATCGCGCAAAAGTTGGCGATAAAGTAGAACTCATCACATTAAAAGGTAAAAAGACATATATAATTAAAAACATTAAAAATGTGAAGCCAAATCAAGTAGAAGTATTAGATGAACATAAAGGTAAACCGAATCAATTAACATTAATAACATGTGATAATTATAATCCAGATACTTTATTGTTCGAAGAGCGCATGATATTTACAGCAGTAGAAGAAAATGCAGCATAACTATGATAGAGGAGAGCAAAATTTCAAATTTTGCTCTTTTTTTGTTGGGAGAAATGAGTTGGATGAAGTGGGTATGAGAGATAGGTGGGTGATTTGTTGGATATAGGTGTGGAGGATTCATCGAGTAGGTAGGGAGAATGTGAGATATTCGAGAAGATGTGAGTTAATGAGGTATTAAACCCACGAGATTGGAAAACATGTGAGTTAAAGAGGCAGTAAACTCACAAGATTGAAGAAGATGTGAGTTAAAGAAGTAGTAAACCAACGAGATTGGTGAACATGTGAGTTAAAGAAGTAGTAAACTCACAAGATTGGAAAACATGTGAGTTAAAGAGGCAGTAAACCCACGAGATTGTGAAAGATGTGAGTTAAAGAGGCAGTAAACTCACGAGTTTTGAAAAGATGTGAGTTAAAGAGGCAGTAAACTCACGAGATTGAAAAAGATGTGAGTTAAAGAGGTAGTAAACTCACAAGATTGTCGAACATGTGAGTTAAAGAAGAAGTAAACCCACGAGATTGAAGAAGATGTGAGTTAAAGAGGTAGTAAACTCACAAGATAGATGAACATGTGAGTTAAAGAAGTAATAAACCCACGAGATAGATGAACATGTGAGTTAAAGAGGTAGTAAACTCACGAGATTGGTGAACATGTGAGTTAAAGAGGTAGTAAACTCACGAGATTGGTGAACATGTGAGTTAAAGTGGTAGTAAACTCACATCTTTTTAAAAATTAAATGATTATTTAGAAATGAACATTTTTGATTACATAAAAAATCGCCCAAGTCGTAGCTTAATGCCTACATTAAGCCAAGAGATCACTCAAGTCGTAGCTTAAGTCCTGAATAAAGCCAAGAGATCGCTCAAGTCGTAGCTTAAGTCCTACATTAAGCCAAGAAATTGCTTAAGTCTTAGCTTAAGTCCTGAATAAAGCCAAGAGATCGTCCAAGTCATGGCTTAAGTCCTAAATAAAGCCAAGAGATTGTCCAAGTCATGGCTTAAGTCCTACATTAAGCCAAGAGATTGCTCAAGTCATAGCTTAACTCCTAACTTAAGCCAAGATATCGCTCAAGTCGTAGCTTAACTACTACATTAAGCCAAGAAATCGCCCAAATCGTAGCTTAATGCCTACATTAAGCCAAGTGATAGCTTAAGCCTCAGCTCCCAATTCCAACACCTAACCTCGCACCCAAAATAACCCGACCTTCCTCCTCAAATCCATAACCACCCCCAAAAAAATTTACTCATTCCACCTTGTCTTCTCATCTTATTATTTAAGTCTTATGACCAATTTTTTAAATTTCGCTCTTTTTTATTGTATAATTTGTTGAGTATATTGTTATACCCATGTTAGTATAAGTAAGGTAGGTCATGATAGCAGGTGCTAATTTTAGCTATAAGTACATAATAGAATGGATTTGGATGAAATGAAATTATCAAAAGCAGATCGCCAGAGGGAATTAACAAATCGTTTGAAAGCTGAACCTTTCATAACTGACGAAACTTTAAGTGAATATTTTAAAGTAAGCATCCAAACTATTAGACTAGATAGAATGGAGCTAGGTATTCCAGAATTAAGACGCCGCATCAAAGATGTAGCAACACAAAATCATGATGAAATTAAATCATTACCCATTGAAGATGTCATTGGGGAAATTATAGATATTGAATTAGATAAATCAGCAATATCTATTATAGATATTAAGGAAGAACATGTTTTTACACGTAACGGTATTGCTAGAGGACACTATTTATTTGCCCAAGCTAACTCATTATGTGTAGCATTGATTAATGATGAATTAGCATTAACAACTAAGAGTAATGTTCAATTCAAAAAATCAGTAAAACTAAATGAAAGAGTCATTGCTAAAGCTACTGTGATTCATAAATCGAAACATATAGCTAAAGTAGATGTCACAAGCACTGTTCATGGAGAAACTGTTTTCCAAGGACAATTTGAAATGTATTATTCGAGCGAGGGTGAAAATAATGGTTAAGATTGCGATAGATATGATGGGCGGAGATGACGCGCCAGGTATCGTAATAGAAGCGGTTAAACAAGCAGTTAATGATTTTCCAGATTTAGAGATTTTGTTATATGGTGACGAAAAACAATTTGATTACAAACATGATCGTATCACTTTTTATCATACAGATGAAAAGATAACAATGGATGATGAACCTGTTAGATCAATTAAGAAAAAGAAAAATGCTTCAATGGTTTTAATGGCGAATGCTGTTAAAGAAGGTAAAGCAGAAGCATGTGTATCAGCTGGTAATACAGGTGCACTTATGAGTAGTGGATTATTTATTGTCGGCAGAATAAAAGGTATTGAAAGACCTGCATTAGTTGCGACTTTCCCAACTGTGACAGGTAAAGGATTTGTATTTTTAGATATTGGTGCAAACTCAGATGCTAAACCTGAACATCTTGTGCAATATGCTAAAATGGGTGAAATTTATGCCAAACAAATTAGAAGTATTGAAAATCCTTCATTGGCTCTTTTAAATATTGGTACTGAAGAAACAAAAGGTAATGCTTTAATGAAAAAGACTTATCAATTACTTAAAGAAGAACAATTTGATAACTTTATTGGAAATGTTGAAGCAAAATCTTTATTGTTAGATGCATGTGATGTCGTTGTATCAGATGGTTATAACGGTAACATGGTGTTAAAAACAATCGAAGGTACAGCAACAGGTATATTTAAAATGTTGAAAGAAGCGATGACTGCTTCAACTAAAAATAAACTTGCTGCACTTACTTTGAAAAAAGATATTAAAAAAATCAGCAATAAAATGGACTATGCAGAATACGGTGGTTCAGTCCTATTAGGATTAAATGGTGTTGTTGTTAAAGCACACGGATCATCAGATCAACGTGCATTCTATAATGCAATTAAACAAGCTAAGCTAGCTGCAGATACTAAAATAGTAGATAAAATGAAGAAAGCAGTAGGTGAAATAAATGGGTAAAGTTGCAATCATGTTCCCTGGTCAAGGGTCACAAAAAGTAGGAATGGCAGAAGATTTATATCAAGAAGAAATTAATGCAACATCAATTTTAGAAAGAGCAAATGAATCATTATCATTTGATTTACTTGAAATTATGTTTAAAGATCCAGAAGAAATTCTTGGATTAACTGAATATACACAACCAGCATTGTTAACGCATAGTTCAGCTTTAATGAATGCTTTAAAAGATTTAAATTATGACTACGCATTAGGACATAGTTTAGGTGAATATTCAGCATTAGTATCAGAAGGTGTATTAAAGTTTGAAGATGCCGTTCAAATCGTACATAAACGTGGTACATTAATGTCTGAAGCTTTTCCACAAGGTGTAGGTTCTATGGCAGCGGTACTAGGTTTAGACATTGAAAAAGTGAGAGAAATCTGTGAACAATTATCAACAGAGGACAAACTTATTGAACCAGCAAACATCAATTGCCCAGGTCAAATCGTTGTATCTGGTCATGCAGAACTCATTGATAAACTTGCAGCAGAAGGTAAATCACTAGGTGCTAAACGTGTTATGCCTTTAAAAGTTTCAGGTCCATTTCATTCTTCAATGATGAAAACTATAGCAGATGATTTTGAAAACTACATTAATCAATTTGAGTGGAATGATGCTGAACACCCAATTGTACAAAATGTATATGCTAAACCTGAAACAGATCATGAAGTTATTAAAGCGAACATGGTTAAACAATTATTCTCACCAGTTGAATTCAGTCAATCTGTTGAGTATTTAATTGAACAAGGTGTAGATCACTTTATCGAAGTCGGTCCTAACAAAGTATTATCTGGGTTAGTTAAAAAAATTAGTCGTGATGTTAAAATAACATCAATTCAAACAATTGATGATATTAAAGGATGGAATGAATAATGACAAAAACAGCTATCGTTACAGGTGCTTCTAGAGGTATTGGTCGTAAAATTGCATTAGAACTTGGTAAAGAAGGTTACAATGTAGTTGTAAACTATGCAGGAAATAAAGAAAAAGCAGAAGAAGTCGTTTCTGAAATTAAATCATTTGGTGTAGAAGCATTTGCATTTCAAGCAAATGTAAGTGAGCAAGATGAAGTGAAAGCTATGATTAAAGAAACAACATCTCAATTTGGTACTATCGACGTACTCGTCAATAATGCAGGTATTACAAGAGATAATTTATTGATGCGTATGAAACAAGACGAATGGGATGACGTAATCAATACAAACTTAAAAGGTGTATTTAACTGTGTTCAAGCAGTAACAAGACCAATGTTAAAACAAAAATCTGGTCGCATCATTAACTTATCAAGTGTTGTAGGATCATTAGGAAACGCAGGACAAGTGAACTATGTAGCAACTAAATCAGGTGTTGAAGGTATGACAAGAACATTTGCTAGAGAATTAGCATCTAGAGGCATTACTTGTAATGCAGTTGCACCAGGATTTATCATATCAGATATGACAGATCAATTATCTGATGAATTAAAAGAACAAATGAAATCACAAATTCCACTTGCACGATTTGGTGAAGATAGTGATATTGCACATACAGTAGCATTTCTTGTAAGTGATAAAGCAAGCTATATTACTGGCCAAACAATTCACGTTAATGGCGGAATGTATATGCAATAATAACTACTTTTATAGTAGAATAGGATAGTAAGAGAAATTGAATTTCTTATTATATAAGATTTAAATCATTTAAAGGAGGTGAATGGAATGGCAAGTTTCGACAAAGTTAAAGACATTATTGTAGATCGTCTAGGTGTAGACGCTGAAAAAGTAACGCCTGAAGCTTCATTTAAAGATGATTTAGGTGCTGATTCTTTAGATATCGCAGAATTAGTAATGGAATTAGAAGATGAATTTGATATGGAAATTCCTGATGAGGAAGCAGAAAAAATCAACACAGTTGGTGACGCTGTAAAATATATTGAATCATTAGAAAAATAATTCAAATTATAAAAGCCCGTATACCAATGGTTTCGGGCTTTTTATTATGTCTTTTTATGAAAAGGGGGCAAAAAGGGGGCAAAATCTATACGATGTTAATATTTTCTAACTTATTTACTAACTCTTTAGACATTTTTTCAGATACGTGTGAGTATATTTTTAAAGTAGTATCATGATCATTATGACCAACTCTATCCATAGTAACTTTCAAAGGAATACCCATTTCAGCTAAAAGGGTTATATGTGAATGTCTGAATATATGAGTAGTCACTTTTTTATTGATCGAATCAATTTTATCTACAGCTTCTTCTAATATTTTATTTATTTGAGAAATAAAGATAGGGTTACCTTTACTTGTAGTGAAAATAAAACCTCGATTAATATATGATTTATTATAAAGTTGTAATTTTTTATTTTCATGGATAAGTGTTTTTAATATTTGGCAACTTCTATTATTTATATTAATTTTTCGAGTACTATATTCATTTTTAGTAGTATCTTTAACACCGTAACCACCATTGGACTTTTTCCAATTGATAGTTCCTTCTATCATTAATTCCTTTTTATCAAAGTCTATATTTTCATTTTTAATAGCTAATAGTTCTCCGACCCTCATCCCATTTAGATACATAAATTCAATAATATATGCAGTCACAAAACGTATTCTTTTGCTATCTAATCTATTAAGTGCCTGGTAATCTTCCAGTATTTTATTAATTATTAATTTAACCTCTGAATTTTCCAAGAAAAATGATTGTTTATTTCTAATTTGTTCTATAGATAAACTTTTTCGTGGTAGAGTAATGTTATCAATGAAAGATATGTTTTCTAAGTTATAAAATTTATTAACGTATCGCATTATGTTTTTAAATAGGGATAATATCTTATAGCTATATTCATGAGCAATATTTAATTCTAGAATTTTATCAAATTGCTTTTGAGTATAAGATAAATTTAACTTTTGAACTAATACATCACTATTAAATAATTTTTTTAGTACTTTGAGTTCACTTTCTTTACTCAAAAATGTATTATATTTATTACCTGAAGTCGCTTTATAGTGTTTAAAATACTCATCACAGACCTCGAAAAAAGTTAAAGTACTTAATTGTTGTGTATCACTATTTGAAATAATAGAATTTATTTTTTTATCTAGCAATAACACAGCTTCATTTTTAGCCTTTTTTGTACATGTATTCATACTTATACTTACTTTTTTACTTTTATTAGTAAGTGGATCTTTATATCTTTCATAAAATTTATAAGTTGTTTTTCCATTTTTTAAAACCCTTTCTTCATACCACATGTTTTTATACCTCCAAAATTACATCAAATCGATTTAATACCAACTAAAGGATGTGTTTTACTTCTATTGATCAACATCTCTAGTCTTTTATATGCCTCTAAATACGTTACCTCAAAGTAATATACAAGCTGTTCAGCAGTCCATAACTCATTTGTAACGATTAATCTTTCTGGCATACGTAGTAATAAAGAAAACTTTTCAGCTTCAGCTTCTTGTTTAAAGTTGAATAGATGTTTTGTTTTATTTTGATTTCCAATGTGTAAGTAAAAATGTGCAAACTCATGACAAAATGCTTTCCACATATTCTCGTTACTGTCGTTTTTGATGAATATTACATCTCTATTCCTTACTTTCGCATATAACGTAATAGGGGAGTTATAGACCACTAAAATATTATATATATTGCTTAAAAAATCTATATTCAAGTCACTCTTATCTAAAATAGTATAAGCAGTGAGTTCATTCACTATATCTTCGACTCTCATTTTACTTCCTCCAAATCTAATCAAATGATCTAATTAATTTAATCACTTTGCCGATTATATTTACGTTGTTTATATCTTCAAGAGAGTAGCTGGTGTTATTAATAGCAACATAGTTTGATAATTTTTTTATTTCAAATCTATCTGATTCAATAAAATTAATTTCTGCAACAAACTGGTTAAAAGGAGTACCGTTCATTTCATCATTTATAACTACAATATCTTTATCAAATAGCAAAGGCTCAATGTTGTCTGTATCATCAAAATATATAATGATTGCTTGGTCATTATTTTCTATTCTTTTGTTATCTCTTGATGTAGCAAACTTTGATATTCCAGTCCTAAATTGTTTATATCTTTCTGGTATTTCAATTAATGTGTTTGTATTCATGTTCTATTCCTCCAATTTATTAGAACGTATGTTCGGTTTAAGTTTGAAATAAAAGCCGACCAAAATATTTAGTGGTCAGCTAAATTAAAGTTATTATTGATTCCATAATTCGTCCATTTGGTTAGAATATTCTTCTTGTGATAAATCGCCATTTTCTAATTGGTCGAATAATTCTTCTTCTTTTTGCATATTACTTTCAAAATTCGGATCTCTGTCAGTAAATTGTCCAGTGTCTTCATTATAATTCCATCCAGGTTGCGAACCATCATATCCACCCTGTTGTTCAGATAGTGGTGGTTGTTCTTCTGTTGAAACATTTTGCTCAGTTTGTTGCACTTGATTAGGTTGTTCTGTGGTTGTTTCTTCAACTGATTGAGAAATTTCTGTTGTATTTTCATCAGTAGATTGTTCCTCTGTTTTTGATTCTGATTCATTTTTACTATCTTTGTTTTTATTTTCTTTATCAGTATTGTTCGTTTTTTCGTTTTCTTTTTTATTCTTGTCTTTATTATCTATTTTCTTAGTAGTATCATTTTTAGATGATTTTTCATCTTCCTGACTACATGCACCAAGTAATAAAGTTCCTGTAAGTGTTGCTAATAAAAGCTTTTTCATTTATGCATCTCCTTGTATAATTGGTAAGGTTCCTTATATTTGATATAATATCAAGAAAAAGGGTGATTTAAGTGGAAATAAATTTTAGTAAAGCAGAAATAGCGTATATTAAAGAATCAGTTATATCATATAGTGAGTCTTTCGGTATTTATGAATATGATCAAAAACTTAAATTTGAGCTATATAAGTCAATTATTGAGAAAATAGAAAGCAATTATCACTCTAGAGAATTGCTTTCACTTCTTGAAGATTGATTTGCAAGGAAAATTGTTTGGTTTTGGTCGACAATATCTTTTAATGTTGTGAGTAAAAAGTCACAGTCTGCTTTTGCTACAGCTCCAGCTTGAGTATGATTAATTATATTTCTCATAGAATAAGCTACTTCAATTCGTCTCTTAGTTCGATAGTTAATTTTATCTCTTTCTTTTAAATTTTCGATTAACTTATCATACATTGTTGAATCAGAATCCTTATGTTTAATGTTGTTTAGTCTTTTTAATTTTATTAAAAATGTTTCTATTGCTACTGCAAACGTGGCAGCAGCAGGTAGATAGAGCTCTCGTTTATAAGCTTCTAATCCTTGGTTAATTTGATATTCAAAAGTCTTATCATCAACAACCCTAACCATATCATCCAATTTTAAATGATTGAAAGGACTAACTTTACTATGTTTTTTAGATGACATTCTTTCTGTGGACAATTTTTCGTAATTTTTTAAGTGTTTTTCAGCTAATTTACTTCCATCTCTTTGAAAATTTTTCCCCCTATAATTTTTGTACTCTTTAAAATCATCGAAATGATGAACTATATTTATAAATGTTTTGTAATCATCGAAATTAAATATTTTTAAAACATCAAAAATATATTCTATAGGTTGTCTAATATATTTGGTAGCTGTTTTTGAAAGTTCAACATTGTCTTGATTTCTATAATCAAGATTTAAATCATTAATATTTTTATTAGTTATGATAACTACATCACTATATTCAAAAAATTTATCATTTAATTTAATTAAACCTATATAATAATTCTCATCTTCCATAAATGGAAAAGTTTCAGGATTACTATTGTATTGTGAAATCATTCTATTTTTAACAGCATTTCTATATGAACTTAAAAAATCATCTAAATATTTTTCAGCAACTTTATTCATTTAATATTCCCCTTATTTATTAATAATATAAAACACTAAAAATATACCTTCATCCAATTTATAAATGTTAGTCTACTAATTTAGTGCAATCTAAAATTTAGTTAAAAAATATAAACTAACAGGGTGTTAGTTCATACTCTTTTCTATTGATCACCTTTAGCCTTTTTATCTTTCTCTATATAGAAGTCGGCTAAATCTGATAATTCTCGCATAATTTCTTTTTTACGGTCATCGGATAGTTCGTCCCAACCTTCTTTGTCTGAAAACATCAAAACTTCAGCATCTTCAAGTAGGTTAAGTCTTTCCTTAGTTTTACGACCGTGTAATTCATCTAATGTAACATTAAAAAAATCTGCAATTTTATTTTGAATTATATTATCTGGCATTCTTCTATTTTGTTCATAGCTAGCATATGTAGTTTTTGCTACATCTAATATTTTAGCCATTTCCACTTGAGTTAAACGCTTTTGTTTGCGTAACCTTTGAAGATTTGCTGCAAACATAGTATCACCTCTTAATTGTATTATATACACAATATGCGTACTTTTTGAATACAAATTATACAAACTATTACGAAAAGAATATTTATTGTTGACATAGTACGCGTAATGTAATATATTGATAGTACGCAATACGTAAGACTTAGGAGGTGCTAATAATGAATAAACTTAAAGAATTAAGACTTGAAAATAAATACACTCAAATAAAATTGTCCGAAGTTTTAAATATTCCAAAATCAACGTATGCAAGCTATGAACAGGAACACAGAAGTTTGCCTATAAAGGTAGCTATAATACTTGGTGATTTATATGGAGTAGATTGGAAAATTTTTTTTGAGAAACAAGTACGCGATACGTACGATGAAGTATATAACTAGAACACTTGATTTATTCGACTAACTAAATAATACGAAAAAATAAGTGAACATGATAGACCAGTCAGTTCACGGAAAGAGAGGATGTTTTATGAGTAATGAAAAAGCCATCTATTACTTTTATGACGATTTAGGTAATAGACGACTGATTGAGATTGAAGATATTGAAGATGTAAACATGTCAATATCCGAAAATATAATTAATAGACAAATTCAGCATATGCCAAGATTAAAAAATAATTATTATGTACAAATTGACACAGTTGAATTCAAGTTGGATTAATCGAGACCTAAATATTTATTCATTACGGAAGTTGCAATGTTTTGAAGCACAGGTATTGAAACACTAGAGACTTTAGAAGCACGCTTTTTAGTTTCAGACCAAATAATGTCGTCCCTTATTGAATCTAAAAGTTGATGACCTTCATAAGTCATTGAATGAACATTGTAGAAAGCGTAAAATGCTTCACCTTTTGCAAAAAGCACTTTGATAAATCCAGCATCAAATAGACGTTTTAGAGTATATAAGATTTGTATTGAATCGTATTTTTGCATTCGATCGGTTTTTTCAAATTTTTCTTTTGTTAAACCTTCTAATGTGTAATTCATACCTTCAATTGTTAATAAAATATCTCTGATACAGTCTTGATTTAATTCCACAGTATCACCACCCTTCAAATTTAATATTACAAATTTGAAAGTAAATAAGTAAGACAGAACTTAAAACGAACATGTTGACGTCCTACTAGAGCGTTTAAGAGCTAGAGTGAGCGATGATATGAGCCACGCTTAAATACATCTAACAGTCATTGCCAAGACTAAACGTTGTAATAGGACGTCAACAAAAGAAAAGGAGGAACTAAACTATGTCTAATTTAAAGATATTGCCTAATGAAAAAAATGTAATCGTAGATTCAGATCAAGTTGTGTTTAATCCTATTTATGCTAAACCTGGTCCAGTCGGAAAAGCGTTTGGAGTAGGTAGAACAACAGTATACAACTGGTTGAAATCTTACGAACAAGACAATTTAGGTATCGAAGGACTGTATCTTGATTTAACACCTGGTTTAACACTAATCAATATTCAAAAACTAGAAGAATTTTTAAAGAAAAAACATAAAAAATGGTTATAGGAGGTCTGTACATGAGCAAGTTAAAAATTATCAAAATAACACTCCTAATCATCATCTTGGCCGAGGAGATTAAAAGTGTTAAGAGTGAAACTAAAAATTATAAGTCAATTAAAGCAAGTGATATTTCCAATATTCAATCTAAGATTCGCGAACAAATACACTACGTAAAGAATTTTTCATTAGATTAGTAAATGTTGCTTGCAAAACGTGCTGTTGAATCATCAATTCTTTTTCGTTTTTAGAAAAAGTAGGATTTTCTTTATCAACAATACGTTTTATCTTTGAAATATTTTCTGTTGAAGTAGCGAAATCAACAGATTCATTAAAAGCTTTATCAAACGCATCATTAAATTCTTTCTCAGTCATAAATTTCACCACGCTTTCATAATAAATTAAATTAATTGTACCAAATCAAAATAATAAATCTATAACAAATTTAGGAGGTCATTCAAATGACAAACGAATTACAAATTTTTAAGAATTCTAGTTTCGGAAATTTAGAAGTTTTAACAATAGAAGGAAAGCAATGGTTCCCAGCAATTAAGGTAGCTGAAATTTTAGGTTATTCAAATCCACATGATGCCATTAACAGACATTCTAAAACAAAGGGGGTCGTGAAACGCGAGGTCCTTTCAAATGGTGGTATTCAAAACAAAAAGTTTATTGACGAAGGAAATTTATACAGATTAATTACTAAATCAAAACTTCCACAAGCAGAACAATTTGAAGAGTGGGTATTTGACGATGTTTTACCAACTTTAAGAAAGACTGGTTCTTATCAAGTTAAACCTTTAACAACATCAGAACAAATTCAACTGATTGCACAAGGTAATACCGAATTAGACGAACGTGTAACAGCTATAGAAGAAAGTTATCCAATTATGCATGGACAAGCAAAACATATTCAACAACTAGTTGCTCGTAAAGTAGCAGAGATTGTTAGGAATAAATTCAATGGATATTACAAAGAAACATCTAAGAAATTGTTTGCAGAAATCTATAGAAGTATTAAAAAAATCTTCCAAGTACCAACGTATAACAGTATTCCTAGAGGACGATACGAAGAAGCAGTTAAATTTATTGAACAATGGCAACCATCTTACGACACAGTATATCAACTAGAACTCAACCTTAAAGAAGCATAAAAAAATAACTGAACCAGGTGACCAAACCCAGTCCAGTTACACTCAATGACCAAATTGAGATTTTTAGAACACATCATTTATTCGACCAAATGATGATAACTAAATAATACATCACATGATGTGAACTTTAAAGACGGAACAGTTAACCAAACACACGCATTAATCAATAAGGATTATAGAAAGAAGGAGAACAATATGGCACATGTAATCAAAAGGCAAATTGATAGAACAGGAATGACACAGCAACGATTGGCAGACATGGCACTAACAACAAAGAGCAACATGTCGATGATGATTAACGGTCAAAGGAATATATCGGCAGACACATATAAAGCTTTAGCAACAAATAGTAATGACGGAGTTTTTGTAACAGATACATTAAATGAATTTTCGGACGGTTTCTCCACACCTGCACACAGTGATGAATATTATTATGATCACCCTGGTTTAGTTAAATATCAACTTATAAAGGAAATGAAAGAAGCAATCTACGCCTTAGAAGAATGCGATTTCTTAAAAAGACCGGAATATATGACTAGAAATGAAAAAGAAGAAATCGTAAAGACAATGTCCGAATGTGAAGATGTATTGTTCCACGGAACTGTATTCATCAATAAGACATGTGAACACATTAATAAAAACATTAGAGATTTAGTAAAAGCACATGAACAGAAATTAAAAATGGAACGCAGAATATAGGAGGTATTATATGAAAGGAATGACTAAAGCTAGAGAAAATTTATTGAACAAAGTTTTTCAAAAGTCTGATGAACTTGGATTATCGATTAATAAACTGGCATTAATATTAGAGGTTTCTCCAGCTTTTTTATCAAAAATGAAGAATCATAAAGTTAATTATTCTAGTAAAACTGAACTTAAATTATCTAACTTTCTTAAATATAGTGCTACCGATATAGAAGACATAGTAGAGGATAAACGACCAAAAGGTATAAATGAAATCAAAAGGCAAGCATTTAAAAAAGGTTATAACAGAGCAATAAATGATGTAATAAAAAAATTCGAAGAAATGAAGGTGGATTTATGAACATTTTAAAATATCCGTTACTTACATTGATCATAGTAATTGAGTTCTTTATTATAGCAAGTTTTTCAGTTACACCTATTGAACATTCCTTAATGTTTTGGCTTGTAACAGTTTTGTTTTTCGAAATGTTCGACCATGTATTCAATAGTTTAAAAAATGATGAAATTTAAAGGAGGGATCTAAATGCTTGAAGTAGGAGAACAAAGGAAATCAAATTTTTCATTATCAGGATTTTGGTTTGAAAAAGAAGTTGTTTATTACGATGACTATATTGATATGAAAATCAGATGTAATAGAACTGAAAGAACAATAGTATCAGCTTGCTTTACATCAGCTGATGATTACGAAACACAGAAAGAAAACATTGTAGCAATGCTAAATGACTATTTGTTAGAAAACACGACCGAAAACGAAAGATTGTATAACTATTTGACCAGTAGACATTGGAACCATGATTTATTCGACTAAAAAAGACACCTCGACCAAGGTGTCCAAATGAGAAATAAGATTTGTAAATATTATACCACAGGAGGATATGGATATGGAAATCAAGCTGATTAAGTTAGTGCTAGATAACTTTAAAGGTGCTAAACATTTTGAATTAAATGCTGAAGGTAAAGACATTGTAGTTAAAGGCGAAAATAACACAGGTAAAACAACAATTGCAGATGCTTTTTATTGGTTACTTTTCAACAAAGATAGTAAAGGTGCTACTAAATTTTCAATAAAAACTTTAGATAGCGCAGGAGAAGAAATAAACAATTTAAAGCACAGCGTTTATGCAGTCTTAGATATTGACGGCAAAGAACAACATATTAAGAAAACTTATTCAGAGAAATGGACAAGAAAACGAGGTCAAGCGAAATCAACTTTCACAGGACACGAAACAGTATACGAATTAGGTGCTACAGAAGATGAATTAACACCTAAAAAATTAAAAGACTTTAATGAATTTATTAATTCAATCATCAGCGACGAACAAATTTTCAAACTAACAACTAATCCGTTTTGGTTTAACAGCTTAAAACAAGATGAACGTAAAAAGATATTAATGAGTTTAGTTGATGAAGTGACAGACGAAGATGTAATTAATTCAGATAGTAAGTTGAAAGAACTTAAAAAATTATTAGGTGACGGATCATTAGAAGATTTTAAGATGCGAATAAGTCGAAATAAGAAATCTATCAATGAAGATTTAAAGGCTATTCCAGTACGTGTAGATGAAATCAATCACAATATGCCAGACGTTCGAAAATATAACAAACAAGCTTTAGAAGAAGAATTAACTGAAATAAACAATCAAATTAAGGAAGTAGACATTGAAATTAAAGATGTAGAGAACGGTTTGGAAATTGAAAAGATTGAGAAAGATATCAAATCTAAAGAACTCGATATCCAGTATTTAAAAGATAATCACAATCATGGTAACAAGCGAGAATTATCGTCATTGATCAACCAAGATTCTGAACTACAAAGAGCAATTGCAATAAAACGTAGAGATTTAAGCAATTTAACAGCTGAACTGCAAAAAAATGAAAGTGTAATGGAAGAGCAAAACGAAAAATTCAAAGCATTAGGTATCAAACATAAAGAATTAGTAAATGAACAAAAAGAGTTTACGACAGCTACTGTATGTGATTGTTGTGGTCAAGAAATACCAGACCATATGCAACAAGAAGCTATACAGAAAATGAAAGAGAATTACAACGCTGATAAGTCTGAAAGATTAGAGAAAATACAATCAGACGGTATTGAAATTAGAAATAAAGTGAAACAACTATCAGAACAAAACGATGAAATTGAATCAACTATGGAAGAACTGAAAGAAGAAATTGAAAAAGAAACAAAGAAAGTAGAAGAAATCAAAGAAAGTATCAAAAAAATAGAAAGCAATAATACAGATGTTACAGATACAGATGATTACAAACAATTAGATAGCGAAATTAAAGCCTTAAAAGAGAAAAAGGGACAATCTATTCAAAGTATGAGCGAAGACGTTCAAAACATCGTTAAAAACAAAAAAGAGCCACTAATTAAACAACAACAAGATATTAAACAAAAATTAGATGATATCCAAGTTAGTCAACGTGCAGTAGATCGTATTAAAGAACTTGAAACTAAACAAGAACAATTAGCACAAGAATATAACGACTTAGAACATGCGACATTCTTAACAGAAGAATTTACGAAACAAAAAGTAAATCTGATGGAAGGTTCAATCAATGACAAGTTTGAAATTACTAAATTTAAACTGTTTGATGTTCAGATTAATCAAGGTGTTCAAGATGTTTGTATCGCAACTCATAACGGCGTTCCATTTGATAGTGGATTAAATAACGCAGCAAGAATAAACGTCGGTTTAGATATCATAAACGCTTTATCTAAGCACTTTAATTTCTATGCACCAATCATGATTGATAACGCTGAATCTGTTACAGACGTTCATAAAACAACATCTCAACAAATTCAATTAGAAGTAAGTAAAAAGGACAAAGCGTTAACAGTAGAAGTAATTTAATAAAAAAAATGGAGGAATTAAAATGACAAATCAAAATCAAGTAGTAGAGAAATCAAGTACAACATATGAGGTTAACGGTGAAACAGTTAAGTTATCACCTTCAATCATCAAAAAATATTTAGTAAGAGGTAACAAAGAAGTTAATGATCAAGAAATTATGATGTTCTTATCACTTTGTAAGTATCAAAAATTGAACCCATTCTTAAATGAGGCGTACATCGTTAAGTTTGGTGGAGATGCTCAAATAATTGTTGGTAAAGAGGCATTTATGAAACGTGCAGAGTCTAACGCTAAATACAAAGGTATTGCAGCTGGAATCATTGTTGAACGTAACAACGAATTACACGAAATTGAAGGTGCTGTAAAGCTTAAAAACGATGTTTTAATTGGTGGCTGGGCAAAGGTCTATCGAGAAGATAGAGAAATGCCGATTGTAGCTAAAGTATCGCTTGATGAATACGATAAAAAGCAATCTACATGGAAACAAATGCCATTAACAATGATTAGAAAGACTGCAATCGTAAACGCACTACGTGAAGCTTTTCCAGAAAATTTAGGTGCTATGTATACCGAAGAAGAAAGTATTCAACCAATCAATGTAAATGATGATGTTCAGCAAGAAATTAAACAGAATGCTAATAAAACAGCAATTGATATTCCAAAAGAAGAACCTCAAAAAGTTGAAACACCAAAACAACAAGAAAAAGTAGAAGTTGAGCCTGTACAGTTTGAAGAAGTTAAAGAACCAAAACAAGCTAAACAATCAATATTCGATGAAAGACTATTTGGTAATGAAAATTAATTGTATAGGTAGTGGTTCCAGCGGGAACTGCTACCACATTACAGATGGTGAAACAGAAGTATTACTTGAATGTGGGTTTAACTTCAAAAAGATACAACAAGCTTTAAATTACCAACTTAAAACCATTTCAGCATGTTTAATCAGTCATAGACACAATGATCATATCAAAGGATTAAAAGAACTATTGAACTACGGTATCAACTGTTATATCGGTGAAATCGAAAAAGACGAACTGATAGCAATAGATAAAAGGTATGACAACTTTAGATTGAAAGGTATTCAGCCTTTAGAACATTTCAAGATTGGCACGTTAACAATATTACCCTTTGATGTGCAGCATGACACAGGTCAGCCATTAGGTTATCTCATTCAGTCAGACAGTGGCGACAAGCTACTGTTTGCGACTGATACCTATTACATCAAATATACGTTTACAGGACTCACTCACATGCTAATTGAATGTAATAACAGTATCGAAATATTAAATCGAAATGTAGAAAATGGCGTACTAAATTCATCTTTGAAAAAGCGAATTAGAAAAAGTCATTTCAGTTTAGAGAATGTAATTGATTTTATAAATGACTGTGATTTATCGAGATTGAAAGAAACATATTTAATTCATTTATCTGATAGTAACTCAGACGAAGTATTGTTTAAGAAATCTATTCAAAAAGTTACTGGAAGACCAGTATATGTACTTTAAGAAAGGAGAATAGGAATGGAATTTATTATGCATAGTGATAGTGATATTTTATCGAAATTTGAATTCGATAAAACAAAAGATGTTT
The DNA here is from genome assembly GCF_022386995.1 of Mammaliicoccus sp. N-M50. Taxonomy (NCBI): domain Bacteria; kingdom Bacillati; phylum Bacillota; class Bacilli; order Caryophanales; family Staphylococcaceae; genus Mammaliicoccus; species Mammaliicoccus sp. N-M50. The sequence continues at coordinate 315,890 of NZ_JAJNJA010000001.1, read as the reverse complement.
ATGAAGAAATAAAAGTGAAAATGCTGAACGATTTGATAGGTACAAACTTACTTAATGGATCAACAGAAATTGAAAATATTAAATCACCAATTGAACAACTTTTGTATTTGAATTTAAAATATCTCTCATTTTACCACGGTGAATCAAAAATAAGCATAACTCCTCAATATTTGATTCAAACAAGAAATAAAAAATATTTCGCTGACTTTTTAATATCCATGTCTGAATTTATGGAAATGGAAGATGGAATGCTGTATAGAGAACAAAAATTAATCATTGAATGTGATGGACACGATTTTCATTACAACACTAAAGAAAAGATTGAACAAGATCGAATTAGAGAAAGAAATATTTCTAAACTTGGTTATGAAGTGATTAGGTATACAGGAACTGAACTATATAGAGATTCTAGTAAGTGTGCATTTGAAGTACTTCAACTTTTAGAAAACAAATTAAAGAAAAAGAAATTCCAAAAATTGATTACGTGAGGTGAAAACATTGAAAGAACAACCTAGTTATTACTCAATATTAACTGCTGATGTTAGATATAGCACATATATAAACGACAGTGAGAAAGTTCTGTTTTCTGAAATAACTGCTTTAAGTAATAAAAACGGGTTTTGTAGTGCTTCTAACAAGTATTTCGCAGAACTTTACAACGTAAATAAAGATACGATTTCTAGAAGAATAAACAAGTTAAAAACTAATGGATTTATTGATGTAGAAATTGAATATAAAGATAAACAAATAATAAAAAGAAGAATATACCCATTGTCGCAAATCAATAGAGGTATCGTGACAAATCAAGATAGGGGTATCTCGAATTCACACGGTAAGGGTATATTGTCAAATCACGTAGAGAATAATACAAGTAATAATACTACAAGATTAAATAATACAAGAAGAATAGATATATTGTCGGGCAACCCGACACCAGCACCTTATAAATCTATAATTCAATATTTGAATAGTAAGACTGGAAAACAATATAAGCATACATCAAAGAATACGCAAAAATTAATCAAAGCAAGAATAAACGAAGGTTTTACAGAAGAAGACTTCAAACATGTTATTAACGTAAAAGTAGAACAATGGATTAATGATCCTAAGATGTCTGAGTATCTAAGACCGACAACGCTATTTGGAAATAAGTTCGACACATATCGAAATGAATTATCCAAAGAAATAGCTGATGAAGATAATCCTTATCTTAAATATATGAATAGTTGAGGTGATTAAATGAATGGTCTATTCAATCCAAAGTTAGCAAATAAGTTAGAACAAAAAATGCAGCCTAAGTTATTAGAAAAAGGCAAATGTGAGAAATGTGGTCGAGATTATGAGGAATATCAATTTAAAAATGGTTATACCTACAGACTGGGTTGTGACTGCGACATGATTGAACATGGTAAAAAGTTAACACGTAATTTCAAGCAACGTCAAAAACAAAAAGAAATAAATAGAATTTTAAGTTTTTCAAGTGAGAATGAAGAAACTAAAAACGCTACTTTTGAAACTTACATTCCAGAAAATCAAAACCAAGAAAAAGCAAAAGTAATCTGTGAAAGATATGCCAACTCATTTGATAAAGATAATAAGCAGTCGCTTTTATTACAAGGTTCATTTGGATTAGGAAAATCACACTTAGCAATGTCAATAATAAAAGAAGTGAAAGCTAAAAATTATTCAGTACTCTTTATTAATTTAACTGAATTGATATCTAAGTTCAGATCTACCTTTGATAAAGATAGCGAATATTCAGAAACAGATTTAGAAAGAGCGATAGGACAAGTTGATTTAATGGTTTTCGATGACTTCGGTATGAATGTCACGGATTATGGCATGTCAAAACTATTTCAAATTGCTGAAAGTAGAGTAGGTAAGCACAACATCATAACAACTAATCTATCAGTCAAAGAATTAACGAAAACAAAAGACCAACAAAGATTATTTAGCCGGTTAATGTCTAACACCACTGGCATTACTTTGGAGGGTGACGATTACCGAATGAAAGGATTTAGAAGTCTAAAGTAATTAACAGGAGGAAATTAAATGATGCCAATAACAGTTAAAGACATTATTACACGATTAAATTGTAGTGAAGCATACGCTCGAAAGTTTATGAGTTTATGTAACTTCGACCAAGCATTAATCAGAAAAGAACTCGCAAGACAAATCCATAAAAGAGAAACAACACCAGCAATCATAATTAATAAACCAATGGAGGTAGCAACAATATGATCAATTCTGTAACGCTTGTCGGGCGCCTTACAAAAGACCCTGAACTTAGAACTACTCCGAGTGGCGTTGAAGTAGGTAATTTCACTTTAGCAGTCAATCGAACGTTTACTAATCATCAAGGCGAACGCGAGGCTGACTTCATAAATTGCATTGTATTTAGAAAACAAGCAGTAAACGTCAATCAATATTTATCTAAAGGCAAGTTAGCAGGCATTGTTGGACGACTTCAAACGAGAAGTTATGACAACAAAGAAGGGCAAAAAGTATTTGTCACTGAAGTTGTTTGCGATAACGTTCAATTCCTAGAGCCTAAAGATAGTCAAAACGGCTCAAATTCATATCAAAATGGAACGAGTTATCAAAAGGGTAACAACTATACCCAAAATAGCCAAAACGTCCAACAGGGGCAAAATAAAGCAAAATACGACCAACAAAATAATCCATTCAACAATGGCAGTAATTTTAATGATGACGATTTACCTTTTGACTAAATTTTAGAACATATCCTTTATTCGACGAGGTGCGAAATATGACAACAAAACCGATTTTTAGGTTATCAGATGCAGTTAAACAGAACTATAAGCTAAAACGTCCGTTAATTGACCAATTTCAGACGTTTATAGCAAGTATTAAACAATCTGGACACTATATAAACGATACAGATGCTTTGCAGTGGTTTTTAAGAAAAAACGATGTATATGGCTTTATTTTATACATCGGCATGACCACTGAAAATGAAATCAGAGTAACTATGTCAGTTGAAAAGCAAAGATTGGTGTCGAACAGAAAGAGTCTAAACAAACTAAATGACCAAATGGAGAGTGTAAAAAATGTTACAAGAAGAAAAAATAACAGCTGATGGCAATGAATACATTTTAACGCCACAACAAGTAAGAATGGCTGAAGAAAACAACTTTGATAAAAGTTTTATAAGAATGCGTATAAGAGCAGGTTGGAAGTTGAATTTAGCTGTAAGTGTTCCTCGAGGTGTACCGAAATGTGATGCCGAAGCATATATGAAGTTCGAAGAGTTAGATGGACGTAAGAGAAAACCTAAAAAGGATTATTCAAAACCGAAACCATGGTTAGAAAAATATCTTCAGAAAACAGAATTCGGAGATTATGCTAAACAATTATTCAATGACTGTTGTGGGAGTTGGTAAATATGATCACTAAAATTAGTAATGAAAAATCTTGCTTTGAAGTTGGTAAAAATGGCGTAGGCACTATTACCGAGTGGAGAGTAAATGTTGATGTAGTAGACATTTTTAGAGTAGCTGATGTTAATGGTCATCTACTAGCTTTTAAAGGATTTATTAATAAGAATTACAAAATTGAACGTGAAGAAGTAGTTAAAAAGCAACTAAGCATATTTGACATTTAGTCATGCTATTAATTTTAGAAGGTGATATAGATGGTGAAAAAGTTAAATGGAAAAGGAAGTCTGGCAATGTTATTTGAAATATACACATATTTAAATAACAAGAAAAGAACACCTAGCGAGAATGTTATCTACGAGATGATTAATGATCAATACAAGTCCACATTTGAAACAAGTCCGACTTATTACTATCGACTATACAAAGATAAAGCCAAAGTGAATAAATCTACTTTTACTGGAAGAGTGAAAAGAGGTTGGTCATTGGAAAAAGCTTTAACTACAGAAAGGTTAAGTTATGGTGCAACGTCATTGAAATCAGTAGAAAAGATGAATGGAACTGAAAAAGATATCATTCGATTTATTGAAAATAAACTACCACTCAATCCAAGACAATTAAAGTATATCGAAAGTAACCCAGCGTTTGCTGAGAAATTAAAGAATAGAAAGGTTGAGTGCTAATGGAATTTAAAGCAGGCTATAGAGTGCATGTGAGAATGTTGCTTGGGGTAAAAACAGATTTTTATGCAACGTTAAGAATTTTCGATGAGTTTCGTTTCGAACTTACAGATTGTAGTAATATTTTATTCAATAATTTCAAGGTATGCAGACCAAACACAGAAGAATATGGGTTAAATGGTTATCATTACTACACCCTAGCAACAGACGAAGAAGATGCAGAACCACCTGTCATTCAACATATTAGCAACATGTATAACGATGTACCAACAAAATATGTTGTTGAAGTGCAGGGTTCATATGTAAATGACATCCACCTAAGAGGCTCAACAAAAATGGGTGGTTATTGGGGAAGTTATACACCCGATAATGAAAAGTTAGATATTAGGAATGTTTGGATAACAGATGATTACAGAAAAGCCTTAGGAATTGCCTATCTTGTAAACGGTGAAGTTCAAAAGTTCAAGGAGTGATGTAATGCGTACAGAATACTTTAAAAACAAGTATTACCTAATCAAAGGTAATCAACGTATTGCTCACGTTCACATAGTCGATGGAACATATAAAGTGTGTGGACATTACAAGAAGTTCAAAGAATTTAAACATCGTGAGTTTAATAAAGAAACATTTGAACAATTCAAAGCAGCACATGATTTGAAGTTAGAAGAAGAGTTAGGAATGCAGTTAAGTATATTTGATTTTTAAGGAGTGATGCTAAATGAACAACCATGTAAAAATACTTGAGTTGTTTGGTTAGGTGGCATAGGCGCACCTAGAAAAGCCATGTTAAATCTAGGCTATCCACACAAAGCTATTGATTATGTAGAAATAGATGAGAAATCAGTTAGAACATACAACGCACTATATGACCATTTACATCAACCACAATCAGTAGTTGGTTGGAATCTTAAACCAGACATATTGGTACATGGGAGTCCATGCCAAGACTTTAGTCGCGCTGGAACTAGATTAGGTGGTAATGATGAAGATAAAACACGTTCATCGTTGATGTGGGAAACAATTAGGATAATCGAAAACATGGGCGTTTGGAAACCTAAAGTCGTGATATGGGAAAACGTCAAAGGTGTGTTAGCAAAAGATATGATCCATAACTTCAAAAAGTATTTTGTTGAAACGGAACGACTAGGATATACCAACAATTACAAAGTGTTGGACAGTAGAGAGTTTGGCATACCACAAAAACGAGAACGTGTTTTTGTTATTAGTATGCTGGACGGTCACTGGTTTGACTTCTCGTCATTAAAATGTAGACCTATGAGAAACGTAAGTGAGTTCTTAGAAACGAATGTTGATGATAAATACACAATCAAATCACCGTCTATGTTAAGTGCGATAAACAAGCGACAAGGTTTTGGTGGAGGACTCAAACCAATTGAAAATTATAGCTGGACGATTACAACAAAACAAAATAGATGTCCTAACAGTGGCATCGTTCCGATTGGAAATGGACAGTATCGATTATTAACCGAACTAGAGTGTTGGAGACTTATGGGGTTTGAAGATGAAGATTATTATAAGGTCGCAGATGAACACCCGACACGTAAGAATACGACAAACGGAACGTTATATAAACAAGCTGGCAATAGTATCGTAGTTCAAGTGTTAGAAGCAATATTTGAAGAAGTGTTGAAAATCTTGGAAGAAGAAGTGAAGGAAAATGAAAAAATTCAAGTATTGCAATGATAGCGAAATGGATAAAGTAGTTAAACGTTATAAAAACGGTGGCAACAATAACAACATCTATGTTCGTCTATTTGATACGGGACAGGTAGAAACCATTGAAGTGTTTAAAGAAGATATCGGCTTTGTAGTGTTTAATTCGATTAAAGAAATGCACGAGTACTTTAGAACTACTGGAAAGCCATATGTTAAAGATTTACTTGAAGGGAAACAATTGAATTTATTTTAGGAGGACTAACTTATGAAACACCAATATATTATAACTACAAAATACAATAACCGATATATCTTATATTCTGAGGCTCGATGGACTAAAGAAACTATCCTTAGAGCAGTAAAAAACGAAGATACGACAATCGTATATACCTTAAATAATAAAGAGGTCATTATAGATACCAAAACTATAAGTCGTATAGATTACAGGGAGGAACCATTATGAAACTATACCTAATCATATTAACGATATCGCTTATAGCACTATACACATTTATCAAACGATCATATACGTATGCAAGCGCGCAGGATGAAGTGGAGGCACCAATCGATTATGAGTCAGATAAGTATAAAGAGGCAGAAACATGGTTTAGTGGAGTTGGTAGACATTGATATTCGCAGCAACACTATTTGTAATTATAGTTTTAGCACTAATATTAATGGCAGTAATGGAGGGATAGAGTATGGCATCAGTACAAGAACAAATTAATGAAATTCAAACTAAAGATGAATTAATTAAATGGTTGATCAATGAATATGTTTTTTTATCAATTAAGGTTTACGGCACAGAAAATGAACAAGTGTTACTTCAAGAATTAATGTCGTTACAAGGTGAATTTAAAAAATTAAATGAGGAGTGATTAATATGGATAAAGACATATTAAATTATTTAGATAAAGTTGGGCAGTATATTCAAGGAGCAAGCGAAAAAGGTTTTGAAATTTATGTACATGGTGTGTTTGTAGAATCTATCGCATTAGGAATATCAGGATTGTTAGTTGCTATTATCAGTTTATCAATTTTATTTTGGTTACAGTATGGTTATTGGACATCAAAGAAAAAAGGTTTAAGTAATGGATTTAGAAGTGACTTTTTTAATGCGATATCAACACCAACTGTAATAGGGACAGTAGTATTCGGTGTTTTGAGTGTAGCAGGGATAGTTGTAATGTGTGACAATATCACTGGTATATTTGCACCAGACTATGTAGCGATAAAGGAAATTGTAAAAGGTATAAGTGGTAAATAGCCTAATAAGGAGTTGATAAATTGAACAGAAAACAAGCTAATCGAGGTATGTGGTTTGAAACAGTAATAGGCAATATCAATCGTGTGTACAAACAAAAGAAGATAGCAATAATCGATAAAGTAGCAACACCGATAAGTTATAACACTAGGACAGGTAAAGCACGGTATCAAGAAAAGAGTACAGTCGATTTTGTAGGCTGTAACAACAAAGGTAAGTACATAGCCTTTGATACGAAAGAAGTTAAAATTAAGAATTTACCTTTGAAAAATGTGAGTGATCATCAAGTTAAGTATTTGACCGATACTAAACGAATGGGTGCTGAAGCTTTTCTATTAGTACTATTTAGATTTAACGACACATGTTTTAAATTAGACATTGACCAGTTTAATGATTTTAAGAAACAACATGAACGTAAAAGTATTCCGTACGAATGGTTTGAAGAAAATGCTGAATTAGTTAGGAGTGGTAATGGCGTAATTTTCGACTATTTAACCGATGTAGACCACATCAAAAACTAAACCAATCGGAGGAATTGAACACATGACTTATTCGACTAAACAAGTTTTAACTTTAATAAAAGAGTATCAAGACAATGTAAAAACTATTGCACGTTTGAGAAAAGAATATATTGAAAATGTATGTGGTGGAAACATAGCCCAATATGGAATTGAATCATCAATGCCAAAAGCGGTAGGTCAAACATCAGACCCAGTATTTAGAGAAGTAACAAGATTACTTAAACAGGATAAAATGTTAAACAGATATGAAAACAAAATTAAATATGTACAAGATCGTTGGGATAGAGTTTCAGATGAAACACAAGAAACAATATTAAACCAAGTACTCTCTGGTGTGAGTTACGAAGAAATAGCAAAAACAATGGGTAAAACACCAAGTAGAATAAGCCAAATAGTAAAAGAAATAGCAGTAATTATGACCGATTAATGTAATTAATGTTATTAAAGTAATTAATGATAATTAGGAAGAGTGACAAGAATATGTTATGTAGCTTACCATGGAAGGCAGGACGGCTAGGCAAATTTCAATCAATCAAACTGATAAGTTTGTACGTCGCCCTACACAACCTTACGGCTATTGTCCATATCCTTTCTATAATCCTATATATTAATTAAATCCATCTGGCTTTTGCTAGGTGGATTTCGTATAATTAGATTGTATTTAATTATTATAGGGGGAGAGGTTATAGAATGGAAGAAGCAATGAAAATATGGGGATTTAGTGACTGTGAATATTGTGGTAATAAGACTAAAAGTTTATGGACATTAATTGGTTTAGATAAAAATAGAGAAGATTATTATTATTTAGGTGTAATAGATTATGAGAACGAAAGAATATATCCCAGAAATCATATAAATAGGCCATTATCCTTTCGGGATGAGGAATATAAAAGTTTGTTTCGGGGAGCTTCGGACTCTATAGATGCATATGCTAATTTATTTTACTTCGAAAATTGTGAAGTATGTCAAGGTGCATGTATCTATGATGCTAATACTGGCATGAAAATACATCCAACTACTTCAAGTATAAAAGAACCTAATAATGATATGCCTAAAAATATTAAAGATTTATATAATGAAGCTAGTTCTGTGTTCGAATCATCTCCTAGATCCTCATTGGCTATAATTAGATTAGCTTTAGATTTGTTATGTATTAAATTAGGTGCAAAAGAACAAGATAATTTATTCAAAAAAGTAGAATGGCTATACAATGAAAATGTAATAGATGCCGAATTGAAAGAATTAGCACATGGCGTTAGAGGTTTGGGAAATGGAGCAGTACATCCAAGAAATATAGATGAAGAAATTAATAAAGACGATGCAATTATAGTATTTGAATTATTAAATATTATTGTCGAAGAAAAAATTACGAAAGAAAATAGAAAAAACGAATTAGTAAATAGATTTAAAACATCTGATTAAGTTCAGGTGTTTTTTATTTGGAGTTGAATATATGAAAGTAATGGTGGTAGTAGCAGGTGTTTTAAAAGGTATTAGAAAAGTGAATAATGATTGTCACTTAATAGCAATGATTAAGAGATTGAAGAACGATGCTGAGGCAAGTAAAGTATTAATTGATTATGATCCAATTGTTAAAGGCGATAAAGATTATGATATAGAAGTAGAGTTGATTACATGAAGAAATTCAAATATGTGATTAACTCTATTTTTTATATTCAAGCACATTTGTATTTAGTAATTATGAAAGTATTTAAAGTAAAGGAATTAAAATAAATGAATGAGATTATCGTGAGAGTTGGTGGTAGATGAAATGAAATTAACAAGAAAACAACAGTTGTTTGCAGATGAGTATATCAGAACAGGTAACGCATATCAGTCGGCAGTAAGTGCTGGTTATAGTCATAACTATGCTAAAGGAAACATTGTAAAATTGTTGGAAAATGTGAGTGTTAAATCTTATATTGATGCAAGACTTGAAGAATTGAAAAAAGAAAGTATTGCCGAACAAGATGAAATACTCCAATACCTTACTTCAGTTATGAGAGGTAAAATGACAGATGAAGAATTAATGTTAGTTCCAACTGGCGATTTCATGAGTGAAGTTGAAAGACACGAAAAACGTGCTGATATAGTTGCTAGAACTAAAGCTGCTGAATTACTAGGTAAACGGTACGCTATGTGGACTGAAAAACAAGAGGTGGAACATAGTGGTGCAGTTACGTTTGTAGATGATATAGAATGACAAACATAAAGAAACTATCAGAACTATTGCCTATGGAGTTTCACAAATCATGGAAAGCAGCTAAAGACCCAAATATATTGCACATTGTGGAAAAAGGTGGACGTGGTAGTGGTAAATCAACTGACCTAGCAATCATTATTGTTCAACTGATTATGAGATATCCAGTTAACGCAGTTTGTATACGTAAAGTGGATAACACGATTGAATTATCAATATATGAACAATTGAAGTGGGCTATTAGTCATCAAGGTGTTTCACATTTATTCAAAGTAACTAAATCGCCTATGAGGATTACTTATATACCTAGAGGGAATTATATTGCTTTTAGAGGTGCTAAAGACCCAGAAAGAATTAAATCATTGAAAGATGCTAACTTTCCATTCGCTATTGGTTGGATAGAAGAATTAGCAGAGTTTAAAACAGAAGATGAAGTAAAGACCATCACTAACTCATTATTACGCGGAGAGTTGGACGATGGTCTTTTTTATAAATTCTTTTATAGTTACAACCCACCAAAGAGAAAACAATCATGGGTTAATAAAAAGTATGAATCATCAATTCAACCAGATAATACTTTTGTACATCACAGTACATACAAAGATAACCAACATATATCGAAACAGTTTGTTGAAGAAGCAGAGGCAACTAAACAAAAAAGTGAAATGAGATATCGTTGGGAGTATTTAGGTGAAGCTATCGGTAGTGGCGTTGTTCCATTCGATAACCTACAAATTGAAACAATACCTGATGAATTATTTAACTCATTCGATAACATTCGAAGTGCAGTCGATTTTGGATATGCTACTGATCCATTAGCTTTTGTTCGTTGGCATTATGACAAAAAGAAAAACGTTATATATGCAGTTGATGAATACTATGGTCAGAAGATATCTAATAGAGAGTTGGCTAAATGGTTAACACGAAAGAAATATATGTCTGATGAGATATTCGCTGATAGTGCTGAACCTAAAAGTATTGACGAGTTAAAGAATGAACATGGTATTAAACGAATTAAAGGTGTGAAGAAAGGTCCAGACAGTGTTGAATATGGTGAGCAATGGCTTGATGATTTAGATGCAATAATCATTGACCCAAAGCGTACACCAAACATTGCAAAGGAATTTGAGAACATCGATTATGAAACTGATAAAGACGGTAATCCTAAACCAAGACTAGAAGATAAAGATAACCACACAATAGATGCTACTAGATATGCCTTTAGCGAAGATATGAAGAAGAAACCTAAGGCAGTCATTTCATCCAGAACAATGTGGTGAGGATAAGGAGGTAGACAATGGCAGAGTTAAAATCATTTACGCAAGAAGAAATCACTGAAACGCACGGTGATATGTTTTTATATAGAGACTTATATGACGGCCGTCATTCGAAGTTATTCGATAGAGCAAAAGCATTAATTGAACAAGGTGAAATCATTGACCGTATTGAATATGGCGATGTTAAAGCACAAAACGTTCAAACGCCATACATTGTAGTGAATATATCTAAAATGATTGTTGATATACCTACACTGTTTATTACGAGGTCAATGGGCAAACTTCAAACGAACTATCCAATCAATGAGATAGAAGATGATGAAGACTTCAACGCAGAAGATAATCATATCGAGGGAACACAAGATGATTCACTGAATGGCGAACTATTCGACTTACAACAAGAAACGTTAGACCAAATAGAAGTGAATTCAAACTTCAACAAACATCACGGAATGAATATAAAGCAATGGCAAATAGACGGTGGCATTGTGGCAGTACCTGAAGTGATTAACGGACAAGTAAAGTTATCGTTTAAAGAACGTAATGTGTATTACGAACTAGAAGACGGCAAGACATATCAACTTCGTTACATTGTTGAACGTGGTGATGACAAGTTTGTACATGTTCACGAAGAAGTCGAAGGAGAAGACGAATTAACAGGCAGTCATACTGTTTATCATATGGACGATAATGGAGACCTACAATTAGTGGATGATGAAGAAATCATATTTGATATTACTAAGCTTGAAAGAGGGCATCGTAATTACGTTTTAAAAGGTCGTAAGCGAACATTGTTTGTTTACCTACCTTATAGTCCAACATTCATGAATCGATACGGTAGAAGTGTTCTGATGGGACAAGAAGGCAAGCAAGACGAAGTGAACTGGACAATGACAAGAACAGCACAAATTTTTGAACGAAATGGTAAACCTAGAATATCTGTTTCAAAAGAGATAATGGAAAGATTAATGGAAGTCTCGTTAAGGAAATATGGTGTTGATAATAAGTTTGATCATCGCGATATCGAAATGACATCAATCGATGAAGACGGAAGGTCAATACAAATACATCAAATTGATATCTCAAAGATTGGTGACATTACTTATGTGAAAGACGTTATCAAGATGATGTTAATGGAAACACAAACAAGTGAGAAGGCAATTGATTTCTTTACTTCGGAAGGCGCACAAGCACAATCTGGTACTGCGAAGTTTTATGACTTATTCTTATCGATTATGAAAGCCGAACAAATGCGAGATGAATACATTGAGTTCATTCAACAAGGCGTTGAAAACTGTATGTGGTTACTGAATCGAGATAATAGCGACATCATTATTGAAAAACCAATCATTGTTCAAAAAGATATGATGCCAGTCACTTCAAAAGAAACTTCAACGTTAAACAATCAAAGTTATGCAGCAGGTACTCAATCACTTGAACAAACAGTTAGAAATAATAATCCAGATAAATCAGAAGAGTGGATTATGGAAGAAGTAGAAAAGATTGAAGCTGAAAGAACATCACAAGATAGCATGTCATTGTTAAGGGGTAACATGACAGGTTTAAACTTCAATGACAATAAAGAAGATGAGGAAGAAACTAATCCAGTTGATGAAGAAGTAAAAGGAATGGAGTAGGTGATTGAATGAAGATTGAACAAATAAAGCCTACAGTTGAGTTCTTGCAAAATGAAATACTTAAGTTAATTCAAGAAGTTGATTTATTAAGTGCTAGAGATAAACAAATTATGTTTAGAAATATTGAAAACTTGATTCAACAATTTGGTACAGATGTTTTTGAGTTTATTGAACCCGAACTTGCAAAAGTATATGAATCAGAGTTGAACATCGCAACGAAAGAATTAAGTAAGCAAGGCATAGCTTTATCAAACGAACTTAATTCACAAGTTCATAAAAGTGCATTAGCGACTATCACAAGTGATACAATGCTGGATTTACAAGCAGCACTTAGGCAAGCGTTTGTCACTACAGTTTCAACAATTAATCAAACATTATTAGAAGTTCAATCAGACATTTCAAGAGGTATCTTATACGGTCAGAATCGTAGGAAGATAATTCAACGGGTGTCTGATTCTTTTGTTCAAGGTGGTATGAAATCATTTAGAACAATTGATAATAAGTTATTACCTTTAGGCTTCTATACAGAAACAGTCGTGAGAACGAAAATAAGCACTGCTAGAACACACGCTCATGTTAATCATTATTTAGCTACTGGAAATGATTTGGTGTACGTCACAGGCAATTTAAACACATGTAGTGAATGTGCTAAATATCAAGACAGAGTATTTTCTTTAACTGGTAAAGATACAAGATTCCCACAATTAGATGTACGAGATGTTATTCCTGTTCATCCAAACTGTAAGTGTATGGTTAGACCTTTTGTTTCTGACTTCAAATCAGAAAGTGAAATTAATAAATACATTGCTAAAGGTAAAGACTTTAATCCTAATCTTGACCCTCGTACTAAAAAGCAAAGAGAAAGTTATGAACACGATCAACAATTAAAACGTAAAGCAAGACAAGAAATGAAAACATATAACAGTATCAAAGCAATATTAGGTGATGATGCCCCTAAGACATTAGGTGCATATCGAAGAATGAAACGTTCTAATAGTACTGGTTATGTAAAGATGAAACAGAAGTTAAGAGTCGCTAGGCAAGAAATGAAAGGGTGAAGAATATGATTGAACAAACTAAAGATAAGATAATCATTGATAAGTGGGGAGAAGATGTTCATTTCCTTAATGCTATTAAAACATTTATTGAGTTCTATCAAGATAATAAAGGTAATCATTTAGATACTTGTGAGGTTGATGTAGTCCAATCAGATGACAAAGATAGATGCTTAGATAACCGAGCAGCATACAGACAACATGAATTAAGTATTAATATGACGTACAACGATATAAAACATAAGTTACAAGATAATGTATAAACAAGCCGACAGTCGTGAGATTGCCGGTTATTTTTGTGCGTTTATCTAATCATAAGGAAGTGATCTAAACGTATCTCATAACGGTGGTATTCCGTTTGACCTGTTCGTAAGTCACTAAAAGACGATGTCGCAGGTACAAGCGTTATTGTACTAATCCAATCGGTGTCGGACATCGTTATCAAAACGTGAGGAGAGAATAAATATGAATAGAGAAACACTTAAAGCTTTAGAATTATCCGATGAACAAATTGAAAAAGTAATGGCAGAAAACGGTAAGGATATTCAAGACATCAAGTCGCAATTGAGTGAGAAAGATACAGAAATCAAATCTTTAGAAACCGAAAAAGAAACCTTATCTAAACAGATTACAACACTTGAAAAGAAAGCAAATGATTATGACAAGCTTGAGGGAACTAATAAAGAACTTCAAGAACAAATCAAAGACTTTAAAGTTCAAGTAGCATCTAACGAATTGGATAAGAAAATCTTAAAAGAAGTATCTAAAGATGCTTATGATCCAGACGATGTATTTTTATTTATTGATAAAGAAAAGTTTAATCGTGATGAAGAAAGTGGAGACATCACAAACTTTAATGAGGTCATGAATGAATTACGTGAGAATAAAGCCTACTTATTTAATCAAACTAACACTTCAAATGATGAAGGTGGTTCAGACGAAGAAGGTACGCCACCACCAAGCAATGATTACAAGTCTGGTGGACAAAGTGGCAATGGTAAGCAAAAGGTTGACTATTCAAAGCGTGGTAGAGATTTAGCAAATGAATTATTTGGAAAACAAAAGGAGGAATAAAGAATGAGTTTAAAACCAAAGAAAGTTCAATTCGAAAATGAACAACCAGAATTTTTAAGAGATGCTAAAAATCTTGAGTGGACTGTCGGTAACATCACTTTAGATTCATCTAAATTAACAGAAGGTCAAGTTATTAAAGGTGGAACAGCAGTATTTAAAAACACTGAATCAGATTTGTTTGAGTTAGTACAAGCTTCAACACCTGAGACAATGACTGCTCCAGTGTTAACAGGACATGCAGTTAAAATTGATGATGTTCAAGTTAATGAACAAGTATCAGCTTTACGTAAAGCATCTGTTTATGAAGAACTATTAACAGGCGTAACAAACAATTTCAAAAAAGCTACTCAAGGACGCATTACATTCGACGTGTAATACGTCCTATTTAATTGCAAATAAAAGGAGGAAATATTAATGGTATTAATTACTGAACACGAAAATTTACAAACACCTACATTACAAGCATTTATTGAAAATGCACCAGCTCAATCTTCAAGACGTTTATCAAATGCTTTTCCTACTGAACAAGTATTCGATATCAACGTAGCGTATAACGTTATTGATTCAACTGGAATTAAAGCAGGTTCTATTATTGGATTTGATGCTGCTACACCATTACGTAAGAAAGGTGATATCCAACAAGTATTGGCTAAGCTTTCTAAAATCGCTCATGCCTACCACTACACAGAAGAAGAAATGTATCGTTACAAAAACTCACGTAACAGTGCTGAACAAGATGCTTTAGTTCAAAATGCTTTATTATCAATCGCTGATTTATCTGAAGGTATTGAAGATACTAAAGAGTTAATCAGAGCAAACATGGTTTACCGTGGTGTGTTTGATTATGAAGATCCAAAATCAGAAGTGAAAATTCAATTTGATTTAGATTTACCAGATGAAGCTAAAACAACAGCAGGAGATTTCTCTCGTACAGATGTTAATCCATTAGAAGTATTAATGAATGAAGTTGAAAAGTACAAAGAGCGTAACAATGGTCAAGCACCTGCTTATGTTGTTATGAATTCTAAAACATTAGCGAAGATTAAACGTAATCCTAATGTTGCTGCTGACTTATATGGTTCAGAGGCTGGAAACAAAATTGTTCGTCAATCTGATTTAGATACTTTATTCACAGATATTGGCTTACCTAAAGTTGAAATCGATGATGCTCAAACAATTATCGAAGGTATCACTGGAGATATTGTTAAGAAACATTTAGATGATGATGTAGTCGTATTACACGCTGCAAACTTAGGTAATACATTAAGTGGTCCAGCCGCTGATAACAACTTCGCAAACGGTAAGTATGTTGTTTCTGTTGTTTCTCAAGACCCAGTTGGAGAGAAAACAATTGTCGGAGAAGTAGCAATGCCTGTATTGAAAAACATCAAAGGTATATCTATCATCACTGCAAATGAGCAGGTTGAAGAAACACAAGAAGTTCCTGAAGGTTAATTTTAACTTTCTAAAATAAATAAGGAGGTTAAATCAATGGCGAAATTTAAAGTGCTTAAACAAGTTGATGGTAAGAAAGAGAATAAACGTTTCGAACCAGGCGAAGAAGTTGAACTAACTGTTAAGCGTGTTCAAGAAATTGAAACAAACATTGATAAACAAAAGAAATTCAAAGGAACAGGTCCTTATTTCGAACGTATTGAAGAACCTAGCGAGTAGGTGATGATATATGTTGGATACTGAAAAAGTAATTGAATACATTGAGAAAATACCTTCTAATCCGTTGTTAGAAGGTATGGGACCTCAAGAATTAGAACAAAATATATTTGACTCTTACGAAGATATTCATTCCTTATATCCAAAAGTAATAATCTCAGAACGAATGATTGTTAAACAAATGTTGTACAAACTTGAAGGAGAGTCCAATGGTTACGCTATGTTGAAAAGACAAGGTGTAGAAACACAAAAAATTAATGATGCTAGCGTAACGATGTCCGATAATCTACTTGATCAATATGTTCTTTTCCTAATCAACCAACAATTACAAACTAAATCAGTAGGTCATATTGGGAGATTAATATGATTATATACAGAGATAAAGTTAACGTAATTGTGCCAACGGTTGATTCAAACGGTAATCAGATAAAAGATGACTACGGTAAACCATTAACTGAAAAGGTATTAACTAAAGCACATGTTAGATATGGTATTCAAAATATCTATAATGCTAACGGTGAAGAATACACATCAGTTACTCAAGTTTACATTCCTATATCTGATACTGTTTCAAATATCGATTTAAACGCACGTATTGAGCATATAACACCTAAACATACAAAAGTATTAGGACAAGTTAAAAAGCTTGAATACGGGCAAGATATTACAGGAAAACCACATTTTATTAAGGGTTATATGTAGATGTCAGGACTCAGTTTAAAAATTGAATGGACAGGACTTCGAGAATTACAACAAGAGTTTAAAACAATGAATAAACGTTTCAACCTTATATTGCTAGATGAAATGGATAAAATCGGTCTGAGTTGCGAAGAATATGCTAAAGCGCTATCGCCACGTGATAGTGGAGATTTAGAGAATAGTATTCATTCAACACAAGCCACAGTTGAAGGACAGTCGTTTGTGGTCTACGTTGGTACAAATATGGAATATGCAACATATGTCCATGAGTTAAACAACGTTAGACCAGTTGGAGATAAATATGAACGTGGTGTGAAATATCCTAATTATTATATAAGAGGACGTGGTACAGGTACCCGTCAAAAACCTAATGTTAAAGGATATCAACCAGGTCGTAAATTTCTACAACACGCCGTCATTTTAACTGACCAACATTTTGAAAAAGCAATGGAACGAGCGTTAGAGCGTTTACTAGAAGGAGGCAGTTAGATGATACAACGCGCTATTAAAAAGATATTACAGGATAGAATACCTGACTTAGAGTGGACAGTTGATTATCGTACTGCACAATCAGAGTTCGGTGTTGTTTATTACGAAGGTGGTTATCCACCAGATAGAAGTGATATGAAATCACACTTGATGAATTATCAAGTTGAGATAAGAAGTCAAAGCTTTGATAAAGCAGCAAACAGGGCTTTCGATACTTACAAAGCTATTCATGGAATAGAGAATAGGTTAATGGAAATCCCAATATTAGAAGACGGTCGTTTAATCAGAACAGATAAACACTTTATTCAATACATTTACGCAGAATCGCCACCAATTAGAGTGGGTGTAGAAAGTGACAATATGATCTACACAATAAATTTTTTAGCACTTATTTTGCCTTATTGCGAATAAGTGCTTTTTTAATACCTAAATTTAAGGAGGAATTATAATGCCACAAGAAAAAATTAGTTATGAATTTGGTATGGCTGACTTCATTTTTGATGAAGGTTTACCGACTGAAACGAGATTTGACGGAAAAATGTGTGAAGATGGTTCGTTATTACAAGGTGATGGCGGAGAAGTTCAATTAGAGCCAGAATTAGAAGACATTAATTCACCAGACTTCGGTAATACAAACTACGACCAAGTAGTGGTTGGTTGGAACGGTACTGTAACAATCGTTGCAATGAAAGCAACTTTAGATTTAATTAGTAAAACATTAAGTGGAACTATTGCTTTAACAAAGGACGGTAAAGTCGTATCAGTTACAGATGCACCTATTGGAGCATCACTTAGAGAAGGTGCTAGAACATTAAGAATTCACCCAAGACAAATGGGAGATGATACTTCAGAAGATATCTTCATTCATAAAATCGCAAACTCTAGTGGTATGACAAAATCATTCGCAAACGAGCAAGGTAACTACGAAATGGAATTTGCAATGTTCCCTAAAGATTGCGCAGATGCCAATAAACCGAATAACTACTTCTACATCGGACAAGATCCAGATGAATTAGGAGAAGCACCAGAAGAAATACCAGCAGGATAAGTAGAGTGAGGGATAACCTCACTCTTTTTTATTTGTTTTTTAATTTATATATCAAAGGAGAAATGACACATGGCACAAGTAGAAATCAAAACATATGAAGGTAACAAGTTAGTAACTGAAAACGTTGAAATCAAAGAAATGAATATTCTTCAAATTAAAAGAGTATCAAGAGAACTAAATAAATTAGTTAAAGATATTAATACAAACGATCACTTAAAAAGTGCAGTGGACACATTCTTTGCGAAACGTAATGAAATCAATGAAGAGAATAGAAGACTTTATGAAGAAGCGCTTGAAAAAGCTAAAAGTGACGATGATAAAGTAAATGTTTTTCAATATGACGGTTCAGAGGCGTTCAAACGAGCAGGCGCTCAATTCTTTAAAGATGTATTAGGTTCTTTTGAAATCGTGTTAGAGAACGCACCAGATTCATTACAAAACTTAATTTCTCAAGCATCTAACATCAACGCTGATGTAATTGGTCAACAAAACGTTTATACGTTCTTAGACATTATAGATGCAGTAATCGAAGTTAATGATATTCCGAAATTAATCGAACGATTAAAAAAGTCAAAAGATTCCTTCTCAATGGTGCTGGCAGTTCTGTTTCCGAAGAAGGAACAAACGAAGGACGAAGTAATGTCAGCAACAATGCCAGCGACATCGAATTAGAAGAAGTCATTATATATAAATTAAGCAAAGAACTCGGTGGGCGTGATGAAGTTCTTAGCACGCCTTTTAGTGAGTTACTAGCTTATTTAATGACACACTTCGAAAACGAAGAACGCAAAGCAGAAAAAGAGCAAGCTGATTACTATATGAACTTTATCGCAATGTTAAATAGTAATCCTCAGTCAAAAGACGATATGAAAAATGTTAAGAAGTTCTTGAAAGATATTCAACCTAAAAAGAAAGTTGAAAAATCTTCAAGACCTAAAAAGAAATATCAATGGAACGAGAGAGTTCAAAAGAAAATCGAAGCTAGAAAACGTGCTGAACAAAATATGTAAATTAAAAAATAAATAAAAGAAGGGAGGGTTCTTATGGCAACTATTAAGGAGTTGCAAGCCAAATTTAGCGCCAATCAAAGCGGCATGGATTCGGCATTTACTGCTATTGCTAATCGTCTCAACGATATTGAAAAAGCATCTGATCGTGCTGCAAGAAATATCGAAAAGAACATGACTCGTGGCATGAATAGAGTGTTCAAAACGGGCGAAGGGTTTGAAAAGGTTGGTTCAACTTTCAATAATATATCTAAAAAATCAGAAGAAGTAGGTAGTAATCTTACAAAAAAAATTACAAAGCCTGCAATGATTGCTGGTGGTGCTTTAGCAAGCATAACTATTGGTAAAGGTTTTGGTCGATTAGTAGAGATTGATAATGCCAAAGCTAAACTAGATGGTTTAGGACATAGTAGTGAAAGTGTTCAAAAAATCATGGATAACGCCTTAGAATCAGTTAAAGGAACATCATTCGGATTAGGTGAAGCTGCGACGACTGCATCTAGTGCAGTTGCAGCTGGAATCAAACCAGGTAAAGAACTTACTAGATATTTAAGTTTAACAGGCGATGCTGCTGCTATAGCTGGTTCAAGCATGGGAGAAATGGGTTCTATTATTAACAAAGTCCAAACTTCGAACAAAGCATATAACGGAGAGTTACAACAACTTTCTGAACGTGGTATACCAATTTATCAATGGATTGCTAAGGAAGCAGGCGTTACTGCTGATGAAGTATTTAAAATGGCAAGTGACGGAGAAATTTCAAGTAAGATGTTCTTAAATGCTATTGAAACAAATATCGGTGGCGCAGCTAAAAAAATGGGACAAAAGTCCTTTACTGCTTCTCTTGCTAATATGTGGGCAGCAGTTGGACGACTTGGTGCTAGTTTCTTAGATGCCGGTGGAAAAGGTGGAGGTTTCTTCAGTAAGATGAAACCTTTAATGAATGATCTAACTACTGCTATTGACGGAATGGAAGGTTCTGCCGCTAAGTGGGGAGAAACACTAGGTCAAGTGCTTGGTAAAGTCGTTAACGGTATCAAAGGTATTGTTAATTGGTACAACAGTTTAGATAAGAGTACTCAAAAACTGATAGCAAGTATTATGCAATGGAGTACATTGATACTTATCGGGCTTGGTCCTGTCTTAATGATATTCAGTAAATTAACTGGAATAATTGGCGCTATATTTGGACCATTTGGCAAGTTCTTAAAATTCTTTGCTAAATTTAGTACTGCTGCTAAAAGTTCAGAAGGTGCAATAATCGGTATTACTAAAGTATTCCCTAAATTAGGCGCAATACTAGGAACGCTTACTGGACCTGTTGGATGGATAACATTAGGAGTCATTGCATTAGGAACTGCATTTGTCGTTGCATATAAGAAATCAGAAACATTCAGAAATATCGTTAATGCTGCGCTTAATGGCGTTAAACAAACATTTATAACGATAGGAAATATCATCAAAGGTTTCTTCCAATTATTCAAAGGAAATGGTCAAGACGGTGTTATAACACTAAGTAAGATATTACCTCCTAATGTAGTTGTTGGATTGACTAATTTTGCCACAAAAGTTAAAACTACATTCTATCAAGTTGTTAACGCAATAAGTACTTTCGCTAGATCTATTGGCACACAAATTAGTGCATTTTGGGCTAAAAATGGTACTGAAATAATGATTGCTTTACGAAATGTAGGTAGTTTTATTTCTACAACATTCAAATTCATTTGGGGTAATGTAATTAAGCCAATCATGACGCTAATTTGGAACATCATGAAATTATTATGGCCAGCTATAAAACTATTAATCGTTTCAGTATGGAACAATATCAAAGGCGTAATACAGGGTGCGTTAAATATAATACTCGGCGTCATTAAAGTATTTTCTGCTTTACTCACAGGTAATTGGAAAGGTGTATGGCAGGGTATTGTTCAAATTCTAAAAGGCGCAGTTGTTTTAGCGTGGAATTTAGTTCAATTATGGTTTGTCGGCAAGATACTAAGTGCTGTAAAAGTTGGACTAGGTTTATTGAAAGGTGTCGTTTCTAGTAGTTGGCGTTTCATACACACCTTCATTGCAACTACTGCATATGCAATCTGGAATAAAGTTAAATCATCTTTTAGTAATTTGTATAAATCAACAAGAAATATTTTTACAAATTTATTCAAATGGTGTAGTAATTTATGGACGTTATTAAAGAATAAAATCACTTCTTTAGGTCAGTCAATTTGGAATAACATACGCAATAAGTTTACTGGATTAAGTAAATCTACGAGAACTATTTTTAGTAATTTATTTAATTATGCCCGTAATTTGTGGACGAGAATGAAAAACTTCATTACTAATTTAGCACAAAATATTTGGACTAACGTACGTAATAAGTTTTCAGGAATGTCTAAAAGTTCTAGAGAAATATTCGGTAGATTATTCGAGAGTGCTAAAAATATCTTTACGAATATCAAAAACAGAGTGACAAGTTTAGCACATGGTGCAAGAGATAATGTTGTGAATGGTTTCAAAGCCATGTATGACAAAGGTAAATCTTGGATAGATAAACTTAAAAACTTCTTATCTGACTCAGTGAGTGGCTTCAAATCGATTGCTAAAAAAGTTGGTGCAGGAGTTGCTAATGGTGCAATCAAAGGTTTAAACGCAATGATTAAAGGTATCAATACCTTATCGGATAAGATAATGAATAAAAAGCTTATAAAAAATGAAATACCAGAAGTAAAATTATCTACTGGTACTGGTGGAAGTAATTCTGTTAAAACAAATGCAAAGGGTCAATTACAAGAAGATACTTTAGCAATGGTTAATGACAAGGGACCAGGTAACGGGAAAGGTCGTAATGGACATCAAGAATTAATAAGAGATAAAGACGGCTCATTATTTGCGCCTAAAGGTCGAAATGTAGTTCTTCCGTTGAGAAAAGGAATGGAAGTAATCAACGGTAGAAATACACAAAGTATGATTGAAAATGGAAATATTGCAGCTTTTCATAATGGTACAGGTGATAAGCCACACAAAAAGCATAAATCAGAAAAGAGACCAAATGCACTACAAGTAGGTATGGCATCTGTAGATTCTGGATATAAAGCTTTGAAATCATACGGAAGTAAAAAGACTGCTGAACTAGTTGCTAAAGGAAGTAAAGTTGCATTAGATGCTTGGGATTATGTTGAAAATCCAAGTAAGTTAGTCGATACGGTCATGAATCAATTTGGTGTGAATTTTGATGATATCAAAGCTGTATATGGAGATATAATTAAACACAGTTATAACAAATTGAAAAATAGCTTGAAGAAAAAAGTTATGGAATGGTTTGTAGACGCGTCAGACGGTGGTGGAGGTGGATCCAATCCGTTTGCTAATAATCCAGCTTATCACTGGGTTAGAGGGTTCAATCCCCCAAGTCACTATGGACTAGATTACGGTGCTAATACTGGTACTAAAATTCCATCTTCAGTTTCGGGGCGTGTAGTTAAAGCCTGGTCATCTCCATACGGTGGCGGTAATGAAGTTCAAGTTGCAAGTGGAGGCATGGGACATATTTTCATGCATATGAATAAACGATCAGTTCAAGCTGGGGATATGGTAAAACAAGGACAAAAACTTGGAGAAGTTGGTTCTACAGGTAATAGTTCGGGTCCTCACATTCACTGGCAAGTAAACAAAGGAACATCTTATGCTAGTAATAATCAAGCGATTGACCCATTGAAATGGGCGAAAGATAATCCATCTAAAGGTGGTGGAGGTGGCATGTTAAGCAATGTCATAACTGCCTTAAAAATTGCCAAACTCCCTGTAACTCAGAAATATATTAATGCTTGGATGAAACAGATTGAAACTGAATCAGGTGGTAATCCTAATGCTATGGGTGGTAACGACGGACTAGCTGACGGAAATGCAATGGGGCTTGTACAAGTTAAACCTGGTACTTTTAAAGCCAATCAAGGAAAAGGTATGGGTGACATCTGGAATCCATTACACAACTTAGTTGCAGGCATGAACTATGCAAGTAAAACATATGGAAGTAGTTTACTAGATGTTATTGGTCATGGTCATGGTTATGCAAGTGGTGGAATAATCAATTCACCAGAAATAGCTTGGCTTGCTGAAGGTGGCTTTAGTGAATCTGTAATCAGTCATGACCCTTCAATGAAAGCACGAAGCAAAGTGATTTGGGACAGAACAGGAGAAATGCTTGGATTCTCAGAAGATGCTGAATTACTACGTGGAATTATTACAGCGATTAATGAAGGTAATAGCCTACAACAAATCAACAACAGAGATACAAATAGAATTGCTAACAAGGATACAAATGTATACATGGACGGTAAAAGAGTTGCACAACAAGTAAGTAAACAACAAGGTTCAATGTATAAAAACAATTCATATGTATTAGGAGGTGGGTAAATGAATTGTGACAATGGCAAATGGGTCAAGTTAATATATAGCAACAATAAAACCGTCAATCTCATGGAGAAAGACGGTTTTGAATTTATTGGATTTGATAAACACGAAGTGAACGGAAATACTTATATCCAAGAAATAAGTGGAGTAGACGGCGCTTTAATGGGAACAACAACATTTGGTCCGTTTGAACTTAATTTACATTTTAGATATACGGGTGTTGATAGTATAGATATGGATTTATTTTGCTTTGAATTAGAAAATGAAATACAAAGTAGAGAACCATATCATGTTGTCCATAGTAGAATGCCTGGAATAAAGTATTTTGTTGCTCCAACTCCTAAAGTAGAAAAAAGCCCAATAACAATAAGACACAGTGATTTCACTATTACATTTACTTGCAATAAAGGCTATTCTGAATCACTGTACGAAACAGATGAATATGACAAGACTTCTGATAAATGGCAATTCGGCAATGGTTTACTTGTGAATGATGATATTAAATATAAACATAATCATACAAGTTTTAAAATATTTAATGGTTCTTCTGATGCAATCGCACCTTTTCCACACCGACATAAATTAATTATAAAAATTAATGTCAATGCACCAAAAGGCTTTAAACTTATTAATCGTACAACTGGTGATGTATTTGAATACAAAAAACCAATCACGAAAAACAAACAACTCATCATTAATGGCGTATATCCAACGATAGACGGGAAACGCGTCGGTATAGATACGAATCATGAATGGTTATCACTAGCACCTGGATATAACGATATTGAAATAATCGGAACGGATATAACTGAGCCAACTGCTGAGTTTATATTCCCGTTTATTTATAGGTAGGTGTTTAAATGGATAACTTAATTATTACCAATAGTGCTAATACATTTTCAGAGTTGTTAATTGATTATGATTTAGGAACGTTTAAATATGAAGTTGAAAAGAATAGTAGTCGTTCATTATCGCTAACTGTTTTTAAAACAAGTTATGCACCGGATATATATGACTTGATACAAAACGAATCTATTTTAATATTCCGTGGTCAACAGTATGTCATAAAAACGACTGATCCAAAAAGTAATAACGTCACATTAACAAATGATATTGTAGCTCATCACATTATGTTTGAATTTCAGAATCACTATATCGACAAAGATTTGGAATCAGAAGAAATGAATAATGATAGTAGTGAAGAACTACCAACGCCCACTTGGACGTTAGAACAATATTTAGACTTTGGTTTCAAAGGAAATAAATTAGGTTACAGTTACAAAATTGTAGGAAAGTTTGACCAACGTATCGCAATTGATGAAGTCGGAGATAAAAACGGAATAGAGTTTCTAGTCGAAGGTGCTGAACTATTTGGCTATATCTTCTATGCTGATAATAAAACAATTTATATCTATGACGAGGATACTTACTATAAAACATCTGATGTTGAGTTGATTGGTGGTTATAACGTAGACGAGGCGTCCGTATCGGTTAATACACAAGAACAGAAAACATTTATAAAAGGCTATGGTAAGAAGAAAACTAAGACAGAAACGAAAAACTATTCGCCATTTAAACCACCTAGCTTAACGTACAATGGTACTTTCTTTAAAGAGGGTACTTGGCGTACACAAGTAGTCGGTGCGAGTTACGAGAAACGTTTTGAGTGTAAGTGGGGTAATGAAACTCTTATGTGGTCACTTAAAAAATTATCTCGTGGTGGACTATTAGATGTCTATTTAGATGATGAATTGATAGGTAGGTATAGTTGTTACAGTCATACAGCACGTTCTGAACAAATTGTGATTGCTCGAAATTTGTCAAAAGGGTGGCACACATTTAAAGCAGTTCATCGTGGTGCTGATCCAAATGTTAAGGAGTACAAAACTGCACCAACAATGTATGTTGGTACTGAAAAGTCTACAACGTTAAACTTAACAGCAGTGTTGAAAGGTGAAGACTTATATCATGTGAGTGATACTTATTATTCGCCATATTACGATAAAGACAACCCTAAACAAGCTGCGACAATCTATGACGATAATATTCTTGATAAAGCAGAATTACGTAAGAAACTGATTCAAGAACTAAATGATGAGCCAGTAGTTGAGCTATCAACCAATTATCTAGATACTGAACAAATTACTGAACGTGATTTAGTTTACTTTAAACATACTGGTTTAGGTTTTGACACGATGTTAAAAGTCATCAAGATAACGGAGTCACACCCGTTATTGAGTTTACCAGTTGAAGTAGATTTCAGTAATAAGAAAACAGATATCATCAAGATACAACAGTCGATAAATAAGCGTATAAAAAATGTAGATAAACAAATCAAGTCGGGTACACTAGGTGGCTCGACTTTTGTTATGCCTAATTTATATTCAGATTCTGTAGGGGTGGTGTTATTAGATGGCTGAAATTAATATAAGATATCTTCAAGATACTGATGGGGATAGATATTTCCCTATGACACATGTTAACGCCATATTAGGCTTAGAAGAATTTGATAATGGCGATGATATTAGTAATTTAAATGCGCTAATTAATAAACTCACTACTGACAATTCAGCACTACAAAATAGGGTGTCAAAACTCGAAATGGACAGTAATCAATTTAAACAAGATATCGAACAAATGAAACAAGAAATAGAAGTATTGAAAAGTGATTCAACAATACCACCAGAGGAGGGCGAGTAGATGAAGATAAAACTTAATTTTCCAATCGAATTAGGTCAAAAGTTTAGACGGTTTATTATAGAGAATTTCAGATTAATTCAACAAAAATTTGATGATATGAAATTAATCTTTGATAAGCACCGTACAACTGAAAAGAGAGCGCATAAATCATCACAAATAGATCATAACGGAAACAGTTTAGATAGAGAAATTAATCGAATGAGTGGCGAATTCGACAATGTTATCGTTACTAATAATGGTGACGGTATTGCCGAAGTAACGCAAGCGCAAGTAGATATGGTGGGTACTAGACATGAAGTGCTTGCCAAAAGATTACGTTCAGATTTTTTGAACTTGGAAAATCAAATTGACGTAACAAATAACGAATTAGAAAAATCTAAAATTATCCGTTCGGCTTATGATTTTGGTGTTTATCCAGACAGAGATGAAGATTCTAGCGACGGACTACAAGCATGGCTAGATTGGAATAACCATAGAGGCGGAGGAACAATTATACTTCCATATGGGGAGTATTTAATCGGTAAGCAATTAACCATATATAGAAATACAACAATTTTAGGCTATGGCGCAAAAATCATCAGACATGGAGATAATAGAAGTTGGATGACAAATTTACCTAATGGTGAACTACCTTATAAATATGAAGGTGAAGGCAACATAAAAATTTGTGGTCTAACATTTGATGGTAATAGCGAACTGACAACAAATATGAATGGTGTAATACTGGCACACGGAGAAAACATTGTATTTGAAGATTGTCTATTTAAAAACGTTTCGGGTACACATGCAATTGATTTAAGTGGTTGTAAGGATGTGTTAATCAAACGTTGTAGTTTTAAAGGGCAACGTGATGCTGTTGAAGGTAATAAGGAAGCTATACAAGTATCCATTGCAAGTAAAGACGGTATCGGTGAACAATATAGTAGTTCATTCGATAGCACACCTTCAAAAAATATAGTTGTTGAAAATTGCTATTTTGGACCTTCAGAAGAGTTTGGAAGTTGGGCAACTGCAATTGGCGACCATTTCAGTGTTTATGACAAATGGGTATCGAATGTACGTTTAACGAATAACTTCATTGAAGGTACAACGAATTACGCGTTAAGAGTATATAAATTTAAGAACACGATATTAGAAGGCAATATTATAACCGATTGTAATGGTGGTATCTTTGCTACACCAACACCTGGCGGTTACTTATCTTCGCATAATGCTGAAGGTGTACAAATGGGTGCAGCACAAGGTGGGGAAGATTTGAAAATTATTAATAATACCATTACGAACATAGCGACAAATGGTATACATGTTTCAGCTTATCCTAACAAATTAGATTCAGAGTTAAATGAGTCATTTGACTTTGTGGAAATCAAAGGTAATACAATCAGAAATTGTCTGAAAGTCGGCATCTATGTGCCTGAGTCTGACAGAGTTAAAATCACTAGCAATTCAGTTGATAAAACAAACGTCGGTATTCAGTCATATGGTACTTGGCAGTTAAACCTATCAGATAATATCGTTTCTAATGCAAATACAATTGGTATTTTTGTATCTAATAATAAAAAGTTAGAAAACGGTAGTGTACAAAGTCATGCATCAATACATGGCAACCAAGTATTCAATACTGGACAAGATGGTATTCGTGTTTCAGAAGGCGCCGTATATATTGATGTTGAAAGCAATCGTGTATCTAGCTACGGCTTGAATGCTACACAAAGTTGGATAGTTGCAGGTATTTATTTTGTTGATGTTCATAACGGATCAATTACTAATAACACATTAAGTGCTGTAGGTAAAAGTTTCGTAGATGCTGTTAGAGTTTCAGAAGAATGTACAAACATTCAAGTTTGGAATATTCAACCAGGCAACTCAACAATTACAATCTTAGATAAAGAAAAGAATTATTATGGATTTAAGGATATTAACGGAAATATTATAAGACATGATGGAGGTGCTAATTAATGGCGATGAATAAGATAGGTACATTGAGACTTGATGTTAACGCACATTATAAGAATACACAAAGTACAAATATTATGTTTTATAACATGGATATTAATACCTCAACACTTAAATTTATCATTACAAGAAATAATAAAATATTACCATTGGGCAAAAATAATGTAGATACTTACATTTATCTTGAAGCAAGTGACGGTTCATTCATACAAGATGAAGTAGCTATCACAGATGAGTTGAATGGTATTTGCGAGTATGTTATACCAAATGAATTTTTAAATCATACAGGTAAATCCAAAGGTCAATTTTATATTAGTGTTGATAATAAAGAGGATACTGTTACAAGTATAGATTTCACTTTTGAAATTAAAGATGCTTTGATTAATGGAATACCTTCTGTTGTTAAATTAAACACTATTCGTAAATACGAAGAACTTGAAAAATTACTAAAAGCAAAAGTGCATAACATAGAAGAAGCTTATAAAAATATAGATGATTATATTACAAGAGTTCAAAAAGCTAGTGATGATGGTGTTTCATTAATAAATGATACAAAAGATAGCGCACTTGTTGAATTAGAAAACAGTAGAAATACACATGTTAATCAAATCGAAACAACAGGTACTGAATACGCGAATGATCTGACTGATATTAGAACAGGTATTAATGAAAAAATTGACCAGTTTAATATCGATGTAGAAAATAATGATTTCATCACTGAACCAATGACCGATACTTGGCAAAAATTTAAGTTAACTGAAGACAGTGGACAAACATTAGATGTTTCTTTAGCAAACAATATTGATAAATTGCATAATTTAAAGCCTGGTTTTTATTTTGCCACACTTATTCCTATAACAGGCGCATCTGCCGATTCTGGGTTTGTTGAAGTATTAGAAAAAAATAGTGGCGCACTAAAACGTATAACTTTTAAGCCTCACAATTCTAATCAGGTATGGACAAAGCGTTTTTATAATACTTGGAATGATTGGGAATTATCTAATAAAGACATGGAAACAACGTATGGTTCTCAAGAAAAAGTTACTTTAGCTTTAAGCGAAGCAAAACAATACACTGATTCATCAATGGTAAACAGACGTAAAACGTTGTTTTCAGGTGATGCTCGTGAACGTAATACTGTTTTTACTATAAGTGAAAGCTACAAAAACTTTTCTTATTTATTAGTTCGTTATAGATACTCTGGTGGAGGTAAAACAGTACCTATTCATATAGATACTGATAAGAAAATACCGATACAAGATTTTAACATGACAGATGCAGCAGGCGATAATCCTAAGATGAATGAAATGGGTTTAATTTTCACGACTGATACTGATGTGAAAGTGACACATAACAATTCATTTGATGTTAAAGGTCAAAGAAATTTATACGATGATAACGATATCGTCTTAAAAGAAATTATAGGGGTGAGATAATGCAGATTATAATTAACGAAAATAATGAAATTACATCATATGCAGTTATAGGCAACATGAAAGATGGTATAGAAGTTAACGATTATCCAAGTGCATTTACTTTAGAATTCAAGCCTAGATTATATTTATATGTTGATGGACAAATTACCTTTAATGAAAATTACACAAATGATATTCAACCACCTATTGTTGATACAACACACTCTGTACCAGGTAGCGACGAAGAACTACGTAAAATGTTTGCGAGTATGCAAGTACAGTTAGTGCAAGCGAACATGATGGTCATGCAACTAACTCAACAAAACGCAAGATTATCACAAGAAATGGTAATGATAAATCAAAAACTAGATGGAGGTAGTGAATAATGAAAATGTTATTTCCGACGTTTGAAGATATAAAAGTAATGTATGGTTGGGGTTGTTATAGTAACGACCAAATAAAATGGTTTGTAGATATGCAAGTTATTGATAAAGAAGAATACGCACTTATCACAGGCGAGAAATATCCAGAATAAACCACAAGGCACTGATTAATTTCAGTGTCTTTTTTATATAAATAAATTACAGAGAGTGGGTGTCGTATGAATGAAAAGGAAGGTCTCAAAATAGAAGGTGTCATCGCTAGTTTATGCTTGTTTGGTTTTGGGTTATTAACTGGAGAAAGAGGCATGTTCTGGATAGCAGAAAGCGATGCAGTTATTAAAGATTCCGACTTATATTTATCTTTACATCAAGTTATGCCGTTGAGTATTTGGGGCATATTTTTCTTCTTAGGTGGCGTATGTTTGATTTTAGGTAGTGTATTTCTACCAACTATTAATCATTCTAAAAAAGCTGCGTTGTTTATTATGATAGGTGGTTTAATATCATCTATTTTCTACTTTATTATGTCAACGGTTGGCGTGTATAATGCTTTAAATTGGTTATCATGGGTTCAATATCTAACATTCTGGGCTTTAACAGCCATTCTTACTTTTGTAGGAGGTAGTTACTTATGGCAGAAGAAGTAGATAAATATGTCTTACGTCATGAGTGGGAACATTCAAGAGGTAAAATACACCAACGCATAAATGAAGTAGATCAAAAACACGATGATAAATACCACAGTTTAGAAATTGCAATTGTGGCGATGACTGAAGTTAACAAACAAATGGTCGAAGTTAATAAGGATGTTAAAACGGAACTTGTTAAGCTAAATACTACAATGTCTAAACAGAATGACGAGATAAAAGATATCAAGTATAAAACTGAAAAGAACACCGAAGACATCGAAGAAAACAAAGAAGAACTGAAAATATATAAAGAAGAAGTTAAGAAAAGGCAAAAGGACAATATTACGCTTTTTAAATGGTTCATAGGACTATTAATGGGCGGTGGTGGTTTAGTACCATTCATCGGATTGTTCTTTAAATAATAAGGAGTGATTAAATGAAAAACATAGATGCAGGAACTTTAACAAGAATTATCGTATTAGTAATAGCTTTAATTAACCAAGCGTTAGCTTTAACAGGTTTTAACCCAATACCAGTAGATGAAGATGCTTTATATCAGTTTATCTCAATGGCATTTATGGGTGTAGCAAGTATTTGGGCATGGTGGAAAAACAACCCAGTAACAAAAGAAGCTAAGTGGGCAGATGAAAAAAAGAAAAAGTATAAGGCAGAAAAAAAGATGGCTAAAGCTACAGGTTATGCACCGGTTACTGAAGAACCAGTAGATGGATTACAAAATAAATAAAATATTTTAGGGTGGCTCAATTATGAGTCGCCCTTTTTTAATGAGGTGAATAAATGAAGACACAAGATGAAGCTATTAAATATTTAAATAGTTTAGTTGGTAAAGGGTGGGACTGGGACGGTTACTACGGTTGGCAATGTTTTGATTTAGCCAATTTTTATTGGTATTACGTCACAGGTAGAACACTTGCAGGTATGGGTGCAGCAGATATACCATATCAAAATAATTTTACAGGATATGCTACATTATATAAAAACACGCCATCATTTTTGGCTTTACCT
The DNA here is from genome assembly GCF_022386995.1 of Mammaliicoccus sp. N-M50. Lineage (NCBI taxonomy): Bacteria > Bacillati > Bacillota > Bacilli > Caryophanales > Staphylococcaceae > Mammaliicoccus > Mammaliicoccus sp. N-M50. Next base: position 283,674 of record NZ_JAJNJA010000001.1, on the reverse strand, counting down.
GGAGATTTAGTTGTGTTCCCTAATACTTATGGTGGTGGTTGGGGTCATGTAGCGGTTGTTAAATCGGCAACACTTAACCAAATTACAGTTGTAGAACAAAACTGGTTAGGATATGGTGCAGTTAAAAAAGAAGTAGCAACTGTTCGTACACATTCATATGATACAGGCATGCACTTTATCCGTCCGCATTATGCCAAATCAACATCAGTGGTAAAGAAAGTAACAAGTGTGGTTAAACCTAAAACTACTGTAACTAAAAAGAAATTTGTACTTGTTGCTGGTCATGGATATAACGATCCAGGCGCAGTTGGTAATGGAACAAATGAACGTGACTTTATCCGTAAGAATATTATTGATAATGTTGCAAAATACTTACGTTCAGCAGGTCATACAGTGACGTTATACGATAAAAAACAAGATATGTATCAAGATACAGCATACGGATATAATCGTGGTGATACGAAGAACTACGGGCTATACTGGGTTAAGAATAAACTTAAACCAGATGCCGTAATTGAATTTCATTTAGATAGCGCAGGTGCGAGCGCTAGTGGTGGTCACGTTATCAAAAATGCCTATGCAGCAGATAGTATAGATAAAGGTATACAGAAAGCCCTCGAAGACACAGTAGGCACAATCAGAGGTATAACAACTCGTAATGATTTACTTAACGTTAACGTAGCTTATAATCAAAATATTAACTATCGTTTAGTTGAATTAGGGTTTATCACAAGTAAGAAAGATATGGACTATATCAAGAAGAACCTACAAGCATTTACTAAACGTATTGCTGAGGGTATTCATGGTAAGCCAATAGGTGGCACTCCTGCAGGAAAGAGTAAAAAGATTAGGTGGGATTGGAAAGGTCGATTTACACCGAATACTAAAATTAAGGTTCGTAAATCACCAGGATTAAAAGGCGTAATCGTAGATAAAGGCTCATGGTTAAAAGATAAAAGTGATTGGGTTGATTTCGTATCAGTAACTAAGAAAGACGGTTATTGGTGGATTAAGTTTAAATATCCAACGAACCCTAAAGCAGGTTACTTCTATTGTGCTGTATGCAAGATTACAGATAAAAATGAGAAGATTAAGAATGAAAAATATTGGGGCAAGATTAAGTGGAAGTAAATTCAAAGCCCTATCTAGCGGAAACTAGGTAGGGTTGTTTTTTAAATTAATCATGTTATAATCATTTTAGATTTGATTACTTCTCCCGATTTAATCTATCTAATAATTTGTTTCTATCATACACCTCACTTATGTGGGGTGTTATTTATTTGATTTAATACCTAAAGTGTAGTATTACTATATATAAGCACTTATACGGTGCTGAATTTTCATATATAATCAACCATTAACTTTCCCTGTCACTTTGTGTGATGGGGTTTTTATTATGTTACAATGATTATAGGTTTGTTTCTCTTCCAAATATAAACAAATCTAATTAAGTTATCCTATGCCCTATCACAATAGTGGTAGGGTTTTATTTTTTTTAAAATACATTTTAGTTTTATAACAAAAAATTGTTCGATTGATGTTCCGACTTTTATTCAATTTAATTTTGATATAGTATTAAGATTAATGATATAAAAAAGGGGATACATATGAATAATCAAGAAGAAAAAATATTAAAATTTATAGCGCTTAAAGATTTTATATTCAAAAACGATTTTAATTACATAGAAGATGAATTGTATGAGTTCATATTTGAAACTAGTTTGCCTGAGAATTCAATTTTCGATAGCTTTAAAGATGAATGGGAAGATGAGTATAAAAATCTAACATTAAAAGAATTGTTATTAAAATAAAGTGCCCACCTAAATGAATAGGTGCTCATAAATATTTATTGACTAACTATTGTAAAAAGTTTAAGATGAATATGTTTTATATCTTCAGAAAGATGGGGATGCAGTTTGAATATTGAAATATTAGGGTATCATGGTACTACTCGTGATTCAGCTTCAAGTATAATTCTTAATAATTTTGAAAAATCCGACAAGAATAACGAATGGCTTGGTCATGGGGTTTATTTCTATGAATTATATGAGAAAGCTGAATGGTGGGGGAGTCGTAAAGAAGAACCAGCAATTATAAAATCAAATATTATAGTTCCTGCAAAACATTATATTAATTTAGATAAACCTAGTGAAGAAGATAAGTTAGGAGAATTTATTAGATTTATCGAAAATAGTGATGAAAAGCTTATGTCTTCTGGTGATGAAATAGTAAAAAGGTGTAAATTAATGAATTTATATATGAGATATGGAGATTTTAAAGTGATATCTGCTACATTTATCTCAACTAATAGAAAGTATAAGCAATATTTAGATAGTATAGGGTATGTTAGAACAGAAAAACAGATTTGTGTGCATGATACAGAATGTATAGTGTATAATGAAATAGAGGTCATGAGCTAGGAGGTCATAATTATGTATGATATTAAAAAGATTGTTGAATTAGCTAAAGAAGTTGGATTTGAGGTTGAATCAGCATCTAATAATAATGAGGGTGGTTTTTACTCAAAAAACGAAAATGGTGAAATAGAAAAATGGGATGCTCTTTCTGCTTTTGATTTAAAAAAATCAAAAAGACAGAATAAAGAATATCAGAACAATTATTTTAATAAATACTCCTATACCAAAGCTGCAAATAATTTTTCTTATAATACGCCTAATTCTAAAAAAGACGGTTTTCCTTCAAAGGAAAATACTAATGATCCATTAATTACGGAGGCAGCATAATGGCGGCTATAAATTTTATTAATTACGTAGTAGATACTATGTTTTATAAAACAAATCCTAAATTTGATATTGATGGTAATAAGGATATAGTAATTGAAGAAGACGTTGATGCCCAAATTAATATTATAGACGAACAAGAAACAGCAATTATTACTTTGAGAGCGAAACTTGAAGAAAATGAAAACGTGCCATTTTCATTTGAAGTGAGTATAGTGGGATATTTCGAATTTGATGAAAAAGAATCAGATGGAATCGAATTTAGAGAATTTTTAAGAACTAATGCAGTCGCAATTTTATTTCCTTATCTGAGATCGATAGTTAGTGATTTGACTGGAAAATCGAATCGATTTCCAAATTATAATATGCCAGTTAGAAATATTGCTAGAGAAATGGCAGAAAAAAATAATATCAAAATTACAGAGTAAACCCACCTTAATTGGTGGGTTATTTTTTTAAATTAATCCTTCACGTTCTACTTCATTTAATTTATGCATATTAACTAAAAAATCATGTTCTCCAATTTTTTGAACAGGCATTTCAATTATTCCTGAATACAGTAAAACTTGTAGAATATTAGAAACATCTTTGTCATCATGCCCATTTTGATATACTCTGTCTTTTAAAACTTGTTTACTCGTTATTTCTTCTCTAAAAATAGCATTAGTAATAACTTTTACAACTTCCTTATCATAATTGTGTATTTCCTGATTCATTTTTATCCCCTCCATAATATAATATTACTCTATCTCCACAATACAATCCATACTCAATGACACTTTCTCACCATTCTCCAATACCTCTAACTTATTCTTTTCGCTATCAAACCGATTTATCTCGCATTCAATAGATTTATAATAACCATTCTCCCAATACTTAATTGTAGCAGGTGGATCATAAAATAATTTTTGTGCTAGTATGTCATTTAAATCTCTTAACGCCAATTCATCTAAGATAGGCTTGTCTGTCTTACTTTGGTCCTTAATATATTGATTAATCGTTTCATACTGTTGTGGCATTGTGGCAAAAGGAGCCCACTTAATCATTTTTCTCCCTTTAGGTATATTACTATTCAGATATTGCTTTGGTATCTTACGGTAATCTGTCTCGTACTTGTACGGTTCGGGCATGCCTGGATTAATGATTTTCATTATTAAACACCTCACGTATAATTAGTAGTTTCATTATACGAACAAATGTTCTGTTTTGTAAAGGGAAGGCGTATATATGTATAAGGGGGCAAAAAGGGGGCAAAAAGTTTGTTTTCATATGAACTAATATGAAATAGTCATTGGATAAAACCTGTGTTCAAGTGTGCTAATTACTACACTTGAACACCTATAAACTCATGCGAAAATCACATGTATTTCATCATTAGAAAAATAATTCAAATTACTAAAGTCCGTATGCCATTGGCTACGGGCTTTTTATTATGTTTTTTATAGAAGATGTAAAATCTATATTTTTAGTGTTTTAATAGTTTTGAAAAATTTAACAATAATTCAAATAAGTAAATGGATAATTAATTCAGTTTAAGGTTTTTGTTTATTAATATTGCCAAATAGTATTAAGGAGCTATAATAATATAATGTAAAATTAATATTTAAAACTCAATATTAGCCATTCTCCTAATAATACATTGATTTATTCTTTAGATATTGAAATAAATGCCTTAGGTAGTACTTTTATTTGAGTACTAAAAAAGAATGACTAAAGTCGTCATAAAAAAATTGAGTACGCATTATATTTTTATATTAATTATATTAAAAAACTTTAAGGAGAAATATCATGAATGAATTAACAATTATCATTACTTATCATAATAAAGAAGATTATATACTTGATTGTATTGGTAGTATTAAAAACCAAAGAAATCAAAACTTTGATTTAATCATAGTTAATGATGGATCAACAGACTCTTCTAATAGATTAGTTAATGAAGCGATAAATAATTATGATAAAAATGTAAATCACATTAATTTAGATAGAAATTATGGGCACGCCTATGCTAGAAATATTGCTTTAGAAAATGTTGAAACAAAATATTTTATGTTTTTAGATGCTGATGACCAACTTGCAAGCTATTCAGTTGAGTATTACTTATCTAAAATCAATGGATTAGACGGCTTAATTGGGCCAATAAATAAATTCTCATTAAAAAAACCTCAATATGTAAATAAAGATAAAATTAGAATTGACTACTTAACTAAAGGTAATAATCCTAATTCCTTTTTAAGAAAAAATACAGTTTGTAATATTTTATTTAAAACATCTATTGTCAAAGCGCATAACATTAGATTTAATGAAGATTTAAAAATATATATCGATACTTCGTTTACGCTTGAATATATTAAATACGTTGAGAGGTTTGTAAGGTTACGTAATTTTCCTTTCTATTTTAGAGGTGAAATTTATGATCCATTTGAAGGTAATACTTTAAGTGATCAAGATTTCATTTTTACATTCGAAGATTACGTTAATAGTTATCTTGATTCCATTAAAAGAACGGATAATAAAGATATTCTTAACTTTTTATCTCAAAAAATGAAACTTGAAATTAAAAAAGGGTTCGACCCATCTTTGAGAGATATAAATATAAGATATAGTGTCCTTGCACAACCTTTAATTAAAATTGTTAAAAGACTAAAATGGAACATTATAAAAGATGGGAAAATACTCTACAAATTAGAACTATTATTCTTATCTATGAATGACATTGAAAATGCTAAATATATAAATAATATTAGAAGTGTAAGTAGACATGTAAAAAATATAGTTCAGAATAATAAAATGAAGAATAGATCAAAATATCAACTATTAGATAAAGAAGAAGCTGTTAATAATGAAACTATCGTTTTTGAGTCTTTCGGTGGTAAAAATTATAGTGATAGTCCTAAATATATTTATGAATATATGCAAAAACATTATCCTAAATTAAACTATATATGGGTGTTTAAAAATCCTAATCAAAATGTCATAACTGGTAATGCAGTAAAGGTTAAAAAAGGATCTAAAGAATATTATGATGCATACTCAAAAGCTAAATTCTGGGTTACGAATGCAAGGTTACCACTGTATTTAAATAAAAAAGATAACCAAATTTACATTCAAACATGGCACGGAACACCATTAAAACGTTTGGCTAATGATATGAAGATAGTAAGAATGCCAGGAACAACTACACCTAAATATAAAAAAAATTTCTACGCTGAAACATCAAGATGGGATTATTTAATTTCTCCTAATAGGTACTCAACGAACATTTTTAAAACGGCATTTTGGATGGATGAGAATAGAACTTTAGAAATAGGATATCCTCGGAATGATATATTAGTTAATAGAAGTAATGATCAAGAATATATAGAAAAACTGAAAAAAGAATTAAACATACCAAAAGGTAAGAAAATTATTATGTACGCTCCAACATGGAGAGATGATGAATTTGTTAAAAAAGGTAAATATTTATTCGATTTAAAAATAAATTTAGAAAACCTACAAAAAGAATTAGGTGATGAATTTGTCGTTTTACTAAGAATGCATTATTTAATTTCAAATGCACTAGATTTAAGTGGATATGAAGATTTTGCAATCGACGTATCTAATTATAATGATATATCCGAATTATATTTAATATCTGATGCACTCATTACAGATTATTCTTCAGTCATGTTTGACTTTGGTATTCTTAAAAGACCACAATATTTCTTTGCTTATGATATTGAGAAATATGATAAAGGTTTGAGAGGATTTTATATGGATTATATGAATGATTTACCTGGAGAAATTATTACAGATGAGTTTAAATTAGCTGAGGAATTAAAAGATATTGATAAACATAAAGAAAAATATAAAGATAAAATAGAAAAGTTTTACGATAAATTCTGTTCTATAGAAAAAGGTCAATCTTCTAAAATTATTGGAGATTTTATATATGATAAGACAAAATAAAAATATCCCTGCCATAATTGGTGGGGCATTTTTATGTCGCAACAAGTGTTATCATGAATTTTAATAAAATAGAGAGGTAGATTAGTGGTCTTTTTGTAATCAATACTTAATCATTATAACCTATCCAGTATACTTTATATATGATAAAATGTTTTAATATATTATTTAAGAATATATATAATACATATTTATTAGGGGGATGTATGAAAATTAAAAGCAAATTATTGTTAGCTATTGCATTTACGAGCTTGACTGCATTGAATTTGAATTTGCATGCTGACGCTAAGGATGGCGGCGGTAGTGATACATCTAAAGATAAGACACCTAAGATACAGAACGTAGAGGTTGAACATAGAGATTACGATAAGAAATCAAGCAAGGTCCAAAAAGAAGTTGCAAAATCTTCAACGGCTGCCATGAATTATGTTTATTCATTGGAAGGTAAGGGTTGGGATTTTGATGGCTACTACGGTTGGCAATGTTTTGATTTAGTGAATTATTATTGGAATTATTTATATGGTCACGGTTTACATGGTGATTATGCAAAAGATATTCCAACTGCTAATAATTTTAGTGGTGAAGCTACAGTGTACAAAAACACACCATCATTTGTAGCACAGCCTGGAGATGTCGTTGTATTTAATGAAGATTTCGGATCAGGTGCTGGACATACAGCTATTGTGTTAAACGGTAATGCAGATGGTAACGTCATGCAATTTACAAGTTTAGATCAAAACTGGTATGGTGGCGGCGCTGACAAGACAGAAGTTGCACAACGTATCACGCATGATTATGAAACTGAAATGTGGTTTATAAGACCAAATTAAGCAATCCATGATGATTACATAAGATAATATAAACGTCTGAACAAAGCAATTTGTTCAGGCGTTTTATATATTGTGTCAATGGATATTGTCGTTTATGATAATATTCTTTTTTTTTTATGAAATATAACGTAAAATAGATAGGAAACATAATATTAGGGAGGATAGGCATGGTTAAAAATAAAGCACAAATCATAGCACAATTTAAAGCTCAATTCGATGTGTTTATGAAAGACATAAATATCGAATTTGAACAATATGATATTTATGTTCAAGCATTCTCGCATTCAAGCTTTATCAATGACTTTAAATTAGATAAATTAAGTCACAATGAACGTTTAGAGTTCTTAGGAGACGCGGTGTTAGAATTGACGGTGTCACAGTTTTTATTTAAGAAATTTCCATTACTTCCAGAAGGTAAGCTCACTAAACTGCGCGCATCAATTGTATGTGAACCATCACTTGTAACATTTGCAATGAGTTTAAATATGAACGAATTACTTTTACTTGGTAAAGGTGAAGAAAAAACAGGTGGTCGTGAACGTCCATCATTAATCGCCGATGCATTCGAATCATTTATTGGTGCATTGTATTTAGATAAAGGACTTGAAATTGTAGAGCAATTTTTAGAAAAAGTTGTATTTCCACATGTCGTTGATGAAAATTATACAGCGAATCGTGATTATAAAACAGAATTGCAGGAATTTATGCATCGTCATAATAAAGGCAATATTACGTATCATTTATTAGATGAAAGTGGTCCAGCACATCACAAGATGTTTACTTCTGAAGTACTATTAAATGGCAAACCTTTAGAAACAGGAAAAGGTAGAACGAAAAAAGAATCAGAACAAAATGCTGCTAAAAAAGCGTTGAATAATGGTCAATAAGGGGTAGTTTATGGTTTATTTAAAATCAATAGATGCATATGGATTTAAATCTTTTGCTGAACATACACATGTAGACTTTGATAATGGCGTAACAGCTATTGTAGGCCCAAATGGTAGTGGTAAAAGTAATATTACGGATGCTATAAAATGGGTTCTCGGTGAGCAATCAGCAAAAAGTTTACGTGGATCTAAGATGGAAGATGTTATCTTTAACGGGTCGAAAGAACGTAAAAAGTGCCAATATGCAGAAGTAAAATTAACATTGGATAATCATTCAAGAAAATTGAATATAGATGAAGATACAATAACAGTTGAACGCCGCTTATATAGAAATGGTGACAGTGAATATTATTTAAATAAAGAACGAACACGCTTAAAATCAGTTCTTGATCTATTTTTAGATTCAGGTCTTGGTAAAGAAGCTTTTAGTATTATATCTCAAGGTAAAGTTGATGAAGTCTTAAATGCTAAGCCTAGTGATAGAAGATATCTCATAGAAGAAGCAGCTGGCGTATTAAAATATAAAAAACGTAAAAAAGAAGCGACGCAAAAATTAGACGAAACAGAACAAAATTTAAATCGTGTAGAAGATATTGTATTCGATTTAGAAGCAAGAGTTGAGCCTCTAAGAGAAGAAGCTGCGATTGCTGAAGAGTATATTGCTTTAAAAGAAGAAATGAAAAAAAGTGATATTACTGTAACGGTATATGATATTGAAAGTTTAAATAAAGATTTTAAAAAGCTTGAACAAGAGATTGAGCATTTTCAATATCAAAAAGAACAAAAAACAAATGAATTAGACGCTATGACTTTTGAATTAAATGAAAAGAAAAAATCGAGAGATCAGATTTCTAATCAAATTCAAAATGATAACAAGGCATTAGTTGAAGCGACTGAATCATTAGAACGATTTACTGGTCAATTAGAAGTCTTAAAAGAACGTCAAAAAAATAGTGATGCGACAAATGAAAGATTAGAAGAAGAAAAGCAAGCTTCTCAAACGAGAATTAACAAAATAACGGAACAAATTAAAGAAATAGATGTAGAACTAAAAGAATTTAAAGATAGATATCAAACATTAGTGCAAGAAATTAATGGACTTGAAGGTCAATTATCGAATCAAGAAGGTACATTTGAAGAGAAAATTGAACAACTAAAAGATCGTTATTATCAACTGATGACAGAGCAATCAGACATTAATAATGATATTAGATTTTTAGAAGACAAATTAGCAACACATCAAGAAAAACAATCTAGATTAGATGGCAGACAAAAAGAAGTATACGAAGAACTTCAACGCGTTTGGGAAGATAAATCTTCATATACCGAAAAGCTACAATCTGTTGAAAAAGAACTTCAAGAAACAACTGAAAAATATAAAGCTGACCATAAGTTGTTAAAAAGTAAAGAGCAAGCATATAAAGATACGGAATCAAAACTGTATCAAGCGTATCGTTATACAGAACAAATGAAGACACGTATTAATACGTTAAAGAGTATGCAAGATGAATACTCTGGATTTTATTCTGGTGTTAAACATGTTCTGAAAGAAAAGTCACTCTATGGTATAGAAGGTGCAGTTGCTGAAATTATTGATACACCCTCGAAATTGACAACAGCTATTGAAATAGCACTAGGTGCTTCTTTGCAACACATTATTGTACAAGAAGAGAAAGATGCGCGATTAGCGATTAAATATTTAAAAGATAAAAAGCTAGGTCGTGCTACATTCTTACCGATGAATGTGGTAAAAAAACGATTTATACCACAATCTGTTATCGAGCAAATTAATGATCAACAAGGCTTCATTACAGTAGCTTCTGAAGGTGTTAAATATGATGAGAAGTATCGAAATATTGTAGAGCATTTGTTAGGTAGTACAATTATTGCTAAAGATTTAGAAACTGCCAATCAACTTGCGAGGTTAATTCAGTTCAAGCATAGAATCGTGACACTTGAAGGTGATGTGATTACGCCAGGCGGTGCTATGACTGGTGGTGGCAAAGAGAAGAAAGCAAGTTTGTTATCACAAAAAGATGAACTGAAAACAACTGAAGATAAGTATCAGAACTTTATGCAACAAACAACTCAAATCGAAGAGAATGTCAAAGTATTAAAACAAGAAGTTCAAAATATCGAACAGTCCTTAACTGAAACGCAAGAAAAAGGTACTGAATTAAGAGCTAAAGAGCATGAAGTAACGTTACAATTAGATGCAGTATTAGCTAAAGAAAAACGATTAAAAGACGAAAATGAAACGTTTGAATTTGAAAAAAATGATGGCTATAACTTTGTGAAAGGTCAAGAAACATTACAAGAAAAGCAAAATAAACTTGTAACGATTAAACAAGACATAGACAAAATTGATAACGAAATCAATCAATTAAATGCATCTCTTTCACATAGTAAAGATAGCGAAAAAACAATTCAAAATACATTAAATGAAAAGCGTTCGAATCTTGCAGTTGAAAAAGAACGAAATCGTTTGAAAGAACAAGATAAGAAACGACTTAAAGAAGATTTAAACGAATATGAACATACGTTAACTAAGATTAATGATCAAATTGAATTAATCAATTCTGATGATTATATGGGAAGCGGTCAATTTGAAAAAGTCGAAAGTCAAATTCAACTATTTACAGCTAAAAAGCAAGAAATAGAAACGAAAATGATGGATGATCAAGATAAATATAAATCTATTCAAGAAGAAATTGAGCAAATAGAACGCGATACGCAATCTATGCATCAAAGCATTTCTGGTTTAGAAACAGGCTTACAAGATATGGTGAGTAAGCACTCTAAAATAGATATTATGATTGAGCATCAATTGACACACTTAAATGAAACGTATCAATTAACTTTTGAAAAAGCACAATCATTGTATGAAATGCCAGAAGATATTTCAGAAGCAAGAAAAACTGTTAAATTAACGAAAATGTCTATAGATGAACTTGGACATGTAAATTTAAATGCGATTGAACAATTTAAAGAAGTTAATGAAAGATATACTTTCTTAAGTGAACAAAGAACAGATTTATTAGAAGCAAAAGAAACATTAGAACAAGTCATATTAGAAATGGATGGCGAAGTATCAACTAGATTTAAAGAAACATTTGATGAAGTGAATCATCATTTTGGAAATGTGTTTAAATCACTTTTCAATGGCGGACGTGCTGAGTTACAACTTACAGACAAAGATATTTTAGATGCTGGTGTTGAAATTGTTGTACAACCTCCAGGGAAGAACCGACAATACTTATCACTACTTAGTGGTGGGGAACGTGCGTTATCTGCCATTAGTTTACTCTTTGCGATATTAAAAGCACGTACAGCGCCTTTTGTAATTCTAGATGAAGTTGAGGCTGCATTAGATGAACAAAATGTCATAAGATATGCAGAATATTTAGATCAGCTCAAATCAGAAACTCAATTTATCGTCATTACACATAGAAAAGGTACAATGTCATACGCGGATAGCTTATATGGTGTTACAATGCAAGAAGCGGGCATTTCTAAACTTGTGAGTGTTAACTTAAAATCAATTAAAGAAGAAGAATTGGAGGCATTACAATCATGAGTTTTTTTAAACGATTAAAGGATAGATTCTCTCCTAGTGAAGAAAAAAACAAAGAGATTGAAAACCAAGAAGAACAACCAGTCCAAGACTTAGAACCTGAGTCTAATGAAAAGGAAAATCCAGAGGCGATTCAGTTTGACGATGGCTTAATGTCATTAGATGAGTTTGAAGAATGGGAATCAGAACAACTTGGTGCTAAGTTCAAACAAGGATTAGAAAAATCTAGAGAGAACTTCCAAAATAAATTAAATGATTTATTAGCTGTGTATCGTAAAGTTGACGAAGATTTCTTTGAAGCATTAGAAGAAATGTTAATTCAAGCAGATGTTGGATTTAACACAGTTATGGAACTTGTTGATGAATTACGTATGGAAGCTAAACGCCAAAATATTAGTGAAACATCTGAATTAAGAGAAGTCATCGTTGAAAAAATAGTCGAAATTTATGTACAAGATGATGAAGATATTGATCGAATGAACATTGAAAATGACCGATTAAATGTTATATTAATGGTTGGTGTTAATGGTGTTGGTAAAACGACGACTATTGGTAAATTAGCACACCGTTATAAACAAGAAGGTAAAAAAGTTATGTTAGCAGCTGGAGATACTTTCCGTGCAGGTGCTATTGAGCAGTTAAAAGTTTGGGGAGAACGTGTTGGTGTAGAAGTGATTAGTCAAAAAGAAGGTTCTGACCCAGCAGCAGTTATGTATGATGCAGTAAATGCTGCTAAAAATAGAGGTGCTGATATTTTAATTTGTGATACTGCAGGACGATTACAAAATAAAGCCAACTTAATGAATGAATTACAAAAAGTTAGAAAAGTTATTGATCGTAACGTACCTGGCGCACCTCACGAAGTATTATTAGCATTAGATGCGACAACTGGACAAAATGCATTATCACAAGCTAAGTCATTTAAAGAAGTGACACAAGTTACAGGTATCGTATTAACGAAACTTGACGGAACAGCAAAAGGTGGTATCGTGTTAGCGATACGTAATGAATTACAAATTCCAGTTAAATTTGTAGGACTCGGTGAAAAACTTGATGACTTACAACCATTTGATGCAGAAAGCTATGTTTATGGATTATTTGCAGATATGATAGATGCAAATGAGTCTGTTGAAAATACTACTGAAGAAGCTGATCAAAATGACGGAAAATAATGAACTTATAAAAACAATGAGAATGAATTACTTATTTGATTTTTATCAAGGTTTATTAACTGAAAAACAACGCAATTATTTAGAGTTATATTATTTACAAGATTATGCACTAAGTGAAATTGCAGAGACATTTCATGTGAGTCGACAAGCAGTATATGATAATATAAAACGAACAGATGAATTATTAGAAGAGTATGAAACGAAATTACAACTCTTTAAAAAATTTAAAGAAAGACAATCTATTATTGATGAATTAAAAAGATTGTCAGGAGATAATCAAGAACTTAATCAGGCGATTGAACGCTTAGAAATTCTTGAATAGGAGGAGAAATTTATGGCATTTGAAGGGTTATCCGAAAGACTTCAAGCCACGATGCAACGCATCAAAGGTAAGGGTAAAGTTACAGAGTCAGATATTAAAGCAATGATGCGTGAAGTACGATTAGCATTATTAGAAGCAGACGTTAACTTTAAAGTTGTTAAATCTTTTGTAAACACAGTATCTGAACGCGCATTAGGTGCAGATGTTATGCAATCTTTAACACCTGGACAACAAGTCATCAAGATTGTTCAAGATGAATTAACAACTTTAATGGGTGGAGAAAATAGTAAAATTAACATGAGCAGTAAACCACCTACTGTTGTGATGATGGTTGGTTTACAAGGTGCAGGTAAAACAACAACTGCAGGTAAATTAGCATTATTAATGAGAAAAAAATACAATAAAAAGCCATTACTTGTTGCATGTGATATTTATAGACCAGCTGCGATTCAACAATTACAAACAGTTGGTAAACAAATCGATATACCAGTATATACAGAAGGCGATCAAGTAAGTCCGAAACAAATTACTGAGAACGCGTTGAAATATGCACGTGAAGAACATTTAGACTTTGTTATTATCGATACAGCAGGTCGTCTGCATATTGATGAAGCATTAATGAATGAACTTGTAGACGTTAAAGAAGTATCTAAACCAGATGAAATCATGCTTGTTGTAGACTCTATGACAGGTCAAGATGCTGTAAATGTTGCAGAATCATTTGATAATACATTAGATGTAACAGGTGTTACGTTGACTAAATTAGATGGTGATACACGTGGTGGTGCAGCACTTTCAATCCGTTCTGTTACTGAAAAGCCAATTAAATTTATTGGTATGAGTGAAAAGCTAGATGGACTTGAATTGTTCCATCCAGAACGTATGGCATCTAGAATTTTAGGTATGGGTGACGTATTAAGTTTAATTGAAAAAGCCCAACAAGGTGTCGATGAAGAAAAAGCAAAAGAATTAGAAAAGAAAATGAGAACATCTTCATTTACGTTTGATGATTTCTTAGAACAATTAGAACAAGTTAAAGGTTTAGGTTCGTTAGATGATCTGATGAATATGATTCCAGGTGCAAACAAAATGAAAGGCATGAAAAATGCTAACATGGATCCTAAACAAATCGATAATGTTCAAGCGATTATCCGTTCTATGACTTTAGAAGAAAGAAATAATCCTGACATTTTAAATGTTTCTAGAAAACGTCGTATTGCTAAAGGTTCAGGTCGTTCTTTACAAGAAGTAAATAGATTGATCAAACAATTTGGCGACATGAAGAAAATGATGAAACAATTTACAGGAAGCAATAAAAAAGGTAAAAAAGGTAAAAAAGGTAACCGTGGCGGAAATCCATTCCAAGGCATGAACTTACCATTCTAATAGTAGCGTGACGCATCTATAATATAGAGCAAAGTTATGGCAGCTATCTTTAAGTGATAATGCCAGCTTTGCTCTCTTATTTTGCATGAAATTTAAATTGGTAAAGAGAAAACACTTTACAAACAATTTATATCCTGTTATAGTATTTACTTGTAGAAAAGAAATTATAAATGAGTAAGGAGTTTTTTAAACATGGCAGTTAAAATTCGTTTAACACGTAAAGGGTCAAAAAGAAACCCATTCTATCGTATAGTAGTAGCAGATGCACGTTCTCCACGTGATGGTCGTATTATCGAACCAATCGGTACTTACAATCCCGTTGCTAAACCAGAAGCAGAAATCAAAGTTGACGAAGAGTTAGCTTTAAAATGGTTAGCTGATGGTGCAAAACCTACTGATACAGTTCGTGATATCTTATCAACTCAAGGTATCATGGAGAAATTCCATAATTCTAAACTTTCTAAGTAAAGCGTAGATTATATTGGAAAAATTAATACAAACAATTATAGTACCGCTCGTAGATTATCCGGAGAACATCAATATATCTAAAGATGAACAAGATTCTAGCATTACGTTCAATATAGACGTTCATGAAGAAGACATTGGCAGAATTATTGGTAAGAAGGGCAGAATGATTAAAGCAATTCGTACAATTGTGTCTGGTTCAATGAACGAGCAAGGCAAGAAAGTGTTTGTAGAAGTTAATTAAGAGTACCTAATTGGTGCTCTTTTTTATGTTAATAATGAAAGAAACAGTTGAGGAGGCACAGCTCAATGAATGTTGAAATAGGCAAAATTGTTAATACGCATGGTATTAAAGGTGAAGTGAAAGTATTATCAGATTCTGACTTTACCGATGAACGATTTCAAAAAGGTCAACTTATTACAGTTAAGAAAAATAATGAATCATTTTCATTTACTATAGCATCACATAGAATTCATAAGAATTTTCATCTATTAACGTTTGAAGGTATTCATAACATTAATGATATCGAACATTTAAAAGGTTCTAAAATTTATCAAGAACAATCAAATGAAGCGATTGAACTTGAAGAGAATGAATACTATTATTCAGATATTATTGGTTGTACAGTATTTGTTGAAGAAGAAGCGTTAGGTAGAGTAATTGAAATTATGGAAACAGGTGCGAACGATGTATGGGTCGTTAAGGGAGATAAAGAATATTTAATTCCTTATATTGAAGATGTTGTTAAACATGTTGATGTTGATCTGAAGACTATTAAAATTGAACCATTAGAAGGTTTAATAGACTGATGAAGATTGATTATTTAACACTGTTTCCAGAAATGTATGAAGGTGTACTCAATCATTCCATAATGAAACGAGCACAAGATAAAGAAATTGTTCAATTTAATACAGTGAATTTTAGAGATTTTGCGAATAATAAACATTCACAAGTTGATGATTATCCTTATGGTGGCGGACAAGGTATGGTTCTTAAACCAGAGCCTGTATTTAATGCGCTTCAATCATTAGATAAAGATGAAAATACGCGCGTTATTTTAATGTGTCCACAAGGTGAGCCATTCACACAAGCAAAAGCGGAGTCTTTATCAGAAAGTGATCATATTATTTTTATATGTGGTCATTATGAAGGCTATGATGAGCGTATTAGAGAACATTGTGTAACGGATGAAATTTCAATTGGGGACTTTGTATTAACAGGTGGCGAACTTGCGAGCATGACAATGACAGATGCAATCGTAAGACTATTACCAGGTGTTCTAGGCAATCAAGTATCACATGAAGATGATTCATTTTCATCTGGATTATTAGAACATCCTCAATACACAAGACCAGCAGATTATGAAGGCTTAAAAGTACCAGATGTATTATTATCTGGGAATCATGCCAACATTGAAAAGTGGAGACATGAACAATCATTGTTAAGAACACAACAGAGAAGACCAGATTTGTTAGAAAGTTATCCATTAACAGAAGCGGATAAACGTTTCTTAAATGATAACAAAAAATAGATTGAATCAACTTGTGCAATGTGATATATTAATATAAGTGTGTGAGCACAAATTCACTATGATCCGCTGCTAGCATTTATATGAAACAATTACATTGGGCAAGAACATAGTCAGAAGGAGAGAATATAATGAGTAATAATAAGTTAATCGAAGCAGTAACAAAAGACCAATTACGTACGGATATTCCAACATTCCGTGCTGGTGACACTTTAACTGTACACGTACGTATCGTTGAAGGTAGCCGCGAACGTATCCAAGTGTTCGAAGGTGTAGTTATTAAACGTCGTGGTGGCGGAATTTCTGAAACGTTTACAGTTCGTAAAATTTCTTACGGTGTTGGTGTTGAGCGTACATTCCCTGTACACACTCCAAAAATCGAGAAAATCGAAGTTAAACGTCGCGGTAAAGTACGTCGTGCGAAACTTTACTACTTACGTAGCCTACGTGGTAAAGCTGCTCGTATTAAAGAAATTAGATAATATAAACCTTGGCATTGCTTGCTAAGCGTTTAAGTGTTTGGGACATATATTCCGACACAAAATAAATAAGCATATCACTGAACTGATTACTCAGTTGCTAGTGATATGCTTATTTTTTATTTACAAAAATGAGTCGAGTATATTTAAGTTTGCTGCTTCGAATTCACTTTTCTTGTGAAGACAATACTTAAAATAATTGAAACAATTGAAACCAAGATCATCGTTTTAAAATAGGGTGGTTGATATGTGATTTCTATATCTTTGTCTTGTTGATCTACATCTATACCTGTCATAATGTGATTGACTTTATGAATGGCTTTGTCTTTACCGTCTACTTTAGCTTTTAAGCCTTCTCTATACGGTATATTGATGACTGCAGTTCCTTTTTTATGTTCTTTTAAAGATATATTAATTTTCCCGTTTGTTTCATGGTAAGTATAACGCTTCTCTTTATGAGCTTGCTTTAATGTTTGATAATTTTCACCATATAAACTTTGTAACTGTAATTTATATTTCCCATTCGTTAATGAGATGAATATTTTACCATCTTTAGGTACTGGAACACGATAAAGTAAATCATCTTGATTCATGCGATATTTTGAATCTTGGAAGAGACGATTATTTGGATAATCATTTACTTGAATTGTAAAGTTTGATTGCGGTAATTCACGTTCTAAATGTAACATCAAATATAAATCTTGATATTGATTCGTTAACTTTTTAGGTAGTTGAATCGTTAAACCATCTCCATTTCGAGGCACGGTCAACATGTCATCTTTATAATCGGCATCACGCGTTGTAATGGTCGTTTGATTTAATAGATTCGGTGCTTTGTTTATTTCTGTATTAACTTTATCTTTATCTGTTGTAACAACACCTTTAATCATGGCATGTTCAAGATCTAATGGATTATCAATATCATGGGCATCATAATATTGATCGGTTACTTTAACTGCAGGTAACGGTTGCTCATTTTCTAATATTTGATATTTACCATCGTCTTGAATCAATTTAAAGTTTGCTGGCGATGATTTTTGGTATGATTTCTTCATTATATACTTTGTTGACCAAAGGCTGTATAAGTTAGATCGATCTTGCATATCGCTATAACGACTTAACGATTCATTCTGTAGATTAACTTTTGCATCTTCAAACAGATATTGATTTAAACCGCCATCAAAAATACTCGAGTATAAACTAAGACCTTTAAAATGTTGATACATAGGTGTGTTGTCTTGTGTTAATACACGCCATCCTAATCTTTCATCAGGATTCAATTGTTGATCTAAATGTGATACATGACTTCGTTGTAAGCCACTATCAAACGTACTTGCTTGAATAAAGAATTTATTCGCACGTCTTTCATGATCATCGTGATAGATTTGGTTCTTACTATGTTCCTTTGAAACTAAGAAAGAAGTTAACAATATCAAAGTCGCAAATACAAGCATCAATAAACGTGTAAAACGTTTTATAGTTAATACGAGTAATCCTATTATAAATAGAATAGGTACCATCCATATCCAACTGACATAATCTTTAGTTATATAATAACTTGTAAAAATAACAACAAAACCAGGTATGGCCGTGATGATATATTGCTTGATACTGATCGATTTAAAGTAATATACGTAACTTGCAATTAAACCACTAGAAAAGAACGTTAATAAATAATGCCATCTTTTTTGTGGTGCTGAAAAGCCGTTAAAAATACTATCTACATAAGGTAAGAAACTCGCAATCATTAAAATAATCGTGAAAATACTAAATAATCTATAATAATAATGTTTGTAAAGCTTTATTGTTAAAAGCGCCTGAATGGCTATAAAAAGTACAACAATTAAATAATTGTCATAGAATATATTGTCATGTTTATTGAAGTTAGACAGTAATGGAATCGTTCCATTATAAATTGCACGATTATTCCCAATGAAACTATGAGCAGAGTGGAAGAAAATAAATAAACTACTTCCAAGTCCAAGTATACTTGCTACTACAAGTAATTTAAGTTGTTGAATTCTTGGTACAATATCAGCCTTATGTTGAAAAATAAATCGATAGAAAAAGTAAATGAGTCCTGTTAAAAATTGATAGTATGCAAAATAAAAGTTATTGATAAACGTTAAGGCAACGATTAAGATAAACAGGCCAATCTTTTTATCTTTTAAAAATCTTTCAATACTGAATAATAATAATGGTAATAGCATAAAGACATCGCTAAAGAATGGCCAATATACAGTAAACCTAAAGTATATAGGTGAAACTGCAAATAGAAAAGCAGCGACTATTGAAGTAGTTCGATTTAAGCCAATCTTCTTAACATATAAATAGGTAAAACTCATAATTAAAAATGATTTTACGATTGATATGACAATGGCATTCTGAGTCCAAAATAACATATGGTCCGTATTAAAATGGAAGATAAATGAGCCTATCCAAACAAAAATGACATTGATAATGAACAAAATATTCGTAGAGAAGTAATAGGACAAATCCATAAACATATCTCCACCAAGACCTAAATCAGTTGAATAGAAAAATGTTCCGTGTGTCCAATGTTCATATAGATACATTTGAATTGGCAACATTTGTTCGATACCATCATTTGGACCAGTGAAAATAATACCATCTTTAAAATAGCGATATAGTATATAACTATGCCCTAAAATGGCTAAGACACCGAAAAGTAAAATGTATTTGAAAATAGCGTTGTTATTCAAAAATGTTTTTATTTTATTTATCATTTGATTCACCTATATGTGTTATTCATGAGATTTAAGGTTTGTTTGTTGAATAATATATTTTGGTCTATCTTTTGTTTCATAATAAATACGACCAATGTATTCACCTATAACACCTAAACTAAATAATTGAAGACCACCTAAGAATAAAATGGCGGAAATAATTGTGAAATAACCAGGTTCTTCGATGCCATGTATCATAATATTTATAAATGTAATTAAAATATATAGAAGACAGATAAACATTGTAATACCACCAAAATAAAAGCATAGTCGAAGCGGTTTATTATTAAAACTAACGATACCATCAATTGCGTAATCGATTAATTTAAAGTTGGAATATTTAGAACGTCCTTGATTTCTATCTAGATGATTATATGTAATAGTTGTCTTATTAAAACCAACCCATTCAAATATACCTTTAGAGAAGCGATTGTACTCTGTCATTTTAATGATAGACTCAACAACTTCTTTAGATATTAAGCGAAAGTCACCTTCACCACTTTTTAATTTAACATCAATCATATTTCTAGATAATTTGTAGAAAATTTTAGCTGGGATTCTTTTTAAAAACGACTCTTTGTCGCGATTGCGTAATGCGACGACTTGTTGATAGCCTTCAAGGTGTAATTCGATCATTTGTGGGATTATCTCAGGTGGGTGTTGAAGGTCTGAATCCATAATAATAACAGCATCTCCTATACTGTGCTCAAGTCCACAATACATAGCAGATTCTTTGCCGAAATTTTTAGAGAAAGATATGTATTTAACATGTTCGTCTTTTTTTGATAGTGATTGAATTAAATTTAGTGAAGTATCTGTAGAACCATCATCAACAAAAATGATTTCAAATTGATGTGGCAAATTTAAAAAGACGTTTGATACTTTTTCATGTAAAATAGAGATGTTAGTTTCCTCATTATAAAGAGGAACTATAATTGAAATAAACATAACAAACCTCCTATATAGATATGGTTAATATATCATATTTCGATAGTTTAAGATAAGAAAGGATAAATATAAATGACAATTCAATGGTTTCCAGGTCATATGGCCAAAGCGAGACGCGAAGTAACAGAACAATTAAAAATGGTAGATGTGGTATTCGAATTAGTCGATGCACGTATTCCGCTATCTTCAAGAAATCCAATGATTGATGACATTGTTAAACAAAAACCTCGTGTTGTAATACTTAATAAAAAAGACATGTCAAAACAAAGTGAGACAGATAAATGGACGCAATATTTTAAAAATCAAGGCTTTTTCCCAGTTCAAATTGATTCGAAACATGGTAAGCATTTAGGTGAGCTTATGAAAGCTGCACAAGCTGCCACTAAAGAAAAATTTGATAGAGAAAAAAGTAAAGGTCTTCGTCCGAGAGCAATCAGAGCTATGATAGTTGGTATTCCGAATGTAGGTAAATCCACACTTATCAATAAATTAGCCAAAAAATCAATTGCTAAAACAGGTAATACACCGGGTGTGACGAAAAAACAACAATGGATTAAAGTAGGAAAAGAATTAGAATTGTTAGATACACCAGGGATTTTATGGCCGAAATTTGAAGACCAAACCATTGGTAAAAAGTTGAGTTTAACAGGGGCAATTAAAGATAGTATTGTTCATTTAGATGAAGTTGCGATATATGGATTAAACTTTTTAATTGATCATGATCCGGAAAAATTAAAGCAATTCTATCAAATTGAATTACCTGAAGACGGTGACGTCATTGGTTTATTTGATCAAATTGGTAAAAGAAGAGGCATGTTAAAACGTGGTAATGAAGTGGATTATGAGTCTGTTACTGAGTTGATTATTAGAGATTTACGTAATGCTAAAATTGGTCATTACTGCTTCGATATATATGAAGAAATGAAGGATGGCATGCATGAAACAGAAGAGCATTAAAGAAATTGTTGAAGAGATTAATCAATATTTAACGATTCAAGAAGTTAAAGCATCGCCTTATAATGAAGATGAACGTAAAGGTGTCCAAAGTGCTTTAAGTAAGCGAATCAAGCAGTTAGAAAAAATAGAACAACTTCATCTTAAATATATTCAAATGAATCAATATGAAAAACAAGTATTAGACTCAAACAAAGATGCTGTTATTTGTGGAATTGATGAAGTAGGGAGAGGTCCACTTGCAGGCCCAGTCGTAGCAAGTGCGGTCATTCTTGAACAAGACCATCAATATTTAGGCATTACAGATTCGAAAGCTTTATCGCAAGCTAAACGTTCTTATTTCGAACAAGAAATATATAATCGTGCACATGCAGTAGGTATTGGCATTGCAACTGTTGAAGAAATTGATGAACTCAATATATATGAAGCAACAAAGGTAGCGATGCAACGAGCGATAGATCAATTGTCAGTTAAACCAGACCACTTATTAATAGATGCGATGAAGCTAGATAATGGCATTCCACAAACATCTATTATAAAGGGTGACTTAAATAGTGTTTCTATAGCAGCAGCAAGTGTGATTGCTAAAGAATATCGTGATAAGTTAATGTCTCAATATCATACAGAATATCCTGGATATGATTTTGATAAAAACAAAGGTTACGGCACAAAATCACATTTAGAAGGGCTCGAAAATTATGGTATTACACCGATACACCGTAAAACTTTCGAACCTATCAAATCAAAAGTGAAATATTAGTCTAACAATTCGTAAAATTGGACTCTCCTTGTTTACAATAACGCTTACATTTTCTATAATTGAGAAGTAAGCAAACATTATTGTATGTATTAGGAGGATGGAGAATGAATATCCATGAGTATCAAGGTAAAGAGATTTTTCGCTCTATGGGCGTAGCTGTACCTAATGGTTCAGTGGCTTTTTCACCTGCTGAAGCAGTAGAAAAAGCGAAAGAATTAGATTCAAATGTATATGTTGTTAAAGCGCAAATCCATGCTGGTGGACGTGGTAAAGCTGGTGGCGTTAAAATTGCTAAATCAATTGATGAAGTACGTGAATATGCTAAAGAATTATTAGGCAAAGTACTTGTTACACATCAAACTGGCCCTGAAGGTAAAGAAGTAAAACGTCTTCTTATCGAAGAAGGATGCGATATTCAAAAAGAATATTACATTGGGTTCGTTATCGATAGAGCTACAGACAGAATTACTTTAATGGCTTCTGAAGAAGGCGGAACTGAAATTGAAGAAGTTGCAGCAGCAACACCTGAAAAAATCTTCAAAGAAGTGATTGATCCTGTTACTGGATTAATGCCTTACCAAGCTAGAAGAATAGCATTTAATATTAACATCCCTAAAGAATCAGTTAACAAAGCTGTTAAATTAATGATGTCTTTATATAATGTGTTTGTAGAAAAAGACTGCTCAATTGTTGAAATTAACCCACTTGTTACAACAGGTAGTGGTGAAGTATTAGCACTTGATGCAAAAGTAAACTTCGATGATAATGCTTTATTTAGACATAAAGATATCGTTGAAATGCGTGATTTAGAAGAAGAAGATGAAAAAGAAATCGAAGCTTCTAAATACGACTTATCTTATATCGCACTAGATGGAAACATTGGTTGTATGGTAAACGGAGCTGGCTTAGCTATGGCTACGATGGATACAATTAATCACTTTGGCGGTAATCCGGCTAACTTCCTTGACGTTGGGGGCGGCGCAACAAAAGAAAAAGTTACTGAAGCATTCAAAATCATCTTAGGTGATTCACAAGTTGAAGGTATCTTTGTAAATATCTTCGGTGGAATCATGAAATGTGATGTCATTGCTGAAGGTATCGTAGCTGCTGCTAAAGAAGTTGAATTAGATATGCCTTTAGTTGTAAGACTTGAAGGTACTAATGTTGAACAAGGTAAACAAATCTTAAAAGAATCTGGTTTAGCAATCGAGCCAGCATCTATCATGGCTGATGGTGCTCAAAAAATTGTTAAATTAGTTCAAGAACGATAAGAAAGGCGGAGAGTTACGTGAGTGTATACATCGATAAAAATACAAAAGTATTAGTTCAAGGTATTACGGGTGCAACAGCACTTTTCCATACTAAACAAATGCTAGAATACGGTACTCAAATCGTTGCTGGGGTAACACCTGGTAAAGGTGGGCAAGTGGTTGAAGGTGTACCAGTATTTAACACTATAGAAGAAGCAGTCGCTGAAACTGGCGCAACTGTTTCAGTAATATATGTACCAGCTCCATTTGCGGCTGATGCAATTATTGAAAGTGCAGATGCTGAATTAGACTTAGCTATTTGTATCACAGAACATATTCCTGTTATTGATATGATTAAAGTTAAGAGATACTTAGAAGGTAAGAAAACTCGCTTAGTAGGACCAAACTGTCCTGGTGTGATCACTGCAGATGAATGTAAAATTGGTATTATGCCTGGTTACATCCATAAAAAAGGTCACGTAGGCGTAGTTTCACGTTCAGGTACATTAACATATGAAGCGGTTCATCAATTAACTCAAGCTGGTATCGGTCAAACGACAGCAGTTGGTATTGGTGGAGACCCAGTTAATGGTACAGACTTCATTGATGTATTAAAAGCATTTAATGAAGACGACGAAACATATGCAGTTGTTATGATTGGTGAAATCGGTGGTACTGCTGAAGAAGAAGCAGCTGAATGGATTAAAGCTAACATGACAAAACCAGTAGTAGGATTCATTGGTGGTCAAACAGCACCTCCAGGAAAACGTATGGGTCACGCTGGTGCAATTATTTCAGGCGGTAAAGGTACTGCATCTGAAAAAATCAAAACTTTAAATGACTGTGGTATTGATACAGCAGATACACCATCTGTTATCGCTGAAACACTTATAAACCGTATTAAAAAAGAAGACGGTTTATACGAAAAATGTCTAACAGTTAAATAATAACCATATATATAAGTACAGTGTCTTTCTACAATAGAAAAGCACTGTGCTTATTTGGTGTTTTAATTTATATATCCCACTAGTGAACTGAATTTTAGTTTGTTAGTGGTTTTTTTGTAGACAATATTAAATGCATAAACTATAATATATGTAAAATATTAACAAACAGGAGTGAGGCATGAAATTTAACGATGAAACAGCATATGTAAATGCAATAACATCAAGATTAAATGAAGACAGTCATGATTTTGAAATCATGAATATATTTAAAGGTTATGAAGGCGAACAACTAGTAGAAAATCTACTAAAGCGACAACACCAAATTGTGTTTAGCCATAATCTTGAATTTGTATCTTCAAATGCAGTACAAATAGATTTTTTAATCATACATAACAGTCAAATAAGTATATTAGAAGTTAAACACTACTATGGCGATTTCGAAATCTATGACAACTATATAAAGAGTTCTTATAATAAACGTTACACATCACCATTTGTCCAATTATACAAAGCTAAAAGTACCCTCCAATCAATACTTCAAGAAATAAAACTAAACTTACCAATAAATCACTATTTAGTATTTTCAAATCCCACATTTACACTAAGAAACCACATACCAAACCGCTCGCAAGTACTATTGCGCTCTGAATTTTATAAATTTCCAAAACTATTTCAATCTCAACAAATTGAAAAAGATAGACAAATACTTCAGCGAATTTTAGCTAAGCAGCAAATATTTTCTCATAGATTTAAACCAGTCGAAAGAGTCGCTTTTAATAAGATAACTAAAGGTATAAAATGTCCAGAATGTAAAAAGTTACATACTATTATAATTGAAGAAAAGAAGAAGATTATACCTTGTACAAATTGTTTGAAAAATTTTAGAAGAGTGGAAATTTACTATTTCAACATAATGGAACTAGCCATAATAAAAGGAAAAGAAGGATTTACAATACCAGAAGCAGTTGAATGGTGTGAGGCGAATAATGTTCAAACTGTAAAAAGAATATGCAATCAACATTTTAAGAGTAAAGGTCAAAGGTATAAGACGTATTATTTAGAAGAATTTATTAGGTGATGCGGTGCTAACGATCAAGACTGAAAAACAAGATCGTTAGAAATTCTAACGCTCAAGAAACTAACACAAGATCGTTAGCCGTCAAAAAATTTAAAAAACGAGGGGTGACCGTCGTGCTAACGATCAAGACTGAGAAACAAGATCGTTAGAAATTCTAACGGTCAAGAAACCAAAACAAGATCGTTAGCCGTTAAAAATTTTGAAAAATGAGTAGTGAGCCCCGCGCTAACGATCAAGACTAAAAAACAAGATCGTTAGAAATTCTAACGCTCAAGAAAGTAAAACAAGATCGTTAGCCGTTAAAAAAATTAAAAAAAGAGGAGTAACCCCCGCGCTAACGATCAAGACTGAGAAACAAGATCGTTAGCCGTTAAAAATATAAAAAAATGAGTAGTGAACCCCGCGCTAACGATTAAGACTGAAAAACAAGATCGTTAGAAATTCTAACGCTCAACAAACCAAAACAAGATCGTTAGCCGCCAGCCAAAACAGAAAAAATCTACATTATAAGAGGTGTACATTTATGAATGATTATCAACAATCGATTTTAAAATTAATTTACAGTGGTTTTACGACTAATCAAATTCACAAGATGATTCGTTATGATCCTGAGTTAAATTTTCTTTCATATAGAACTGCTTTTATTGATTTTGTATATAAAAGTGGTTTTAAAGAGAGAACAATATTAACGATGTATCACAAATATAATGATAGTCATATAGATAAAATACGTTCTTCATTAAAGAAAAGAAATATTCAAATGGTGTTTTCTGATGAGGATTGTTATCCAACTTTATTGAAGGAAATTTATGATTATCCGCTTGTACTTTTTGGAATGGGTAATATGTCGTTATTGCAAAATAAACAAAAATTGGCTATAGTCGGTTCAAGGAAGGCTACTCAATATTCAGAACAAATTTGTGATGCTATCGTCCCAGAACTGGTTAAGTCTCATATTACAGTTGTTTCTGGAATGGCTATGGGAGCAGATTATTTTGCACATTTAAAAGCGATAGAGTATAGTGGTCAAACTATAGGTGTTGCTGCATTTGGTTTAGATTACCATTATCCTAAAGCGACACAATATATAAGTGAACTGATGCGTAAAAATCATCTTGTTATATCTGAGTATTATCCAACAACGAAAGTTCAAAAATGGCGTTTCCCAGAAAGAAATCGTATTATTAGTGGATTGTCACAAGGTGTATTAGTAACTGAAGCAAATGAACGTAGTGGTTCTTTAATCACGATAGACTTGGCATTGGAACAAAATAGAAATGTATATTGTTGCCCGGGCACGATTTTTCAATCTCTAAGCAAAGGTGGCAATAATAGAATAAAAGAAGGTGCCAAGCTCGTACAAAATGCTCAAGATATCATTGAGGATTATTGTATATTTACTGAACAAAAATAAATTTTATAAAATGTTTTAATTGACAAAGCTGAATTTATCAGTTTATCATTTACATTTGTAATCAATAGAATAGCAAGGGGGACTTACTTTGGCAGAAAATCTTGTCATCGTTGAATCGCCCGCAAAAGCAAAAACCATTGAAAAATATTTAGGAAAAAAATATAAAGTCGTTGCATCTATGGGGCATGTTAGAGATTTACCTCGTAGTCAAATGGGCGTAGATGTTGAAAATAATTATGAACCTAGATATATTACGATTCGCGGCAAAGGGCCAGTTGTAAAAGATTTAAAACGCTATGCAAAAAAAGCAAAAAACGTTTATCTCGCAAGTGACCCCGATCGTGAAGGTGAAGCAATTGCGTGGCATTTAGCACATATATTAGATATAGATGAAAATAAAAAATCAAGAGTCGTATTTAACGAAATTACAAAAGATGCAGTAAAAGATAGTTTTAAGCATCCTAGAGAAATTGAACATGAGTTAGTTGATGCACAACAAGCAAGACGTGTACTAGATAGACTTGTTGGGTATAATATTTCTCCAGTGTTATGGAAAAAAGTTAAAAAAGGTTTATCGGCAGGTCGAGTACAATCTGTTGCATTAAGACTCGTTATAGATCGTGAAAACGAAATTAATAATTTTAATCCAGAAGAATACTGGACTATTGAAGGTTTATTTAAACATAAAACTAAAACATTTAGTGCGAAGTTTTTACATGAGAAAAGTAAACCCGTTAAATTAAAAAATGAAAAAGACGTACAAAAAATTACAACACAATTAGATGGGGATAAATTTGAAGTTACGCAAGTTACTAAGAAAGAAAAATTAAGATATCCTGCGAAATCATTTACAACTTCATCTTTACAACAAGAAGCATCACGTAAGTTGAATTTTAAAGCTAGAAAAACAATGATGTTAGCACAACAATTATACGAAGGTATAGATTTGAAAAAACAAGGTACTGTTGGTTTGATTACGTATATGAGAACGGACTCTACACGTATAGCTGATAGTGCTCAAGCTGAAGCAGCATCATTTATTGAAAAAGAGTACGGTAAAGAGTATTTATCTAAAACAAAAGCAGCAAAAGGTAAACAAGGCGCACAAGATGCCCATGAAGCAGTTAGACCGACAAGTGTGGAACGTACACCAGATCAGATGAAAACATTCTTATCTAGAGATCAATATCGATTATATAAATTGATTTGGGAACGTTTTATGGCAAGTCAAATGGCACCTGCTATTGCTGATACAGTTGCAGCAGATATTACACAAGGCGATTTGAAATTCAGAGCAAATGGTCAAACAATCAAATTTAAAGGTTTCATGAAAGTATATGTTGAAGCTAAAGATGATACTGATGAAGAAAAAGAAGGTAAATTACCACCGTTAGAAAAAGGTGATATCGTTACGGCTGAGAAAATCGATCCAAAACAACATTTCACTCAACCACCACCACGATACACTGAAGCACGATTGGTTAAAACTTTAGAAGAATTAAAAATCGGTAGACCTTCAACTTATGCACCTACAATCGATACGATTCAAAAAAGAAACTACGTAAAATTAGACCAGAAAAGATTTGTGCCTACAGAGTTAGGAGAAATCGTGCATGAGTCAGTTAAAGAATACTTCCCTGAAATTATCGATGTTGATTTTACAGTTAACATGGAAACATTGCTAGATAAAGTAGCAGATGGCGAAATTGAGTGGAAGAAAGTCATAGATATGTTCTATGAAAACTTTAAAATCGATGTAGCAAGAGCAGAAGAAGAAATGGAGAAAATTGAAATCAAAGATGAACCAGCTGGTGAGGATTGCGAATTATGTGGTTCACCAATGGTTTATAAAATGGGCCGATACGGTAAGTTTATGGCTTGTTCAAATTTCCCAGATTGTAGAAATACGAAAGCAATCATTAAAACGATTGGCGTTAAATGCCCTAAATGTAAAGAGGGCGAAGTTGTCGAACGTAAATCTAAAAAGAATAGAGTATTCTATGGTTGTTCAAGATACCCAGAATGTGATTATACATCATGGGATAAACCTTTAGATCGTTCATGTCCTAAATGTGAAACAGTACTTGTTGAACGTAAAAAAGGAAAAACAGCTCAAGTTATATGTCCAAATTGTGATTATAAAGAGCAAGAACAAAAATAGTTATAATACAGTGCAAAAAGTTATTTTAATGATAACTTTTTGCACTTGTTTTTTGATTTAATGTTTTAATAGTAAAACGTCACTAATTTTTAAAATTTATCATCACTTTATCATTTGATTAAATTCAGATTTGTTATACAATTCAATATGGAATAAAAAATTCGAAAATCAAGGAGGCATAAATAATGACTTCAATAAATGTTATCGGTGCTGGATTAGCAGGTTCAGAAGCGGCATATCAAATTGCCAAGAGAGGATTCAATGTTAATCTATATGAAATGAGACCGGTAAAACAAACACCAGCGCATCATACAGATAAATTTGCAGAACTTGTATGTTCTAATTCTTTAAGAGGTAATCAGTTAACAAATGCTGTCGGTGTCTTAAAAGAAGAAATGAGACAATTAGATTCATTAATTATAAAAGCAGCAGATAATGCGCGTGTACCAGCGGGAGGTGCACTTGCTGTCGATCGACATGATTTTGCGGGATACATTACAGATACGCTTAAGAATCATCCGAATATTACTGTAAAAAATGAAGAAATAACTGAGATTCCTGATGGACCAACAATTATTGCAACAGGTCCTTTAACGACAGAAAGTTTAACGAAACAAATTATGAATATTACAGGTGAAGAACAACTGTACTTCTATGATGCAGCTGCACCAATTATTGAAAAAGAATCTATTAACATGGATAAAGTATATTTGAAATCACGCTATGACAAAGGTGATGCAGCATACTTGAATTGTCCAATGACTGAAGAAGAATTCAATACTTTTTATGATGCACTTATAAATGCTGAAGTTGTACCTTTAAAAGAATTCGAAAAAGAAATTTATTTTGAAGGTTGTATGCCATTTGAAGTAATGGCTGAACGTGGTAAGAAAACTTTATTATTTGGTCCTATGAAGCCTGTAGGTTTAGAAGATCCTAAAACTGGTAAAAGACCATATGCAGTTGTTCAATTACGACAAGATGACGCAGCTGGAACGTTATATAATATTGTAGGTTTCCAAACACATCTAAAATGGGGCGCGCAAAAAGAAGTTATTTCGCTAATTCCTGGATTAGAAAATGTTGATATCGTACGTTACGGCGTGATGCATCGAAATACATTTATTAATTCACCAAACGCGCTTAAAGAAACGTATCAATTAAAATCAAGAGAAGATTTATTCTTTGCTGGTCAAATGACTGGTGTAGAAGGATATGTTGAAAGTGCAGCGAGTGGACTGATTGCAGGAATTAATGCGAGTAAACTCGTTTCAGGACTTGACCCAATTGTTTTCCCTAGAGAAACAGTAATCGGAAGTATGGCTTATTACATTACACATGCGAATAATAATAAGAACTTCCAACCAATGAATGCGAACTTTGGTTTGTTACCTACATTAGAAAAACGTATTAAAGATAAGAAAGAACGATATGAAACACTTGCAAATCGTGCATTAAAACATTTAGATTCATTTAAAGTAATGCTTTAGTAAATTATTTTAAGATTTTTTAGAATTGTGATACAATTCAGATAAAATGGGAGGAATGAGTTATGGTACATACAATTGAACAACAGTTTGTTGATATGTTAACTTATGAAAAACATTTTTCCACCCATACTTTAAATGCATATCAACTTGATTTGAATGAATTTAATGATTTTTTACAATCAGAACATTTATCTTTAGAATCATTTGAATATAAAGATGCAAGGAGATACCTTGCGTTTTTGTATAATAAAGGACATAAAAGGACGAGTGTTTCGCGTAAAATTTCTACATTAAGATCTTTATATCAATATTGGATGAGTGTTGATAGCGAAATTCAGAATCCATTTATTCAACTTGTACATCCAAAAAAAGAACATCATTTACCAAGCTTTTTCTATGAAGAAGAAATGGAAAAGCTATTTAAAACACTTGATGATGGTAAAAAAACGAATATAAGAGATCGCGTCATTCTTGAGTTGCTTTATGCGACAGGTATTCGAGTGTCAGAATTAGTTCATATTCAAATGAGTGATATTGATTTGAATTATGCATTTGTCAAAGTGCTAGGTAAAGGGAATAAAGAACGTATCGTTCCATTTGGAGAGTATTGTCAAAGTGCAATCGTTGACTATATTGAACAATTTAGAAGTCAGATGCATTTAGATCATGATTTCTTGATAGTAAACATGAGAGGTAAACCTATAACTGAACGTGGTGTAAGATATGCACTCAACGAAATTGTTAAGAGAACGCAAGGTGTGTATCATATTCATCCTCATAAATTAAGGCATACTTTTGCAACACATTTGCTAAATCAAGGAGCCGATATGAGAAGTGTTCAAAGTTTACTGGGACATGAAAGTTTATCAACGACAAGTCAATATACACATGTTACAAAAGATCAATTAAGAAAAGTATACTTATCAGCACATCCACGTGCGTAAAGGAGATTTGATAATGAGTTCTTCATTACATGCTACAACTATATTTGCAATAAGACATAATGGTCATTCTGCAATGGCAGGTGACGGTCAAGTTACATTAGGTGAGCAAGTCATCATGAAACAAACAGCAAGAAAAGTTAGAAGATTATATCATGATAAAGTTGTTGCTGGTTTCGCTGGCAGCGTTGCAGACGCATTTACTTTATTCGAAAAATTTGAAGTTAAATTACAAGAATATAGCGGTAATTTAACGCGAGCTGCAGTTGAGCTTGCTCAAGAATGGCGTGGAGATAAAATGTTACGTCAACTTGAAGCGATGCTCATTGTTATGAATGAGACGGATTTATTAGTCGTAAGTGGTACTGGAGAAGTGATTGAGCCAGATGATGGTATCATTGCTATTGGTTCTGGTGGTAATTACGCTTTAAGTGCTGGTAGAGCGCTTAAGTCATATGCACCTCATTTATCGGCTAAAGAAATTGCAGAAGCTTCACTTAATACAGCTGCAGATATTTGTGTGTTTACAAACCATGAAATAAAAGTTGAAGAAATATAATTGGAGGGGTTTAAGGTTGTCACAAAATCAATTAAAAATGACACCGCATGATATCGTTGATCGATTAAATGATCATATCATTGGTCAACAAGATGCTAAACGTAAAGTAGCAATTGCTCTAAGAAATCGCTATAGACGAAGTTTATTAGATGAACAACTTAGAAACGAAATCATACCTAAAAACATTCTCATGATAGGTCCTACAGGTGTAGGTAAGACTGAAATAGCTAGAAGAATGGCTAGATTAGTTGGTGCACCTTTTGTAAAAGTAGAAGCTACTAAATTTACTGAAGTAGGTTATGTAGGTCGAGATGTTGAAAGTATGATACGTGACCTTGTTGAAGTTGGTCGTCGACTTGTTAAAGAAGAAAAGAAAAAAGGCGTACTTGATGAGGCAACTCAAAAAGCTAATGAAAAATTAGTGAAATTGCTTGTGCCAAGCATGAAGAAAAAAGCACAAAGTAATAGTAATAATCCGTTAGAGTCATTATTTGGTGGACAATTCCCGAACTTCAATCAACAAGAAGAAGTTGAAGAAACACCAACTGAAGAGATAAAAACAAAACGTGAAGATATTAAAAAACAATTATTAAACGGTGAACTTGAAGAAGAAATCGTTAAAATAAAAGTAGAACAAGAACAACAAACACTTGGCATGATGAGTATGGAAAATAACCCTCAAATGCAAGATATGCTTAGCCAAATGATGCCTAAGAAAAAAGTTGAAAGAAACTTGCCAGTTAAATCAGCACGAAAAATTTTAACAGATGAGATTGCGAATGAATTGATTGATCAAGAGTCAGTTAACGAAGAAGCAATTCAATTAACTGAACAAATGGGCATGGTATTCATCGATGAAATCGATAAAATTGCTGTGAGCAACAGTAACGGTGGACAAGATGTATCTCGACAAGGTGTACAAAGAGATATTTTACCAATTGTTGAAGGTAGTGTCGTTCAAACGAAATATGGTTCAATTAATACTGAGCACATTTTATTTATTGGTGCAGGTGCATTCCATATGTCTAAACCAAGTGATTTAATACCTGAGTTACAAGGTAGATTTCCAATTCGTGTTGAATTAGATAGTTTAACTACTGAAGATTTCGTTAAAATTTTAAAAGAACCGAAACAATCGCTTCTTGATCAATACAAAGCATTGTTGGAAACTGAGATGGTGACAATCAACTTTACAGATGAAGCCATTAATCGTTTAGCTGAAATTGCTTTTCAAGTTAACCAAGAGACAGATAATATCGGTGCAAGAAGACTGCATACTATACTTGAAAAAATGCTAGAAGATCTTTCTTTTGAAGCTTCAAATATGCCAAATGCAGTTGTAGATATAACACCTGAATATGTTAATCAAAAATTAGAATCTATTGCGACAAATAAAGATTTAAGCGCGTTTATTCTATAAAAAAGGAGAAAAAATTAAATGAGTTTATTATCAAAGACAAGAGAATTAAATACGTTATTACAAAAGCATAAAGGTATTGCTGTAGACTTTAAAGATATGGCTAA
Organism: Mammaliicoccus sp. N-M50; assembly: GCF_022386995.1. Classification (NCBI taxonomy): domain Bacteria; kingdom Bacillati; phylum Bacillota; class Bacilli; order Caryophanales; family Staphylococcaceae; genus Mammaliicoccus; species Mammaliicoccus sp. N-M50. The sequence goes on along the minus strand of NZ_JAJNJA010000001.1, from coordinate 249,571 downwards.
AACTATCAGTGATGTAACGGTGACAAACGTATTCATCGTATCAAGAAGAGGTAAAATTTTAGGTTCAAGTTTAAATGAATTATTAAGCAATGAACGTATTATCAAAATGTTAGAAGACAGACATATTCCTAAAGAATATACTGATCAATTAATGCATGTAGAACAAACGAAATCAAATATCGGTATTGAAGAAGTATTAACTGTATTCCCACCAGAAAATAAAGAATTATTCGTTGATAGTCAAACAACAATTTTCCCAATCCTTGGTGGTGGTGAACGTTTAGGTACATTAGTAGTTGGACGTGTATCTCAAGATTTCAATGACAACGATTTAGTACTTGGTGAATATGCAGCTACTGTTATTGGTATGGAAATATTAAGAGAAAAACATAATGAAATTGAACAAGAAGCTAGAGATAAAGCAGCAATCAATATGGCAATTAATTCACTTTCATATTCAGAAAGAGAAGCGATTGAACATATCTTTGAAGAACTTGGTGCACCTGAAGGTTTATTAGTTGCTTCTAAAGTTGCTGATAGAGTAGGTATTACAAGATCAGTTATCGTCAATGCATTAAGAAAATTAGAAAGTGCTGGCGTAATTGAATCTCGTTCTTTAGGTATGAAGGGTACATTCATTAGAATTAAAAAAGAAAAATTCTTAGATGAGTTAGGATTATCTAAATAAAATACTTGATGAACAGAATAAGATATGATATATTTGAAAACGGCTATAAAAGCCAAATTCACACATAATCACGAAAATTATGGATTGGTGCAACTTAACTAAGTTGTTTCTATAATAAGTGTTTATGGCGGAATAAAACCAATTAGGAGGAATTATCATGGCAGTTATCTCAATGAAACAATTGCTTGAAGCAGGTGTTCACTTCGGTCACCAAACACGCCGTTGGAACCCAAAAATGAAAAAATACATTTTCACAGAAAGAAACGGTATCTACATTATCGATTTACAAAAAACAGTTAAAAAAGTTGACGAAGCATACAACTTTATTAAATCTGTTTCTGAAGAAGGCGGTAAAGTATTATTCGTAGGTACTAAAAAACAAGCACAAGAGTCAGTTAAAGAAGAAGCTGAACGTGCTGGACACTACTACATTAACCAAAGATGGTTAGGTGGTATCTTAACTAACTATAAAACAATCTCTAAACGTGTAAAACGTATTTCTGAAATTGAAAAAATGGAAGAAGACGGTACGTTTGATGTATTACCTAAAAAAGAAGTTGTAGAACTTAAAAAAGAATATAACCGTTTAATCAAATTCTTAGGCGGTATTCGTGATATGAAATCAATGCCTCAAGCATTATTCGTAGTAGACCCTCGTAAAGAGCGTAATGCGATTGCTGAAGCACGTAAATTAAACATTCCAATCGTTGGTATTGTTGATACAAACTGTGACCCAGATGAAATCGACTATGTTATCCCTGCGAACGATGATGCTATTCGTGCTGTTAAATTGTTAACTGGTAAAATGGCTGATGCTATTTTAGAAGGTCAACAAGGCGTTTCAAATGAAGATGTTGCTGAAGAGCAAAACATCGACTTAAACGAAACAGAACAAGCACCTGAAGAAGAATCAACTGAAACTACTGAAGCATAATTTCAAAAAGGTGATAAGGTTCTATAACTTATCACCTTTTTTTAGAAAGATTTAAGATAAACAATATATTATTTGAATAAATGGAGGAATTAGATTATGGCTATTTCAGCTAAACTTGTTAAAGAACTACGTGAAAAAACTGGCGCAGGTATGATGGACTGTAAAAAAGCTTTAACAGAAACTGATGGTGACATCGATAAAGCGGTAGATTACTTACGTGAAAAAGGTATCGCTAAAGCTGCTAAGAAAGCAGACCGTATTGCTGCAGAAGGTACTACTTTTGTTGCATCTAAAGGTAACGATGCAGTAATTCTTGAATTAAACTCAGAAACTGACTTCGTTGCTCGTAACGAAGGTTTCCAAAACTTAGTTAAAGAAATGGCTGATCATATTCTTGATGTTAAACCAGCTGATGTTGATGCATTAAACGCTTCAAAATTAGCTAGTGGTCAAACTGTTGAAGAAAAAATGAACGAAGCTATCTCTACTATTGGTGAAAAATTAACTTTACGTAGATTTACATTAAAAACAAAAACTGATAACGATTCATTCGGTGAGTACTTACACATGGGTGGACGTATTGGTGTATTAACTGTTGTTGAAGGTTCAACAAATGAAGAAGCAGCTAAAGACGTTGCTATGCACATCGCTGCATTAAACCCTAAATTTGTTTCTCGTGACCAAGTATCTGAAGAAGAATTAGCTCACGAAAAAGAAATTTTAAAACAACAAGCTTTAAATGAAGGTAAACCTGAAAATATCGTTGAAAAAATGGTTGAAGGTAGAATGCGTAAATATTTAGAAGAAATCTGTGCTGTTGACCAAGCATTCGTTAAAAATCCAGACCAAACTGTTGCTGAATTCTTAAAAACAGACGGTGGCGTGCTTGTAGATTTCGTTCGTTACGAAGTTGGGGAAGGTATCGAGAAACGTTCTGATAACTTTGCTGATGAAGTAAAAGGACAAATGAAAGGCAACTAAGATTGCTTTTTAGGAAGAAGACACGCTTTGTGTCTTCTTTCGTTATATATAAAGACCTAATTATAAGCATAGAGAGGGATCAAGATGACTAAGAATTCTAAATATAAACGCGTCGTATTAAAACTAAGTGGTGAAGCTTTAGCAGGAGATTCAGGCTTTGGCATTAACCCAGTCGTAATTAAAAGTATCGCTCAACAAGTGTCAGAAGTTGCTCAAATGGATTGCGAAGTTGCTGTAATCGTTGGTGGCGGAAACATTTGGAGAGGTAAAACTGGAAGCGATTTAGGTATGGATCGTGGAACAGCTGATTATATGGGCATGTTAGCCACTGTTATGAATGCTTTAGCATTACAAGATAGTTTAGAACAATTAGATTGTGATACTCGTGTATTAACTTCAATCGAAATGAAACAAGTTGCTGAACCATATATTAGAAGACGTGCGATTCGTCACTTAGAGAAAAAGAGGGTCGTTATATTTGCAGCGGGAATAGGGAATCCTTACTTCTCTACAGATACGACTGCAGCTTTAAGAGCAGCTGAAGTTGAGGCTGATGTTATCTTAATGGGTAAAAACAATGTTGATGGTGTTTATTCTGCTGACCCTAAAGTAGATCCTAAAGCAGAAAAATACGAAAGATTAACATATATTCAAATGTTACAAGAAGGATTACAAGTTATGGATTCAACTGCTTCATCATTCTGTATGGACAATGATATCCCACTTGTTGTATTCTCAATTATGGAAGAAGGAAATATTAAACGTGCTGTTCAAGGTGAAGAAATCGGTACGATTATTACAAAATAAACTTGAGGTGTAATTCCATGGCAGATGTTATTCAAGAAACGAAGTCAAAAATGAACAAAACTATTGAAAGTTTCAATAGAGATTTAGCTGGTATTAGAACTGGACATGCAAATGCGAATCTTTTAGAAAGAGTAAATGTTGAGTATTACGGTGTTCCAACACCTATTCAACAATTAGCAGGTATCTCAGTACCTGAAGCGCGTTTGTTAGTTGTTCAACCATATGACAAATCATCAGTTGATGATGTACTTAAAGCAATAAATGCTGCTAACTTAGGTGTTAATCCAACAAGTGATGGTACAGTTATTAGAATTTCAGTACCAGCATTAACTGAAGAACGCAGAAAAGAATTAGTAAAAGAAGCTAAAAAAGAAGCTGAAAATGCTAAAGTTGCAATTCGTAATGTTCGTCGTGATTCAAATGAAGATTTGAAGAAACAAGAAAAAAATGGCGAAATTACAGAAGATGATTTAAGAAATCAAACTGAAGAAGTTCAAAACATTACAAATGATTTCATCAAACAAATAGATGATTTAACGACTCAAAAAGAAAATGACATTTTGGAAGTTTAAAGATAAGAGCTGTACCAAATCAGACTTTGGTACGGTTTTTTCTTTATATATAACAGAATCACTCTTTTTGTGATAAAATGTATTACGATATGTTTAATTAATTTTACATATAAATTCGCGTTTGTTTGATGGAGGACGCTATGATAAAAAAGTTTATAAAGCAAAAACAACAAATAAATAATCAAGACAATGAATTATCGATACCTGAACATATAGCAATTATTATGGACGGAAATGGTAGATGGGCTAAAAATAGAAAAATGCCTCGTATAAAAGGACATTATGAAGGTATGCAAACGGTTAAGAAAATAACACGTAAAGCAAGTGATTTAGGTGTGAAATATTTGACTTTATATGCTTTTTCTACGGAAAATTGGTCGAGACCAGAAGATGAAGTGAAATATTTAATGAAATTACCTGTTGATTTTTTAAAGACTTTTCTACCTGAATTGATCGAAAAAAATGTTAAAGTCACAACGATTGGTTTTACCGAAGCTTTGCCTAAGCATACTAAAAATGCAATTGAAGAAGCTATCGAAAAAACGAAACATAATACAGGGCTAAATCTTGTGTTTGCGTTGAACTATGGTGGTAGAGCAGAAATTCTTAATGCTGTTAAAGAACTTTACCATGAAGTTGAAGAAGGCAATTTAACAATTGATGATCTATGTGAAGATAATATAAAGAAATATTTATTCACTTCAGATATTCCAGATCCAGAGTTGCTCATTCGTACATCAGGTGAAGAAAGATTAAGTAATTTTTTAATATGGCAATCATCTTATAGTGAATTTATATTTACTAAGACACTGTGGCCAGATTTTGATGAACAATCACTCATAGACTGTTTAAAAATTTATCAGTCGAGACAACGAAGATTTGGTGGGCTGTAAAGGAGATAAAAATGAAGACAAGAACAATATCGGCAATTGTTGCTATGGCTGTATTTCTTCCAGTCGTAATATATGGTGGATTACCCGTAATAGCGTTAGCGTATTTATTAGCGATTATTGCTTTAAAAGAAATTTTAAATATGAATAATTTATCAATTATTTCTATACCAGGTTTTTTGTCCACTGTTTCGCTATGTATAATATTATTGCCTCAAGAACTCATTAATAACGATATAAGTGTTCAACTTAGACTTCTAATCGTAATGAGTTTCTTAATGTTGAGTTATACAGTGATGTCTAAAAATAGATTTAATTTTATGGATGCCTCTTTCTGTGTCATGTCCGTTACATATATCGGAATAGGCTTTATGTATTTCTATGAGACAAGAGAACATGGCTTACAATTTATCTTATTCGCATTATTATTAGTGTGGTTAACTGATACAGGTGCATATATATTTGGTAGATTATTTGGTAAACATAAACTTTGGCCATTAATTAGTCCGAACAAAACGATTGAAGGATTTATTGGCGGCATTTTCTCGAGTTTAATCGTTGCAGTTATTTTTGGACAATATTTTGATATGGATGTATCATTATGGTTATTAATTCCATTAACGATGTTATTAAGTATGTTTGGACAATTAGGTGACTTAGTAGAATCAGGGCTTAAAAGACATTTCGGTGTGAAAGATTCAGGGAATATTATGCCAGGACATGGTGGTATATTAGATAGATTTGATAGCTTTATCTTTGTATTACCGCTGTTAAATCTATTCCTATTTCAATTGTAAATTGGGGTGAAGTCTTTGAAAAATATAGCTATTTTAGGAGCTAGTGGTTCTGTTGGACAGCAAGCATTAGATGTTATAAGAGAACATGCATCACAATTTAATTTAGTTGCATTTTCAGTCGGTAAAAACATTGCTTATGCACAGAATATAATTGAAGAATTTCATCCAGAACTCATATCTGTTCAAAATGAAGAAGATATAGATAAACTTAAACATTTAAATATTGAAATTGTACATGGGGACGCAGGTTTATTAACAGTTGCAACATACCATAATACCGATATTTTATTAAATTCAATTGTCGGTAGTATAGGTTTAAGACCTACTATCGCAGCTATAGAAGCTGGTATAGATATAGGACTAGCGAATAAAGAGACTTTAGTTGCAGCTGGTGAACTTGTGATGTCAAAAGCTAGAGAACATAATGTTAACATTCTACCTGTAGATTCAGAACACTCAGCAATATTTCAATGTTTAAATGGTGAGAAGAAAGAACAGGTTAATAAATTAATCATAACTGCGAGTGGCGGATCATTTCGTGATTTAACACGTGCAGAACTCAAATCTGTAACACGTGATGAAGCGCTCAACCATCCTAACTGGTCTATGGGGCAAAAGATTACGATAGATTCTGCAACAATGATGAATAAAGGTTTAGAAGTCATTGAAGCAAAATGGTTATTTGATTTAGATATTGACCAAATTGAAACTGTCTTACATAAAGAGAGTATTATCCATTCTATGGTTGAATTTAAGGATACGAGCGTGATTGCACAATTGGGTACACCAGATATGAGAACACCCATTCAATATGCATTTACATATCCAGAAAGATATACAAGAGATGCAGAAAAATTAAATTTAGCTCAAATCGGACAGTTGAATTTTAAAGAAATGGATTTCGATCGCTTTAAATGTATACAGTATGCTTATGAAGCCATTAAAATAGGTGGTACAATGCCCGTTGTTTTAAATGCTGTGAATGAAGTAGCTGTAAATAAGTTCTTGAACAATGAAATAACATTTTTGGAAATTGAAGACATGATTGGGGAAGCAATGAAAAACCATGAAGTTATTGAGCATCCAGATTTAGAAACGATTCTAAAAATTGATGCTACATATAAATCTAAGGATTACGGGGTGTAGGCGTGATTTATACAATATTAGCATTTATTTTTGTATTTGGACTATTAGTGACAGTACATGAATATGGACATATGTTCTTTGCGAAACGTGCAGGTATCATGTGCCCAGAGTTTGCCATAGGTATGGGACCTAAAATATATTCATATAAGAAAAATGAAACACTTTATACAATTAGACTACTTCCAGTAGGTGGTTATGTCAGAATGGCTGGAGATGGATTAGAACAAAATCCATTAACACCAGGTATGCATATCGCAATTAAATTAAACGATCAAAACGAAATAACACATGTTATTATGGATGATCAACATAAATTCCAACAAATTGAACATATTGAAATTAAAGATAGTGATTTCGAAAATGATATTTTCATTGAAGGTATTACAGCAAGCGATGAAGAAAGACATCATTTTAAAATAGCGAGAGAAGCTTACTTTGTTCAAGGTGGAGATTTAATACAAATTGCACCTAAAGATAGACAATTAATGTCTAAAAAGCCTTATCAAAGATTCTTAACTTTATTTGCAGGTCCGTTATTTAATTTTATTCTTGCTTTTGTTATTTTTATTGGGCTTGCTTATTGGAATGGTGTGCCAACGAATGAACCAGTATTTGGAGATTTAGAAGACGGTGCTCCTGCACAAACTGCAGGTATTAAAAAAGGTGACGAAATTTTATCAGTAGATGGACAAAAAATTCAAAAGTTTACAGATTTACAACCTATTTTTAAAGAGAAGAAAACTGAACCTGTAGAAATCAAAGTTAATCGTGATGGTCAAGAAAAGACTTTCAAAGTAGCAGCTAAAAAAGATAAACTAGAAGTTAGTAAAGGTAAATATGAAACACGATACATTATTGGAGTTGCACAACCGACAGAACACACAGTGTTTGGTCCATTAATTGCAGGTATTGAAAAAACAATAGTGGCAGGTCAATTAATATTCCAAGCAGTTCTTGGCTTGATTACGAGCATATTCACGGGTGGATTCTCCTTTGATATGTTAAATGGACCTGTTGGTATATATAGCAATGTAGATTCTATTGTGAAGCAAGGATTTATTACATTAATGGGTTACACAGCGTTATTAAGTGTTAACTTAGGTATTATGAATTTATTACCTATTCCAGCTTTAGATGGCGGAAGATTATTATTTGTTATTTATGAAATGATTTTCAGAAGACCGATTAATAAAAAAGCAGAAATGGTTATGCTTTCAATTGGTGCTGTATTTTTAATATTTGTAATGATTATGGTTACATGGAATGATATTCAAAGGTACTTCATGTAGCTTATAGGAGGAAACTTATGAAACAGTCGAAAATATTTATACCAACATTAAGAGAAGTTCCTGCAGAAGCGGAAGCAATTAGTCATAAACTTTTATTAAAGTCAGGTATGATTAAACAAAATGCAAGAGGTATATATAGCTATTTACCAACTGCAAAACGTGTACTCAACAAAATTGAGCAAATTGTACGTGAAGAAATGGAAAAAATCGATGGCGTAGAAGTGCTTATGCCTGTGTTACAACAAGCTGAACTTTGGAAAGAATCAGGTAGATGGGATGCGTATGGTCCAGAGTTAATGAGATTGCACGATCGTAATAAACGTGAATTTAGTTTAGGACCTACACATGAAGAAGTTGTGACTTCTCTTGTAAGAGATGAATTGAAATCTTATAAACGTTTACCAATCACTTTATTCCAAATTCAAACAAAATTTAGAGACGAACAACGTCCAAGATTTGGATTATTACGTGGCCGTGAATTTATTATGAAAGATGCTTATTCTTTCCATGCTAATGAAGATTCATTAGATGATACATACCAAGATATGTATCATGCTTATCATAATATCTTTACAAGAGTAGGTTTAAACTTTAGACCAGTACTTGCTGACTCTGGTGCTATCGGTGGAGACCACACGCATGAGTTTATGGCATTAGCTGATATTGGTGAAGATACAATTGTTTATAGTGAAACAAGTGACTATGCTGCAAATATTGAAAAAGCTGAAGTAGCTTATACACCTAATCATGAACATACACCATTAAAAGATATAGAAAAAGTGGAAACGCCTAATGTGACGACAGCACAAGCATTAGCAGACTTTTTAAATGTGACTTTAGATAAAATTATTAAATCAATGATTCTTATAGTTGATGATGAGTATGTCATGATTTTAATTAGAGGTCATCATGAAGTAAATGATGTTAAGTTAAAATCATATTTCAAAACAGATAATATCGAAATGGCAACTGAGTCTGAAATCGTGAATATTTTAGGTGCTAAGCCAGGTAGTCTAGGACCAGTTAATGTAGACCAAATCAAAATTTATGCAGACAATTTCGTTCAAGATATTAATAATTTAGCTGTTGGTGCGAATGAAACAGGTTATCATTTTATTAATGCGAACGTAGATAGAGACTTTAAGATTGAAGCATATGGAGACTTTAGATTTATTCTTGAAGAAGAAGCATTACCGGGTGATTTAGGAGTTGCGAAATTCGCTGAAGGTATTGAAGTTGGTCAAGTCTTCAAACTTGGAACGAAATACTCTGAAAGTATGAATGCGACATTCTTAGATGAACAAGGTAAAGCACAACCACTTATTATGGGTTGTTATGGTATTGGTATCTCTAGAACATTATCAGCAGCAATCGAACAACATCATGATGATAAAGGGATTATTTGGCCAAAAGCTATTGCACCTTATGAAGTACATTTAATTGCGATTAATCCTAAAAAAGAAGAGCAACAAACATTAGCAGATCAACTTTATGGACAATTGCAAAATAAATATGATGTCTTATATGATGACCGTAAAGAAAGTGCTGGGGTTAAATTTAATGATGCAGATTTAATAGGTTTACCAGTACGTGTTATGGTTGGTAAGAAAGCTTCAGAAGGTATCGTAGAAGTAAAACGTCGTGATAATTCAGAAAGTAAAGAAGTCCATATTGATGAATTAGATGAAGTACTTGCTACTTTCTATGATGCAGTAAAATAGACTGATAAAAACAACTAAATCTGATATAATATAAGATATTTAAAGAGGCTATTTAATGATTAGCCTCTTTTTCATTTTGATGAAGGTGGTCGTATAAGTGTCAATGACAGGGCAAGAGAAATTCCAAACGCTTCTCACGCAAATGAACATAACAGATGAACTTGATAAAGATGTCGTAGAACAAGGTGAACTTACAAGAATTGATGTGTCCCAATCAAAAAGATTGTGGCATTTCTACATTAAGTTGCCATATTATTTATCAAGTGAAATGTATCTTGTTTTTACAAATCAACTGAAAAGTGCTTTTAGTAGTATTGCGCAAGTTGATTGGACAATTGAAGTGACAACTAAAGAACAAATAGATGAACATATATTGAAATACATTCCACATTGTATTGATGGTACTGAATTAAGTGATAAAGTGAAACATCAACTTAAACAAAAGCCTATTATCTTTGCTGATGATATCGTGAAAGTTCAAGTGAACAATGATATTGAACGCGATTATTTCGATAAGCGTGTTAATGGTTCATTAGTAAAAGCGCTCCAAAAATGTGGCTTTCAAATAAGTCGTGTTATATTCGAAACGATGGATAATGAAGAACAAATGAGAAGAGAACTTGAATCATTTGAAGCGCACATCCAACAAGAAGATGAAGAAGCTGCACGAATTGCATCAGAAAAAATGGAACGTATGAAGAAAGAAAAAGCAGAATCTAGTGATAATGAAAATGCTGTATCACGATGTCAAATTGGTAAAGACATTCCTGTAGATTCTATTCGTAAAATAGAAGATATTATCGAAGAAGAGTTCAAAGTAGCACTTGAAGGTGTTATTTTTGATATCGAAATGAAAGAGCTTAAAAGTGGTAGACATATTGTCACATTAAAAATTACGGACTATACCGATTCACTTATACTTAAAATGTTTACGAGAAAAGGTAAAGATGACCTTGAACATTTTAAAGCTTTAAAAGTAGGTACATGGGTTAGAGCGCAAGGTAGAATTGAACAAGATCAATTTATACGTGATTTAGTGATGATGATGACGGATATCCATGAAATTAAGAAGTCTCCTAAACTTGATAAAGCAGATGAAAAAAGAGTTGAATTTCACTTACATACATCTATGAGTCAAATGGATGGGATAACACATATCGGTAAGTATGTTGAACAAGCGGCTAAATGGGGACATAAAGCAATCGCGATAACAGACCATAATGGTGTTCAAGGTTATCCAGATGCGCATGCAGCAGCAATGAAAAATGGTATTAAAATGATTTATGGTATGGAAGGTATGCTTGTAGATGATGGTGTGCCGATTGCGTACAAGTCACAAGATATTCCGCTTAAGACAGCAACGTATATTGTATTTGACGTCGAAACAACAGGACTTTCAAGTCAATATGATCAAATTATAGAATTAGCGGCCGTTAAGGTTAAAGATGGCGAAGTAATTGATACCTTTGAACGTTTTTCTGACCCAGGAGAACGTCTATCAGAAACAATTAAAAATTTAACTGGTATTACAGACGAAATGTTACGTGGACAACCTGATATCGAAACAGTTCTAAAAGATTTCCATGAATGGGTTGGAGACGCAATATATATTGCGCATAACGCATCATTTGATATGGGCTTTATAGATACAGGTTTTGAACGTATCGGACTTGGTGCTACGACAAATGGTGTTATCGATACACTTGAATTATCACGTACAGTGAATACTGAATATGGTAAACATGGATTGAATTTCTTAGCTAAAAAATATGGTGTAGAACTTACACAACACCATAGAGCGATTTATGATGCGGAAACAACAGCGCATATCTTTATTAAGATGTTAAAACAGTTAGAAGAACTCAATGTTCATAATCATAATCAAATAAACGAGAAGCTATCAAATGATGAAGCATATAAACGTGCAAGACCTTCTCATGTAACGCTAATCGTACAAAACCAAGTCGGACTGAAAAATTTATTCAAAATTGTAAGTGCCTCATTAGTTGATTACTTTTATCGTACACCACGTATACCACGCTCGTTATTAAACAAATATAGAGAAGGTATTCTAGTAGGTAGTGCATGTGATGAAGGTGAAGTGTTTACAACGGTTATGCAAAAAGACCAAGATGAAGTTGAGAAAGTTGCGAAATATTATGACTATATAGAAGTTCAACCTAAAGGGTTATATCAAGATTTAATTGATAGAGAATTGATTAAAGATAATGAAACGATGGAAGAAATATATACTCGTATATTAAGCGTTGGTGAGAAACTTGATATTCCAGTTATAGCAACAGGAAATGCCCATTATTTATACGAACATGATGCTGTTGCACGAAAAATATTAATCGCTTCTCAACCAGGTAATCCATTGAATAGACAAACATTACCTGAAGCACACTTTAGAACAACAGATGAAATGTTAGATGAATTCCACTTCTTAGGTGAAGAAAAAGCATATGAAATCGTTGTGAAAAATACGAACGACTTAGCAGATAGACTCGAAACAGTAATACCGATTAGGGATGAATTATATACACCTAATATGGAAGGTGCGAATGAAGAAATTCGTGAAATGAGTTATGAGAATGCTAGAAAATTATATGGTGAAGACTTACCACAAATCGTAATTGATAGACTTGAAAAAGAATTAGAAAGTATTATCGGAAATGGTTTTGCGGTTATTTACTTAATCTCGCAAAGATTAGTTAAGAAATCATTGAATGATGGGTATTTAGTTGGTTCGCGTGGTTCTGTCGGATCTAGTTTTGTTGCGACAATGACTGAAATAACTGAAGTGAATCCATTGCCGCCACATTATATTTGCCCATCTTGTAAAGAAAGTCATTTCTTTGATGATGGTTCAGTCGGATCAGGTTTCGACTTACCAGATAAACAATGTGAAAAATGTCATGTTGATATGATTAAAGAAGGACAAGATATACCGTTTGAAACATTCTTAGGTTTTAAAGGAGATAAAGTACCGGATATTGACTTGAACTTTAGTGGTGAATATCAACCAGTAGCCCATAATTATACGAAAGTACTGTTCGGTGAAGACAAAGTATTCAGAGCAGGTACAATCGGTACTGTTGCTGAAAAAACAGCTTTTGGTTATGTTAAAGGATATTTAAATGATCAAGGTATTCATAAACGTGCAGCTGAAGTTGATAGACTTGTTAAAGGATGTACCGGTGTTAAAAGAACAACCGGGCAACATCCAGGTGGTATCATTGTTGTACCAGATTATATGGATATTTATGATTTTACACCAATCCAATACCCTGCCGACGATCAAAAATCACCATGGAAAACAACGCATTTCGACTTCCATTCTATCCATGATAATATTTTGAAATTGGATATATTAGGACACGATGATCCAACAATGATTAGAATGTTACAAGATTTATCAGGCATTGATCCTAAGACAATACCAGTAGATGATAAAGAAACAATGAAAATCTTTAGTACACCTGAATCATTAGGTGTAACAGAAGAAGATATTCTTTGTAAGACTGGAACATTTGGTGTGCCAGAATTCGGTACAGGATTCGTTAGACAAATGCTTGAAGATACGAAACCAACTACTTTTTCAGAGCTCGTTCAAATATCTGGATTATCACACGGTACAGACGTTTGGTTAGGAAACGCACAAGAGTTAATCAAATCCGGTACATGTGATTTATCAAGTGTTATCGGTTGTCGTGATGATATTATGGTTTACTTAATGTATAACGGCTTAGAACCATCACTTGCCTTTAAAATTATGGAAGCAGTTCGTAAAGGTAAAGGTTTAACAGATGAATTCGAAGAAGCTATGAAAGAAAATAATGTACCAGATTGGTATTTAGAATCATGTAAAAAAATTAAGTACATGTTCCCTAAAGCCCACGCTGCTGCATACGTTCTAATGGCATTAAGAATTGCATACTTCAAAGTTCATCATCCGTTGTTCTATTATGCAAGTTACTTTACAGTACGTGCGACAGACTTTGATTTAAAAACAATGACAAAAGATAAAGAGTCTATTAAATCAACGGTGAAAGAATATTATAGCCGATTCCATGAATTAGCTAAAAAAGAAAAAGATGTATTAACAGTTTTAGAAATAACAAATGAAATGGCACATAGAGGATACAAAATCCAACCAGTCAGCTTAGAGAAAAGTGATTCGTTTGAATTCAAAATTGAAGGTGATTCACTTATTCCACCATTTATCGCAGTTCCTGGACTAGGTGAAAACGTTGCGAAACGTATCGTTGAAGCAAGAGAAGAAGGTCCATTCTTAGCTAAAGAAGACCTTAATAAAAAAGCAGGTGTATCTCAAAAAATCATCGAATATCTCGATGAACTTGGATCATTACCAAATATGCCTGATAAAGCTCAACTTTCAATATTTGATTTATAATGCATGTTCTTGAGCATAGCGCCATTATGTGATATACTGTTATTGCTTAAAATAATACTCTGACGTTTAAAGAGTGGGACATTTCCCGCTCTTTTCTGTTTGTATTAAGAGGGAGGTCATTATGAGTAAAGTTGCAGCACACGTTGAGGAAATTATTCAACCAATACTTGAAGATTTAAATTATGAACTTGTAGATGTCGAATATGTCAAAGAGGGATCAGACTATTATCTACGTATTGCAATTGATAAAGACGGTGGCGTTGATTTGAACGACTGCACAATTGCCTCTGAAAAGATTAGTGAAGTTATGGACAAAGAAGATCCTATTAAAGAACCTTATTTCATGGATGTATCTTCACCTGGTGCAGAACGCCCATTGAAAAAAGAAAAAGACTATCAAAATGCAATTGAACAACCCGTATTTATCTCGTTATACGAACCTGTTGAAGGAGATAAAGAATGGTTAGGCGTTTTAAAAGAAGTTACTGAAACATCTATAACGCTAGAAGTGAAAATTAAAACAAGAACTAAAAATGTCACGTTGCCACGCAAGAAAATCGCTAAAGCACGTCGATCAGTAATGTTATAATATAAAGGAGGATACATTGTGAAAGGTAATGAATTATTACTTGCAATTGAATACCTTGAAAAGGAAAAAAGAATACCTCGTGAGGTACTTATTGATGCAATAGAAGCGGCTTTAATCACAGCTTACAAAAAGAACTATGACAGTGCCAAAAATGTTAGAATCGAATTGAATCTTGATGAAGGTACTTATAGAGTTATTTCAAGAAAAGATGTTGTAGAAGATGTTGAAGATTATAGAGATCAAGTAGCATTAGATACAGCGTTAGTTACAAATCCAGCATACGAAATTGGAGATGTCTTTGAAGAAGACGTTACACCTAAAGATTTCGGTCGTGTTGGTGCTCAAGCAGCTAAACAAGCAGTTATGCAACGTTTAAGAGATGCTGAAAGAGGCATTCTTTATGATGAGTTTATTGATAAAGAAGATGACATTGTAACAGGTGTTATCGACAGAGTCGATCACCGTTATGTGTATGTTAATTTAGGCCGTACTGAAGCTGTACTTTCTGAAGCTGAGAGAAGTCCAAATGAACAATATTTACCAAATGAACGTATTAAAGTATATGTGAATAAAGTTGAACAAACGACTAAAGGTCCTCAAATCTTTGTATCACGTACACATCCTGGTTTATTAAAGCGTTTATTCGAGCAAGAAGTTCCTGAAATTTATGACGGTACTGTTATTGTTAAATCTGTAGCACGTGAAGCTGGAGACCGTTCTAAAATTAGTGTCACTTCAGAAAATGGCGATATCGATGCTGTAGGTGCATGTGTTGGTGCTAAAGGTGTTCGTGTTGAAGCAGTCGTTAATGAATTAGGTGGCGAAAAAATCGACATCGTTGAGTGGGACGAAGATCCAAAAGTATTCGTAAGAAATGCTTTAAGTCCTTCACAAGTTGTAGAAGTTATTGTAGACGAAGAAAATCAATCGACTACAGTTGTCGTACCAGATTATCAATTATCATTAGCAATCGGTAAACGTGGACAAAATGCACGACTTGCTGCAAAATTAACAGGTTGGAAGATTGATATTAAATCAGAAACTGATGCAAGAGAAGCAGGCATTATTTCAACTGAAGAATCATAAAGTGAGGTGCTTTTATCATGAAAAAGAAAAAGATACCAATGCGTAAATGTATACTTTCAAATGAAATGAAACCTAAAAATGATATGATTCGTGTCGTTAAAAATAAAGAAGGCGAAATAACAGCAGATGCGACAGGTAAAGCACCAGGTCGCGGTGCATATGTTTCTAAAGATCTAGAAGTTATTGAAACTGCACAGAAACAAGGAAAGTTAGAACGTTATTTTGACAGTAATAAAGAAACACTTGAACCTGTATATAAAGAAATCATTCGTTTAATTTACCGTGAGCGTATACCTAAATGAGTATAGAAAAGAAAGATCAAATTTTAAATCTTCTTGGTCTGGCAACAAGAGCTAGAAAGATTAAGACTGGCGAAGAAATTGTCATAAGTGAGTTAAGAAAAGGCAATGTTAAACTTGTCATACTTTCAGAAGATGCTGCAGCAAATGTTACAAAAACTATAAAAAATAAATGTGCAACTTATCATGTAACACTTTTAACTTTTGCTACACGCTATGAATTAGGCTACGCAATTGGAAAAGAAAGCAGAGTGGTGTTGGGCATAACTGACATTGGATTTAGCAAAAAGCTAAAAACGATGATTCATGATTTTCATGAGGAGTGAGTATATGAGTAAAAAGAGAATATATGAGTATGCAAAAGAAATCGATGTAAAGAGTAAAGCAATCATAGATGAATTAAAAAAGAATAACATAGAAGTATCAAATCACATGCAAGCATTAGAGGAGAATGACATTAAAATTTTAGATAAAGCATTTAAAAAGCAGGATTCTGCTAAAAAAGACCAAACAACTACTCACGCAAATACAAATAAATCAAATAACAACAAACAGAATAACAAACAAAACAATAAACCTAATCATCAACAAAAGAATCAAAAGAATAAAAAGCAAAATAACAAAAAACAACATAATCAACAACAGCAACAACCTAAACCGGAAGTTAAAGAAACACCATCTTTAATTACGTATGAAGAAGGTATTACAGTTGGTGAATTAGCTGATAAAATCAACAAAGATGCTTCTGAAATTATTAAGAAGTTATTCTTACTTGGTGTCGTAGCTAATATTAACCAAGCATTAGATACTGAAACTGTTGAATTAATTTGTGCAGATTATGATATTGAAGCTGAGTTAGAAGTACATGTAGATGCTACTGACTTAGAAAATTACTTTGAAGTTGATGAAAATGATGCAGACTTAATTGAAAGACCTGCAGTTGTTACAATCATGGGACACGTTGACCATGGTAAAACAACACTTCTAGATTCAATCCGTAATACACGTGTTACAGCTGGTGAAGCGGGTGGTATTACACAACATATTGGTGCATACCAAATTGTTAACAATAACAAGAAAATTACATTCCTTGATACACCAGGACATGCTGCTTTCACAACAATGAGAGCGCGTGGTGCCCAAGTAACAGATATCACAATTTTAGTTGTTGCAGCTGATGATGGTGTAATGCCTCAAACAATTGAAGCAATCAACCATGCTAAAGCAGCAGAAGTACCAATTATTGTTGCGGTAAACAAAGTTGATAAACCAACAGCAAATCCTGATCGTGTTATGCAAGAATTAGGTGAATATGGTCTTTATCCTGAAGACTGGGGTGGAGATACAATCTTCGTTCAACTTTCAGCAATCCAAGGTGACGGAATCGATGATTTATTAGAAATGATTGGTTTAGTTTCTGAAGTTGAAGAATTAAAAGCGAACCCTGACCGTGCAGCAGTAGGTACTGTAATCGAAGCTGAGCTTGATAAATCACGTGGACCTGCAGCTTCTCTATTAGTACAAAACGGTACTTTAGAAGTAGGTGACTCATTAGTAGTGGGTAACACATACGGTAGAGTACGTGCGATGGTTAACGATTTAGGTAAAAGAATCAAAACAGCTGGACCATCAACACCTGTTGAAATTACTGGTTTACATGATGTACCACAAGCTGGTGATCGCTTTGTTGTATTCAAAAATGAAAAACAAGCGCGTCAAATCGGTGAAAAACGTCAACAAGAAAATATCTTAAAACAACGTCAAGATAGTAAGAGCGTTTCATTAGATAACTTGTTTGAACAAATGAAACAAGGTGAAATGAAAGATTTAAATATCATCATTAAAGGTGATGTTCAAGGTTCTGTAGAAGCTTTAGCAGCATCATTAATGAAAATAGATGTTGAAGGTGTTAATGTACGTATTATTCATACAGCAGTTGGTGCGATTAATGCATCAGACGTTACATTAGCAGCAGCATCAAACGGTATTATTATCGGATTTAACGTAAGACCAGATGCAGGTGCTAAACGTGCTGCAGAAGAAGAAAATGTTGATATGAGATTACACCGTATTATTTATAAAGTAATCGAAGAAATTGAATCAGCTATGAAAGGTCTATTAGACCCTGAATTTGAAGAGCAAGTTATTGGTCAAGCTGAAGTACGTCAAACATTTAAAGTATCTAAAGTCGGTACAATCGCTGGTAGTTACGTAACAGACGGTAAGATTACAAGAGATGCAAGTGTACGTATTATTCGTGACGGTATTGTTATCTTTGAAGGTGAATTAGATACACTTAAACGTTTCAAAGATGACGCTAAAGAAGTAGCAGCTGGATATGAATGTGGTATCACAATTGAAAAATTCAACGACATTAAAGAAGGCGACATATTCGAAGCTTTCAAAATGGTTGAAATTGAAAGAAAATAAAGTGAATACTTTAATATAAATCTTAAGAGACTGGGACATTATTTATTTATTGTCTCAGTCTTTTTTGATATAGCACATAATTTTGGGGTTTTCATGAAAGGAGGAAAGCGATGATGACCATACTTGCAATCATTATTTTTGTATTAACACTGTCTTTCGTTATTTGGCAACCGAAAGGACTAGATATCGGTGTAACAGCTTTTATTGGTGCATTAATTGCCATAATAACTGGTGTTGTACAAATAGAAGATATATTTGAAGTGACCAGCATTGTTTGGAATGCAACATTAACATTTATAGCGATTATTATCATTTCACTTATTCTTGATGAAATAGGATTCTTTGAATGGTCTGCGATTCATATGGTTAAAGCCTCTCGTGGAAATGGTGTAAAGATGTTTGTTTATATCATGATATTAGGTGCAATTGTTGCGGCATTTTTTGCGAATGATGGTGCGGCTTTGATACTTACGCCTATTGTATTGGCAATGGTACGTCATCTAGGATTTAATAAAAAAATCATTTTTCCTTTTGTAATAGCAAGTGGATTTATAGCAGATACAACTTCGTTACCATTTACAGTGAGTAATTTAGTTAATATTGTTTCTGCAGACTATTTTAATATTGGCTTTGTTGAATATTTCTTACATATGTTCATACCGAACATATTCTCGTTATTGGCCAGTATTGCTGTATTATGGTTATTCTTTAAATCGTCAATACCACGTACATTTGATGATCGTCATTTAAAACAACCAAAAGAAGCAATTAAAGATTTGAAACTGTTTCATATGTCATGGGCAATTTTATCCATTTTACTCATCGGCTATTTTATCAGTGATTTTGTACACATTCCTGTATCAATTATTGCAGGTATAGTAGCGATTATATTTGTATGGTTTGCTAGAAAATCTCCTGCAGTTCATACTAAAAAAGTGCTCAAAGGTGCACCATGGAATATAGTCGTATTCTCAATTGGTATGTATTTAGTTGTCTTTGGACTAAAAAATGTAGGTATCCTTACAATTTTAAGTCATATACTAACAGACGTTTCTCAACATGGATTATTTGCAAGTATTATGGGAATGGGATTTATAGCTGCATTTCTGTCATCGATTATGAATAACTTACCAACCGTTCTCATAGATGCGCTCGCTATCCATCAATCAGATGTAGTAGGTCATCTTAAAGAGGGAATGATTTATGCAAATGTCATCGGTTCAGATCTCGGTCCGAAAATTACTCCCATCGGTTCATTAGCAACATTATTGTGGCTTCATGTATTGTCACAAAAAGGTGTTAAAATACCTTGGGGCACATACTTTAAAACAGGTATTATCATAACGATACCCGTATTATTCATTACATTAGTAGGATTGTATGTAACAATGTTAATCTTTTAAAAAACAGTTAAGATAGGAAGCTATCTTAGCTGTTTTTCCGTTTGCGATATTGTAAGGGCGTCATAAAATAGAATTGCTTAAATACTTTGATATAATGTGATGTTGTTTTATAGCCTACTTTTCTACTAATATCTTCAATTGTCATTATATTCTCATTAAGCAATGCGATACTTTTTTCGATTCTTATTTCATGTAAATATTGCATAATTGTTTGTTGTGTTACTTGTTTAAATAGTCTTGATAAATGAAATTTTGAACCGTGACATTGGTTACAAATTTCATCTAATGTAAGATTTAAATGATAATTTCGATGAGTGAAATTTTTTATTTGTAATACCCATTCTTCATCTTCTAATAATTGACCTGTTGGATTACACTTTTTACAAGGACGATAACCATTTTCTATAGCTTCGTGATAGTCACGGTATATTGAAACATTTTCTTTATTAGGTAATTTAGCATTGCATGAAGGTTTACAGAATATCATTGTCGTCTTAACTGCATATACAAAATCATCATTTGCTAATTTATTGTTTGTTTGAATGTCTTGCCATCTTTTCTCAGTTAAATACATTGCCAAATCTATCACCTCAAAAATATCATAACATATAAAAATATCCTTATATTGCTATCTAATTATGATAACGACTATTTATATTGAGTTTACAAATAAATTCATTTAAACTTTCATCAAAGGAGGTAGACGATGAAAATAATTTATCATGGTATTCTTAAGCATCTTAATAAACAACTCGATATTTATGCAAGTGATGAAGGTCTCATATTTGTAGGCTCTTTTGATAAAGAAAATGAAATACATCAGTTTATTTCAAATATAGAAATTAAAGAAAATCAAGACAAAGTAAAACCATATATCGACCAATTGAATGAATATTTTGATGGCACAAGAAAAACTTTTGACTTAAAAATAGATATAAATTCCACACCTTTTAACGAAACTGTGTGGCAAGCATTGACCAAAATACCGTATGGAGAAACAACAACTTATTCAGATTTAGCCAATAAAATTGATAAACCAAATGCAGTTAGAGCCGTTGCATCAGCAGTCGGTAAAAATCCATTAAACATTGTGATACCTTGCCATCGTGTTATAGGCAAAGACGGACAACTAAGAGGCTATAGAGGCGGACTTGAAATGAAGCAATCATTATTAGAATTAGAATCAAGACACACCCATTTATCATAAATAATGTGGTGTGTTTTCTATTATCATTTCGTGTATGATAATAGAAAGAGATGATTGGGGGTCAATATATGAGTAGTGATGATAATAGTAGGAAAGTCATTTTAGATTTAGCTGTTACATTAGACGGGCTTATTGAAGGTGAAAATGGTGAGATTGACTGGTGTATTATGGATCCTGAAATGAATTTTGATGACTTTTTAAATCAAGTCGATACAATTTTTTATGGAAGAAAAAGTTACGAAGCATGGGGAGATTTTCAACCGAGTTTAGAAGATTCAGAAGAAGACAAATTAATGTGGAAAAACATACATGCCAAAGAAAAATATGTCTTTACAAAGAAATTTGAGTTTGAAGATAAACATGTCAAAGTTATTAAAGATAATATCGTAGAACATGTAAATGAAATAAAAAGTAAGCCAGGTAAAGATATATGGTTATATGGTGGATCTAGCTTAATTACGACATTTGTAAATTATGGATTAGTAGATGAATATAGACTATCCATACATCCTATAGTTTTAGGAAAAGGAAAACCACTATTTATAGATATAGAAGATAGACAACAACTTAAACTAGTACATTCAAGAAAATTTAAATCAGGTGTTATACAATTAATTTATCATAATGAGTAGTAGGTGATATCATGAAAACAGAACGTGAGGTATTGGAAGAAATTTTTAATATTGCTTCGATTGAGGATGATATTAGAGCAGTTTGCATGAATGGGTCTAGGGTTAATAAATTTATTGAACCGGATGAATATCAAGATTTTGATATTGCATTTATCGTAAATAATTATGAGACATTTATTCAACATTTATCATTTATTGAAAATTTTGGAGAACCTATTATTTCACAGTGTAATAGAGAGCATTCTGATAGTGGTATAAAGGATCAATTATTTTATATGGTGTTGTTTGAAAATCATATGCGAGTAGATTTCAGATTTATACCAATTGAATGTATAGAAGCATATAGACATGAAGATTATTTACTGAAGGTATTAATTGATAAGGATCAGTATTTTAGTGAACAAATTGAACCAAATGATAAAAAATATCATATTAAGAAACCTAACCAGAAGCGGTTTGATTTTGTTTTTAATGAATTTTGGTGGTTATCAACGTATGTTGTTAAAGGCATTAAAATAGAAGAAATTTTTTATGCTATTGATCATTTAAATATGATGCGTGATTTACTTTTGACTATGTATGACTGGAAAGTCGGTAACAAATTTGAATGGCAAATCTCAACTGGAAAAAACCATAAATTATTAAAAAAATACATTTCTAAGTCTGAATGGAATAAATTGTTAGAATCATATCCACACGGTGAAGTTGATGATATAACAAATTCATTATTAAATATTACAGAACAATTTTATATTTTATCAGTTGAAGTAGCCAAAGATTTAAATATGGGAATTGACACTTTAGAAGCAAATAAGGTTATTAAATATAATCATAATCAAATAACTGGATTTACTGACATGTAAATGGGAAGTATACCTTAGCTGGAGATATACTTCCCATTTTTGGAAGATAAGCACTTTTATTGTTGAGTCGAGAATACGGATTCTCTTCAAGTATATAAATATACTTGATATATATAGCATAACTGTTTATTTAGAAAAGTGAAATTTGTGTTATAGATGATGACTTGTTATGTGACAGTTAATGACATTCATTTAAGTATGAATCGTTATTTTTAATGTATATTTACACTCCAATAAGGGAATAAGAAAGTAAATAGATTGGATGCAGTAAAGTTATTCATGAACTACAAATATGACGTATTGGAGTGGTTCTTATGCAAACAATGATTGTTTATTTTATCGGCTGCTTTATTGGATTTATTGTACATCGTATATTTCAAACTGAAAGTATGTGGATGAATGTCGCTCAATTTTCAATATTTTTCGCATTTATGTATACATTTATTGGTAGATTTATGCCTTCTATTCGAAATTCACTTATTAAAATGGTTCCGAGTAGTATTCCAAATCCGAAAATGATTGTGTATGTAACAGGGTGGTTAGAATTTCTCATTGCGATAAGTGTGTTTATTCCTAAAGTTAATTTTGTATTCAGTGTTATTGGTATTATTTTATGTTTTGTATTGTTCCCTGGCTATATGAAAGCACATGCTAAAAATATTACTATAGGTGGAAAAGTACCGATGAATATATATTTAAGAGCACTGTTGCAAATATTATTTATTGTTTCATTTATTATCATCTTTAAGCATGCCTAAGATGGTATATAGTGAAGTATTGATGGATTGTTTATGAATTCTTTTTTAACTTATTTTTCGATAATCTTTCATTTATTTTTGTAATGTAATTTAAACAAATAATTAATGGAGTGATTATCTTTTTAAGCATTCAAGCATGTGCTATAATGTACTAATGTATATAGAGAGATGAGAATGTTAAGAGGTGAAAGATATGAGTATTCGTTCTGAACGAGTAGGCGAACAAATGAAAAAAGAATTAATGGATATCATCAACAATAAACTTAAAGATCCAAGAGTTGGATTTTTAACAATTACAGATGTAGAACTTCCAGGAGACTTATCACACGCTACAGTTTATTTAACTGTATTAGGTACTGATAAAGAAAAAGAAGATACATTTAAAGGTTTAGAAAAAGCAAAAGGCTTTATTAAATCAGAATTAGGTAATCGTATGAAATTACGTATTTTACCAGAATTGCATTTTGAATATGATGAATCAATCGATTACGGTAATAAAATTGAACGCATGATTCAAGATTTAAATCGCAATGATTAATCTGAATTTAGGCTAAGACACTATAAGATGTCTTAGTCTTTTTTTGATTAGAGGGGTTGTAACGACCATTATTCTGAATTGTGGTAATAAGAAGGCTGTAACGACCATTATTCTGAATTGTGGTAATAAGAACGCGCTAACTACCATTATTCCGGATTCTGGTAAATAGAGCGACGCCCAAGTTAGGGACATTACTCAGAATTCTGTCCCCAACACAATCGCTTTTTTTATGAAATTGAGTTATTTCTTCTTTTTATGAATATTTTCATGTAAAATTAAAAAGAATAGAAACATTATGGAGGTCGTAAATTTGGATGGCATTCTAGCAATTCATAAGGAAGTTGGTATGACAAGTCATGACGTCGTATTTAAACTTCGTAAAATTTTAAAAACAAAAAAAGTTGGCCATACTGGAACTTTGGATCCTGAGGTAAGTGGTGTACTACCGATTTGTGTTGGGAAAGCGACGCGTGTGAGTGATTATGTGATGGAAAGTGGCAAGTCTTACAGAGCTGAAGTAACGATTGGTATGAGTACAACGACTGAAGACCAAACTGGTGAGATAGTTGATCAGAAGCGTGTTGATCAAAATTTATGGGGCAAAGATGAAATGATTGCGACTTTAAAACAATTAGAAGGTGACATTGAACAAATTCCACCTATGTATTCTGCTGTTAAAGTTAATGGTAAGAAATTATATGAATATGCTAGACAAAATATTGAAGTTGAACGTCCTGTTAGAAGGGTGCATATTAACAGTATTGATTTAATTTCTGATATTATTTATGAGAATGATGCTTGTAAATTTGAAATTGAAGTCGAATGTGGCAAAGGGACATATATTAGAACGTTAGCAACTCAAATTGGTGCGTTACTAAATTATCCTGCACATATGTCTCATTTAATTAGATTGAAAAGTGGCGGTTTTACTTTAAATCAAGCTATTAAATTAGATGACTTAAGAGAAATTGTTGAGCAAGATAAGTTACAAGATGTGATTCTTCCATTAGAATATGGATTGAATGGTTTAACGAAAATTACCGTACATGATAAAAATATCGTAACGCGTATTCAAAACGGACAAAAAATAGAAAAATCTTTAATAGATGAAAGTAAACATGATGGCGAATTTGTTGTTTGGTATGAAGACAAAGCAATTGCTATTATGGATACTTACGATAAAAATGAAACACTTTATAAACCGAAAAAAGTTTTTCTTTAAAGGAGTATATTGATGGAAGTTATAGAAATTACACACCCAATTAAATCTAAACAATTTGTAAATGAAAATATTGCTTTAGCTATCGGTTTTTTTGATGGCATACATTTAGGTCATCAACAAGTTCTTAAAAAAATGATTAAAGTAGCTAAAGATAAACATTTAAAAAAAGCTGTTATGACATTTGATCCACACCCTTCAGTTGTCTTAAATCCTGAAAAGAAAAGAACAACGTATTTAACACCTATTGCGGATAAAATTGAAGCAATTGAAAAGTTAGGCGTAGATTACTGTTTCGTCGTTAACTTTTCTTCGACATTTGCAGATGTGTCTGCAGATGATTTTATTGACCAATATTTTATTCAAAATCATGTAAAAGCTGTTATTGCTGGTTATGATTTTAGTTTTGGTAAATATGGAAAAGGAAATATGGCATCATTACAAGAGAATGATTATCCATTTGATGTATTTGTCGTTTCTAAGCAAACATTACATGAGGATGAAAAAATCTCAACAACGAATATTAGAACATCACTTGAACTAGGAGAAATAGAAGCTTGTAATTTAGCTTTAGGACGCCCATATGTTATTAAAGGTATGGTTGTTCAAGGCGAAAAAAGAGGGCGTACGATTGGTTTTCCTACAGCTAATGTTGAACCAAGCGATGACTATGTATTACCTAGAAAAGGTGTTTACGCCGTAACATTATTAATTAAATCAAGAGATAAGTCATATAAAGGTGTGTGTAACGTTGGTGTGAAACCAACATTCCATGATCCATCTGTTTCTCAAATAAGTATTGAAGTTAATATCTTTGATTTTGAAGAAAGTATATATGGTGAACGTGTAGAAGTATATTGGCACCATTTTATTAGACCAGAACAAAAATTTGATGGCATAGATGCACTTGTTAATCAAATTAAGCAAGATAAAGAAGAAGCAAAAGCGTTATTATCACTTGAAAGAACATAAAGAGTTATGTATAATGATTTGAGTGCCTAATCCTTGGCTTATCGACACTCCGACGATCAGCTCAGGTTTATGGTGAATACAATTATAGGAGGGAAATTGACAATGGCAATTTCACAAGAAAGAAAAAACGAACTAATCGAACAATACCGCGTACATGAAACTGATACTGGTTCTCCAGAAGTACAAATCGCAGTTTTAACAGCAGAAATCACTGCTTTAAACGAACATTTACGTACTCACAAGAAAGACCATCATTCACGTCGTGGATTATTAAAAATGGTTGGTCGTCGTAAACATTTATTAACATATTTACGTGAAAATGATGTTCAACGTTACCGTGATTTAATTAAATCATTAGGATTACGTCGCTAATCGTAATTTCAATCGAAGGAAATCAATCAGATTTCTTTCGATTTTTTTATAAATAAATATAAAAAATATGTGTATAATGGTATGATATAAGAGATTAAGTGTATGAGAGGAGATTCATAAATGTCTCAAGAGAAGAAAGTCTTTAAGACAGAATGGGCAGGAAGTCCATTAATAATTGAAACAGGCCAATTAGCAAAACAAGCTAATGGTGCAGTATTAGTAAGATATGGGGATACAGTTGTATTATCAACAGCAACTGCATCAAAAGAACCTAGAAATGTAGACTTTTTCCCATTAATGGTTAACTATGAAGAAAAAATGTATGCTGCAGGAAAAATTCCTGGTGGCTTTAATAAACGTGAAGGTAGACCTGGTGAAGATGCTACTTTAACAAGTAGATTAATTGATAGACCAATTCGTCCATTATTCCCTAAAGGATACAGACATGATGTTCAAGTTATTTCTATCGTAATGAGTGTTGATCCAAACTGTTCACCAGAAATGGCAGCTATGATCGGTTCTTCAATGGCATTATCTGTTTCAGATATTCCGTTTGAAAGACCAATTGCAGGTGTAAACGTAGGATTAGTAGACGGCGAATTTGTTATCAACCCAGATGTTGAACAAAGAGAAGTCTCTTTATTGGATTTACAAGTAGCGGGTCATAAAGATGCGATTAACATGGTTGAAGCGGGTGCTAAAGAAGTAACTGAAGAAACAATGTTAAATGCTATTTTATTTGGTCATAAAGAAATTCAAAGATTAGTTGAATTCCAAGAAGCTATCATTGAAGATATTCAACCTGAAAAAGCTGAATTTATACCTGTTGAAATTGAAGCTTCATTTGAAGAAACAGTTCGTGCTAAAGCAGAAGCTTTAGATATTATTTCAGCAATCAGAACTGAAGAAAAACAACAAAGAGATATTAATATTTCTGCAGTTAAAGAAGAAGTTCTAAATGACTTTACTAACGAAGAAGATCCAGATAACGAAGAAGTTCTTAAAGATGTAAGTAAAGTATTAGATGCACTTGTAAAAGAAGAAGTGCGTCGTTTAATTACTGAAGATAAAGTGAGACCAGATGGACGTAATCCTGAAGAAATCAGACCATTGTCTTCTGAAGTTGGATTATTACCTAGAGCTCATGGTTCAGGTTTATTTACACGTGGACAAACTCAAGCATTTTCAGTTGCGACTTTAGGTGCATTAGGTGAACATCAAATCATTGATGGTCTAGGTACAGAAGAACAAAAACGTTACATGCATCACTATAATTTCCCTAACTTCTCAGTTGGTGAAACAGGACCAGTGAGAGCACCAGGACGTCGTGAAATTGGTCACGGTGCATTAGGTGAACGTGGATTACTACAAGTTATTCCTGATGAAAAAGAATTCCCTTATACAATAAGAGTTGTTTCAGAAGTACTTGAATCAAATGGTTCATCATCACAAGCTTCAATTTGTGGTTCAACTTTAGCTTTAATGGATGCAGGTGTGCCAATTAAAGCACCAGTTGCAGGTATCGCAATGGGCTTGATTACTAAAGATGATAACTACACAATTTTATCTGATATTCAAGGTATGGAAGATGCACTAGGTGATATGGACTTTAAAGTTGCAGGTACAGAAAAAGGTATCACTGCTATTCAAATGGACATCAAAATCGATGGTTTAAGTGAACAAATCTTAAAAGAAGCACTTGAGCAAGCAAGAATTGGTAGATTATATATCTTAAATCATATGCTTGAAACATTAAGAGAACCTAGAGAAGAACTTAGCCAATATGCACCTAAAATTGAAATTATGCATATTAAACCAGATAAAATTAGAGATGTTATTGGACCTGGTGGTAAGAAAATCAATGAAATCATTGATGAAACAGGTGTTAAATTAGATATCGAACAAGACGGTACAGTATTTATCGGATCTAAAGATAAAGAAATGATCGATCGTGCTAGACAAATTATTGAAGATATTACAAGAGAAGCTGAAGTCGGTGCAATTTATATGGCAACAGTTAAACGTATCGAAAAATTCGGTGCATTTGTTGAAATCTTCCCAGGTAAAGATGCCCTTGTTCATATTTCTCAATTCTCTAACGAAAGAGTTAACAAAGTTGAAGATGTAGCTAAAATTGGCGACCAATTCTTAGTAAAAGTAACTGAAATTGACCGTCAAGGACGCGTAAACGCATCACGCAAAGTGTTGTTAAACGAAGAAAAAGAACAAAAATAATAAAAGAAATGATTCAGATAGGGACATTGACAATCATTAAAATCTGAAATTTAAAGTGTCAACAAAGTCATAGATTTTGTTGGCATTTTTTATGAGTAAGTAGAACAAGAAGTTACATGACATATGTTAGTAGTGGTATGAATAAGGGTGTCGTTATTAGCAGTTCTGGCAAAAGGTGCAAATACTGATACCGTTATTAGCAGTTTTGTTCAAAAGTGTAAATACTGATACCGTTATTAGCAGTTCTGGCTGAAGGTGCAAATACTGGTGTCGTTATTAGCAGTTCTGTTCAAAAGTGTAAATACTGATACCGTTATTAGCAGTTCTGGTCAAAAGTGCAAATACTGGTGCCGTTATTAGCAGTTTTGGCTAAAAGTGCAAATACTGATACCGTTATTAGCAGTTTTGGCTAAAAGTGCAAATACTGATACCGTTATTAGCAGTTCTGACTAAAAGTGCAAATACTGATACCGTTATTAGCAGTTCTGACTAAAGGTGCAAATACTGCGATTATACATGTACATAATACTTCTCAATACTTATAACAAGAAAGGTTTTAATTTAATGATTGCTTCATATAAAATACTTTTATAACCGATACGCCTGAGGGAATAGTACAAGTCGAAGACTACAGGCTGAGACTGTACCCTAGGCAAGAGAGGTTATGAAAGTATGTATGTCTACTAATAGAGGGACATTGACGTGTCCCTATTTATTTTGAGGTGAATAAATATGGCTGATTTACAACGACTGAATAATGGGACGACTGTGATTTTTGAAGAAGTTCCTAACAGTGAAACAATTAGTGTAGGTGTTTATGTCAATACTGGAACGGGTGATGAAGGTGATTATCCAGAAGGTATTGCTCATTTTATGGAACATATGTTGTTTAAAGGTAGTGAACACTATACGAGACAGCAATTATCAAATGAATTTGATAAAATTGGTGGCTATAACAATGCATATACGACAAAAATGTATACGTGTTATTTCTGTAAAACATTAAAAAGATTTGAACATAAAGCAATTGATTTACTTATAGATATGGTTAAAAACCCGCTATTTCTTGAAGAAGAAATTGTTCGTGAGAAAAAAGTCATTTTAGAAGAAATTAAAATGATTGAAGATACACCAGAAGAGTGGTTAATGGATAAATTAGAACATGAAATTTATAAAGACCAACCATTAGGACGAATGATCCTTGGTACGCCTGATAGTGTCAATCAAATTGATAGAGATACATTAGTTGATTTCCATAAAAAATATTATCAAAGTAATCGTTTAATTGTTTCAGTTGCAGGTGCTTATAGCGAATCTATGAAAGAAACATTGCTTAAGCAATTATCTGATGGGGTTGAAATACCAGTTAATCAACAAGAACAAAGCATGACTTTTGTTGAGAAGAAAGAAACATATTATAAAAACGAGCTAGAACAAACGCATTTTATGAGAAGTTATGATGCACCAAGTTATAATGACGAACACTATTATGCAACGAATATATTGAACACGATTTTAGGAGAAACAATGAGCTCTAAATTGTTCCAAGTTCTAAGAGAAGAACATGGATTATGT
Source organism: Mammaliicoccus sp. N-M50 (assembly GCF_022386995.1). NCBI lineage: Bacteria > Bacillati > Bacillota > Bacilli > Caryophanales > Staphylococcaceae > Mammaliicoccus > Mammaliicoccus sp. N-M50. Next base: position 219,151 of record NZ_JAJNJA010000001.1, on the reverse strand, counting down.
TATAATGTTTACTCGGATTTCCAAAGTTTTCACAATGATGGTTTGCTGACAATTTATGTAGCAACTGATAAAGAAAATGTTGATGCATCAAGTGAACTTATTACGGAAGTGCTCGAGTCATTATTAAGTGATGGTATAACACAGAATGAATTAGACGATGCTAAAAGTCATATTGTCACAAGCTTTTTAATGGCATCTGAATCTAACCAAAATAAAATGACGAGAAATGCACGTTCAATCATGTTTCATAATGAATTAGTTACGAATGAGCAGTTCGAGCACGAGATTAATCAAATACAGTTAGCAGATATTAAATCAGCTACGAAAAGATTACTGGATGCACCTTATTCTGAGTTTATTTTGACAGAGAAATCGTAAAGTTATGACCTGATATAACAATTATTGTCTTCCTTAATTTAAAATATGTATAAGACTGTTGTATGTGCTTGTATAATCGATTATATAAATGGTATGATTAAATAAATATATTATGGACGGGACTACATTTAGGAGGAACAATTTTGAGTTTAATAAAAAAGAAAAATGATAAAATTCGTATCATACCACTCGGTGGTGTAGGAGAAATTGCAAAAAACATGTATATCGTTGAAGTGGACGAAGAAATGTTCATGTTAGACGCTGGTTTAATGTTTCCAGAAGATGAAATGTTAGGTGTAGACGTTGTTATACCAGACATACAATATGTTATTGAGAATAAAGATAAACTTAAAGGTATCTTTTTATCACACGGACATGAAGATTCTATCGGTGCTGTAAGTTATATACTTGAAAAGCTTGATGCACCAGTATACGGATCAAGATTGACGATCGCATTAGTTAAAGATCATATGAAAGCAAGAAAAATCAATAAAAAAGTACGTTATTATACAGTAAATAAAGATTCTGTCATGAGATTTAAAAACGTTAACGTGACATTCTTTAATACAACACATTCTATCCCAGATAGTTTAGGTGTATGTATCCATACATCATATGGTGCAATCGTTTATACTGGAGAATTTAAATTCGACCAAAGTTTACAAGGTGCCTATGCACCAGATATCGCTAAGATGACTGAAATTGGTCAAAATGGCGTATTTGCGTTGATAAGTGATTCAACAGAAGCGGAAAAGCCTGGCTATAACGTTCCTGAAAATGTAATCGAAAGTCATATGGTTGATGAATTTGCAAAAGCAAGTGGACGCATTATCGTGTCATGTTATGCATCTAACTTTATTCGTATTCAACAAGTGTTGAATGCGGCTAGTAAATTAAACCGTAAAGTTTCATTCTTAGGACGTTCTTTAGAAAGTTCTTTCAATGTTGCACGTAAATTAGGTTACTTCAATATTCCAGAAAATCTTTTAGTACCTGTGCATGACATTAGTAAATATCCTAAAAATGAATTAATTATTATTGCTACAGGTATGCAAGGTGAACCAATTGAAGCATTAGGCCAAATGGCTCAACAAAGACATCCTATTTTAAACATTTTAGAAGGCGATAATGTTTATATTTCTACAACAGCTTCTGCTAATATGGAAGTGATTATTGGTCAGACTTTAAATGAATTAGTTAAAGCTGGCGCACATATTATGCCTAATAACAAAAAAACACATGCATCTAGTCATGGTTGTATGGAAGAACTTAAAATGATGCTTAATTTAATGAAACCTGAATACTTTATTCCGGTACAAGGTGAATTTAAAATGCAAATCGCACACGCGAAATTAGCAGCTGAAACAGGCGTAGATCCTGAGAAAATTTTCTTACTAGAAAAAGGTGACGTTGTTAACTTTGATGGCGAAAAAATGATTGCTAATGAAAAAGTTACAGCTGGTAACGTATTAATTGACGGTATCGGTGTTGGAGACGTCGGTAATATTGTTTTGAGAGACAGACACTTATTAGCTGAAGATGGTATATTTATTGCTGTTGTAACTTTAGATCCTAAAAATAGAAAAATTGTTGGTGGACCTGAAATTCAATCACGTGGATTCGTTTATGTTAGAGAAAGTGAAGAATTATTAAACGATGCTTCAGAAAAAGTCCGTGAAATTGTTGAAGAAGGTTTACTTCAAAAGAAAATTGAATGGTCTGAAATGAAACAAAATATGCGTGATAAACTCGGTAAGTATCTTTATGAACAAACGAAACGTCGCCCGATGATTATTCCAATTATTTCAGAAATCTAATGAATTGTTTTATGGATGATTTTTAACAGTCAAGAGATGAGACTAAATTCTATATCAATATAATGGGTTTTTCCATCTCGGCAAATATGAACAAATAATGTGTCTTACACGCTATTTGTTCATTAACTGCCTACATACTATATGAGGCTGAGACATCTATTTATGTCCCAGCCTCTTTTTGCATTATAGATAAGGAGGCTATTTCAAAAATGGTACAAAAGAAGAAGCCAGCAACACGTAAAAGAAAAACAACACGTGGCAAGAAAAAGCAAAAAGATAATACACTAAAATACGTCATACAGATGATTGTGTTGTTTTTACTCGTGTTAGGTATTTTTCAATTAGGATTTATAGGTTTAATGATTGATAGCTTCTTTCATTTCTTATTTGGATTCTCAAAATACTTCACCTATATACTGATAGCGATTATTTCACTATTAATAACAGTGAATGGTAAATTAAAATTCACAAGAAGAGTAAACGGATTGCTCGTCTTTCAAGTAGCATTGCTGTTTATTATGCAGTTAGTATTATATTTCAAAGATCCATCGTTTAATACGTTTAAGACAACCTTGAGTGAAACATATTCAAGTTTAGAACGAAATGCATTTTACTTTAACGGTGGTGGTTATATTGGTTATTATGCGTTTAATGTCATAAGCAAGCTTATTTCTGTCTTTGGATATAGTTTATTAACGATTCTCGTTTTACTTTCTAGTGTCATTTTAATCATGAAGAAAAGACATCGTGATATTACGAAATCAGCATTTGATATGGCACAAAGTAAAACTAAATCAAAAATGACAAATCTTGAACAAAAAAGAGAAGAAAAAGCGAAAGCTAAACAACTAGAAAAAGAAAAGCGTCAAAAAGAGCAACCTAAAGACGTTTCACATTTAGAAGAAGTCGAACCAGTTCAAGAAATTTCTAAAAATGACCAACTACAAACTAATGAAGAAATTCCAATCTTTGAATCACAAGAAAAGTTAGCTGCTAAAAGAGCACAACAACCTAAACAAACGGTTCAAAAAGAGCATGAAAATCATGAACCTGAAATGAACGAGTCAACTATAGATGAAACTGAGAATTTAAATTATAAATTACCACCGATTACGATTTTAAACGATCCACCTAAATCTCAATCAGTTTCTAAAAAGACTGTTCAAGAAAAAGGGAAACTACTCGAAGCTACGTTAAGAAACTTTAATGTTGATGCGAAAGTGACTCAAATAAGAATTGGACCAGCTGTTACGCAATACGAAGTACAGCCAGCTCAAGGTGTGAAAGTAAATAAAATTGTTAATTTGAGTAATGATATTGCACTGAATTTAGCAGCAAAAGATATTAGAATTGAAGCACCTATTCCAGGTAAGTCGGCAGTTGGGATTGAAGTGCCAAATGAACATATTTCAATGGTAACGTTGAAAGAAGTACTGAATGAGGCAAAACCAACATCAAATAAACTTGAAGTTGCTTTAGGAAGAGATATTTCAGGTGAACCGATTACTGCAGAATTAAACAAATTACCTCACTTACTCGTAGCAGGTGCTACAGGAAGTGGTAAATCAGTTTGTATTAATGGTATTATCACAAGTATATTAATGAATGCTAAACCACATGAAGTAAAATTAATGCTTATTGACCCTAAGATGGTTGAATTAAATGTGTATAACGGGATACCACATTTGTTAACACCTGTTGTTACGAATCCTCAAAAGGCAAATCAAGCATTACAAAAAATTGTATCTGAAATGGAAAAAAGATACGACTTGTTCCAACACGTTGGTGCAAGAAATATTGAAGGATATAATCAATTCATTGAACGTACGAATCAAGAAATGGAAGAAAAACAAGCACAATTACCTTATATAGTCGTCATTGTTGATGAACTTGCTGACTTAATGATGGTTGCTGGTAAAGATGTTGAATCATCCATTATGAGAATCGCACAACTTGCTCGTGCAGCAGGTATTCACTTAATTATTGCAACACAAAGACCATCTGTTGATGTTATCACAGGTAGTATTAAAGCTAATATTCCTTCTAGAATTGCATTTGCAGTAAGTTCTGCAACAGATTCTAGAACAATTTTAGATAGTGGTGGTGCTGAAAAATTACTAGGTAGAGGTGATATGCTATTCTTATCTAGAGATTCTTCGAAACCAACAAGAATACAAGGTGCATTTCTTTCTGATGGTGAAGTTGAATCAGTAGTTCAACATGTTGTTGGAGAACAAACAGCGAACTATGTTAAAGAGATGGAACCTGATGAACCAACTGAAACAAATGAAATGGAAAGTGAAGATGCTTTATACAAAGAAGCATATTTATTTGTTGTAGAAGAACAAAAAGCAAGTGCGAGTTTATTACAAAGAAGATTTAGAATAGGTTATAATAGGGCATCTAGGTTAATGGATGATTTGGAAAATAATGGTGTTATTGGTCCTCAATCAGGTAGTAAACCTAGACAAGTATTGGTTGATATTTATCAAGACGAATAGGGGGATATTATGTCTACAAATGCAAGTACAAATTTCGTTAAAAATTGGATATTAGAAAAAATTCAAACAGCTGAACTCAAACCGGGAGATGCTATTCCGAATGAGTTTGAAATTAAAAAGTTGTTAAATATAAATTATGATGAAATTGAAAAAGCCATACATGAACTTGTCACGGAACAAATTTTATCTCAAAAAACAGGCGACGTAACAGTAGTTAAACCTACACAACCATATTATTATCCATTAGACGAATTAGTCAGTATTACAAAAATGATAGAAAAAAATGGTGAAGTTGCAGGAACTGAATTTATTAGTTTAGATGAAGAAGTTGCAACTTTAAAAGATATAGAAGTATTAAACTTAGAAAAAGATGCATATATTTCAGTAATTGAAAGAGTACGCACAGCTAATGGTGAGCCAGTCGTTTATTGTTTAGATAAAATTGCTACTGATTTATTTGCATGCAGTGACTACCGATCCAATTCATCTATTTTATCTGCAATTGAAAGTAAAGTAGAATTTAAAATAACACATGCTAATACATCTATTGAATCTATTAGTTATGAGCCGTATATTAGTGAAATACTGAATTCTGAACCAGATGATGCAATGATGTTATTAACACAAATTCATTATAATGAACATGGTACACCTGTACTTTATTCACTAAATTATTTTAAAAGCAGTCTTGTAAAGTTTCGAATTACAAGAAATAGGATATAATAAATATATTGAGAGAAACAAAGTAACAATTGTTGCTTTGTTTCTCTATATACATACATATAAGAGAGGTATCTATTATGATAACAACAGAACATATACAATTATCTTCAAATGACGTTTATGTGATACCAACTGAAAAATTTAAAACAACGACTATCGTTTTTAAATTTGTAGCACCATTAAACAGTGAGACGATTACATCTAGGTCAATTTTAAGTAAATTAATTACACGTGTTACAAAACAATACCAAACTGATAAAGAAATGAATAATTTGCTTGCGGACTTATATGGTGCGCATTTATTTAGCTATGTCAATAAACAAGCTAATAATCATATCATGACAATTGGTATTGAAATCGTAAATGAAAAATATTTAAATAGTGAAATTCCACTGTTTGAGCAAGCCGTTAAATTATTGCACGAAGTGATTTTTAACCCACTTATTGAAAATGGAAAATTTAACGAAAAATATACGAAGCAAGAAAAATCTTTATTACATAAAAAATTAACTGCAATTGAAGACAATAAATCTCAACGCGCATTTATTCAATTTATGAATCATATGTTTGAAGATGAGCCTTATAAATATTTAGCTTCAGGTCGACTAGAAGACATTGATAACGTAACACCTGAATCTTTAGTCAATACATACCATGATTTGTTACATGAGAATGCGATATCTACATATATTATTGGAAATGTTGAATTAGATGAAGTTAAATCATTGTGTCATGAATATTTTAATTTCGATCATAATAGTCAATTAGAAATCGAAACGACATTATTAAAAGATATTAAAGAAGTAAAAGAAATAGTTGATTATACAAAGATTGATCAAGCAAAATTAAATATGGGATATAGGTTCCCAATAACATTCCATTCTAAAGAATATTATTCGTTCTTAGTGTTAAATATGTTACTTGGTGGAGATGCTTCTTCAATTTTATTTAGTGAAGTACGTGAAAAACAAAGTTTAGCATATTCAATACATTCTCAAATCGATGCAAGAAATGGGTTCTTATATATAGTTGGTGGCATCTCTAAAGATAAAGTACATGTCGCTAAAGAAACAATTTTAAATATTTTTAAAGATATTCAACAAGGTGAAATTGATACAGAGAGACTGACTTTAGCGAAGAAAGTCTTAATCTCACATGCACGAGAAATGTTTGATAAGCAACGACAAATGATCGACTTATTGCATACACATGCGAGATATCAATCCGTTTATAACTATGATGAGTGGATTAAAGAAATTGAATCTATCACTATTGAAGATATTAAAAAGATCGCACAACTTGGACAATTAGATACAATATATATACTGACTGAAGGTGATAACAATGCGTAATCAATATTATAAACAGATTGATGAAACTGTATTTGAAGAGACTTTAGAGAATGGTTTAAAAGTAGTTGTCATTCCAAAAGCAGGTTTTTCAAAGACTTTTGTGACATATACAACACATTTCGGTTCACTTGATCACACATTTAAGCCACATGGCAAAGATGATTTTGTAACTGTTCCGGATGGCGTAGCACATTTCTTAGAACATAAATTGTTTGAAAAAGAAGACGGCGATGTCTTTACAAGTTTCGCTGAAAATGATGCACAAGTTAATGCATTTACAACATTTGATAGAACAAGTTATTTATTTAGTGCGACAGGAAATGTACACGATAATATTATTCGTTTATTAAAGATGATTGAAAGTCCGTATTTTACTGAGAAGACAGTAGAAAAAGAAAAAGGGATTATCGCTGAAGAAATTAAGATGTACCAAGAACAGCCGAATTATAAATTAATGTTCCAAACTTTAGGTGCACTTTATCATAATCATCCTGTACAAGTGGATATAGCAGGTTCTGTAGAAAGTATTTATGACATTACGGCAGAAGATTTATATTTATCATATGAAACGTTTTATCATCCAGCAAATATGGTGTTAATCATTGTTGGCGATGTCAATCCTGACGAGACTATACAATTAGTGCGTGAACATGAAGATAAAAGAAATATGCATGAAATGCCACCTATTACGAGAAAAGCAATAGACGAACCGACATCTGTACATACACCATATGTCGAAACGAAAATGGATATCGTCCAAGAAAAATCAATGTTGGCATATAAGTTCAAGCCTAATACTATTTCTGATAAAGTACGCGTAAAAAATGATATGGAAATGATGATTGCTTTAGATTTAATGTTTGGTGAACAAACTGAATTTTATCAATCAAATTTAGAAAAAGAAGTGATTGATGATACGTTTGGTTATCAATTTGCTAACGAAATGACATATAGTTATTTAATTCTAGCTGTGACAACTGATTATCATCATGAATTTAAAGAAGCGGTTAAAGCAGAACTTAAGAAATATATAGAAAATGGATTTGTTCCAGAAGAGTTAGAAAGAGTGAGAAAACAAACTTTAGGGGAAATTGTATCGAGCTTAAACTCTCCAGAATATATTGCGAATCAATATACTAAATTCTATTTCGAAGGTGTAGAACTATTTGAACTTGTAAACATTTTAGAATCTATAACAGTAGAAAGTGTACAAGAAACATTGGCTTCATTAATAGACTTTGATCATGTTGTAGAAAGTCGTTTGGTGAAACAAAATGGCTAGAACATTTATTGTTGGTGGTAGTGGTGACATTGGCTTATCGATTGTTGATGAATGTTTATCACTAGGGCATGAAGTGATACTGCATTATAATCGATCTAATATTAATGAACTCAAACAAAGGTATGCCGGACAACCTGTTACTTTTCTACATTTCGATTTAACAAACAAAGATAATCTACAGTCTTTAACTTCAATTGGACATATTGATCAATTAATATATGCAGCTGGGCAATCGTCATTTGGTGCGATTCAAGATTTTACAGATGTTGATATTGATGTTCAATATAATTTGAATGTATATGCGCTCATAAAAATTGTTCAATTATTTGTTGATGATATTAGAAAAAGTGAAAATGGCAGAATAATCGTTATATCATCTATTTGGGGTGAGACTGGTGCAAGTTACGAAACAATCTATTCAACAATGAAAGCAGCTCAACTTGGCTTTGTTAAATCTTTAGCAAAAGAACTTGCTTTAACATCTATTACAGTAAACGCTATATGTCCAGGGGTCGTTCATGGTAAAATGACAGATGAACTTGATGAAATTACACAAACACAATTAAAAGATGAAATACCACAAGGTCGGTTTGTTCAAACTAAAGAAGTTGCGGCAACGGTGGGATATTTATTAAATCCGTTATCTCAAAGTGTGACCGGTCAAGTACTTCGTGTAAACGGAGGATGGTATATTTAATATTGGGGTGGATATTATGGAAGAAGTCATTAAAAAAGAATGGTATTTAGAATACGATATACAAGTAAATAGAGCAGGTTTATTAGGGGATATCTCTAGTTTGCTTGGTATTTTAGGTATTAATATCATTACGATAAATGGTGTCGATCAAGGCCGCAGAGGTCTACTCATTAAGACAGATGATATGAATAAAGTTAAACGCTTTGAAAATATTGTTAAAGAAATTGATGATATCACAATTAAAAAACTACGTACACCTGGCTTAAGAGATCGATTAGCGGTAAGACACGGTAGATATATTAAACGAGATGTTGATGACAAAAAGACTTTTAGATTCGAAAGAAAAGACTTAGGTTTGTTAGTCGATTTTATGGCAGAACTGTTTAAAGAGAACCGTCATAAACTTATTGGTGTAAGAGGTATGCCAAGAGTAGGTAAAACAGAATCTGTTGTTGCTGCAAGTGTATGTGCCCATAAAAAATGGTTATTTATTAGTTCAACGCTTATTAAACAAACTGTAAGAAGCTCTTTATTAAAAGGTGAATATAGTGATGAAAATGTTTATATTATTGATGGGGCTGTAACGTCTAAACAAACTGACGAAAAGCATAAACAACTCGTTAGAGAAGTTATGAGTTTACCAACAATTAAAGTAGTAGAACATCCTGATTTATTTGTACAGCGCTCTGAATATAGCCTTGAAGATTTTGATTATATTATTGAACTAAGAGAAACAGAAGACCAAGAAATTACATATGAGCAATTAAATAAAAATGATTTATTTACAAATGACAATATGGCATTTGGAGATGGATTTGGATTTTTTGAATAAATTGTTTGAGGTGAATATATTTGAAATATATTGGAGAAACGTTAAGAAGTAAAAGAGAACAATTAGGGATGACTTTAGTTGAACTTGAGGAAAAAACAAAGATACAAAGACCATTTTTAATGATGATTGAAAAGAATGAATTTGAAAATCTACCAAATCCCGATTATACAAGAGGTTTTATAACGAAATATGCTTCGGCAATCAATATGAGTGCACCAGAATTAATTGATAAACATCAAAGTGAGTTGCCTAAAACAGCACCTTCTGCTAAAGAAGCTTTTAGACAGCTTACGCAAGAAAAAAGAAGCCAAACTGAAATATCAGAGAATAAAATGGTAGCTAAACTCATAACACAAATGGTTACGTTCTTTGGTATATGTTTAATAGGTTGGATATTATTAATAATTATCATTTAATTATATATAGTATTGATTTATAATAGTATTATTATGCAGTTGTAAGAAAAGAAGGAGAACGAATATGAATATTCCTAATCAATTAACAGTATTACGTGTTATTTTAATACCTGTATTTGTTTTGTTTTTACTTGTAGATTTTAATATGGGTGACATGCATTTCTTATTTGGACAAGAAATGAGAATAGAACAATTTATAGCTGGTATTATATTTATTTTAGCTTCTGTTACAGATTGGTTTGATGGCTATTTAGCGAGAAAATGGGAACTTGTTACAAACATGGGGAAATTTTTAGACCCTCTAGCTGATAAATTATTAGTTGCGAGTGCATTAATTGCATTAGTAGAACTTGATAAAGTATCATCAGTTATTGCTATTATCATCATTGCTAGAGAATTTGCTGTAACAGGTCTAAGATTACTTCAAATTGAACAAGGCTTTGTAAGTGCAGCTGGTCAATTAGGTAAAATTAAAACGGCTGTAACGATGGTTGCAATCGTATTTATCCTATTACAAGAACCATTCTCTACTTTATGGCAAATTAATCTTGGGCAATGGCTCATGTATATTGCTACTTTCTTTACAATTCTATCTGGTATAGAGTATTTTTATCATGGTAGAGATGTATTTAAAGGATCAAAATATTAACAACATTTAACCTACAACATTTCGTTTGTAGGTTTTTCTGTAGGAGGCAAAAGTATGAAAGTTAGTATTTTAAGCGTAGGTACTGAAATTTTATTAGGACAAATTGCAAATACAAATGCACAGTTTATATCAAAAGTACTTAATGAACTCGGTGCAAGTGTGATGAGACATGTTGCTGTAGGTGATAATCCTGGAAGATTAGAGCGTACTTTTAAAGAAGAATTAGCGCATCATGACGTTGTAATTTTAACAGGTGGTTTAGGACCAACGAAAGATGATTTAACAAAACAAACTGTTGGTAAAGTATTAGGTAAATCGTTAGAAACAAATAAACAAGCTATGGATCAGATTGAACAATATTTCAAAAATGAAAACCGTACGATGACACCTAATAATAGACAACAAGCACTTGTTATTGAAGGTAGTGAAGTACTGAAGAATGACTTTGGTATGGCACCAGGCATGTATTTAGAAGTGGATGACAAAAAAGTCGTATTATTGCCAGGTCCGCCGAAAGAACTTCAACCAATGGTCAATCAATATCTTGTACCTTTCTTCTTAAATGAAGAACGTGTCATCTTTTCAGAGTCGTTGAAATTCATGGGTATTGGTGAATCTAGTTTGGAAACAGAGTTGATTGACTTAATAGATAATCAATCCAATCCTACAATTGCACCACTTGCTGGTCAACATGAAGTATCACTCCGTATTACGGCTAATGCGAATACTAAACAACAAGCGATAGATTTAATCCATCCAGTTAAAACAGAAATATTAAATAGAATCGGCGAATTTTATTATGGTAGTGATGATTTAACAGTTGAAGATGCTGTATTTAATGAATTAGACCAACCACTTGTTATATATGATGGCATTACAGACGGTGTATTAAATGCGCGACTTAAACTATCTAAAGACAGCAAGCAATATTTAAAATCATATCTCTTACAAAATTCATGGACTGATGAAATGTTGAATATTAGTCAAGATGATTCAATTGAACAAATTGCAAATAAATTAAAATCAACATTTAACGTAGAAAGTGTTATCGTGTTAAAACAAGATCATAAAGAATCAACAGTATATATTTCACATATGCAAAAAACGGAAAAATTTATTTCGTCATTAAGTCAATCATATGCTGGAAGACGTGATAGAATAAGCAATATAGCACTTATAAAGTTTTTGAACCAATTAAGGTAACTTGCAATAATTCATAAAATCGGTACTTATGTTCGCTTAATTTTAAAAAATGCGTACAAAAACACGAACAAATATTCGCTTTATGCTTGCAATTTAGAACAAAAGCATTTATAGTAATAATAGCTAATTAAACAAGTAAATTCATTTTATATATATAGGAGGTTATCGCGTGAACGAACGTCAAAAAGCACTCGATACAGTAATTAAGAATATGGAAAAATCCTTTGGTAAAGGGGCAGTAATGAAGCTAGGGGATAATACAAGTAGAGAAGTATCAGCAGTTTCTAGTGGCTCAATCACACTTGATAAAGCATTAGGTGTGGGTGGTTACCCTAAAGGACGTATCATTGAAATATATGGTCCAGAAAGTTCTGGTAAAACAACAGTAGCTTTACACGCTATCGCTGAAGCACAAAGACAAGGTGGCGTAGCTGCTTTTATTGATGCTGAGCACGCACTAGATCCTGTTTATGCTAAAAACTTAGGCGTAGATATTGATAACCTATATTTATCACAACCAGACCACGGTGAACAAGGTTTAGAGATTGCAGAAGCATTTGTTCGTAGTGGTGCAGTTGATATTGTTATTGTCGACTCAGTAGCTGCATTAACACCTAAAGCTGAAATTGAAGGTGAAATGGGAGATACACACGTTGGTTTACAAGCAAGATTAATGAGTCAAGCTTTACGTAAATTATCAGGTGCTATTTCTAAATCAAATACAACAGCTATCTTTATCAACCAAATTCGTGAAAAAGTTGGCGTTATGTTCGGTAATCCTGAAGTTACACCAGGTGGACGTGCGTTGAAATTCTATAGTTCTGTTCGTTTAGAAGTACGTCGTGCTGAACAATTGAAACAAGGTCAAGAAGTAGTGGGTAACCGTACTAAAATTAAAGTTGTTAAAAACAAAGTTGCGCCTCCATTCAGAGTAGCAGAAGTTGATATTATGTACGGTGAAGGTATTTCACGTGAAGGTGAATTAATCGACTTAGCAGTTGAATTTGATATTGTAGATAAATCAGGTGCTTGGTATTCATATAACGGAGAACGTATGGGTCAAGGTAAAGAAAACGTTAAGACTTACTTAAAAGAAAACCCAGCTATTATCGAAGAAATTGATGGAATCTTAAGAGATCAATTAGGCTTTAACGGTAAGAAGAAAGAAGAAGCTAAAAAAGAAGAAAAACCTAATGAGCCTGAACAAGAGACTTTATTAGACTAAATAGTATTTTGTCATTAAATTAAACATTCTATAGATTACGTTTCATTGTGTAATCTATAGAATGTTTTTTTATAAAAATAGAATTAAAAATTAAAGTCCATGTCCTTGACACTTGTACAAATTTAAACGTACAATTGAGTTGTATGATTCCATAGTTTCATTTAATCATATTTTTGTATATATAAGACGTAGAACCTAGATAGAAGGAGGTGTTTATGTGGACTTATTAACCCTCTTACTCATTTTGCTAGGAGTTATTCTAGGTGTTGTTGTAGGATACTTTTTCGCACATAATAGCTTAACGAAAAAGCAAGATCAAGCTCGTCAGTCTGCTCACTATATTATAAGTGAAGCGAATAAAGAAGCTGAGAGTCTTAAGAAAGAAAAGTTGATTGAAGCTAAAGAAGAAAATCAACAAATTAGAGATCATCTTGATAGTGAAATTAGAGAGAGAAGAAGTGACCTACAAAAGCAAGAAGCAAGATTACTTCAAAAAGAAGAAAATTTAGAGCGCAAATCTGATCTTTTAGACAAAAAAGATGAAATTCTAGAAAACAAAGAAGCTAAAATTGAAGAGCGACAACAACAGGTAGATGCAAAAGAGAGTAATGTTCAAGAAATAATAATGAAACATGAACAAGAACTAGAACGCATCTCCGGACTCACACGTGAAGAAGCTCGTAAAGAGCAATTCTCACAAGTAGAAGAAGAACTGTCACATGATATTGCTGTACTTGTAAAAGAAAAAGAAAGAGAACTAAAAGCAAATGTCGATAAAAAAGCTAAAGAACTGTTGTCTATTACTGTACAAAGATTAGCAGCAGATCATACTTCAGAATCGACTGTATCCGTAGTAAATTTACCAAATGATGAGATGAAAGGACGTATTATCGGTCGTGAAGGTCGTAATATTCGTACTTTAGAAACATTAACAGGTGTAGATTTAATTATAGACGATACACCAGAAGCGGTTATATTATCTGGATTTGATCCAATTCGAAGAGAAATCGCTAAGACAGCCTTAACTAATTTAGTATCTGATGGACGTATCCATCCAGGTAGAATTGAAGATATGGTTGAAAAAGCGAGAAGAGAAGTGGATGACCTAATGAGAGAATCAGGTGAACAAGCGACATTTGAATTAGGTATTCATAACTTACACCCAGAATTGGTTAAAATTTTAGGACGTATGAAATATCGTACAAGTTATGGCCAAAGTGTACTGAAACACTCAGTAGAAGTTGCACAACTTTCAGGAATGTTAGCAGCTGAACTAGGTGAAGATGTTACTTTAGCAAAACGTGCAGGTTTATTACATGATATTGGTAAAGCTATTGATCACGAAGTTGAAGGTAGCCATGTTGAAATAGGGGTAGAACTTGCAAAGAAATATCATGAACATGATACAGTCATAAATGCAATACACTCACATCATGGGGATGTAGAACCAACATCAGTTATTTCTATACTGGTAGCAGCAGCAGATGCGTTAAGTGCTGCAAGACCTGGAGCTAGACGAGAAACTTTAGAAAATTATGTGAAACGTTTAGAAAGATTAGAAGAAATATCAGAAGGTTATCAAGGTGTTGAAAAAGCATTCGCAATACAAGCAGGTAGAGAAATTAGAGTAATCGTTTCTCCTGAAGATATTGACGACTTGAAAGCACATAGAATAGCTAGAGATATTAAAGATCAAATAGAAGGCGAATTACAATATCCAGGGCATATTAAGGTGACAGTTGTCCGGGAAATGAGAGCTACTGAATACGCTAAGTAGAATAGTTCTCAAATTTTAAAACCCTAACCGAATGCGGTTAGGGTTTTTTATGTTGTTATCAAAAAATCTTTTGCACAATACAAAATTATAGTATAATATATATGTATAATATGGAAGTGTAAAAATATTTAATGTAATTTAAACTGAAAATGATAAAACCATTCATAGTAGATTTATATAAAGTGAGGTGTGATATATGAATAATGACTACGTAACTAGAGCAGAATTTCAAATGCTAGAAAAACATATGAACACAAGATTTGATCTAATAGAAAGTTCTTTAAGAGAAGTGAAAAACGAATTGAAAAATGATATCAAAAGTGAAAGTCATCAAAGAATGAGAGAATCTGAATCATTAAAAGAAGATATTATCAATTTAGTAGATCAAAAAATTAGCGCCAACATTAGTAATATGAAAGACGCTCAAAATAAATGGTTTATAGCAACCATACTCGTCGTACTCGGATTAGCAGGAAGAATATTTGGTGTTTATTGAGAAAATTATAGTTCCATCAATGATATTGTATTTTAGCTATTGAACTAATTCTATGATTTTAGCTATTTTGAGTATATAATGAATATATCTAATGAACATATTCGGCATATATGTTAAATAGGAGTGAAATTAATGAAGTATAAATCACTTAAAACGATTTTTCATATGTTTGGAACAGATGTTATGCAAGCAGAATATGATATGAGAATCAGACATTATTCAAGTTACTTATTAGATATAAACATTAGTCCCATGCAAGATGAAAAACAATTGCTCGATATACAATATCCATTATTTTATTCAATAAATAAAAGCTTGTTTAAGCAGTATGAAAGAATTCTATTAAATTCATCTAAAATCAAACAATTATCTGCTAATCTCCCTAGAATAGCAACACATGCATATATTAATAAGTTATTAATTAACGAATTACAAAGTACAAATGAAACTGAAAATATTAAAAGTACTAAAAAAGAAATAGCTGAAGCATTAAATAATACAAGTAAGAAAGATAAAAGGTTTACTGGATTAGTCACTCAGTATTTAATGATGAAATTTGGAGAACTTGATCTAAATTCTGTTGCAGATTTCAGAAAAATATACGATGAAATTGTTTCTGATGAAATCAAAAAAGATGAACATCCTGACGGTAAGATGTTTAGAGCTAGTAGTATAGGTGTATTTGATCATTCTAAAAATAAATGGGTTCATAGAAATGAATATAGTGAATCGAAAGTAATAGAATTATTAACAAAGCTTATAGATTATATAAAAAGTCATGAATCACCTGAACTTATTAAAATTTTAGCAAGTCATTATATTTTTGAATATATACATCCATTTTATGATGGGAATGGGCGTATTGGTAGATATATAATAGCTAGAAAATTAAACGATTTATTAGACCCATATACAGCACTTACATTTTCTTATTCTGTAAATAATAACAAGTCTAAATATTATAAAGCTTTTGTCGATACTTCGAATTATTTCAATAAAGGCGAATTAACTAATTTTATTGATGATATGTTGAGTATTTTAATTGAAGGACAAGAAAATATAATTGATAATTTTGAAGAGAATATTAATATTATCAATAAAATACAACTAGCATTACACAACAAACATTATGATAAGTATGAATATAAAATATTATATATTTTGCTACAAGATAAAGTATTTGGTAGTAAATATTCAAGAATTACTTTGAAAGAACTACAAAAAGCTTCAGGTTATTCAAGAGGAAAGATTAATAATGTTATTTCTAGCCATGAAGAAAAATTAATAAAAATTAAAAGTAAACCTGTTATATATGAAATTAGTGATCAATTTATGTATAGTTTACTATCTGAGAATATTAGGAAGTAAAAAGAAACTTAGACATAAATCCTAACTCTAATTAATTAACACCTCATTTACTGATTTATTCAGCAAATGAGGTGTTATTTTTATAATCTATGAGTTTTATTCGTTCATGCTTGCCTAGAGTATGGCTAGAGCCTGTATTCTCTCATTCATACTATTTCTTCAGGCATTAGCACTTTACAAAAATTTTTATATTAGTATGTATATTAAGTAATATAAAAAGAAAAATCAACTAACGTAATAAGTTTAGTTGACTACTAATCTTATTACGTTTCATTATGCAAAAATAGTAGTAATGAAAAATTAGTTTTGGTCATATTTAAGATGATTAAAAAATATAAATATTTTTACCTCTATATTTATAAGATATACAAAGAATAATTAGTATAAATATTATGTATGGAAATATGTCTTTTGAAGTATCTTGAGTAGCTAAAAACAAATTATTTGAAATTAAAATGGTAATACCTTGGAATAAAGTATAGAACCTTAAAATAGAAAAAATATGAATAAACAACTTTTTTGTTCATATTACTCCTCCTTATAGCTATAATATTAGTTGTAAATTGAGATATTTCTTTTATAATTAGGACTATTTCTATATAAGTATCTATTTTGATATCAATGATAGGTATATAGAAATATTTTTTTATTTATGAAAAAAATGTCAAAATCCATGAAAGAATTTAATTTATTTCTTTTTTAGAACGCGTATAGTATTTACGATTGTTAATAATGTCCAGAAAACTGATGAAATTAAAAGTAATTATATTTTATAATGGTATCCTTGTCATTCTATAGTAAAGGCATTGTTAATTCAGTAATTAACAACGTGATTATAAAAGTAAATACACATGTAAGTAATGACAATATAAAAAACTTTCTTATTTTATGACCTAAACATTTTAAATCGCTATTAACTGATCAAACCTTTCATCCTACTAAAGTTTATTTATCTGTTTTCAAAAGAAAGTTTGAGATGTAATTCCCATCTATTATGTATTCCTAACTAAAATCAAAAACTGCAATTAAATTATACGAACAAAGTAGATTTTCTATTTCCATAATCTCCTAGTTTAAATTTGATGAGAATTCTTATCTTATTTTGAAAAGAACTATTGAATTGAATTTTAGATTGAATTAAAATATTAGCATACCATTAATTGTTAATAAATGGATATTATGTTATAAATTGATATATTATTTAAGGATTAATGATAAAGGGGAATTGGTTATGTATAAAGAACTATTTTATAATAAAATTTCAGAGTTGAAAGATAGTGGGAATTATAGAGAATTTATAGAAATTAATAGAGTATCTTCAAAATATCCCTTAGCTAAAAATGAGAATGGTAATGAGGTTATAGTTTTTTGTAGTAATGATTATTTAGGAATGTCTCAAATTTCAGAAGTAATAACTGCGATGAAAGTAGCTCTTGATTCTTTTGGAGCTGGTGCAGGCGGCTCCAGAAATATTGGTGGAAGTCATAAGTATTTTAAATTAATTGAAGAAGAATTGTGTGACTGGCACCAAAAAGAAAGTTCTTTAATATTTCCAACTGGATATTCTTCTAATGATGCTGCTTTACAAGGATTATTGAGAACATTCCCTGAAATGATTGTATTTTCAGATGCCAAAAATCACGCTTCAATAATCAATGCATTGAGAAGCGTTAAAAATGAAGTTAAAATTTTTAATCATAATGATATTAACCATTTAGGCGAATTACTAAGTGAATATGATATAAACATACCAAAATTAATAGTTTTTGAGTCTGTTTATTCAATGGATGGAGATGTAGCTCCTATTAGAGAAATAGTAAAACTGGCAAAAGAATATAATTCACTTACTTTTTTAGATGAAGTACATGCTATTGGTATGTATGGTAGTGAAGGGAAAGGATACTCAGATCTATTGGGTGTTCAAGCAGATATTGATGTTATTCAATCAACAATGGCAAAAGGTATTGGAATAATAGGGGGCTATATAGCAGGAGAAAAATGGCTGATTGATGTTATTAGGTCATACTCATCAGGTTTTATTTTTACTACTGCCCTTCCTCCAGCAATTGTAGCAGGATGCCTTAAGAGTATAAAAATTGTGAGGAAAAATGATGGAGAGAGAAATAAACTACATAGTAAAACAAGAAAACTCAGAGAAAAATTAAAATTAAATGGTATAGAAGTTTTAGAAGAAAGTAGTACGCATATTCTTCCTGTAATAATAGGGGATTCTCAAAAGTGTAAAGATGCTGCTAAAATGCTTTTAGAAGATTTTGGTATATATGTCCAAGCAATTAATGCTCCAACTGTTGAAAAAGGTACAGAACGATTCAGAATTAATGTAACGCCTAATCATACAGATGAACAAATTGATTTATTAGTTGAATCGCTTGTTTACGTTTTTGATAAACTTGATATTAAGCGTGGACAAGAGATATTATGAATTATTTGATGTATTTGTTTTGTATGTTTGTGTGGGGTTTGAACTTTATTGCAGTAAAAATACAAGGGAATAGTGTCGCTTTAGAAATTTCATTATTATATAGATCAGCTATTGCTTTTTTGTTATTTTTAATTTTATTCTTTTTGTTATATAAAAAAATAAATTTTATGCAGGTTAATTTATTTTCTGTTATAGGTTTTGGATTGTGTAATTTCACTTTAAGTTACTTGCTTTTATATTATGGAACATTTTACAGTTCAGCAGCAATAGTTACTTTATTGTTTTCTATGAAAGCTATATTAACACCAATATTTATAAGCATAGTATTTAAAACAAAAATAGCTAAGAGAATTTATTTGGGTGGATTACTAGGTCTTATCAGTGTGGTTGTAATAATTTATCCAGATATAAATAATTTAACACCAAAGTTTATTATAGGTATTTCATTTGCAGTATTAGGTACAGTTGTAACATCTATTGGCGATGTATTATCTTTTTATAATAGTCAAAAAAATATTAATCCAGTGATTTCTAATGTAATTGGTATGTTTAGTGCAGTGGCTTTTATGATAATTTATACATTAATAAAAGGTAGTGTATATGAAATACCAAATGAGTTGAACTTTTGGATTGGTTTAATTTATTTATCGGTTTTTGCTTCTTTCTTTGCCTGGTTGTTTTACTTGAAACTAATAAGTAACATTGGTGCAGCTGAAAGTGGATATATGGTAGCAATGTTTCCAGCGATAGGTGGTATGGCTAGCGTTATTATGGGTGAGTCTAGACTCAGTGTTAATTTAGTTGTAGGTGTTATTCTAGCATGTTTTGGTGCGTATTTAGCGCTACGTAAATCAAAAAAATACTCAAACTATAAAATTGATTAGGGATACAACTTTTAAATCAATAAATGATAAAATATAGTATATAGTCAAAAGAAAATAAAAAAACACTTTCGTTGAATTCATACTAAAATGATTTTATACGAAGGTGTTTTTTCTATGAGAAGAGTAGTATATTCAGTTAAAACAAAATATGAAGTAGTAAAGAATGAAAAATAAAACATACAAGGTTACATCATCAAAGTGAATTTTGTATGTTTATTTATGTTGCTCTACAATATGATTACTTGTATTTAAACCAACTTCAGGGACTTGTATTGCAGGTTGGTTATCGTGTTCATAAATACCTGGTGTTTGGTAAGCTTCTTCACTTGTTTCTATACTAACTTTAGAGTGGGGTGTTCTAATCCAAGTTTGTTGATTTGGCCATGTAAATAAACCGAATAATTGTACGATAAAATCAGTTATCATAAACCATTGTAAAGATAGTACAATTTTGATTGGATTAATATTTCTAAGTTTTGCATAGACACTATACAAAGGTAATATGACGAAACTATAAATAATAAGTAATGCGTTTATTCCTGTAATATAAAACATGTAATCATTCAATAAATGCAATGCACCTAAAATATTCAAAGCTGCTAATGTTGATACCAACATGTGATGATGGGTTAATAATATAATATTAATGATGAGCACTAAAAATATTAAGAGTATATGAAATGCTTTACCCATACTCATTAAGAAGAATATTTTGTCTAAGTATTTAATATTTAAAGTCATAATAAATTTCTTAGTTAATGGCAAAATTTGTTTGAAAGCAACGTACCAATGACCTTTTATCCATCTATGTCTTTGTACCATACTTACTTTTGTTTTTTCTGGCTTTTCATCATAAATAGACGCATGGTCATTCCATAATATACGTCCGCCATCATTGATAATCTCAATTTCCATTTCTAAATCTTCAGTAAGTGAATCAAATTTGAAACCGCCTTTATCAATTAGCCAATCTGTTTTCACAAAAAATCCTGTACCACCAATTGAATTAGGTAAGTTTAATTTATATTTTGCTAATTGCATAAATCGATTATTTGTCCAAAATACAACTGAGTAGGCTAAACTCATAAATTTAGAGTAGTTTTTACTATCAAGATAAGTTTGAATTGCTGTTGGTCTACCTTTAGTAATAAATTGTGAATTAACTTCTTTTAAAATATTTTTACTAACAAAATTATCAGCATCTAAAACCATAATCATGTCATATTGACGTTTAACATTTTCAAAACCTAATTTTCTAAGTGCGTATTGAATACCTGCAGGTTTACCAACACCTTCTCGTTCAAATTCATTTTTAATAGTATCTACTACAAGTACATTTTCATTTAAAGCAATTTGTGTTGTAAGATCAGTAGAGTTATCACTAACGATGCATATATCATATAAATTTTTATCGTAATTAATTTGTTTAAGATTTCTAATTGTTTCCCGAATCACACTTTCTTCATTATGAGCTGCAACTAAAATTAAAAACTTTGTTCTATCTTGTTTAATAAGGTAATCTCTTTTTATGTTTTTAAATCCAAAAAATGAAACAATCATATTATATGAATATACAATTGTGAAATAGAATGATAGAAGCATTAATCCCGTAAATATAATAACTAATAAACCTTGCCCTCCCCAAAGCATTGGTATAATCGTTATCAAAGCTAAAAAACACAACCACAATAGATAATTTAATTTTTTCATAATTTGTCTCCTTAAAATAATAACTTTTGTAGTATACATTTGGGGATATGTTCTAGGCAAGATAAATAAATT
The DNA here is from genome assembly GCF_022386995.1 of Mammaliicoccus sp. N-M50. Lineage (NCBI taxonomy): Bacteria > Bacillati > Bacillota > Bacilli > Caryophanales > Staphylococcaceae > Mammaliicoccus > Mammaliicoccus sp. N-M50. The sequence goes on along the minus strand of NZ_JAJNJA010000001.1, from coordinate 197,326 downwards.
AATAAATTGTGGTTTATTGAATATATGCTCACATTAAAATTTCATAAATATTATAAAGTCACTTAATGATGAATAAATAAACATGTATTTATTGTAAATACAAGAGAGGGAGCTTGAAAAATGAATTTATATACGTTGTGTCTAAAATGTGACATTTTAAAAAAGTGAAATTTTTAGAAGAAGGTAAAATTCATAAGTTATAAAGTTAAAATTGTATGTATGTTAATATAATGATTAAGTTGGAATTAAAATTAATACAAGTCAAAATAATGGGGAAGGTATGTAATGAATATAAAAAAGATTTTTAATGAAGTTTGTTTAATAGAAAAAAATACAAATGATTTTTTAAAAATTAAAATGTTTGATAGCGATGAATTTTTCTATATCACTCCAAAATACTTAGATTTACGAGAACATGCCATTAAAAAGACTAATTTTGAAGATAACATTTTAATGATATTAGAAATCGATCAAAAGATTTTATATGTTCATATTAAAAATGGCATGATTTATATTTCACCTTATTTAAATGGTAATACAGAAAAAAGTTTAGATATTAGCATTGAATCATATTATGACAAATTTAAAATTCAAAAGACTAAATACGCTTATGAAGTATTAGATGAGAACAATAATAAATATGAATTAAATGAATCAATTTTTTTGAAAGGATACTCAAAAATCGATTCATTAGAAAGAATTCATTCTAATGAACCTTATATTTATTTAAAGATTAGATATCATCACATAGTGAGTTTTTTAGAGTATACGATTTCTAAAAAGGAATTTTCGTTAAAAACGTCATATGTTCAGATGATAGATTTGGAAGGGAACTTAGGTTTTAATTTGATATCTAACAACACTTTTGAACTTTCTAATTTATCAAATGAAGTCATAAAGATAAGCGAACTTATTAAAGAAAAACATTTAAAAATAAAATCAAAAATTGCTTTGCAAAATTTTAATCCTATCATTGTTAAATTAAATAATAGACTATTAACTATTTCATACAATAGTCCAGATTTAATAAATATTGAACAAGATCTTGTTGAAAAGCCGACTTTCAATGTTTCACATATTAATTCGAGTAATACAAGGCATGGAATTAAATTTAGTGGGCATATAGATTATAAGTATCATTTTAATAATCTTTTTAATAACGTTGTGACACGTGATGGACTCATATTATCCAAAATTAAGTGGAAAGATAACGGGGATTTTGAATTTGAAGTTTCCAAATATAAACTAAAGGAATTAAAAGAAGTTCATAATAACTTATACTTTGCTTATAACGAAATCATAATACATCCGCTTATTGTAGATAATCTAGATGATTTAAAGAATACAGTATTATGTACAAAAAATCATAAAAAAACATCATATATTTCAAGAATAAGTGCAGTTGATAAAGCGGTTATTACATCAATACCTAAATTACCTATTTATAATCAATTCAATCAATTTAAAATTAGCTTATCGAAAAAAATTGCTGATTCTGTTTTGAAATTTAAAAAGAAAAATGTAAATTTGTATTTTGAAAAAGATGCTTCAAGTGCTTCTGAATCAGGGTTTGTAATGTTTGAAGCAATTAAAAAATTAGAACATTTAAACTCAGTGAATAAATTTGTTATCGATAAGAAATCTAGTAGTTATGAAATTTTACGAAAGCAATATAAACACGATATTTTAAAACGTTTTTCATTCAAACATTATTATTATGTGTTTATGGCTGATCATTTTATTTCTAGTGAACTTAGCAATCATGTTATAGCAACCAAAACTTTTGATAATCTACTTTCTAATAAAATAAAAAAGACACCATTGTACTTTTTACAACATGGTATTATGTTTGCCAAACCTGTAGAAAATCCACAAGGTAGGAGTTTTTATAAAGAAAATCAAAATAATAATTTAGTAAAGAGTGTTATTAGTTCTGATTTAGAAGCTTTAGAATTTTATAAAATGGGATATGATAAACAGGATCTTATGAAAACAGGATTGCCTAAATTAGATCATGCATATCTTAATAAAAATGCAAATAAAATAGCATTTATGCCAACTTGGAGATATTGGGAAGAGATGTATGTTGTAAATAATGAGATAGAAAAAACTTCATACTATCAATCAATTATTGAAGTAATCGATGCATTTGAAAAAGCAGGTTTACTCGATAGATTATTGATCGTACCTCATAATAAATTTGCCCAGTACTTTAAAGAAAACTTTAAAAAGTATGCTCATATTATTGATACTAATCCAACAGAAGCATTAAAAAATTCTATTATTTTTATTACAGATTATTCGTCTATTATATATGATGCTATTTATAGAGGTGCATATCCAATATTTTATTGGAAAGAAAAAGATTACTTAATCAAAAATTATAAAGCAACACCACCCCTAAATGAATCAAATGCACCAGGACCAATTGCTTACGATGAAGCGGAATTAATTGACGAGATAAACAAAGCAATTGATGGAAATTATATTCTAAATGAAGTATATAATTATAAGTATGAAGAAATTAACGAATTTAAAGATAATCAAAATACTAAAAGAGTTATTGAAAAGTTGATTGAAGATAAAGTTTTATAGTATTAGATAGGGTATAGTAATTATATAATATTTTTTATTTAGTGGAATATAGGAGGGAGATATAATGGTTGATCTGTTAAAACAGTTGATATCTTTTCTTATGGATACTTTCTCTGTATGGAGTGGTACACCTAAACTAAATATTAATTTTACTAAAAGAAAAAAAGTAAAGAAATAGCTTATGTTTAAGTATTTACATGAGTAAATAAATATATAAACTCAATCACACTTTGTACAAAAAAAGCATCGCATGCCATTCGTTTATGAGTGACATGCGATGTTTTATGATATTATAACCACATTTTTGTTAAAGTTTCTGCAAATCCTTCTGGTTTTTGAACATAACCTAAGTGTCCACCTGGTATATCGACGATTTTAATACCTGTTTGTTCTTCTATATAGAAGTTAACGTCTTGTGGGAATGAACCTACTGAATCTGTACCGTTTAATAATGTGATAATATCTTTATGTTTTGATAAATCTTCTAATGTAATATCAGAATGTGTATATTGTCTGATTTCATAATTTGCCCAGAAAATCATATGTTCGTATTGTGCTTTTTGTGCTTCATCGTCTTCTGAAACTGGTTTAGACATGTCTTTAGCATCAATTGCCGAGATGTTTAATGTTTCTCCAAATGTTTTCATGCCTTTCTGTAATCCTTCTGATGCAATTTGTTCTACGATTTGATCATTTTTTTCTTTCCAATATTGACTATCTGGAAGGAAAGTATTGATGGGTGGTTCATGGAATGCAATTTGTTTAACAACTTCTGGATAATCTTTTAATACGTGCATCGTAACGATTGATCCTGAGCTTGAACCTAATATATATACTGGCTCATCACTTAAATGTTTCGCAAGTTCTGCAACATCTTGTGCGTCTCGTTTAACACGATAGTCATCGTCTGGATTTTGTGCACGTTCTGGAAGCGGTTCTGTTAATTCACTATGTCCGTAATCTCTTCTATCTATAGCAACAACTGTAAAACGATCTTTCAATTGTTCGGCTAAAGGTAAGAATATATCTCCAGTACCGTTAGCACCTGGGACAAGTATTAAAACAGGTCCTTCTCCAACTTTATAGTAATTCAAGTTTGCGCCTTGCAATTTTAATGTATTCATTATATTGCCTCCATTTTTAAAGTTTTAATAATTTTTGTGCATTTTTAAAACTAATCTTTTCTTTTTCTTCAGTTGTTAAGTCTAATTCATCTAAGAATGTACCTAATTCTTCAGGTTGAATATAAGGATAGTCTGCAGAATATAATATGTGATCAACACCGACTGCATTTTTAACCATTTCAAATTGAGGTTTAGTTAACATACCACTTGGTGTAATAAAGAAATTATTTTTGAAGTAGTGACTTGGTTTATGTTTTAAGTTTGGTGCATAAATTGTTTCATCCATTCTTTCGTAGAAGAATGGCGTGAATTCTCCCCAATGTCCAATAATCATTTTTAAGTTTGGATATTTGTCCATAATACCACTTAAAATAATACGCATTGCATGTACACCAACATCAACATGCCAACCATAACCAAAACAAGCAAATGATCCAGCAGTAGCATCTGAATATTGATCACTTTGATAATAAGCTTGATATGCTTCGTCACTTATTGGCGCTGGATGTAAATAAATAGGTACATCTAAAGCTTCTGCAGTTTCAAAAATAGTATGGAATTCAGGACTATCTAAAAACTTACCATTTGGACGACCAAAGATGAGCGCACCTTTAAAGTTGAGTTCATTCACACATCTTTTGAATTCTTCAGCAGCTGCTTTTGGTTCATTAATAGGTAATGTAGCAAATCCTAGAAAACGATCAGGATATTGATCAATATATTTTTTTAACTTGTCATTTGTATATCGGCATAATTCGATTGCTTTATCACCAGTAAGAAGGGAAGGTGAGCCATTACCGTAAGACAACACTTGGATTTGTACATTTTGTTCATCCATAAACTTAATGCGTTGGTCATGTTGATTAATTTCATCTTCATTCGTAAAACCAGTTTGATGTTCCAGTGCTTCTAACATCGCTTTTAATGGCACACCGTTTTCTGATGGTTGAATAATTTTACTCATTTGTTCTTGAACTTCTTTTAATACAAAATGTTCTTCGAAATTAATACTTTTCATTGTTAGAACTCCTTTTAAAATTAATTGAAATATAATTTGTTTATATTACCAAGGCATTGTTCCATTAGCATCTATAAATGTACCTGTAGGACCGTTTTGATCTATTGTCGCAAGTTCAATAATTGCTTTAGCACCTTCAGATACTGGTTTAGATTGGTTACTTGCATCTCCAACTAAGTCTGTATTGGTTGAACCTGGGTCTGCTGCATTTATTTGAATATGTGGTAATCCTTTTGCATATTGTACCGTTAACATTGTGACAGCAGATTTTGAAGAGCAATAAGCAAGTGAGTTAACTTTGGATTCCATAGTTTCTTCATTTGTAACCATTCCAAATGAGCCTAATCCACTGCTAACATTAACAATGACAGGTTGCTCAGATTTCTCTAATAATGGAATGAACTGATTTGTCACACGTACAATACCAAATACATTTGTCTGATAAACATTTTCCATATCTTCAGGTTTAATATCTCTAACTTTAGTAAAACCACCAGAGATACCTGCATTATTAATGAGAATATCTAAATGTCCTTCTTGATTAAGAATTGTTTCTGCAGCAGATTTAACTGATTGATCGTCTGTTACATCTAATTGAACGTAATCAACACCAATATCCTCTGCTGCTTTTTTACCACGTGATTCATCGCGAGAACCGATATATACTTTAAAACCTTGTTCTTTCAATACACGCGCTGTTTCAAATCCTAAACCTTTGTTTCCACCTGTAATCAGTACATTTCTCATTGTTCATCGTCTCCTTGATAATTGTTATAAAATAATTGGACAAGTGCATTACGAAGTTCTTCATTAGACATTTCCCTATTTTCTGTTAAAAATTCATAATTTTTAGTCGTAAGTGCATTTAATAGGATATCTACTTTGAATGTAATGAAATGTTCATTGTCTTCATAATTAAATAGATTTGAATAATAGTCATGTAACAGTTGATAGAATTCAGTTTGTTTGAAATCCTTTTTACTTGTACTATTTTCAACACACTTCAGTAATGCTTGATGTTCCATTTTGAACTGTAAAAATCGATCGATTGACTGTATAAAAATCATTTTGTTTGAATGCTCTTTTTGTGAAATTGTGTTTAGATCCGACATGAACATTTCAAAATCATTTGAGATTAATTTGTAGCAAAGGGCACTTTTATCTTCAAAATGTCTATAAAGTGTTCCCATGCCTATATTGAGTTCATTAGAAATTCGTTTCATGCTGATATTTTCAACACCAAATTCAGTAAAAAGTGCTTTAGCTTTCGTTTCTATACGATGTTTATTTTCTTCGGCATCTCTCCTCATGTTGACGCCTCCTTGCTTTTAAATTGACAATCGGATACCTGTCCGTTTATTATATGAAATATAAAGTTAAAGTTCAAAGAATTTGAATTGAAAGAAGGAATATCATGTCTTTAAATAAAGAACAAAGAAAAGTTACGAGCAAAGAATTAATTGAGCATTTTAAAGCATCTCATTTAACAGAGGAAGAAATTGCTGAGGGATTGAATGTAACACCTAAAGATATTCATAAAGCATTAAATATGGAAGCACCAAATGGATTAATGAGAAATAGATTAATGGATTTTATTCATTTAGTATGGGATGTTAGAGATTTTATAAATAAAGAAATTAAAGCACAAGGAAATGAACCGATTGAGTATACGTATTTAAAAGGCAATAAAGAGGATTATAGTTTCTTACAAGGGAGAGGAAATAGATGACTCAAAGTATTTTAGTAATAGGATCTACAGGTAAGCAAGGTAATGCGGTCGTTCGAGAATTACTAAGTGATGGATGGAAAGTTCGTGCATTTACGCGTAATAAACATAATGATAAATTAGCAAATATTAAAGATGACAATTTAGAAATATTTGAAGGTGATTTAAGTAATCAAAGTGATTTAGAACAAGCTATGAACGAACAATATGGTGTATATTGTGTTCAGCCAATTATACCGAATGATGTAGAACAAGAATTACAACAAGGTAAAGCTATAATCGATATGGCAGTAAAACAAAATATTTCTTATGTCGTATATAGTACTGCAGGAGGCGTTAATAGAAATCGTACAGGTCCACACTTCGAAGCGTTAGCTAAAATTGAAGACATGCTTAGTGAATCTCCATTAAATTATACAATTATTAAACCATCATTTTTCATGGATAATTTTCTGCGCATTGTAAAAGTAGAAGCGGATAACATATATATTCCAGAATTTATTTCACCTGATATAAAATTTGCGATGATTCCTTCTGAAGATATCGCTAAAATAACTGTTCAAATATTCAAAAACGTAGATGAATACAATCATCAATCTATTGAAATTGCTTCTGATGAATTAACATTAAACGAAGTCGTTGATACGTTTACAAATGTAACAGGCATAAAAACTGAAATAAAAGGTCAATTTTCTAGTCAAACTGCTGAAAAAAGTTGGCTAGAAGAAAAAGGATATGTTGTTGACTTTGAACAAATGGATCAAATCAATCCAAATAGATTACGTTTAAATAATTGGATAGAAAAACATTTCAAATAATAATATTATGTTAACAAATTTGTGTTTTTAAATAATTGTACAGTCATGTCAGTTATATTCACATAAATTTGTGTGATTGTATTCTTTATGTATACTAAATATAAATAAGGAGGATGGAAAGATGATTAGATTAGCAAATGAAGAAGATTTAAAAGATATCCTATATATTTATAATGATGCAATTAAGAATACGACAGCTGTATACACATATGATGAAACAACATTAGAAGAACGTCATAAATGGTTTAATACTAAAGTAGAAAATAACCAACCTGTTATTGTGTATGAAGTGGATGGTCAAGTTGCTGGTTTTGCAACATACGGATCTTTCAGAGATTGGCCAGCATATCAATATACAATTGAACATTCTATTTATGTAAATCCAGATTTCAGAAGACAAGGTATTGCTTCAAAGTTATTATTAGAAATTATTGAATTAGCTAAGAAAAATGGCTATAAAACGATTGTTGCAGGAATTGATGGTGATAATCAAGGCAGTATTGATTTACATAAAAAATTAGGATTTAAATATAGTGGTAAAATAGAAAAAGTAGGATATAAATTTGATAAGTGGTTAGATTTAGACTTTTATCAAATATTTTTATAAATGATTTACAACCATACTGAGACAAAAATTTTTGTTTGAGTATGGTTGTTTTTAATTTTTAAACTTCGGAAGTATTTCCTTTTTTTAATGATATTGTGAGTATTAATACTAATATTAACAATATCCCTAATATTTGAAATGGTAAAAACGCTACATTTAACCAAATAGCACTGCTTAATATTGCAATTACAGGTTCAATTGTTCCAAAAAATGCGGTTTCTTTAGCACTTAAATAATTCAAACTAGAAATAAAGAAGAAGAACGCAATCGTTGTACCTGCAATAATCCCAAATAAGAGATAGAAAATAGTTTGGCCATTTAATAGTTGAATATCAATATCCCAAATAGGCGCTTTAAAATTGATAAATATACCAGATATGAGCATTGACCATCCAACAACGAGAACTGACGGATATTTTTTTAATAAATTACCAACATAAATCGTATAAAAAGCTAATGATAAACCAGATATAATTCCCCAAATAATACTACTTTTAGCAACCATTAAGTTGTGGATACTCCCATTTGTTAATAATAAAAAAGAACCAGCGATAGTTAAAATAATGGCTATTAAATCAAATGCTTTAAAAGTGTCTTTCTTTCTTAAGACATACCAAATAATGATATAGACTGGCGCGATATATTGTAAAAGTGTTGCTACTGCTGCATTACCGTAATTGATGGATGCCATATATGAGTATTGAACGAGAAACATCCCAAAAATTGAAAATAGCAACAACTGAATGATACTGGCCTTATCTTTAAATATACTAAACAAGCTATGTTGTTTATGCGTTAATTTAAACAAGCATAATAGTAATACACCACTTATAAGCAGTCTTGCTGTTACATACCAATTCATATCAATATGTTGATGTTGAAATAAATAATCAGAAACTGTAGCACCTAATCCCCAAAAGCTTGCACCAACTATTGCTAAAGTTATACCTTTAATGCGATTATACTTGTCCATATGTTTCACCTTCATTTTATAATTATATATTGATTATAGTGATTTAAAACATGATATAATACATAAATATTGTGTAATAATATCAAAATATTGAGGTGATTGTTGATTGTATACTGAAATTATTGTTGAAGAAACAAGAGAAGAATTAATTCAATATCCTTATAAAAATTGGCATCATATTATTTTACATACTATTTTAAACAAAACGTTATACGGATATATCCCCATTCATTGGCACAGTGCTTTGCAATATGTTTATGTCATTAATGGTGAACTTAAAGTTGGGATAGGTGAAGAGTTGATATATATTCCAAAAGGGCACGGGTTATTTATCAATTCTCAAGTTGTTCATGAAATAAATGAAAGTATGTCTGATACTGAATATTTTTGTTGGAATATTGATCTTGCTGATATGCATAAACAGATAGAGATGGAATATTTAACACAAGTATTAGAATTAGCACATAAAATACCTTATATTTACTTGTCTCCCAATCTCTCCGAACATCAAATGTTGATTAATATTATTAAAGAAGCGGGTGATAAATTTGATAAAAAAGAACAACATTTTAAACTAGATATTTCAATTTGCTATTATGAGTCATTGAAACATTTGATAAATATCATGTCGCAAATTGAAACAGACGCACATTACTATTTTGATCAACGTATTAAAACATTGATTAAGTATATACAAGATAATTACCAATCTAAAATAACTTTGAGTGATTTAAGTGACAATATCCATATGAGTAAATCTGAGACTGTTCGACTGTTTAGTAAATATGTTCATCAAACGCCATTTCAATATATCTTAAACTATAGATTAGAAAAAAGTGTCAGTATGTTAAATAAACATACAGATAAGTCGATTACAGATATTTCATACACGTGTGGCTTTTCAACAACGAGTTATTTTATACAAAAATTTAAAGAAAGATATGGCCAAACACCGAGACAATTTCTTAAACAAATAAAAAAGTAAACGCTTTCTATTGAAAAACTATAATTATACCGATACAATGTGATTAAATAGTTACAAAGTAAAGGAGATAATAAGATGGATATAAAATTAGTTGTTACAGATATGGATGGTACTTTTTTAGATGGGAATAGCGAGTTTGATAGAGAAGCGTTTGGTATATTAAAAGATAATTTAGATTCACACAATATTAGATTTGTGTTCTGTACTGGAAAACAATGTGAAAGAGTTGAAAATATTGTAGGTGATTTAACGAAAGATACATTTATCATTGGAGATAGTGCAACACGTATAAAATATAACGGTGAATTTCTTTACACAGCAACGATACAAAATGAACTAGGATTAAATATTATTGATGCTTTAACAAAAATAGATCCAGAGCAAACAATTATTGCATGTACAGAAGATGTAGCATATGTTCTAGATACTGTTTCTGAAGAAGAGAGAAAAGCTGTACATGGTTCATATCAAAACGTTACATACATTAAAGATTTCACAGAAATTAAAAGTGATTTCTTGAAAATTACAGTTCATGACGCTTCAGGTAAATGTAAACAAACAGCACAACAAATTGATTACTTTAACAACGAAGTGTATATTATTGCATCTGAAGATTACTGGATTGATATTACGAAGTTAGGTGTGAATAAAGGAACGACTATTCATAAAATACAAAGCATATTAAACATTGATCCAGCTGAAACAATTGCTTTTGGAGACGGACTTAATGATATAGATTTATTCAAATCAGCTAAATATAAAGTAGCAATGGATAACGCCTATCCAGAATTGAAAAAAGAGGCAAACCTCATCGCTATCAATCATAACGATAGCGGGGTTATTAAAACATTAAATTTATTGCTTTCATTCTGATATCATGTTTTAAAGCGAAGAAAATAAACTAAATGTAATATAGTGAAAATGAGAGTGGGATAGAAATCTAATTTATTTAAAAAGATTTCCGTCCCGCTTTTTAGTTATGCATTAAAATCCAAATAATAGTAAATATCAAATTTACCTTTTTGTTGTGTGAATTGATATGATTTGGTATTTAATCCACCAATTTCAAAGCCATATTTTAAATAAAAGCGATTAGCATTTAAATTATTGTCTTGAGCTATCGTATAAAGTCCTTTCATTCCTTCATCTTTTGCGAATTCTATCGCTGCATTTAACAATGTTGATGCAACATTTTGACCGCGGTAAGAAGAAGAGACTTTTAAATCACTTAAATACAAATATTTATTCCAATCCTTTTCAAAAACACCTAAACCAATACATTTGTTATCATCAAAAGCACCTATTGCAAAACCTTTCTGATCTATTGAATCAAGCTGATAATCTTCATCAGGAAAAATCATCGTATCAGAATCCGTTAATACTTCATGATATTGCCATGCATCAGCAGTTCTCGTAACGACAAGTTTACCGAACAATTCAAATGGTTCATTAGGTAATTTAAGTGCATGCTCATTATTTTTAGTAATACGTTCAATCGTTATCATAAATGATGCCACCCCCATTTACATATCATAGCATAGGTGGAGAAAATGGTTTATGACTATTCAATACTTACAATACAATCCATGCTCAATCGTACTTTCTTATCCTCTGCAATGACTTCTAATTTTTTATGTTCACTATCAAATTTATTAATTTCACATGCTATTTCTTTAAAATAACCATCTTCCCAATATTTAATAAGTGCTTGTGGATTATAAAATATTTTCTCTGCTAATACGTTATTCAAATCATTTAATGCAGTTTCTTCTAATATAGGTTTCTCTACTTTTGTTTGATCGGCTATAAATTGTTTAATCATTTCATATTGTTGAGGCATTGTTGCAAATGGTGCCCATTTAATCATGCCTCTTCCTTTAGGAATATTACGTTGTAGATAATGATTAGGAATTTTGCGATAATCTGTCTCATATTTATAAGGTTCTGGTAAGTCAGGATTAATGATTTTCATATACAAGCTCCTTATTCATTTTATTTAAGCAATGAATCGCGTTATTCAAAGAAACAATCATCGTATTACGTTGTGTTGAAGATGTATAAACATCACGATAAATGACGCGTAAAATCTTTAAATATCCCGTAAATAAAATGAACTTCTCAGTTCGATAATCAAATGATTGAAGGTAGCGTTCAACTTTGTTTATTTCTTTATAAATGACTTCACCATTTAAAAATATCGCCGTATCATTAGTTGGTTCAACGCTATCTAACATGTAAATGTAAGTTTCAAATTTATGAATCATTAAGTTAATATACTTATTCATCACAAACACCTCCCGTAGAATCTTTTCTTTTATTATACGAACAAGTGTTCGTATTTGTAAAGTGAAATGTGAGAGATAAATTTGACTTAATAAATGAAAATCTATTGAAAGCTTGTGTTATATAAAGCATACTTAAGAAAAAATTTTAAAATTAAAGTAGGTGAATAAAGTGACAATTGTGATTGCTGGTGGATCTGGTATGCTGATGGATGCAACGAAATGGATTAAAGAACATTTTGATGATGATATTTGGCTACTTTCTAGAAATCAAAATAAATACTCAGAGGACTTACTTCATTCAAAAAATATACATTTTAAACAATATGATTATGAAAATGATAATGTGTTAGGTGATGAGCATATACGAGATGTCAATATGATAGTGAGTTGGGTACATAGTAATGGTTATTTCAATCATCTCAAGTTCATTGAGAAATATATAAGTGTGGATAAGCATGCTGAACCAATTTATGTTCACGTCGTCGGTACAAATAAATTTGATGATGCTGAGTTTATTAATAAGCTTAAGAATAAAGGCTTTAATGTATTCACGGTAAAATTGGGTCATCGAGTAAATGATGATGGAACTAAACGTTGGCTGAATCATGAAGAAATTTCAAAGGGTGTTATTCAAGCTATACAATTAAAAAGAGATATACTAGTAAGTGATTGATGAGAAAAAGAAATTGAATTTAATATTGTAATATAGAAGATAATCTTATATTAGATTGTCTTCTATTTTTATATTCAATAGAATTAATTATTTCTAACAAATAATTCTGTGTAAAATAATTAAAAATTGTGGAATAAGTGTATAAGGAGTGTTAGTATGAATGAAAATTTAATTATAAGATAAAAACAATTACAAAGGGGCGAGATTGAATGAAAATTAAAATTTTAGGGTTCAATCTTTTTGCTAAAGGTGGAACATCAAGAAGTAATATCAATTTAATTAAATCGTTTAATAAAGCTAATCATGAAGTTGTTTATTATAATTTTAAAACTTTTGATAAGACAGCGAAATTTAATACAATGATTAATGAACAATTATTTGATAAGCATTTAAGTTTCGAAGAATTTAAAACAAGTGAAGATTTTGTAAATGCAGATCTCGTTATACTAACGAGAGAAACTTTCTTTTATTTAGCAAGAGAAATAAAATCCATCAATCCAAATGCAATGGTCGTAGGGGAGATACATGGGCCATTAGCATATATTGATGATAACCAAGATTTAGCTTTTGATGCAATTGATGCGTATAGAGTGAGTTCTATTGATATTAAGCATGATTTCATCGAACGTTATGGAAAAGAGAATGTCTTTAATCAATATGTTGATGCGTCACATATTATTGTGAATGAAGAACCTAGTGTGACACGAAGAAATTTATTAATTAAAGCGAGATTTGAAGATAATATAAAGGATATTTCATATGTTATAAAAATGATGAATCGTATCATTAATGTTAAGGGGTATGATGATATACATTTATATATCAAGGGGTATGGACCATCTGAAATTTTATATAAGAATTTAATTCATTATTATCAACTAGAGGAACATGTTCATATGAATGAACGTGAACCTAAAAACTATATTTATATATCATCTTCTCCGTATGAAACATTAGGTTATTCTATATTAGAATCTATAGCAGAAGGAAATAAAGCATTTATTTACGCTGGAGAAGATGGTGTGCTTAAACGTATATATGAACCGTATCATGCCGTTCAATTTTTGGAGAAAGATATTCAAGAAGATAGTGAGCGCTTAATTGAGTTTATTGATAATAAATATACAAAGGAAGAACGAGGTGAAGATGTAGCGTTATTGAATGCAACATTTATTAATAGAGACTATGCTTCTGATTTTATTGAAGCATCTAAAGCATGTATGGATGGTTTAAAAGTAGGATCAGGAAGTAAGTCACAAGTTACACAAAAAGTCCGTAAAAAATCAAAGCTTGAATATGGTAGAGATTTGTATGAACAATATAAGACTAAACCAGTTATTAGAAGAGTGTTAAATAATGAGAAAGTCTTTAATTTTGCTAAAAAGAAATACGAAAAAAGAAAAATGGATAAGCTTAAACAGCAATACGATGCTATTACACCGTCAGAAAACAAAGTGTTCATTGAGTCATTTCATGGGAATAACTTTAGCGGAGATCCGAAATATATCGCATTATATATTAAAGAACATTTTCCTGAAAAAGAAGTATATGTAAGTTCTAGAAATGCGTTAGTAGATATGGAAATTAGAAATCATAATTTAATACCTATAAGGTTTGGTAGTACCATTTATAATCAAACATTTAGGTCATGCAAATATGTCGTGGTGAATGGCAATACTTTAGATAGTGTGTTTAAACATAAAGATCAAATATTTGTACAAACATGGCATGGCTTTCCACTTAAAAGAATGTTGAATGATTTAGAAGATAAAACTGAAAGAAACGCTCAAGTCGCAGCATTTAAACCAAGAATGAAGAAGTGGGATTACTTATTAACCTCTTCAGCAGTAAACACAATGTTACTAGAGTCATCATTTAACATTCAACCAGAGCAGAACTTACAAATCCTTCAACTCGGTGCACCGAGAAATGAATATTTAATGAAGCATGACGAAACAGAGAAAGAACGCGTGCTTACGAAATATTTCTTTACTAAAAGTAATGATAAAAAATATATTTTGTTCTGTCCGACATGGAGAAAAGAAAAAAGAGCATTATTGTCAAAAATCAATTTAAATATCTTATTAGAACAATTGCCTGAAGAATATGAAATTATTGTTAAATTACATCCTAACGAATCACATTTGAGAGTAACATATAGTGAATTAAGTGATCGAATTCATTGTTTTTATAATGAACTTGTAGACATTCAAGAACTATATTTAATTTCAGATGCCATGATTACAGATTATTCATCTACGATATTTGATTATGCACATTTAAATAAACCCATTTTCTTATTGCAAGAAGATACAGAAGTTTACTCAGAACAAATAGGTTTTTACTTTGATATATTCGAACTTGTCACAATAGAAATAGCAAGTAATGATGAGCGCATACTAGCTAGGCAATTACTAGAAAATAAACAACCAGATTATCAAAATATAACAGATCAACTATTACAAGATGACAAAATAGGTACCACTGAAAATATCGTGAATTATATATTTAAGTAAGTATTATACAAAGTGTTGATTTTAAATAGTTATCTTAGAACTCGTGAGTTAACGAAGACATTAACCCACAAGATTGGAGAACTCGTGAGTTAATGAGGACATTAACCCACAAGATTAGGAAACTCGTGAGTTAATGAGGACATTAACCCACAAGATTAGGAAAGTCGTGAGTTAATGAGGACATTAACACGCAAGATTAGAAAACTCGTGAGTTAACGAGGACATTAACCCACAAGATTAGAGAACTCGTGAGTTAACGAGGACATTAATCCACAAGATTAGAAAACTCGTGAGTTAATGAGGACATTAACCCACAAGATTAGAAAACTCGTGAGTTAATGAGGACATTAACCCACAAGATTAGGGAACTCGTGAGTTAACGAAGACATTAACCCACAAGATTAGAGAACTCGTGAGTTTATTCATCTTTTAACTCACGTCTATTCAAACATTTTTATTATACAAACCAAAAACCATCGCTACAGTCTATAGCGATGGTTTTTGATATTAGTATTTTATAATAAATTTAACGTGTTAAGTTCAGTTCTAAATCTAATGCTTCTTTTAAAACGTTGGACGTTTCTTGTGAATTTACGCCACAACTACCATATTTTTCAGCGAGTTTGAATGCTGTAACGTATAGTTCTAAACTGTCTTTCGCGATATCTTCTGCATTTTCTTCTACGGATGGATTTGCTCTAACCACTAATTCTGCAAATTTTTCTGGTTGGATTTCAATTCCCATGTTTAAATAAACACTCCTATTAGATTTTGTAACGTTACTAAACAAATGTGTTTGAATAACGCTCGTATTATGTATACCCTAATAAAAAATTAATAATCATCTCTTTTAAAATTTTTTATTTTGAATTAGAATATAGAGTGAATAGAGAGGATGTCAATATTGAGAATTTTATTTATAGGTGATATTGTAGGCAAACTAGGAAGAGAACAGTTAGAAACATATTTACCAAAAATTAAAGCAAGTTACAAACCAACTTTTACGATTGTGAATGCAGAGAACGCTGCACATGGTAAAGGTTTAACAGAGAAAATTTATAAAGATATTTTGAGAATGGGTGCCGACTTTTTAACGATGGGTAATCATACTTATGGTCAAAGAGAAATATATGACTTTATTGGACAAGCGAATAGAATGGTTCGTCCAGCGAATTTCCCTGAAGAAGCGCCAGGTCTTGGCATGAGAATTATTAGAGTTAATGATAAAGATATCGCAATCATTAATTTACAAGGACGTTCATTTATGCCAGCAATAGACTGCCCATTTAAAAAAGCAGATGAACTTATAGAACAAGCTTCAAAAATAACGCCGTATATATTTGTAGATTTTCATGCTGAAACAACTTCAGAGAAAAACGCAATGGGATGGTATTTGAATGGTAGAGTAAGTGCCATGGTTGGTACACATACGCATATTCAAACATCTGATGAGCGCGTGTTAAATGAAGGTACTGCTTATATTACTGACGTAGGTATGACAGGTTATTATGATGGCATATTAGGTATTAATAAAGATGAAGTTATTGAAAGATTTATAACAAGTTTACCGCAACGTCATAATTTACCTGATGAAGGTAGAAAAGTATTGTCAGGTGTTATTATTGACCTTGATAGTGCAGGTAAAGCTAAAAAAATACAACGTATATTAATTAATGACGATCATCCATTTGAATAGTATCGTCCATTAGACTGATTTTTACTAAAACCCTTTAATTTCATAGGATTAAAAGGGTTTTTTTGTTATGATATAACATGAGATATTACATGGGGAGGCCATAAAATGAAATCACAAATTTCATGGAAAGTGGGCGGACAGCAAGGCGAAGGAATTGAATCAACAGGTGAAATTTTTGCAACTGCTATGAACCGTCAAGGATATTATTTATACGGATATCGCCATTTTTCAAGTAGAATTAAAGGTGGGCATACAAATAATAAAATTAGAGTATCGTCAAAACCAGTAAGAGCTATTAGTGACGATTTAGATATATTAATTGCATTTGATCAAGAGACGATAGAAGTTAACTATCATGAAATGCTTGAAGGCAGCATTATTATTGCAGATGAAAAAGCGAAACCACAAAATCCAGAAGATAGTAAAGCACAATTGGTTAGTTTACCATTCACAGGTGTAGCAAAAGAATTGGGCACTGCACTTATGAAAAATATGGTCGCAGTTGGTGCAACTTGTGCTGTAATGAATTTAGATACGACAGTATTTGAATCATTAATAAAAGATCTATTCGGTAAAAAAGGTGAGAGTGTAGTAGATTTAAACATTCAAGCTTTAAATGAAGGATATCGCTTAATGTCTGAACAAATGGACGATTTACAAAGTGAACATACATTAGAACCAACTGACTCAGAAGGTCATTTATTTATGATAGGGAATGATGCAATTGGTTTAGGTGCTGTTGCAGCAGGTGTTAGATTTATGGCAGCATATCCAATTACACCAGCATCAGAAATTATGGAGTATATGATTGATCGTTTACCAGCATTAGGCGGTACGGTTATTCAAACAGAAGATGAAATTGCAGCATGTACAATGGCTATAGGTTCAAACTATGCAGGTGTACGTTCATTCACATCTTCAGCAGGTCCAGGTTTATCATTAATGATGGAATCAATAGGTTTATCAGGTATGACTGAAACACCACTTGTGATTGTCAATACACAACGTGGAGGTCCTTCTACTGGTCTGCCAACGAAACAAGAACAATCAGATTTAATGCAAATGATTTATGGTACACATGGTGACATTCCTAAAATCGTATTGGCACCAACTAGTGCAAGTGATGCGTTCTACTTAACTGTAGAAGCGTTTAACTTAGCTGAAGAATATCAATGTCCAGTTATTTTATTATCAGATTTACAATTATCATTAGGTAAACAAACTGTCGAATCATTAGATTATAGCAAAGTTGAAATTCGTAGAGGTGCATTGGTTGAAGGTGATTTAGAAAAACAAGAAGATAAAGCGTACTTTAAACGTTATGCTTTAACAGATTCAGGTATTTCACCACGTATCTTACCAGGTACAAAAGGCGGTATCCATCACGTAACAGGTGTTGAACATGATGAAGAAGGAAAACCTTCTGAAAGTGCTGAAAACAGACAAAAACAAATGGATAAACGTATGCGCAAGACAGCTCAATTATTGATAGATGAGCCAGTAGAATCTAATGAAAAATATGAAGAAGCGGATATATTATATGTTGGCTTTATCTCAACAGCTGGTGCAATCGAAGAAGCTATTTCAAGATTGGATCAACAAAATGTGAAAGTCAATCACATTCAAATAAGACAACTTCATCCGTTCCCTTCAGATGTTGTGCAAGAAGCATTTAACAAAGCTAAAAAAGTTGTTGTAGCTGAGCATAACTATCAAGGACAACTATCTAATATTATTAAGATGAATATTAATCATCAAAATAAAATTATTAACCAAACTAAATATGACGGTACACCGTTCTTACCACATGAAATAGAAGATAAAGCGTTAGAAATCGTAAGTAATATGAAGGAGTTGATTTAATTGGCAACATTTAAAGATTTTAGAAATAATGTTAAACCAAACTGGTGTCCAGGTTGTGGAGATTTCTCAGTACAAGCTGCGATTCAAAAAGCTGCAGCTAATGTTGGGTTAGAGCCAGAAGAAGTTGCCATTATTACAGGGATTGGATGTTCAGGCCGTTTAAGTGGTTATGTGAATTCATACGGCGTTCATTCTATACATGGCCGTTCTTTACCATTAGCACAAGGTGTTAAAATGGCAAATAAAGATTTAACTGTTATCGCTTCAGGTGGTGACGGTGATGGATTTGCGATTGGTATGGGTCATACTGTTCATGCATTAAGAAGAAATATGGATATGACTTATATCGTTATGGATAACCAAATTTATGGTTTAACAAAAGGACAAACATCACCAAGTTCAGCTAAAGGATTTGTAACGAAATCAACTCCAAAAGGTAACATCGAACAAAATATTGCACCTTTAGAATTGGCGATATCATCTGGTGCAACATTTGTCGCTCAAAGTTTCTCTAGTGATATTAAAGAATTAACAAGTATTATTGAAGAAGCGATTAAACATAAAGGATTTTCATTTGTAAATGTATTTTCACCATGTGTAACGTATAATAAAATTAATACGTACGACTGGTTTAAAGAAAATTTAACAAAGCTTGCAGATATTGAAGGTTATGATAATACGAATAAATCTCAAGCAATGCAAACTGTATTAGATACTGAATCAATGATTACAGGTATTATTTATCAAGATAAAGATACACCATCATATGAATCACAAATTGAACAGTTTGATGAGCAACCGCTTGTTAAAAAATCACTTAAACTAGAACAAAATCAATTTGATGAACTTGTTTCTCAGTTTAAATAATTATATAATTATACCACTTTAAGCTCATAGATTTATCTATGAGCTTTTATACATAGAAAAGGGGGATTCGAAATGACAAATACATTAATGAGTATTCAAATTATTCCAGAACATCAACAAACAGGTGTTATTCCATTAGTTGATGAGGCAATCAGTATCATCGATCAATCGGGTCTTAAATATGAAGTGCATCCTTTAGAAACAACGATAGAAGGAGATTTAAATGCATGTCTTATTCTCATTGAACAAATAAATGAACGTATGGTTGAACTTGAATGTGACAGTATTATTTCTCAGATAAAGTTCTATCATGTGCCTGAAGGTATAACAATGGATACATTAACGGATAAGTATAAATCATAATTTCAAAATAATGAGTTAGAAGAAAAGGAGAATGTTATAGGAAAATATATTAAAGGGGATATGTAAATTGAAAACGGTACTTAAATTTATTAGACCGTATAAATGGTTGTTTATACTCGGTTTAATATTAATGTTAGTAGAATTAGCGGTTGAACTCATTCAACCCATTTTTATATCAGAAATTATTGATAACGGCATTTTAAAGAATGATTTGAACCACGTATATTTATATTTAATGATTATGCTTGTAACAGGATTAGTAGCCCTTTTATCAGGGATATGGAATAGTTTTGTTGCGGGTCATGTATCACAAGCATTTGCTTATGATTTAAGAACTGAACAATTTAAGAAAATCCAATCTTTTTCTTTAGCAACATTAGAGAGGTTTAAGACTTCAAGTTTAATTACGAGGTTAACAAGTGATGTAACCAATTGTGATCAAGCAGTATATATGTCAATTCGAATCATGTTACGAGCACCTTTAATGATTATTGGGAGCATTATATTAAGTTTTGCAGTCGAACCGAAATTAGCAATTTATTTAGTAATAGGTTCTCCGATTATTTTTATTATTATATTTGTAATTGCGCGAAAAGGATCTAAACTATTCACAAAAATACAAAGAAAATTTGATGAAATGAATAGATTTTTCCAACAGAATTTAGAAGCGGTTAGATTAATTAAAGCAAGCCAAACGAGCAAACAAGAAATCAATCAATTTAATGAAAAAATCAAAGATATTAGAAGCAATTATACATACGCGTTACGCCTCATGGAATTTATCAATCCTTCATTATTATTGATTATAAATGGCAGTATATTAGCTGTTGTATGGTTTGGTTCAGATATGGTCGATCATTCTACTTTAGAAGTTGGTAAATTAGTTGCTATATTAAATTATGGTATGAGAATGCAAGGTGGATTTGGGATGCTTGCTTTCTTAATCATGACACTTAGCAGAATGAAAGCATCAAGTGAACGAATTGAAGAAGTATTAATTACGCCATCAGATGAAAAAGTGTTCAATAATGAAATCGAACATAAGCCAAATTATGCATATCCTATTCAATTTAAAGATGTTTCTTTCACGTATCCAAATAGTCATAAGCCTGTTTTAGAACATATATCATTTGAAGTGAAACCGAGAGAAACTTTTGCCATTATGGGATCTACTGGTTCTGGTAAATCAACTTTACTCAGTTTGATACCTAAAATGTATAAAGTGACATCTGGAGAAATATTGCTTAACAATAAAAACGTAAACGATTGGGAAATTGAATCTTTAAGAGATGCAATTGGATACGTACCTCAAAAAGCATTGTTATTCTCAGGAACAATTTATGAGAATTTACAATTTGGAGATCCATCAGCCGAAAGTGAAATGTTAGAATTATCTTCAGAAAAAGCCCAAATACATCAATCTATCGAACGTTTTGATCATCAATATGATACGATGATTGGCCAACAAGGTGTGACGTTATCAGGTGGTCAAAAGCAAAGACTATCTATTGCTAGAGCACTTGTTAGGAAACCAGGTTTATTAATTTTAGATGATTCAACATCAGCATTAGATATTAAGACGGAATCTGCTTTATGGGATGCTTTGGAAGATGAAGAAACGACTAAATTAATTGTGACACAAAAAATTTCAACTGCTCAAACAGCAGATCGAATTATGTTACTAGTCGATGGACGTATTGAAGCGATTGGGACACATGAAACACTATTAGAAACATCACCATTGTATAAAGAAATTGCAAGTAGTCAAGAAAGTGCGGTGAGTTCATCATGAGTCTAAGAAACCCTTATGGTCATAAATCAGTATTTGAAGATAAAAATCGTACTCAAAATCCAACTAAAAAGAAAAAAAGAGCAAGAGATACGAAAGGTACATTATTAAATATATGGAAATTAATAGATGAAAAGCGAATACAATTGATTGTCGTAATTCTAATGATTATTTGTTCATCCATATTAAGTTTAGTTGGACCGTTTTTAATCGGACATATCATTGATACGAAAATTATACCGAAAGAATTAAATGGGCTGCCACAATATATCATACTGCTTGCTATTGTATATATAATGCTGTCAGTTACATCATATATAGGCTCATTTATGATGGTCAGTATTGCCCAGCGCACGGTATATTTATTAAGAAATCAACTCTTTAAACATTTTCAAACTTTGCCTGTCGCTTATTATGATCAAAAGCAACACGGTGAACTGATGAGTCGAATGCAAAATGATATTGAAAATGTATCACAAGTATTAAATTCATCATTTATACAGTTTACTTCTAGTGTCGTGACACTCATTGGTACACTTTCAATTATGCTTTATTTAAGTCCTTTACTTACATTATTGACGGTCATTATTATTCCAATCATGTTTATAAGTTTAAGATGGATTACTACACGAACAAGTGTGTTATATGCTTTACGCCAAAAACAATTTGGTATTATGAATGGATATATCGAGGAAATTGTAAATGGACAAACAGTAGTTAAAGCTTTTTCTCAAGAAAAGTATGTTATAGATACATTTAATGAAAAAGCGAAAGACGTGAGAGAATATAGTTTTTGGTCAATCACATTTGGTGGTTTAATACCGAAAGTAATGAACTATTTAAATAATTTAAGCTTTGCCATTGTAGCCGGTATTGGTGGTATATTAGCTCTTAATCAAACTGCTGGTGTTACAGTTGGGGTAATCGTGATTTTCGCTGAATATGCGAGACAGTTTACAAGACCATTATCAGATTTAGCAAACCAATTTAATACAGTATTATCTGCAATAGCAGGTGCCGAACGTGTCTTTGATATTATGGATGAGCCAAGTGAGAAAGATGATAAAGAGGCGCAAGATTATCAAAATATTAATGGAAAAATTGAATTCGAACATGTTGAATTCAAATATGATCCTAACCAAAAAGTACCGACTATAAAAGATTTGTCCTTTAAAATTAATAACGGTGAATCTGTTGCATTAGTCGGCGCAACTGGTGCAGGTAAAACGACAATCGTGCAACTTATTCTACATTATTATGAAGTGAATAAAGGACGCATTCTTATTGATGGCATTCCAATTAATAAAATAACACGTGAATCTTTGAGAAGTTCTATAGGTGTCGTGTTACAAGATTCCTATTTATTTGATGGAACGATTAAAGACAATATTATGTATGGAACGCCAAATGCTACATATGAAGAAGTTGTAGAAGCTGCCAAAAAAGCAAATGCACATGACTTTATAGAAGCTTTAGAAAATGGTTATGATACAGTATTGAAAGGTGAATCTGGTTCATTATCTCAAGGTGAGAAACAGCTTATTTCTATCGCAAGATGTTTACTTCAAGATCCTAAAATACTTTTATTGGATGAAGCAACAAGTAGTATCGATACAGTTACTGAAATTAAAATTCAAGAAGCGTTAGATACATTAATGCAAGGTAGAACGAGTGTTATTATTGCGCACCGTTTAAATACAGTTAAAAAAGCAGACTTAGTCTTTGTATTATCACACGGTGAATTGATTGAATCTGGCTCTCAAGATGCATTAATCGAACAACAAGGCATTTATTATCATATGTTAAATACAAATGATGATGAACAAATAAAAGAATTAAATTAAAAGGGGATGCATTTATGGAATTCAGAGAAATAGATAAAGATATTGAATCGTTATTCACAGAATATATAAATGAATGGTATGAAAACGAAGAACACGTTGTTCCATGGGCGACTGACGTCCGTCAACACGGTGGTTTTGATAAGATGTTAATCATGTTAGAAGAAGCAATTGACCCAGTTGACGCAAACTTTGTAAAAGCAAAAACGTATGTACTTATTGATGATGATAAAATTGTTGGCGCTGTAAATATTAGATATGCCTTAAATGACTATTTAAATAAAAAGGGTGGACATGTCGGTTACGGTGTTAGAAAAAGCGAACGAGGAAAAGGCTATGCGACAAAGTTGTTAAATTATGCAGTTAAGAATTTAAATAATGAAGGTGTTCATTCTGTTCTTGTAACTTGTGATGAATCGAATGATGCAAGTGCGAAAGTCATTATAAATAATAATGGTGTAGAAGATGAACCGTATAAATCAGATGAAGAAGAAAATACGAGAAGATTTTGGATTAAGCATCTTTAAAATTAAATATTTGATACATGAAATGAAAGTGCAAAAATGTCGGAACATTTTTGCACTTTATGTTGAACTCTAATATAATATATAGGTATAAATATATGGGCAGAAAGGGTTTTGAAATTGAATGAAGAGCAAAGAAAACATGGGGCCAAAGCGAAGACAGAACCTAATTTAGAGAAGGATTATAGCAAGTACTTCGAACATGTTTATCAACCTCCAAATTTAAAGGACGCTAAACAAAGAGGGAAATCACAAGTTGAATATCATGATGATTTTAAAATAGACGAACGACATAGAGGTATGGGGAAAGGTCGTAAATTCTATATTAGAACATATGGTTGTCAAATGAATGAACATGATACAGAAGTAATGGCTGGTATTTTACAGGCGTTAGGTTTTGGACCGACGAATTCAGTAGAAGATGCAGATGTAATATTACTTAATACGTGTGCGATAAGAGAGAATGCTGAAAATAAAGTGTTCAGTGAAATTGGGAATTTAAAGCATCTTAAACAAGAGCGACCAGATTGTTTAATTGGTGTATGTGGATGTATGTCACAAGAAGAATCTGTCGTTAATAAGATTCTTAAATCATACCAGAATGTTGATATGATTTTCGGTACACACAACATCCATAGATTGCCTGAAATTTTAGAAGAAGCATATATGTCTAAAGCGATGGTTGTTGAAGTATGGTCTAAAGAAGGCGACGTCATCGAAAATTTACCTAAAGTAAGAAATGGTAGAATTAAAGCGTGGGTAAATATTATGTACGGTTGTGACAAATTCTGTACGTATTGTATTGTACCGTTCACTCGTGGTAAAGAGAGAAGTCGTATGCCTGAAGAAATTATTGCTGAAGTAAGAGACTTAGCAAGACAAGGCTACCAAGAAATATGTTTATTAGGTCAAAATGTAAATGCATACGGTAAAGATATCGAAGGTTTAAATTATGGATTAGGTGATTTGTTAAATGACATCACTAAAATCGATATACCGCGCGTACGTTTTACGACGAGTCATCCTTGGGACTTTGATGATCGTTTAATTGAAGTGATTGCTAATGGTGGAAATATCGTACCTCATATACATTTACCAGTACAATCTGGTAATAACCAAGTGTTAAAAATTATGGGTAGAAAATATACACGTGAAAGTTATTTGGAATTAGTTCAAAAAATAAGAGCAGCAATTCCAGATGTAGCATTGACAACGGATATCATTGTTGGCTATCCTAATGAAACAGAAGAACAATTTTTAGAAACAATAAAGTTGTATCATGAAGTTGGTTTCGAACATGCTTACACATATGTATATTCTCCGAGAGAAGGTACACCAGCAGCTAAGATGAAAGATAATGTGCCTGATAAAGAGAAAAAAGAAAGACTTCAAAGATTAAATAAAGTAGTTGGTGAATATGCTGCGGAATCATTGAAACCATACGAAGGACAAGAAGTGTTTGTTCTATGTGAAGGTTCAAGTAAGAGAGATGAAGCGGTATTAGCAGGCTATACTGAAAAGAATAAATTAGTTAACTTTAAAGCACCAAAAGATGTAATCGGCAAAATCGTAAAAGTAAAAATTACTGAAGCAAAACAATATTCATTAAATGGTGAATTTATAGATGTTGTATCTAAAGAAAAGGTGGTACATTAAATGTATACAAAAGATGATATTTTAGAACAAGCGCGTAAACTGGGGAAAATGATGTCAGAAACAGAAGAAGTAGATTTCTTTAAACGTGCAGAAGCGCAAATTCATGAGAATCAAACAGTCAGAGAAAAAATGGCTAGTTTGAAATCTTTACAAAAACAAGCAGTTAATTTCCAAAACTATGGTAAAGATAAAGCATTAGCTATGGTTGAAGAAAAAATTAAAAATATTGAAAAAGAATTAGATGAAATGCCAATTGTAAGTGAATTTAAAGAAGCACAAGTTGAAGTAAATGAACTTTTACAAATGGTATCTCATTCAATTAGCCACACAGTTACAAATGAAATTATTGAATCAACAGGTGGTAATCAACTTACTGGTGAAACTGGTGCAGCAGTTAGAAATGCGCCAAATACAAGTAGCTGCTCAAATTAATATTTAATATATTGCACACACGGTGCCTAACAAGGCTGAGAATATACGTGTAGATTTGATCCAGGTAATACTGGCGTAGAGATTGTGCAACTAAAGATTATATATGCTCATAATCATTAGTCTGCCAATACGTAGACTAATGATTTTTTTATGGAGGAAATATAATGAAGAAGACAAAATTAATGACTTTAACCGCAATATTAACAACAATAAATGTTGTCTTTAGTACATTTATCACGATACCAATAGGTCCAATAAAAGCATTGCCAATGCAACATTTCATTAATGTTATATCAGCCGTATTTCTTGGACCATGGTATGGCTTAGCGCAAGCTTTGTTATCTTCGTTTATTAGAAACTTACTAGGTTTAGGCACGATTTTTGCTTTTCCAGGTAGTATGATAGGTGTATTATTAGCAAGTTTACTTTATAAATATCGCAAACAATTATCGATTGCATCTCTAGGAGAAGTTATAGGTACTGGTGTGATAGGTAGCTTCGTTTGTATTCCGATAAGTTGGTTACTAGGACTAGGGAAAATTGCATTTTGGCCATTATTTTTATCATTTTTCTTTAGTAGTCTAATAGGCGCTATCGCAAGTTATATATTATTAAAGGCTTTTGAAAAAAGAGGTATATTAAAGAAATTAAAAAATGATAATTAAAGATACATCATGAATTAAAGGGCGTGAAGCATAAATTGCTTCATTACGCTCTTTTTTTTAATAAATAAACATACTCGTTTAATAGTAGAAATTTTGATAAAATAGATAAATCGAAAGTTAAAAAAAGGAACGTGAATAAAGATGTCTAAACCAACGCCAATGATGGCTCAATATTTAAAGATAAAATCTCAATATCAAGATACATTATTATTTTTCAGATTAGGTGATTTTTATGAAATGTTCTACGATGATGCAATTGAAGCATCGAGAGTATTAGAAATAACACTAACAAGAAGAGATGCTAAGAAAGATCCAATTCCAATGTGCGGGGTACCGTATCATTCTGCTTCTGGATATATCGAAAAACTTATTTCAAAAGGTTATAAAGTCGCGATTTGTGAACAAATGGAAGATCCAACACAAACTAAAGGAATGGTTCGTAGAGAAGTTGTGCAAGTCATAACGCCAGGTACGGTTATGGATCAAAAGGGTATGGATGAAAAAACAAATAATTATATATTAGGATTTATAAAAGAAGACGGAGAGTTTCATTTAAGTTACTGTGATGTCACAACAGGTGAATTAAAAGTAACATCATTTGTAGATGAAACAACTTTAATTAATGAAATTACAACGATTCACCCTAATGAAATTATTGTCAATAAAGTGTTACCAGATAATTTATATAAACAAATTCAGCTCATAACTGAAACAATCACAGTTATTGATAGCTATGAAGAACGAGATTATGAAGTTGTCACGGGCACATCTCACGCTCAAAAAAGATCATTAAATTATTTATTAAATTATATTCATGATAATGGTAAACGCGATATGCCACACTTAGAAGAAGTTGTCGTATATAGAGCTTTAGATTATATGAAAATGGACTTTTACGCGAAACGAAATCTTGAATTAACAGAAAGTATCAGACTTAAATCTAAAAAAGGTACATTATTATGGTTGATGGATGATACAAAGACACCTATGGGCGCAAGAAGATTAAAGCAATGGATAGATAGACCACTTATTAACCAAAGAGATATCGAACAAAGATTAGATGCTGTTGAACAATTAGTGAATGGGTTTATTGAACGTGATGAACTTAGAAGTTATTTGAATATGGTATATGATATTGAAAGATTAGTCGGAAGAGTTAGCTACGGCAATGTGAATGCTAAAGATTTAGTACAGTTGAATTATTCAATAAAACAAATTCCATATGTTAAAGAAATTATTGAAAGATTAGACTCAACGTCTATAGATCGATTTAAAGATCTTGAACCATTAAATGATTTAGAACGATTATTAGATGAAAGTTTAGTAGAAGATCCACCGATTTCTGTTAAAGAAGGTGGGATATTTAAAAAAGGCTTTAACGAAACACTAGATCAATATAAAGAAGCTTCAACAAATGGTAAGCAATGGATTGCAGAATTACAATTAAAAGAACGTGAACGAACGGGTGTTAAATCATTAAAGGTAAGCTTTAACAAAGTTTTTGGGTACTATATTGAAATTACAAAAGCAAATTTAAATCATATTGATACAGATGCTCTAGGATATCAACGTAAGCAAACATTATCAAATGCTGAACGTTTTATAACTGAAGAATTAAAAGAAAAAGAATCTATCATTTTAGGTGCAGAAGATAAAGCAATCGAACTAGAATATCAACTATTCCTGGATTTAAGACAAGAAGTGAAAGCCTATACTGAAAAGTTACAAGCACAAGCTAAATTACTATCAGAAATAGACTGTTTACAAAGCTTTGCTGAAATTGCTCAAAAATATCATTATACACGTCCGATTTTTAGTGAAGATAAAACATTATCACTTAAATCATCGAGACACCCAGTTGTTGAACGCGTAATGGATCATAATGACTATGTTCCAAATGACTGTTATTTAGATAAAGAAGGCTTTATCTATTTAATAACAGGACCAAATATGTCTGGTAAGAGTACGTATATGCGTCAAATAGCTATTATTAGTATTATGGCTCAAATGGGGGCATACGTGCCTGCAGATTATGCGCAATTGCCAATATTTGATCAAATCTTTACGAGAATTGGTGCTGCAGATGATTTAGTATCAGGGAAAAGTACATTTATGGTCGAAATGTTAGAAGCTGAAAAAGCCATGGTAGGTGCAACTGAAGATAGCTTAATTATATTTGATGAAATTGGAAGAGGTACATCTACATTTGATGGTCTAGCGCTTGCACAGTCTATGATTGAATATGTACATCATCATACAAAAGCAAAAACGTTATTCTCAACACATTATCATGAGTTAACACATTTAGATGAAACGTTATCTGGACTTAAAAATATTCACGTAGCTGCACAAGAATATCAAGGAGAATTGATTTTCTTGCATAAAGTAAAAGAAGGCGCAGTTGATCAAAGTTATGGTATTCATGTAGCGAAGTTAACGGATTTACCTGATGAAATTATTGAAAGAGCAAATACTATTTTACAAGAACTTGAATCTCATACAAAAGTAGAGAAAGAAGCAGATAAGTATGAACAACCGTCATTCCAATTATTTGAAGAACAAGGGCAATCTGAAATTGAAAAGAAACTTAAATCAATTGATTTAATGAACATAACACCTATTGAAGCATTATCAAAACTGCATGAATTACAAAAACAACTTAAATAGAAAGTGTGAGTGCATTGGGAAAAATTAAAGAACTTGAATTATCTTTAGCCAACAAAATAGCTGCAGGTGAAGTGGTAGAAAGACCAGCTTCTGTTGTGAAAGAATTGTTGGAAAATGCAATTGATGCTCAAGCAACTCAAATTGATATTTCGATTAAAGAATCAGGTATTCAATCTATTAGAGTCGTAGATAATGGAACAGGCATTGAAGAAGAGGATATTGCCAAAGCATTTGGTAGACATGCGACAAGTAAAATTAATAACGATTATGATTTGTTTCATATTCGTACACTTGGCTTTAGAGGAGAAGCTTTGGCGAGTATTTCATCAGTGAGTAGAGTGACGATGAAGACTTGTACGGATGGTATGCTTGGACATGAAGTGCGCGTTGAAAATGGTGAAATTACGAAAAAACAACCTGCTAAAGCTAAAAAAGGTACAGATATTCTTGTTGAAGATTTATTCTATAATACGCCAGCAAGATTAAAATATGTTAAAAGTTTGTATACTGAACTGGGTAAAATTACGGATATAGTGAATAGAATGGCAATGAGTCATCCGAATATTGCATTTAATCTCGTATCAGATGATAAAACAGTTATTTCAACGAATGGTTCGGGAAGAACAAATGAAGTAATGGCTGAAATTTATGGCATGAAAATTGCGAAAGACCTTGTACCAATAAATGGAGAAACAGATGATTACGTCGTAAACGGATTTATTTGTAAACCTGAGCACACGAGAAGTAATCGTCATTATATTTCTATATTTATCAACGGGCGATATATTAAGAACTTTGTACTTAACAAAGCGATTATAGAAGGTTATCATACACTCTTACCAATCGGTAGATATCCAATCGTTTATTTAAATATTGAAATGGATCCGATTTTAGTAGATGTTAACGTACATCCAACTAAACTAGAAGTAAGGCTTTCTAAAGAACAACTACTTTATGATTTGATTAATCAAAAAATTAAAGAAGCATTTAGAGGTATGTCATTAATTCCAGATACATCTTTAGAAAAGCAAAAACCTAAAAAATCACAAAAAGAAATTTTTGAACAACAAAAAATAGATTTTGAAGCTAAAAGAAATCAAAATACAACTCAACATCAGCATATATCTCATAATACTAAAAGTGTTGAAGAAATTGAAAAAACAAATGACATTGCAAGCAGAGAACCTTCACCTTCTTGGCAATTTAAAGATAAGACAGAACATCATTCGGTTATACAAGAAGATACTATCAAACAGGAAACTAATAGAGATTTAGATGTTCAACATGATGAACCCGAGCATATTGAAAATAATGAAGAAACTTATGAAGTTCAAGATACAGTAGAGCATGTCGATACACCATATCAAGCGCCAATTGAAGAAGAGCAAGTATCTGAAGCGCCACGTGTACCGTATATGGAAGTTGTAGGTCAAGTTCACGGAACATATATTGTGGCACAAAATGATACGGGCATGTTTATGATTGATCAACATGCAGCGCAAGAACGAATTAAATATGAATTTTTCAAAGAAAAAATTGGTGAAGTCACAAACGAAACACAAAGTTTGTTGTTGCCACTAACATTTAATTTTTCTAAAGATGAGCACATGATTATTGAAAAATATTTACAATCACTTGCTGAAGCGGGCGTATTTTTAGAACCAATTGGTCATCATGACTATATGGTGAGTGAATATCCAGTTTGGCTACCAAATGTTGATGCAGAAGAAATCATAAAAGATATGATCGATTACGTGTTAAATCATGAAAAAGTTGATATTAAAAAATTAAGAGAAGATGCAGCAATTATGATGAGTTGTAAGAAATCTATTAAAGCTAATCATTATTTAAGAAATCATGAAATGAGTCATTTGATTGATGAATTAAGAGAAACAACTGACCCGTTTACTTGTCCGCACGGAAGACCAATTATTATTGAATTGACGACGTATGAATTAGAAAAATTATTTAAACGCGTTATGTAGGAGGATAAAATGAATAAGCATATATTACCGGCTATTCGCTCTATGAAAGATATGGAAAAGTTTTTAAAAATGGATTATGAAAGATGCGTTTTATTAGATACACATATCGGTCATTTGCAAGGCATTTTAGAGCAAATGAAAAAGCATCAAAAAGAAGTGATGCTACACATTGATTTAATTAAAGGTTTATCAAATGATGAAGCGGCTGTTGAATATGTTATACAACAATATAAACCACATGGCATTATATCAACGAAATCAAAAATTATTAAACGTGCCAAAAAATTAAATACGTTAACGATATTACGTGTGTTCATTCTTGATAGCACAGCGTTAAGTAGAAGTATTGAACTGATTAAACAATCAGACCCTGATTTAGTAGAAGTACTGCCAGGAGTTGCTACTAAAGTGATCAAGGAAATTAGTGATAAAACAGGTAAGCGAATTATTGCAGGTGGATTAATTAATACGAAAGAAGAAATTGATTTAGCAATTGAAAGCGGTGCACAATATGTTACATCTAGCGATATTACAATTTGGTAAATTTATTTGACAACGTTTTCATAAAGTATTATACTTCTAATTAAGTTAATATATGAGATGAGTAAATGAGACCCTCTACGAAAAGAAACTATGCGTTAAATTTGTATAAATTACTATATGAATATGATGTGTAGTTCAACGTAGGGGGCTTTTTATGTATTAGCATATTATATTTAGGAGGGTGTTTAATATGAGTGAATTTTTAGGCGAATTAATTGGTACAGCCATCTTAATATTATTTGGTGGCGGTGTATGTGCTAACGTCAATCTAAAAGGGGCACTTGGTAAAGGTGCAGACTGGATTGTTATTTCATTAGGTTGGGGGCTAGCTGTTATGCTTGGTGTTTATGCAGTTGGTAATGTTTCCGGGGCACATTTAAACCCAGCTGTTACGCTTGGCTTTGCAATTGACGGATCATTCCCATGGTCTAAAGTTGTTCCATTTATTGTGGCTCAAATGCTTGGTGCTATGATTGGTGCATTTTTAGTATGGGCTACTTATTTACCACATTGGAAAAAAACTGAAGATCAAGGTGCTAAGTTAGGTGTATTCTCAACTGGTCCATCTTATCCAAACTATGTAGCAAACTTCTTAAGTGAGATTATTGGAACTATGATCTTAGTTATGGGATTATTATTTATAGGAACTAATAAATTTACTGATGGCTTAAATCCTTTAATTGTTGGTTTATTAATCGTAGCAATTGGTTTAAGTTTAGGTGGTGCGACAGGTTATGCGATTAACCCAGCTCGTGATATCGGACCACGTATCATGCATATGCTATTACCAATTCCGGGTAAAGGAAGTTCAAATTGGAAATATGCAATTGTGCCAATTTTAGGACCGATTTCAGGCGGTATGTTAGGTGCAGCATTATTTAATATTTTATTTAACGGGGTTGTAAACGGTTTTGTTATATTCTCAATCATCTTTACAGTGATTGTCGTATTGTCTGGTATTTTCTTAAATAAATCAATACTTAAAGACGAAGTTTCAGAAATTCTGTAATATACAAATTTATAGGAGTGTTTAATATGGAAAAATACATTTTATCAATTGACCAAGGTACAACAAGTTCTAGAGCAATACTTTTTGATAAAGAAGGTACTATCAAATTTGTGAGTCAAAGAGAATTTAAGCAATACTTCCCTAAAGGTGGTTGGGTTGAGCATGATGCGAATGAAATTTGGACTTCAGTATTAGCAGTTATTTCAAGTGTACTTAATGAAAATAACATTAGTCCAAAACAAATCGAAGGTATTGGTATCACAAACCAAAGGGAAACTGCTGTCGTATGGGATAAAAATACGGGACGCCCAGTTTATCATGCAATTGTTTGGCAATCTCGACAAACTCAAGACATTTGTACAGAATTAAAATCTAAAGATTTAGAACCAATTTTTAAAGAAAAAACTGGTCTATTATTAGATCCATATTTCTCAGGTACAAAAGTTAAATGGATTCTTGATAATGTTGAAGGTGCTAGAGAAAAAGCTGAAAACGGCGATTTATTATTCGGAACAATTGATACATGGTTAATCTGGAAATTTACAGGTGACGTTCATGTAACAGATTATTCAAACGCAAGTAGAACATTAATGTATAACATTTATGACTTGAAATGGGACGAAGAATTATTAGAATATCTTGATGTACCAGCTTCTATGTTGCCAGAAGTTAAACCTTCAAGTGAAGTATATGGTTATACTCAACAACATCACTTCTTCGGTGAAAAAATTGCAATCGCTGGTGTAGCAGGTGACCAACAAGCTGCATTATTCGGACAAGCTTGCTTCGAAAGTGGAGAAGTTAAGAACACATACGGTACTGGTGGATTTATGTTAATGAACACTGGTGAAAAAGCTGTAAAATCTGAAAGTGGTTTATTAACAACATTAGCTTATGGTCTAGATGGTAAAGTAAACTACGCACTTGAAGGTAGTATTTTCGTATCAGGATCTGCTATTCAATGGTTAAGAGATGGTTTAAGAATGATTAAATCAGCACCAGCATCAGAAGATTATGCAAATCGTGTTAAATCTACAGAAGGCGTATACGTCGTACCAGCGTTTGTTGGTTTAGGTACACCTTATTGGGATGCAGATGCTAGAGGTGCAATCTTCGGCTTAACACGTGGTACTGAAAAAGAACATTTCATTAGAGCAACTTTAGAATCATTATGTTACCAAACTAGAGATGTGTTAGAAGCAATGGAAAAAGATTCTGGCATTAATGTTGAAACATTAAGAGTTGATGGCGGTGCTGTTAAGAATAATTTCTTAATGCAATTCCAAGCTGATATTGTAAATACGCCAGTAGAAAGACCAGAAGTAAATGAAACAACTGCATTAGGTGCAGCATACTTAGCTGGATTAGCAGTAGGTTTCTGGAAATCTAAAGATGAGATAAAACAACGTTGGAAATTAGAAACAGAATTCAAACCTGAACTTGAAGAAGAAGAACGTGAAAAACTTTATAAAGGTTGGAAAACTGCAGTAAAAGCCACTCAAGCTTTTAAATTAGATTAAGTTGTGTTATCATATAGTTAAGTTAATATTTCGTAGAGACATGAGAGGCTTTGTTCGTACATTTTTGTAGGGATAAGTCTCTCATTTTTTTACATTTTACAGGAGGAAATGGTTATGCAACAATTATCAGCATTAAATCGTAATCAAGTTAAAGATCAACTTAAAAATACTGAATATGACGTAGTTGTTATCGGTGGAGGAATCACTGGTGCAGGTATTGCTTTAGATGCAGCGCAACGTGGTATGAAAGTAGCATTAGTTGAAATGCAAGACTTTGCACAAGGTACAAGTTCTAGAAGTACGAAATTAGTTCATGGTGGATTACGTTACTTAAAACAATTCCAAGTTGGCGTAGTTGCTGAAACTGGTAAAGAAAGAGCGATCGTTTATGAAAATGGTCCTCACGTAACAACACCAGAATGGATGTTATTACCTTTACACAAAGGCGGTAGCATGGGTCCATTTACAACATCAATCGGCTTGAAAGTTTATGATTTCTTAGCAGGTGTTAAAAAAGCTGAACGTCGTACAATGTTAAACAGAGAAGAAACAATTAAGAAAGAACCACTTGTAAAACAAGACGGTTTAAAAGCTGGTGGTTACTATGTTGAGTACCGTACAGATGATGCTCGTTTAACAATTGAAGTTATGAAACGCGCACGTGAATTTGGTGCAGATATCATTAACTATGCTAAATCAAATAAATTCTTATACAACAAAAAGAAAAAAGTATCAGGTATCGAAGTAACTGATTTATTGCAAAATGAAATTTTCGAAATTAAAGGTAAAAGAGTTATCAACGCGGCAGGTCCATGGGTTGATGAAGTACGTGGTAAAGACTATTCAACAAACAATAAACAACTTAGATTAACTAAAGGTGTTCATATTGTAATAGACCAAAGCATATTCCCATTAGGTCAAGCTGTATACTTTGATACAGAAAATGATGGCAGAATGATTTTCGCAATTCCTAGAGATGGAAAAGCATACGTTGGTACTACTGATACAATTTATGATAATGATAAATCTTCTCCTAAAGTTACAGAAGAAGATCGTCAATATTTATTAGATGCTATTCACTATATGTTCCCAACTGTAAAAGTTGAAGATAAGGATATCGAATCAACTTGGGCTGGTGTTAGACCATTAATCTTTGAAAAAGGTAAAGATCCATCAGAAATTTCTCGTAAAGACGAAATTTGGGAAGGCGATTCAGGCTTACTTACAATCGCTGGTGGTAAATTAACAGGTTACCGTCATATGGCTCAAGATATTGTTGATTTATTAAGTAAACGTCTTAAAGAAGAATATAAATTATCGTTCAAACCTTGTCGTACAAAAGAAACTTACATTTCTGGCGGTAACGTTGGTGGTAGTAAAAATTATGAATCATTCGTTGAAAGTAAAGTTAAAGAAGCTAAAAACTACAACTTATCAGAAGATGCAGCACGTTATTTAGCTAGAAAATACGGATCTAATGTAGATGAAGTATTTGCTATTGCTCATGCTACACAAGTTGCAGATGTTAATCTTCCAATCGAAGTATATGCTGAAGTTATTTACAGCATTCAAAAAGAAATGGTTCATAAACCAACTGACTTCTTAGTACGTCGTTCAGGTCGTTTATACTTTGATATTCAATATGTATTAGATCATAAAGATGCGATAGTTGAAGTAATGGCTCAAGTATTAAATTATGATAATGATACTAAACGTGTTTATAAAGATGAATTAGAACAAGCTATTAAAGAAGCGGTTAATCCAAATGATCAACCAGCTATTGTTAAATAATTTATAAACCAACTATTTAAACCTGCTGACAATTTTTGTCGGCAGGTTTTTTATATATTATGTGATTGATTTGTGAATATATTTTTAAGCACTATAGATTTTGCTATAATGTCTTATAAGGGAGGCGCATGTCTTTGAGACGATTTAATCATAGAATTACATTATCTACAGAACAAACTTTAGAAGTTACAATTGATAAAACGGATGAAAAACCGTTTGGAATTATACATATACTGCATGGTGTGGCTGAACATAAAGATAGATATGATGCAGTAGCAGAATATTTATGTAAAAGAGGTTTTCATGTTATCCGTCATAACCACAGAGGTCACGGTATGAACATAGAAGCTTCTTCAAGAGGTCATTTTAATGCATTACAAGAATTAGTCGATGATGTTAAAGAAGTAAGTGATACGTTTAAAAATGAACTTAATCCAAAATTGCCATTTATAATGCTAGGACACTCTATGGGTTCGCTAGTTGCGAGACAATTTGTTCACGATTATCCTAATGATGTAGATGCGTTGATACTTTCAGGGACGGTTGTTTACCCTAAAATTCAAGGCAAGTTAAATTTATATGCATTAAAGTTTGTGAATTTATTTTTAGGTAGTCGCACGAAATCAAAATTTATCAATAATATTGCTTTTAAGACAATGAATCGACAACATAAAGATTTAAATAAAGATAATAAATGGTTAAGTCAAAGTGATGAAAATCGCGAGCAATATGAAAAAGATGTTTATTCAGGATTTCCAATTTCACATAAAGTACTTTTAGAAACAGTAAAGGCAGCTGTCCAAACGAAGAAAATCAATTATATTAAAAAACAAAATTTAAATATGCCGATTTTACTAGTATCAGGTAAAGAAGATCACTTTGGTGGATTCGGTAACGGTATTAAACAGTTAGCTTCTATTTATAAACGTTCAGGCGTTAAGCATGTCACAGTACAATTATATAAGAATAAGCGTCACGAAGTTTTATTTGAGACGAACCGTTATGCAGTGTATGAACATTTATATAATTGGTTGATGGTACAAATTAAACAATTAGAAAAAGAGGAAATATCAAATGAATGAAAAACCATTAATTGCAATAGTAGGCCCTACTGCAGTAGGTAAAACAGAATTAAGCATTAAATTAGCAAAATCTTTAAACGGTGAAGTTATTAATGGTGATGCCTTTCAAATTTATAAAGGTCTAGATATTGGTACAGCAAAAGTGACAGAAGAAGAAAAAGAAGGCGTTGTTCATCATTTAATAGATGTATATGAACCGGATGAACCATATTCAGTGTATCGATTTAAACAAGACTTTGAAAGAATTGTAAAGGATATTCATGCTAGAGGTAAATTGCCGATACTTGTCGGTGGAACAGGTTTATATGTACAGTCAGTTTTATATGATTATAACCTTGAAGAAGAAAAAATCAGTTCTGAAAAAATGGAAATTACAAAAAATAAATTAAATAAATTATCTAAATGCTCAAATATTGAATTGCGCAATTATTTATATGAAATCGACCCAGAAACTGCGTCATCAGTGCATCCGAACAATCGTAAAAGAGTAGAACGAGCAATTGAATATTACTTAAATACAAAAAAAACTTTAAGTGAAAGAAAGAAAAGCCAGACATTTTCTGGAAAATATAGTACAATATTAATTGGGATAGAAATGTCGCGCGAAACATTATATCAAAGAATTAATATGCGCGTTGACATGATGTTGCAGCGAGGATTATTAAGAGAAGTGTCTAATCTTGTTGAGAAAGGGTATGAAGATTCACAAAGTATGCAAGCAATTGGATACAAAGAATTGATACCAGTAGTAAAAGGAGAAATAGACATAGAAACTTCTACAGAACAAATCAAGCAAAATTCAAGAAGATATGCCAAACGTCAAATGACATGGTTTAAAAATAAAATGAATGTGACTTGGTTTCAACGGGATAAACAGTCTTTAACAGAAATCGCAGACAACGTAATCCAATTATCCAAGTGAAGGGGAAAGTCATATGGCAGAGAAAGAAAATATTCAAGAAGTTTTACTTAAGAAATTCAAATCAGAAGGAACTGAACTTACAGTATTCTTACTAAATGGATTTCAAATGAAAGGGAAAATTGTCGACTTTGACGACAAAGTTGTATTATTAGATATTCTAGGGAAAGAACATCTAATTTACAAACATGCTATCTCAACTTTCGTAGATGCTCAAGATGATGAAAATCAAGATAGCGAACAATAATCGTGTATGAAAAAATAAGCGGCTAGGACATTTTATTGTCTTAGCCGCTTATTTATGTGTAATCAATTATAATACTGCTTCTATTGAACTTCTCAATTGTTCAGGACTTTTTTGTGGAGAAAATCGATTCACAACTTCTCCGTCTTTATTTACTAAGAACTTAGTAAAGTTCCATTTAATTGATCCATTTAAAATACCTTTTTTAGCAGAAGTAAGATATTCATAAAGTGGATGTTGTTCTGAACCTTTAACTTTTATTTTTTCATGCATTGGGAAAGTTACACCATAATTTAATTTACAATTTTGGTATGCTTCATAAGAGTCACCAGGTTCTTGATTACCAAATTGATTACATGGGAATCCTAACACCACGAAATCTTGATCTTTATAATCTTGGTATAAAGCTTCTAACCCTTCAAATTGAGGTGTGAAACCACATTCACTTGCTGTATTAACAATTAAAATTGCTTTTCCTTTATACTCAGATAATGAATATTCTTCACCGTTCGTTTTTGCAACAACGAAGTCATAAATTGACATTGCCATCACTCCTTTTCTTATTTCTATTATAATCAAAAATTTATCAAAGTCATATCAATTTGCATGCATGTTTATATGTTAAAATATATTTAAAGTGAGCGTGATAAAAATGAAAAATGATATGAAGTCGACAAAGCAAGAAACTGAAAAAGTAATCCTGTTAGCAATTCATGATAAAAAAGATGATGAAGCAACATTTAAATCAACAGTTCAAGAATTGGAATCTCTTGCTGTTACAAGCCAACTAGAAGTCATGGAAGTCTTCACTCAAAAAAGAGAGCGACCTGATCAACAATATTATTTTGGTAAAGGTAAAATAGAAGAAGTCATTGAATATATCGAATTGAATGATATTAAAGTGAATGCAGTCATCGCAAATGATGAATTGACAACTGCGCAATCGAAACATTTAGATGAGTTATTTAACACAAAAATTATAGACCGCACTCAATTGATTTTAGAAATTTTTGCGCAAAGAGCTTCAAGTAGAGAAGGTCAATTGCAAGTTGAATTAGCACAGTTAGATTATTTATTGCCGAGATTATCTGGACACGGCAAAAGCTTATCTCGTTTAGGTGGCGGAATCGGTACGAGAGGTCCAGGTGAAACGAAATTAGAAACAGATAGAAGACATATTCGTACTCGAATGAATGAAATAAAGCATCAACTAGAAACAATCGTTTCTCATCGTTCACGTTATAGAGAACGACGTCAACATAATCAAGCATACCAAGTTGCATTAATTGGTTATACAAATGCCGGTAAATCTTCGTGGTTTAATCAGTTATCAAATGATGAAACATTTGAACAAGATTTATTATTTGCGACTTTAGATCCTAAATCTCGCGCCATTACAATAAATGACGGGTTTAACGTCATACTTTCTGATACAGTTGGGTTTATTCAGAAGTTGCCTACAACATTGATTGCAGCATTTAAGTCTACTTTAGAAGAAGCGAAATATGCACAATTACTCGTTCATGTTGTAGATGCAAGTCATCCACACTATATGGAACAGTATGAAACGGTTATGTCTTTAGTCAATCAATTAGATATGGGCCATATTCCGATGTTAGTCGTATTTAATAAAAAAGATTTAGCGCCTTCTAATCATTCAGCAATATCAGGACAATCTATATTTGTTTCAGCTAAAGATTCTAATGATAAAGCTATATTTAAAGAAAAATTAGTCGATATGATTAAAGAGACAATGGATTACTATGAAATGGATATTCCATCAAGTGATGCTGACAAATTATATTGGCAAAAAAACCATACTTTAGTTGAAAAAATGAATTTTGATGAAGAAACAGAAACATATCACATAAAAGGTTATAAACAGAAATAAGAGGTAAACAAATGGAACAGAAATTAAAAGAATTAATTATTGATGTAGAAAAAGAATTAAGACCATATTTTGATCAAATCGAACATAATGCATTAATTGCGCAAGAACATGTACTTGATGCATTTCATGAAGTAAAAATCACTGAATCAGACTTAATCGGTACAACTGGATATGGGTACGATGATGTAGGTCGAGATCATTTAGAAGATGTTTATAGTAAAGTATTTAAAGCTGAAGACAGTTTAGTAAGACCTCAAATTATTTCAGGTACGCACGCTATAACATTAGCGCTTAACAGCCAACTGAAATATGGAGACGAATTATTATATATTACAGGAACACCTTATGATACGTTATTAGAAGTAATCGGTATAAATGGTAATGGTATAGGAAGTTTTATCGAACAAGGTATCACATACCGAGAAGTACCATTGAAACAAAATGAAATAGATATAAACTCAGTGTTAGAAAATATTAATGAAAATACTAAAGTCATTGCGATACAAAGATCTAAAGGTTATAGTTCGCGACCTTCATTAACAATTGCACAAATTGAACAAGCAATCAAAGCGATTAAAGAAAGACATCCAGATAAAATTGTCTTTGTAGATAATTGTTATGGAGAATTTGTTGAAGATAAAGAACCCATTGAAATTGGTGCAGATTTAATAGCAGGTTCTTTAATTAAAAATCCAGGAGGTGGTTTAGCTAAAATTGGCGGTTATATTTCAGGAAAAGCTGACCTGATAGAACGTTGTGCATACAGATTAACAGCACCAGGAATTGGTAAAGAAGCGGGCGCATCTTTAGGAAGTTTACCAGAAATGTATCAAGGGTTCTTCTTAGCACCACATGTTGTCAGTCAAAGTTTGAAAGGTGCATTATTTACTTCTCGCTTGTTAGAAAAATTAAATATGACAACGACACCGCATTACCAAGATAAACGCACAGATATTATTCAATCTGTTACTTTTGAAACAAAAGAACAAATGATTGCATTTTGTCAGTCGATACAACACGCATCTCCAATTAATGCGCATTTTAGTCCGATGCCTAGCTATATGCCAGGTTATGAAGATGATGTTATCATGGCTGCAGGTACATTTATTCAAGGATCTTCAATTGAATTAACGGCAGATGGTCCAATTAGACCACCATATGAAGCATACATTCAAGGTGGCTTAACTTATGAACATGTTAAAATTGCGATAACGCGTGCTGTAGAGCATTTAATCAAGCAAAAGCTTGTTGAATTATAAAAGATGTAAGGTTTCCTGACATTCATTTGTTTTCTGAAAATTTATGTGCTAAATTTATAACAAGTTCTTACAAAAGGAGGCGGTCGTGCTGTCAAGAGATATAATCAGAAGAAACATGGCCGTGTTCCCGATTGGTGTCGTAATCAAGTTAACAGAGCTAACAGCCAGACAAATCAGATACTACGAAAGCAATGAGCTCGTTTCGCCCAAAAGGACTGAAGGTAATCAACGGTTATTTTCTTTAAATGACCTTGAACGATTACTGGAAATTAAAAATCTTATCGAAAAGGGATTTAATATGAAAGGGATCAAACAAATTCTTTTAGAAGAAGAAAATGACCTTTCTGATGAAGAACTGAAGATGAGAGAGCGGGTAATTAGAGGAACTTCTAAAACAGAGGGACCACTTAACCGTGGAGATTTATCAAGATTTTTTAATTAAAAACTGGAGGATAATCACATGGCTAAACAAACTTTTACAAAAGAAGATATTTTTCGTTTTGCTGACGAAGAAAACGTACGTTATTTAAGATTACAATTTACTGATATTTTAGGAACAATTAAAAATGTTGAAGTACCAATTGCACAATTAGAAAAAGTATTAAACAATGAAATGATGTTTGACGGTTCTTCAATTGAAGGATTCGTGCGAATTGAAGAATCGGATATGTATTTATGTCCTGACTTAGACACTTGGGTAATTTTCCCTTGGACTGCAGGAAAAGGCAAAGTAGCACGATTAATTTGTGACATTTACAATCCAGATGGCAAACCATTCCCTGGTGATCCACGTACAAACTTAAAACGTGTATTAAAAGAGATGGAAGAGTTAGGATTTACAGATTTCAACTTAGGACCTGAACCAGAATTCTTCTTATTCAAATTAGATGAAAAAGGAGAACCAACATTAGAATTAAACGATAATGGTGGATACTTCGACTTAGCACCTACAGATTTAGGTGAAAACTGTCGTCGTGATATCGTTCTAGAATTAGAAGATATGGGCTTTGACATTGAAGCAAGTCACCACGAAGTAGCACCTGGTCAACATGAAATCGACTTTAAATATGCTGATGCTATAACAGCATGTGATAACATTCAAACATTCAAACTAGTTGTAAAAACAATTGCGCGTAAACATAACTTGCATGCGACATTCATGCCAAAACCATTATTTGGTGTAAACGGAAGCGGAATGCACTTTAACGTTTCATTATTCAAAGGTAAAGAAAATGCGTTCTTCGATCCAAATGGAGAAATGCAATTAACTGATGATGCATATCACTTTATTGCTGGTATCTTGAAAAATGCACGTGGATTTACAGCAGTATGTAACCCATTAGTAAATTCATACAAACGTTTAGTGCCTGGTTATGAAGCACCATGTTATATCGCATGGAGTGGTCAAAACCGTTCACCATTAGTAAGAATACCTGTATCTCGCGGATTATCAACACGTGTTGAAATTCGTTCAGTAGACCCAGCAGCTAATCCTTACTTAGCATTAGCTACTATCCTAGAAGCTGGATTAGATGGTATTAAAAATAAATTAACACCACCAGAATCAGTAGATCAAAACATCTATGAAATGGATAGAGAAGAACGTGAAGCGGTAGGCGTACAAGACTTACCATCAACACTTTATACAGCTGTTAAAGCAATGAAAGAAAATAAAGTTGTTAAACAAGCATTAGGTAATCATATCTATCGCCAATTCATACAATCTAAATCATTAGAGTGGGATTATTACAGAACACAAGTATCAGAATGGGAAAGAGATCAATATATGAAGCAATACTAATTGCTATTAACCCTCAAAGCTTAAGCTTTGAGGGTTTTTTGTGT
Organism: Mammaliicoccus sp. N-M50; assembly: GCF_022386995.1. Taxonomy (NCBI): domain Bacteria; kingdom Bacillati; phylum Bacillota; class Bacilli; order Caryophanales; family Staphylococcaceae; genus Mammaliicoccus; species Mammaliicoccus sp. N-M50. The sequence continues at coordinate 153,555 of NZ_JAJNJA010000001.1, read as the reverse complement.
GGATTTTGGGGGGGAGTGAGTGATGGTGATTGAGAAGATAAAGTAATGGGTTGGTGGCAGTATGAATAGGCTGGCTATAGTAACAAAAGTCGTGGGAAGAGTAAATAAGGGAGGCCATAGTAACAAAATTTGGGCGAAGTGTAACTAAGGGCGTCTATAGTAACAAAAGTCGTAGGAATTGTAACTAAGGGCAGCCATGGTAACAAAAGTTGGGCGAAATGTAACTAAGGACGGCCATAGTAACAAAAGTCGTAGGAAATGTAACTAAGGGCGGCCATAGTAACAAAAGTCGTTCGAAGTGTAACTAAGGGTGTCTATAGTAACAAAAGTTGGGCGAAATGTAACTAAGGACGCCTATGGTAACAAAAGTCGAGGGAATTGTAACTAAGGGTGTCTATAGTAACAAAAGTCTGTGGAAATGTAACTAAGGGCGTCTATAGTAACAAAAGTCGAGGGAATTGTAACTAAGGATGGCTATAGTAACAAAAGTCGTAGGAAATGTAACTAAGGGCGTCTATAGTAACAAAAGTCGAGGGAATTGTAACTAAGGATGGCTATAGTAACAAAAGTCCGTGGAAGTGTAAACAAGGGCAGCCGTAGTAACAAAACTCGTTCGAAGTGTAACTAAGGCAAGCCATAGTAACAAAAGTCGGAGGAATTGCAACTAAAGTAGAAGACACAAAATAGGCGTAGTAAAAGTTGATTTAAAAATAAATATATTTTATAATTATATAAAATACAGAGAATAAAATAGACTGAGATATCGTTAGTTAGCTCACACCATAATAAAATAATAATAACAACTAAGAGGTGATAAAAATGGATTTTGTAACAAGACCTGAATTTGAAGAACATAAAAATCATATGGACTCGCGCTTTAATACACTTGAAGATAATATCAAGGAAGTAAAGCAAGAATTGACTACAACAAGATTAGAATTAAAAACAGATATAAATAATTTAAGGTCAGAGTTTAAGGGCGATATGAAAAACTTAAGAACAGAGTTAAAAACTGATATAAAAAATTTGAAAGATGATCTTATATCTTTATTTGATGAAAAAGAAAAGGCAAATAAGGAAGAGATGAAACACACTCAAATAAAATGGTATATTGCCACAACTCTCATTATAATAGGATTTGTAGGAAGAATATTAGGATTTTATTAAATCAAAAAAAGACCATCTAATTAGTGATGATCTTTAAAAGACTATCATTTTTCTACTGATTGTCGTTTTTTCTCGTAATATTCTAATTTCATTCGATGCCATTTGTCATAATCAGAACTTGTGATTTGCTTAATGACTTTTGCTGGATTTCCACCTACAACTGTATTGGGTGGCACGTCTTTTGTTACGACTGCTCCTGATGCGATTACAGAGTTTTCTCCTACCGACACGCCTGGTAATACGACTGCATTTCCACCAATCCATACATTATTTCCAATATTAATTTCATGACCAAATTCTAATTGTTCATTTCGAATTGTGGGATCAATAGGATGACCTGCTGTATATAAACTCACTCTTGGACCAAACATAACATTATCACCAATATTGATATAATTAACATCTAGAAATATACAATCCATATTAGCATAGAAATTCTCACCAATATTGATATGTCTACCGTAATCAACATAGAGTGGTGGATGTAAGTATATATTTTCTCCTGTTTTACCAAAAAGTTCTTTTTCTAATTTAATAATTTCATCACTATTTTCAATAGGTGTATGATTAATTTTATCTGCTAACATTTTTCCTTTTTTTGAACCATTAGATTCATGAATATCCTGTGCTATGTATAGTTCACCTTTAAGCATTTGCATATAATCAAAATCATTCTGCATAACATAATTCCCCTTTATATGAATATGAACATATTATATCTTGTTGAACTTGTATATACAAGTTAAGAGGTAATAAATGATATGTTAGATAAATCTATGAAAAATTCTTTTTGCCAATTTTGAGTTTGACTAGCAGTCTTATTTAAATGATTTTCCCATGGTGGGTAAACTCTCATTGCCATTTTTCCATTTACGTCGTGATTACTTATGATTTTCTGCTTAAGTAGAATATCTTTAGGAAAAATAAACAGCCCTTTTTTATTATTATCTAGTATAGCTATGATGAGTTTTTCTGGTGTTTCTGAATATGTATAAGGTCTGTTTTGATCATTTTGATCTTTAACCCAAAATACGACAAAATAGCCTTTTTTATTAGATGTCTTTTTAGCACATCTACTTCTATAAGTAATATTGTGAATTTGAAAACTACAAGCTTCATACTTAATATTAAGTTCTTCAAGTTTGTAGTCTTCAATTGGTTCATTATTAAAATAGCTTTTTATTAATTCAATTGACTCAAACAATTTCAAACCTCCTTATATGACTTTTCATAATTGATTATAACAAAGATTGAACTATTAAATACGCTAGTAAAATATTCTAGTATTCCCTTGTTTTTATACTCTTTTCATATTTTTTAGTTCTTAAAAAAGGTATAATGGAAGTAGAATATTAATGAAATTTTGACACTTTCTAATGTTTAGAAGGTGTTTTTATTTTATAAACATATAAAAGGGGATTCTATGGATATTACTATTTGGACACTCGTTATTTTTTCAATTCTACTGGGGGCTATGGTACGAATTGTGTTTGGGTTTGGTGAGGCTTTGGTTACGATGCCATTACTCGCTTTATTAAATTTAGATTTTAAATTGTCTATTTCTGTAGTGGCAATTGTTGGATTATTAGTGGCTTTACCTGTGTTTATTAGAAGCCGTGGCAATCTTGATTGGTCTATTATTAAACGTTTATTAATGGGTTCTATTATTGGGACGCCTATTGGTATTGTAATTGTTAAATGGGCAAATGAAGATGTGATTATTAAGTTTTTAGGGGTATTTATATTATTGTACGGTGCTATTAATCTTGTTAATTATTATAAGAATATATACCAAGTTAAATTGAATATTCCAAAGTTTTATGACTATATTGCAGGTGTTGTTTCGGGTGTTTTAGGTAGTGCATATAATAGTCACGGTGTACCGATTATTATATATGGAACTTTGAAAAAATGGCATATTACTGATTTAAAAAATATTTCACAAGTACATTTTTTTATTACAGGTTGTTTTATTGTCTTTAGTCACGGTGTTTCAGGATTTTGGTCAATCTCACTTTCGTATTTGTTATTGGCCATTTTACCGCTTCTCATCCTAACATTATGGTTGGGACATATTATCAATAATAAAATTGATCAACGTGCTTTAATTAAATATATTTATATGTTGTTGATTTGTTTCGGAATCATCATGATTGTTAAATAATGAGAGAGGAATTACGCAATGCAAATTTTTAGAGTTCACAAGAATCATGAAATAAGCGCAAAATTTTTAGATAACCGTCGTCTTTCTAAGCAAGTATTAGAACTTTATCAAATTATTAATGTTTGTCTGGCTAAGCTTGAATATATTGATGGCAATACACGTTATTTAAGTCATCCTATCGTGAAGCATGTTTTTAATGATGGCTATCCTTATTTAGCTGACACTTATGAATTATTGTTAGAAATGGATAAAGAACATAAAAGAAGAGGTGGGAAAAGGTCAAAAGACTTTGAACATCAAATTTCAAATATGGGTAATATGATTGATACTGGTATTAAAGATGGTGCATTTTCTACTGAAAAGTTACCACCTATATTTGTTTATGGTGAAACGAAATTAATGAGTGACCAAGCTTATTTAGAATATGAAAAATTATTATTTATGAAATGGACAGCAGATAAAATTGCACCTCGGTGTAATATAAGTAGGTGATAACATGAGTAAGAGAGCAGATATTGAAAAGTTATGGAGACATGAAAAATATAATGTCATGATGCATAGTCAAAAGTCATATTTAGATATAAGAGAAGCTTTAAAGGGAAATATCACATATGACGATTTACAAAGTATGATTGATGATGCTAAAGCCATTGTTCCGACTAAAGGTTCAATCATCAATACTTATGATCATATGTGGGGGTATTTTAAGAAAATTGCTACTGAAGAAGAACGTAACCAATACTTGAAGTATAAATCACAATATCAAGAGAATGAAATTCAATACCAATGTTTAATCACATTTATATACAAGCTTGCTGTGAAATATAATCAAAAGTATTTATTAGAATCTACTATTTTACATTGATTTACCAATCAAAGTTTAATGATGATTGTGTAACCATGAAAAGGGTAAATACTATATAGAAAGTAGATTTTCAAGGAGGCTGAATATAATGGAAGAACGTGTATATCAAAAAATGTGGGACACTTTAAAGAAAGAAGTGCAATTCAATATAGTGGAACTCGAACAAATGGAAGAAGAAAACGAATCTCCAGGATTAAAAAAAGCCCAGAACATGATGGATCATCTAGAAAAAGAGTTTATCAAAAATTCATAATCAATCATAATCATTTAAAAACATTTAAATTTGTTCTGTAAATCTATAAAATATATGTAATTATACATTATTAATAAGTATTTACATCAATTTCCTCTAGATTCGCTTAATATAGTTTTGTAGTATTTATATATTAAGTTTTTTGGAGGCAGTTATGTTTTTTGATAAAAAGATTATCGTATTTGAGAATTTAGAGAATAAATACAATCAAGAAGAAGCAAAAAATATATTTTTGAGACATTCCATTGATTATGACTTTATTACAATAAGTAGCCAATCTATTATTTTAGGTGGATTACAATATCCTTCAGCACAGAACAAAGAACAATTTATTGCTGATTTTAATGACTATTTAGGGAACTAATGCATTTAGCTGTCATCAAGTTTAAAACTTGAGACAGCTTTTTTTATTGATAAGTGACAAAATTGTCATACTATCGCTGATTTTGTTCGTTTATATTTGGGTAATATATGTATATAGAGACTATAATGAATTTATAGTTGAAGGAGGGATATTATGCTCGTAAATAAATGGATTTATATCGCATTAGCTGTGTTATTAGGAAACTTTGGTGTTCATAAATTTTATGCACAAAAACCAGTTGTTGGACTATTACACTTAGCATTCTGTTGGACAGGGATTCCACATGTTATCGCATTCTTCAGTGCTGTATTCGCATTGTTTAGACCATCTGATGAACATGGTAATATTCAAGCATAGTATGTTGTGACATGCTTTTATTAAGTTTTTAAAACCCTAGATATATTTATAAATAATTTTTCGAAAAAAGAGTCTCGGACAGAAATGTTCTAGACTCTTTTCATATTTTTAGAAATAGGAAGGGCAGAATATTGCTAGAGGTGTACGACAAGCAATATTCTGGACCTTGTATTTATCAAGACTAGTGAAACAAGATAAATAGTGGCCTTGTATGTATCAAGATTGATCAAACAAGATAAATAGGGGCTTCGTATTTATCAAGACTGACGAAACAAGATAAATAGGCGCCTTGTATTTATCAAGACAGGCGAAACAAGCAACATAGGAGCTCCGTATATTGCAAGACTGCCCAAACAAGCAACATAGAAGCTCCGTATATAGTAAGACTCCCCAAACAAGCAACCTAGAACTTCACGTTTACATTGATTTTTCCAAATAAAAGAGACTGGCACATAATGTAATGTCTCAGTCTCTTAAATTTATGCATTATTCAAATCTACATATAGCAATTTAACTTGGTCACGTAATATTTTTATTTCAACAGGTGTTTCGAATAGAATTTCACCGTCTATATCTAATTTGGCTGATGGATCAGTAGATAACGTAGCTGATTCACAAGATATGTGTTGTATGCTGTCACTAATCTCGTTCCAATTCATGCTATCTTTTACTTTAAAGAAGTCATTGATAATACTGAAATTTTGTTTGTCGAAAATAAATATATTCATTTTCCCGTCATTAGGTGATAAGTCTTCTAAAGGAATTCTACTACCACCTACGTGTTGACCATTCGCAATCAAAATCATTGAAGTTTCTCCTGAATATGTTTCGTTATCAGCTGTTAAATTATATTGATAAATTTCTGGGTTAGCTACCGTTTTGATTGTAGAAAAGATATAACTGAATTTACCTAATAATTCTTTTTGATTGGATTCAACATTTTCAGCGTTTTGAACCATTAAACCAATACCTGCAAAGTTAAGTGCATATGTACCATTGACATCTAATACATCAAATGACTTAATTTGACTCGCTAATAAATCTTGAGAAGCTTGCATTGGTTTTTGAGATATATTTAAAGTCTTCGTGAAATCATTGAATGTTCCACCAGGTAAGACACCAATGGGTATTTGGAGATTGTTTTCTACGACACCATTTATTAATTCATTTAATGTTCCATCGCCGCCTAGTATAAAAAATACATCATAAGCTTGTTCGTTAGTATCGGCAGCTAATGTTTTACAATAAGAACGAATTTGTCCTTCTTCTTTACTTAATTTTATTGTTAATTCATCACAAAGCTGTGTTAAATTTTCTGTAACTTGTCCCAGTTCTTTATATATATTACCTTGGCCAGCCGCCTCGTGGTAAAATAAAATTCCTCTATGAAAATGTTGTGTCATAATCATGATACCTCCTGTATTGTACCTTTTATTACAATACCATGTATGACGATTGATAAACAATTTTAAATAAAATATTTTAATGTGTTAAAATAAATAAAAGCAATGAAAAGGGGAGGATTATTATCGCTTCACAAAATGATTATATCCATTATGAAATGGAAAAAAGAAAGCAACCTTTACTAGGTGTTGTGATCCATAACGATGCAAGTGAATTAAATGCTAATGAATGGCGTGAAGTATTAATAAACGCACCTGAAGAAAGATATGTCCAAGGTATCGCGCATTATTACATCGATAGAAATCAACAATGGCAAGCGATTGATACTGAGCGTATTGCGTGGCATACTGCTAACCCAATAGGTAATGAACAATATTTAGGGTATGAAGTATTAGAATCTCTCTCGAGTACAGATGAAGAATTTTTATTAAATGAGCAAGAAACATTAAGAGCAATCGCTTCAGATATGATTGATTATAATTTAACACCTAATCGAGATACTGTTCGATTACATTTGGAGTTTAGTGAAACGGAATGTCCTCATCGTTCGTTAGAAATTCATACGAATTGGAAGACGACAATAGATGGCATGCCGGATGAGTGGATTATTAATGAAATGAAAGATTATTTTATAGAACAAATTAAACAATATATGTTGAATTAAAAAAAGCGTGTGGATATGAAATCATTTGATTTCAATCCCACGCTTTTTTAATTATTGTGCATATTGTTGTTGTATTTGAACTAATGCATTATAGAATAGTTCAGGTTGTTCAGGACCATTGTATGTTCCTTTTTCTAAAGCAGTTAATGAAGCTTTTTCAGGATTTGTTAATCCGCCTTCATATTTTTGTCTCCATTCTGCATTAATAGAATTTAAGTAAGGATTTTGTCCTGTTTCATTGTAAATTTGTTGAGCTTGTTCTGCACCAAGTGCTGAATTCGACTGACTATTACTTGCAGCATTGTTAGCATCATTGCTAGCTGCGTTATTAGCGTCATTAGCTGCTGAATTATCAGCATTTGAAGCGCCATTGCTATTTTGGTCAGCGTTGCTATTAGCACCATTGTTTGATCCATCAGAATTAGCTGAGTTATTGTTATTTGCGTTATCGTCACTATTAGCATTTGAATTGCTTGAGTCAGAGTTAGAAGCACTATTACCGTCTGTGCCACTACTATCATCTGAGCCATTAGTGCCATTTGAATTAGAGTCACTAGACCCGTTATCATCGGAGTTATTACCATCTGAATTTGAACTAGCAGAATCGCCTGAAGCGACATCATCAGAACTACTATCAGAGTCCTTACTGCTGTCTGATTTACTGTCAGATTTATCATCAGATTTTTTATCTGAATCTTTATCAGACTTACTATCTTTTGATTTAGATGCATCATCAGATTTCGAAGAATCTTTATTTGCAGATGAATCATCTTTGCTGCCGTTACTATCATCGTTACCGCATGCTGCTAAGAATAAAAATGAAGATAGTAACAAGATTAAAAATTTCTTCATATATAAACCCCATTTCTTTTTTTGTTTGACACTTATGTATCAACAATAATTCAATACCACTAAATATTAATCTCAAACAAAATTTATTATAATTTTTTTAAACTTTTTATACCGTTTTAATAACAGTATTAAAAATCGTACAAATGTCCTTTTTATAATCATTAATTGAATCTAAAAGACTAAGTGAGTTTGTTTAGATTTTTCTGATAAATCTGTATAATGTTTATATGATTAGAATATGTAGGAGGAATTGAAATGACTAAAAAAACAATCGGCTTTGTAGGTACAGGCGTTATGGGTAAATCTATGGCAACCCACTTAATTAATGAAGGTTATGAAGTAAATGTTTATAATAGAACAAAATCTAAAGCAGATGAATTGGTAGAAATAGGCGCGATTTGGTGTGACACTATTGCAGATTTATCTAAGACTAGTGATGTGATTATATCTATCGTTGGTTATCCTAAAGATGTTGAATCTATTTATTTAGATGAAAGTGGCATTATAAACCATGCTAAAGAAGGCACAACTATTATAGATATGACAACTTCAAGCCCTGCTCTTGCAGAGAGCATTTACAACGAAGCAAAAACAAAAAATATTAACAGTTTAGATGCACCTGTATCTGGTGGCGACGTTGGTGCGAAAAATGCTACATTAACGATTATGGTCGGTGGAGACGAAGAAGTATTTAATCAAGTTGAAGATATTTTCAATGTTATTGGACAAAATGTTGTCTATCAAGGTAAAAGTGGTAATGGACAACATACGAAACTTGCGAATCAAATCGCTATCGCAGCAGGTATGTTAGGTGTAGCAGAATCCATTATATATGCTGAAGAAGCGGGATTAGATATTGATAAAGTATTCAGTTCTATTGAACATGGTGCAGCGGGTAGTTGGTCATTATCCAATTTAGGACCAAGAATGGTTAAAGGAGATTATGCACCAGGATTTTATGTTAAACATTTCATTAAAGATATGAGAATTGCGATAGAAGAAAGTGAAAAAAGAGGCTTATATATGCCTGGATTATTAAAAGCTAAAGAAGTATATGATGCATTAAGTGAAGCAGGTTTTGAAGATAATGGCACACAATCTGTTATTCAATTATTAAAAGATCATATTAAAAAGGGGTAAAACAATGGATTTAAATGAATATCAAAATCTTGCATTAAGAACTATGTCTGATGTTAAAAGAGATCCAGATAAAAGCTTAATTAATGGAGCATTAGGTTTAACAGGAGAATCTGGTGAAGTTGCAGATATTGTTAAGAAATACGTATTTCATGGTCATGACCTAGATAAAGAAGCATTAAAGAAAGAACTAGGGGATGTACTTTGGTATATCGCATGTTGCGCTTCTGCTCTTGATGTAGATCTGGATGAAATTGGTCAGCTAAATATTGAAAAACTTAAAAATAGATATCCAAATGGATTTTCAAAAGAAGATTCACTAAATCGTAAAGAATAATCAACAATTATCTATTGGATAATAATGACAAAACTGTTAGAATGAAAAGGAGTGAAAACGCTTACGTAGGAGGTAGCTATATTGGAAGGAAACGAACAATATTTATCTATAGATGAACTAAAACAGTTAATGTCTGACTACCCATTTCAATATATTGTTTGTGGACAAAGTGCGATTGATTTATTTTTGAACGAATATACGCACACTAAAGAAATCATGAGCATAACAGTAAGCAGAGAAGAAGAGCTTGCTTTAGCAAACTACTTTTTAGAACGCCATTATCAAATAGTAGTTGAGACACCATTGAATGAACTAAAAGAAATTACTGTTGAAGAACTTAGAGATTATAAGAAATATTATATTTATAATAAGAAGAGCGAATGTAAAATTCTTAAAGTTTATATATATGAAACGAAAGATGAGAAATGGCAATTTAGTCATGATCACAATATAGAAGTGGAAGATTACAAAATATACTTTCATAGCTTAGAACATGATGTGAAGTATTTGCGACCAGAAATCCAAATGATGTATAAGCTATATCATGAGCTGAGACAAGATGATATTTATAAATATCAAAAGTTAATTCAACATTTAAGTTATTATCAATTCTTTATGCTTAGAAAAGTAATAGGTAAAGATAAACTCAATCAGATTATTTTATCAGATACATAAAAGAAGCCGACGATTAAATCGTTGGCTTCTTTTAGTTACTAATAGTTACTATGCGAGTTGTGTTGTTTTATTTGCGAAGTATTCGTCATAAATCGCTTGAACGGCTATATCAGAATATTGCTCATCAATACCAAACATCATAGAAATTTCAGATGATCCTTGGTTAATCATATTTAAGTTAACATTTCTCTTACTAAGTGCTGCAGTTGCTCCAGCTGCTGTTCCAACTGCTTTATTCATTCCTTCTCCGACAATCATTAAAATAGCTAAATCATAGTCAATTGTTAACTCGTCTACAGGAATATTTTCTCGAATTTTATTTAAAACTCTTTCTTCTTTTCCTTTAATTTGAGTCGATCTCATAATAATACTAATGCTATCAATACCAGATGGGATATGTTCGATTGAAATGTTTTCTTCTTCTAAGATACTAAGTACTTTACGTGTAAATCCAACTTCTCTATTCATTAAGTACTTTTTGACGTTGATAATTGTAAAACCTTTATCACAGCTTACGCCAGAAACGATATGAGATAAGTTAGAAATGTTACGTTCACTTACAATGTATGTTCCTTTATCAGTTGGTCTATTTGTATTCTTGATCACAACTGGAATGCGATCTTTATAAAGTGGCTCTAGTGCCTCATCATGAAATACGCCAAATCCGGCATATGATAATTCACGCATTTCTCTATATGTGATTTCTGGAATTACTTCTGGTTGAGATACGACTGTTGGGTTTGCTCTAAAGATACCTGATACATCCGTAAAGTTCTCGTACAAGCTTGCTTTAATACCTCTTGCTAAAATAGCCCCTGTAATGTCAGATCCACCTCTAGGGAAAGTCACGATATCACCATTTTCAGAATAACCAAAGAATCCAGGAATGATTAATTTCTCATCATATTCACGTAATTTATAAATCTTCTCATACGACGATTCTAATATCATTGCGTTTCCTGGTTCATCTGTGACGATGATGCCTGCATCTTTAGGCGATAAGTAACGTGTAGGGAATCCTAACTGACTATTATATTGTGCGATGAGTTGCGCATTGAAATCTTCTCCACAACTTTTTAAACCATCTAGTAAGCGTTCAGGTTTATCGTGATACACGTTTATCAAATTTAATAAGTGGTTTTTAATTTCATCTAAAATAGAACGATCCATGTTCAATTCAGTCACAATTTCTTCATAACGACCAACGATTTGGCTGAGTTTGTTTGAATAATCTAATTGATTAATAACTTTTTCATATAAGCGTATGAGCAAATCCGTTGTTTTAATATCTTCTTTAAATCTTTTTCCAGGTGCGGATACGACTACAATTTTTCTTTCATCATCAGCGTTAATGATGTTAACGACTTTTTTAATTTGCTCACTGTTAGCGACGGAACTTCCGCCAAATTTTGAAACTTTCATTTTATCAGTCCTTTTACTGGGGGTAATGTAATTGTAGCTCTTTACAAAGCGAGAAATAATGATAATATTACTATTAATTCTAATTATTCAAACTTTACAAAAAACTTTAATGAATTTATACTATAATAAACTTGAGTCTATTTCAAGTAGACATTTGTATTTTTAACAAGAACAATATATTTAAGGTGAGTGAGGAAATGAAAGTATTAAATGTAGCAGTATTAGGTCTTGGCACTGTTGGAACAGGTGTCGTAAAGATTGTCGAAGAAAATAAAAAGCAAATAGAAGACACGATTGGGAAATCTATACATATTAAACATATTCTTGTGAGTTCTATTAACAAGAAACGTGCAATTAATACTTCTAGCTATCATTTAACTGAAAATATTAACGAAATTTTAGAAGACGATGAATTGGATATCGTTGTTGAAGTAATGGGTGGTATCGAACCAACAGTAGAATGGTTGAAAGCATTTCTTTCTAAAGGTATACACGTCATTACTGCAAATAAAGATTTATTAGCCGTACATTTAAGAGATTTAGAAGATTTAGCTGAGAAAAATAAAGTTGCGCTTAAATATGAAGCGAGTGTAGCAGGTGGTATTCCGATTGTGAATGCGATTAATAATGGATTAAATGCCAATAATATTAATCAATTTATGGGTATCTTTAATGGCACATCTAACTTTATTCTTAGTCAAATGACGCGCGAAGGAAAATCATATGATGAAGCATTACAGCTTGCAACCGATTTAGGTTATGCAGAAGCGGATCCAACTGACGATGTTGAAGGAATTGACGCAGCTCGTAAAGTCGTAATTACGAGCTATTTATCATTTAATAGAGTCATTTCGTTAAATGATGTTGAAAGAGTAGGTATTTCTGATGTTGAAATAGAAGACATTAAAGTTGCAGAAAAATTAGGCTATAAAATTAAATTAATTGGTCAAGGTAAATATGAGAATGGCCGAGTTATATCAAGTGTTAAACCAACATTATTACCAAACAGTCATCAAATGGCGCATGTTGAAGATGAATATAATGCTATATATGTTATTGGTGATGCTGTTGGGGATACAATGTTTTACGGTAAAGGTGCAGGTAGTTTAGCTACTGGTAGTGCAGTTGTATCTGATTTATTAAACGTTTCATTACAATTTGAATCAGATTTACATACGTTACCGCCACACTTTGAACTTAAAACAGAACGTACGAAAGAAATCGTTGAAGATGAAGTGGTTAAATTCCCACTGAAAAATAGTCATTTTATCATTGTTGAAAGTGACAAAGATGAAGATGTCTTAAGAGATGACATTAAAGCGACAATCGAATTTCATAGAAGTGTTAAAGTAGAACAACGAACTGAAAATACGTATGGTATTGTCATCAGAGGTATTGATGAATTACCAGTTGAACAATTAAAAGAAAATGGCATTAATATTTTGAAATATTATCCAATTGAAGGAGATAAGTAATATGGGCAGATGGCAAGGATTAATTCATAATTATAAAGAATATTTACCAGTAAACGAAGGAACACCTCAACTGACATTAAATGAAGGTAATACACCATTAATTCATTTACCTTATTTATCAGATAAATTGAATATTAATTTATTTGCTAAATTTGAAGGTCTTAACCCTACAGGTTCTTTTAAAGATAGAGGTATGGTAATGGCAGTCGCAAAAGCGAAAGAAGAAGGTAAAAAGATTATAATATGTGCTTCTACTGGTAATACATCAGCTTCAGCTGCCGCTTATGCTGCAAGAGCAGGCTTAAAAGCAATTGTTGTTATTCCTGAAGGTAAAATAGCACTTGGTAAATTAGCACAAGCAGTTATGTACGGTGCTGAAATTGTATCAATTAAAGGGAATTTTGATGAAGCATTAAATATCGTTAAAAAAGTAGCAGAAAAAGGTGAAATAGCACTTGTAAACTCTGTAAATCCTTATAGAATTGAAGGTCAGAAGACTGGTGCTTTTGAAATTGTTGAACAATTAGATGGTAAAGCGCCAGACTTATTTGCGATACCAGTAGGAAATGCTGGAAATATCACAGCATATTGGAAAGGTTTCAAAGAATATCATCAATTAAATCAATCAGGTTTACCTGTTATGTGTGGTTTCCAAGCTGAAGGTGCGTCTCCAATCGTACAAGGTAAAGTTGTCACAAATCCAGAGACAGTAGCGACTGCTATTAGAATCGGAAATCCAGCAAGTTGGAAATTAGCTGAGGCAGCACGTGATGAGTCAAATGGACTAATTGATAGTGTGACAGATGAAGAAATCCTTAAAGCGTACAAACTTATGACAAGTAAAGAGGGTGTCTTCAGTGAACCAGCTAGTAACGCTTCAATTGCAGGTTTGTTGAAATTGCATGAGCAAGGTAAATTAGAGCCAAATCAAACTGTTGTCGCAATTTTAACAGGTAATGGATTGAAAGATCCTGATACTGCAATCGATTTACTTGATTCGCCAATTACACCTTTAGAAAATGACGAACAAGCAATTATTGATTATATTGAGCGTGCATTACAATGAAGAAATTAAAGCTTAAAGTACCAGCCTCAACTGCTAACCTTGGGGTTGGTTTCGACTCAATCGGAATGGCTCTAGATAAATATTTAGAAGTAGAAGCACATCTTTCCGAAGATGGAAAATGGCATTTTGAGCATATTGGACCTCATCTTCAAGGTTTACCTGATAATGAAGACCATTATATTACTAAAATTGCACAAACTGCTACAAAGAAATTTTCTAAAGAAATGCCTGCATTAAATTTAAAAATGTATAGTGATATTCCACTTGCAAGAGGGTTAGGTAGTTCAGCATCTGCGCTCGTAACAGGTTTATTTCTTGCTAATTATTTTGCAAATTTAAAGTTATCTAAATATGAGTTGCTACAACTTGCAACTGAAATTGAAGGGCATCCAGATAATGTTGCACCAACAATTTATGGTGGTTTAGTCTTAGGTGTATATGATCCAGAAGCTAAACATACGGATGTCTCATATATTGATATACCAAAAGTCGATGTTATTGCTACAATACCAGCGTATGAGTTATCAACAGAGAAAGCACGTAAAGTATTACCAGAAACATTATCTTTAAAAGATGCCGTTAAATATAGTGCGATTAGCAATACGATGATCAGTGCGTTAATTCAACATAATTATGAATTAGCTGGAAAGATGATGATGAAAGATGGTTTTCATGAACCTTATCGTCAACATTTGATCCCTGATTTTGAACATATTAAAGCATTAGCTTTAGAACATGGTGCGTATGCGACAGTCATTAGTGGTGCTGGTCCAACTGTACTAACGCTCGTAAAAAAAGAATTGAGTGGTAAGCTTGTGAGAGCATTGCAGGACGAATTTGAAGATTGCGAATCTGAATTGGTAACCATTAATCGATATGGCATTAGCCAAAAAATTATAAACTTATAATTAAAAATGAGATGCTTATATTCTATGTATGATAGAATATAAGCATTATTATATTTAAGGAGATAAACATGATATATAAATACATCGTAATGGATATGGATGATACACTTTTAACTTCAAAGAATGAAATAAGTGAAGTGACATATCAATACTTAATGGAGAAACAAAAACAAGGCATGAAGTTAATACTCGCATCAGGGCGCCCAACTGCAGGTATGGTTAAGCATGCAGAAGCACTTGATTTAAAGAGTTATGGAGGCTATATCGTAAGTTATAATGGTGCATTTGTCATCAAGGCAGAAGATCAAAGTATCGTATTTAATCAAACAATTAGTCAAAAAGATGCACACGATATTATTGATTATTGTAGAAGTCATCATTTCTTTTATTTAACGTATTTAAATGACCAAATTATTCATGATACAACACATGATTATATGAACATTGAAAGTGAATTAACAGGTCTTCCAATGAAAAAAGTCAATGATATTAAAGAAGCTATTATTGATGACGTTCCAAAAATAATGGGGGTTGATTTCGAGGAAAACATTGCAAGTGCAAATCAAGAGCTGAATGGCAAATTTAATGAACAAGTATCATCAACAATAAGTAAGCCGTACTTTTTAGAATTCATGAATAGTGAAGTATCTAAAGGGAAATCATTACAAAGATTGTTTGATCAAATTGGAGCGGATTTCTCAGAAGTGATTGCTTTTGGTGATAGTTTAAATGATTCTGATATGTTAGAAAGAGCAGCAGTTGGTGTTGCTATGGGAAATGCGAACGATACGATTAAAGGTATTGCAGATGTCGTTACAGACGACCATGACCATGATGGTATCGTAACAGCGCTAGAAAAAATATTAAAAGCATAAAAATAAAGCAGTTCAAACCTTAAAATTTAAGATTTGAGCTGCTTTTTATTATTCGTGACGATCTTCATTAAACGCAATTGAAGTCATTTCAATTACGAGAATTGATTTTGCCCCAAGTATTTTTAATTGTTGTACAATATCATCAATTTCAGTTTTATGTCTTAGTCTTTCAACAAATACGATGATTTGTTCGTATTGATCAATCTCTAAATTATATAAATAATGAGTGATTGTTCTTTCTAAAGGCGACATAAAACTAATCTTTTTATTAGAATGTCTTAATGTACTAGAATCGAAATTAAAGCGTGTTGTACCTTGTACACGTATTTCTTTACCAGGTAAATAACGAGCAATTTGAAGTGGAACGTACATGAATTCTCCTATACCAATGACGAATTTAGGTGAATCATCTAAAAAGTCATTCAATAATTCTCCCATACGTTGAAACAGGTCTTCAGAAACTTGTTGTTCTTTACCATTTAAAGTAAATCTTCCTGTTGAAATAAAGTATGGATTATCGTGAATCGTACCATCACGTAGCATGTTTTGAGCTTTTACAATGAAATGATCATTGATGACATTTCTTAAAGAGTAATATTGAACTTTCGTCTCATGTTTTTGATTATCTAGTAGTTCATTTTGAATTAAATCTTTCGTTTCATGCTCAATAGCTGTGATTTCTACATCAAATGACATGAGTGAAATGATGTTGATTTTAATATTTAAAGATTTTTCCAAACTTGAAAATGCTTCTTTAACACTTTGAGATCTTAAATCAATAGGTGTTAATACAGTAAATGTTTCTCTTTCAGGACATTTATCATAAATCTTTTTAATGAGATTTAGTACAGAATTACCATTTAATAAATGATTATCAATGATTGCGACACGTTCATCATTATCGAAAAAGTCTTTATCTTTCGTATAGAAAAATAAACGTTCTTGAGGGTCAACAATATCGCTATGATCTAATAATGGTGGATGAGAAATAATCTTATCTCGTGTAGAAGCTAAGAACATCACATCATCATCAAATAAACTAAAAATCGATTGTCCTAAATTGACAGCACGTTCACTTAAACCTAGAAATCTCGTTGGTGGATAGTGACCAAGTTTATTTGATTCAACCATATTTAAAGCTTGAATCATTTTACTGCGATTTTTACTATTAATAGCTTTAGCAATCGTTTGAATGCGTTCATCCGTTTCGCCTGTTAAAGATTCATGATATAAGAATCCTAACAATAAACCAACGAGTAAAGGATGTTCTGGATATAACCCTCTAGAATATCCTAAACATGGAGATACAGGTATAAATGGAAATTCTGAATGTTCTTCTTGTGTAATTGCGAGCATTTCATCTATTTCAAAATCAAATCTATTTTCTTTAACTTTCACTTCAACTTGCTGTTCATTATCTAAAGGAAAAACTTTACTTACTTGGGACATGTGATTACTCCTTTATTTACTTGTGTGCGTCCATTCATGGCTGAATTTCTTTCTCTTAATATGCGCATAAATTTGGTCCGCTGCATAGTCTTGGTTCGTATAAACAGTAATATCAAAAAATGCTTGATTCTCTTCAAATGGTTCATTTAAATATAAATCTTTAAGATGATCAAATAATGATTGCATCTGTTCCCGAGTTAAACTTGTATATTCTCTAAGTGTTTTCTTAACGAGTTGAGCATGTGTGTCATAAATACTTTGAACAACAATGACAAAACGTTCATCTTGTTCCATAACATCATCAAATAAATTTGTTTGACCTGTCATATTTACACCTTCTTTATTCTAAAATTATCATTAATATTTATTATACTATATATATTGCAATATGAAAAAGTAGATTATAGTTAGCAAATTTTTATAAATGTTTTGAATGAGGTAGTTCGGGATTAGGGGAATGATATTTTGTATAGAGTTTATCATTACAAAAGTCGGTGGAATTGTAACTAAGAGGTGCTATAGTAACAAAAGTCGGTGGAATTGTAACTAAGAACGGCAATAGTAACAAAAGTAGCTGGAAGTGTAACTAAGGGGTGCTATAGTAAAAAAAGTCGAGCGAATTGTAACTAAGGAAGCCGTTAATAACAAAACTAGGTCAAAGTGTAAATAAGACAAGCATATACAAACAAAATACAAAATAAAAATAACGCCACTCAATCAACTTGAGTGGCGCTTTTAATAATTATTTCTTATATTGGTGTTTTGTTAAATCGATGTCTTCTAGTTTGATAATTTTTGATTTCGTTGTGAATTTATGAATAAAGTATACTACGAAACCTAATATAATCGGTAAGAATGATTCGATTAATACTGGGAAGTTCAATGTCATAATGCTATCAAATGATTGACCGATTAATAAGAATGCTATTACAGCGATTACGATGATTGGTCCTAATGGATATAAAGGTGCTTTATATTCTAGTGTATCTGTCGCTGAATTGCCTTGTTTCTTAATAGCCATTCTTAATCGAATATGACTGATTATACTCATAAGCCAAACTAAAGTAACAAGTGCGCCTAACATATTCAATAATCTATAATAACCATCAGCGTTAATTGTTGCATATACGATTGACACGAATATTAATACGATTGTGACACATAATGAAACGAATGGCATATTGTTTCTATTTAAGTTATTGATAAACTTAGGTGCTTGCTTATGTTGAGCAAGTGAGTAAAGTAATCTACTTGTAGCATATAAACCTGAGTTACCAGCTGAAATAAGTGCTGTTAAAATAACTGCATTAATAATTGAAGCGGCGAATGCTATACCAACTCTATCAAATACGATTGTAAAAGGACTTTGTGTTACAGTGTTTGATTTATTTAATAACAATGGATCAGTATATGGAATAATTGCTGCAATCACAGCGATTGCTAAAATATAAAATAATAAAATTCTCCAGAATACTTGTCTAATTGCTTTTGGCATGGATTCTTTAGGATTTTCAGATTCACCAGCTGTTACGGCTACTACTTCTGTACCACCGAAGCTAAATCCAGCAACAAGTAGTACGCCTAAGAAACCAGAAATACCATTTACGAATGGTGCTTCTTTATAAGTGAAGTTTGATAATCCTAATGGTTCATTACCGCCTAAGATTCCAAATATCACAAGTACACCAACTATTAAGAAGATGATAATAGTCGCGACTTTAATAAAACTTAACCAATATTCAGCTTCACCAAATGCTTTAACAGTAAATGCATTTAATAAGAATAGAATAACTAAGAAAATAATGCTCCATACAAACGGGTTAATACTTTGGAATATATCCCAGTATGTAATAATTTTTGCTGCAGTTAATATATCGACGCTTGTTACAAGAGCCCAAATCACCCAATAAAGCCAACCAACAGTAAATCCTGCTGATGGATCTATAAATCTACTTGAGTATGCACTAAATGACCCAGAAACTGGATAAAAAGTTGCAAGTTCTCCTATAGCTGTCATTAAAAAGTAGAGCATAACACCAATAATAGAATAAGCTATAAGTGCACCACCAGGTCCTGCTTGAGTGATGACTGCACCACTGGCCATAAATAAACCAGTACCAATTGAACCACCAATAGCGATCATTGATATGTGCCTAGTCTTTAATCCTCGTTTCATTTCTTCCATATAATTCACCTTGCTTTCTAATAGTACAATTTATCTGTAAATAAAATATACATATTATTTTATTAGTATTTCAGTAAATAAGCAACAAAAACTTTTAACGCATAAATGCTTTAAAGTCATAAAGCGATAGTATAAAAAAATAGAAGTCATTTCAAATGTATGAATTGACTTCTTTGTCGTATATTTTCTTATAAAATAAGAAATTATTTAGTTTCGCGGTGTAAAGTGTGACGACCTAATCTTGGACAGTATTTTTTCATTTCAATACGTTCAGGATTTGTACGTTTGTTTTTAGTTGTAATATAATTTCTGTCGCCACATTCAGTACATGCTAACGTGATATTGACACGCATGTTCATCAGCCTTTCTATTCAGTAATCGTTACGTTTTATAATTTTAGCATAATACAAATGAGTTTTCAATGCAAAAATATGTGTATTATATAATTGCGATATGATGTGTAAAAGCGTATATTGTTATAATTAAAACAATTAATAACGTAGGAGTTAAAATATGAAAAAAATATATATTATAGTTGGTACGTTACTAACGATTGGACTGATACTTTCAGGTTGTAACACCGAAACATCTAAAGACGACAAAATTAAAATTTATGCAACAAACTTTCCATATGAAAGCTTTGCAAAACAAATTGGTGGAAAATATGTAGATGCAAATTCAATTTACCCAAGTGGTACGGATTTACATAATTATGAGCCAACACAAAAAGAAATGCTTAATATTGCTAAAAGTGATTTGTTTATATATTCTTCAAATGAATTAGATCCAGTAGCTAAAAAAATTAGTTCTACTATTAAAAATGATGATCACAAATTAGAAGCAGTAGCTAATTTGAAAGAAAGTCATATTTTAGAACATCATCATGAACACGGTGAAGAAGAGCATGAACATGAGCACGAAGGGGAAGAAAGTGATAACGATCCTCATATTTGGTTGGATCCAATTGTCAATAAAGAAGCGGCGAAATCTATTAAAGATAAACTTGTACAAAAGGATCCTGAGCATAAAGAATATTATCAAAAAAATTATCAAAACCTCATTAAAGATATAAACGAGATTGATGAAAGTTTACAAAACGTAACGAAAGATACAAAAAGAGACACAGTATTTATTTCTCATGATTCTCTAGGTTATTTAGCTAACAGATATCATTTTAAACAAAAAGGTGTCACAGGCATGAATAATGAAGAACCAACTCAAAAAGAAATATTAGAAATCATTAAAGATATTAACAACTCGAAATCACCATATATTTTATATGAACAAAATGTTAGTTCAAAAATGACAGATATTATAAAGAAAGATACGAAAAGTAAACCGCTAAAATTTCATAATTTAGAAGTATTAACTAAAGATGAAGCCAAACAAAAAAATATTTCATATCAGTCTTTAATGGAAGAAAATATCAAAACTCTTGATAAAGCTCTAAATAAATAACATTTATAGTATTATTTCGTTTACTTTTACTACTTAACCATGTATAGTAACTAATGGATTATTATTAATAGTTGTGAAAGAGGTTATTGATATGAAAATTTTTGATTATGAAGATGTACAGTTAATACCAAATAAATGTATAGTAGAAAGCCGTTCTGAATGTGATACTACTGTAAAATTTGGTCCAAAGACATTTAAATTACCAGTAGTACCTGCAAATATGCAAACAGTCATGAATGAAGAACTAGCTGAATGGTTTGCTAGTAATGATTATTTTTATATCATGCATCGTTTTGATGAAGAAGGACGTATTCCATTTATCAAAAAAATGCAAAGCCAAAACTTATTCGCCTCAATTTCTGTAGGTGTTAAAGACAATGAATATACTTTTATAGAACAACTTTCTAATGAAGGGCTTGTTCCTGAATATATAACAATAGATATTGCACACGGTCATTCTGAGCAAGTTATTAGAATGATTAAACATATTAAACAACATATTCCTGAATCATTTGTAATTGCAGGTAATGTTGGTACGCCTGAGGGTGTTCGTGAACTTGAAAATGCGGGTGCTGACGCAACTAAAGTTGGTATCGGACCAGGTAGAGTATGTATTACAAAAATTAAAACTGGATTTGGTACTGGTGGATGGCAATTAGCTGCAATTAACGCTTGTAGCAAAGCTGCTAGAAAACCAATGATCGCTGATGGTGGTATTAGAACAAATGGTGATATTGCTAAATCTATTAGATTCGGTGCAAGTATGGTAATGGTTGGTTCATTATTTGCTGCGCACGAAGAATCTCCAGGTGAAACAGTTGAATTAGAAGGTAAACTATATAAAGAGTATTTCGGTAGTGCATCTGAATTTCAAAAAGGTGAACGTAAAAATGTAGAGGGTAAAAAGATGTTTGTTGAACATAAAGGCTCTCTAAAAGATACGTTAATTGAAATCGAACAAGATTTACAAAGTTCTATTTCTTATGCAGGTGGAAAAGATCTACATTCTATTACAAAAGTAGACTATGTAATTGTTCGTAATTCAATATTTAATGGTGACAGTGATCGCGGCTAAAACAAGTGAGGTGACGACTTGAGAAAAGTATTCTTTTTATTTATGTTGCTATTATGCTTAACACTTATCAAGCCAGTCCCAGAATCAGATTTGTCTAGACAAATTGGGCAAAAAGTATTGAACGTTCAACAAGGATTACAACACGAAGAAACAGCTAAGAAAGTTGAACTGAAGACACCAGATGACCAAGAATTTGCGATTAATAATATTCAAATCAATCAAACAAAGAATGAAGTAGAAAAGAAACTTGGTAAACCTAAGCGTATAACTGCTAATGAATATAACGAGAAATGGCATGTGTATCATAACGACTATCATGAATTTGTGATGGTAAGTTATGATCATGACAAAGTAACTGGTTTATATACAAACCAAGACCTTATAACTTCTAAAAAAGGTATCACAAGTAAAATGAACAAAGATAAAGTTCGTTCTATACTTGGAGAACCTGAAAAAGCAATAGAAAAAGACAAAGTGAAACTCATACAAAATGATGAAGATTATGATGTTTTCAAATTTGATAACATCTATACAACCGTGTTTTATGATAAACATGAAAATAATCAAATTAAAGGTATCATGCAGATTGCATCATCAACTGAAGATAAACGAACGAATCAGTATCATGCAGCTTCTGATGAATACAAAAAAGCTTTAGAATTACAAAGCTTTGATCTTGTAAATGCTGAACGCGTACAGTTTGGACTACCTACATTAGCTTATAATGAGCGTGTTAGTGAAACTGCAAGAAAGCATAGTCAAGACATGGTGAATAATGATTATTTTGATCATAATAACAAACAAGGTATGTCTCCATTTGATAGATTAGATCGAGATGGTTTTAATTATGTTACTGCTGGGGAAAACTTGGCTTATGGTCAAATCAGTAGTATATATGCACATCATGGTCTTATGAATTCACTTGGACATAGAAAAAACATTTTAAATAAAGATTATAAAGAATTAGGTGTAGGTGTTGATATCGGCGAAGAATTACAGCCATATTGGACGGAGAACTACATCACGCAACAATAGAAAAGAGATAAATGATATTATCTTATCAACGTTGATATAATTAAATCGAGAAAAGTCAATATTTCATATTTCCTTAAATGTTTAACACATGTTGTTTCTAGTAATTTTGATTGGTGAAATAACATATAAAGGGGTAGTTTTACATGGAAAATAAAGAAATAAAACGAAAAGATTTAGATGTCTTAGAACGTATTAAAGAATTATTAAATAAAAAAGATGTATCATAAATATATGACAAGTAAAGAAAGAACTCGATAAAGGGAATATGAAAAAAGGAGATGCAATCGCATCTCCTTTTTGTTATGTTACATTTCTCTAAATAATCCAACAACTTTACCTAATACTGTAACGTTATCTAAATAAATAGGTTCCATTGTACTGTTCTCTGGTTGAAGTCTATATCGCGTTTCTTCTTTGTAAAAACGTTTAACAGTAGCTTCATCGTCTTCTGTCATTGCAACTATGATATCACCATTCTCAGCGATTGATTGACTACGTACGATTACTTTATCGCCGTCTAGTATACCAGCTTCGATCATACTATCACCGACAACATCTAATATAAAGATATTGCTATTATGTGTTGATGTGAAATGTGCTGGTAATGGGAAGTATTCCTCTACATTCTCTACAGCCGTAATAGGTATACCTGCTGTAACTTTACCGATAACTGGAACGTGAATGGTGTTCTCTTGGTTAATGTTCTCTCCAACTGTTTCTGTAATTTCTATAGCTCGCGGTTTAGTTGGATCACGTTTAATGTAGCCCTTTTCTTCTAGTCTTGATAAATGACCATGTACTGTAGAGCTTGACGCTAAGCCGACTGCTAAACCAATTTCACGTACGCTAGGCGGATAGCCTTTCGTTTGTACTATATGTTTGATGAATTGATATATTTCAGATTGACGTTTAGTTAATTCTTTCATAGTCGCACGCTCCCAATTAATTATTTAAATTTATTATAGCACATACGTTTCCTTTGAACAAACATTTGTTCGTATTTTTATTGACTACGAACAGTTGTTCTGTTATTATGATAATACAAACAAACGTTCTAGGAGGAATTGAGTATGACAATTACAATTAAGAAGACAGTATTAGTGTATATAGCAGTATTCTTAATGACTCTATTAATTGGATATTTATATTTAGCTCAGTCTAATGATCTTTATAATACAGAACAAACGTACGAAATGACCGATCATCAAATTAAACAACAAAGCGATAAACAACATAACCATATATCTGATTCCAATACATTAGTAGGGTCAATAGATTGAATTTAAACACGAGTAAATCCATTTGGATTTACTCGTGTTTTTTGGTATCTTTTATGTATAAAGAAAGTGGGGATATTATGCTAGAAAAAGCAAAAATAGATAGAATCAATGAATTAGCGAACAAAAAGAAATCTGAAGGTTTAACAGATAGTGAAGCTAAAGAACAATCAAAATTACGTGCTGAGTATTTACAAGCTTTCCGCGGTAATTTTAAAAATACAATCGAGAATACTAAAATCATAGATCCAGAAGGTAATGATGTAACTCCTGATAAGGTAAAAGAAATTCAAAAAAATAATAATATAAGAAAGTAAGTAAAAATTAAGTAATAATAATTAATTTTTGAAAAAATTTCATGTATAATGAAAAGGGATTACAAGAATAAAGGAGACTACATTTATGTTTAACGAAAAAGATCAACTTGCAGTAGATTCAATCCGTGCTTTAAGTATAGATGCTATTGAAGCAGCTAACTCAGGACATCCTGGTTTACCAATGGGTGCTGCGCCTATGGCATATGCATTATGGACTAAGCATTTAAATTTCAATCCTCAATCTAAGAACTATTTTAATAGAGACCGTTTTGTATTATCTGCTGGACATGGTTCTGCATTACTATATAGTTTATTACACGTTTCAGGTAGTTTAGAACTTGAAGAAGTGAAGAACTTCAGACAATGGGATTCTAAAACACCTGGACATCCAGAATTTAGACATACTGATGGTGTAGAAGTTACAACAGGACCTTTAGGACAAGGTTTTGCAATGAGTGTTGGTATGGCAATGGCTGAAAAACACTTAGCAGGTAAATTTAATAAAGATAAATACGATGTAGTAGATCATTACACATATGTTTTAGCAAGTGATGGTGACTTAATGGAAGGTATTTCTCATGAAGCAGCTTCATTAGCAGGTCACTTAAACCTTGATAAATTAATCACTTTATATGATTCTAATGATATTTCATTAGATGGTGAATTAAATAAAGCATTCTCTGAAAATGTTAAAGAAAGATTCACATCATATGGTTGGAGCTATATCTTAGTTGAAGACGGTAATGACTTAGAAGCTATTGATAAAGCGATTACTGAAGCGAAAACATTAGAAGGTCCAACATTAATCGAAGTTAAAACAGTTATCGGTTATGGTGCGCCTAACAAAGCGGGTACTAATGGCGTGCATGGTGCTCCATTAGGTGAAGAAGAACGTGAATTAGCATTAAAAGCATACGGTTTAGATCCTTCTAAACGCTTTAATGTACCTCAAGAAGTATATGATATCTTCAGTGAAACAATGCTTAAACGTGCAAATGAAGACGAAGCAGCTTGGGAAAAATTAGTTGAAGCATATACAAATGAATATCCTGAATTAGGACAAGCATTTAAACAAGCTATTTCTAATGAATTACCAGTTGATTACGATAAAGAATTACCAGTTTATGAAGCTGGAAATAGCAGTGCAACACGTGCGGATTCAGGTGAAGTGATTCAAGCATTAAGTAAATCAGTACCTGCATTCTTTGGTGGTTCAGCTGACTTAGCATCTTCAAACAAATCAAATGTTAAAGGTGAAGCTGACTTTAGTAGCGAAACTCCAGAAGGACGTAACGTTTGGTTTGGTGTTCGTGAATTCGGTATGGCTGCTGCAGTTAATGGTATGGCAGTTCACGGTGGTGTTAAACCATATGGTGCAACATTCTTCGTATTCAGTGACTACTTGAAACCGGCTGTAAGACTTTCAGCAATCATGGGTGTACCTTCAACATTTGTATTCACACATGATTCAATTGCTGTCGGTGAAGATGGTCCAACACATGAACCAGTTGAACAATTAGCCGGATTAAGAGCGATTCCTAACTTAAACGTTATTCGCCCTGCAGATGGTAATGAAACAAGAGTAGCATGGAAAGTAGCTTTAGAATCTGAAACAACACCAACAGCTTTAGTGTTAACAAGACAAAACTTAACAGCTTTAGATGTTGAAGAATCAGTATTAGAAGAAGGCGTTCGTAAAGGCGGATATGTCGTATATCGTTCTGAAATCGAACCTGAATACTTATTAATCGCATCTGGTTCTGAAGTTTCATTAGCTGTAGATGCAGCTAAAGATATCGAAGCACAAGGTAAAGGTGTACAAGTTGTATCATTACCTAACTGGCATGCATTTGATCAACAAGATGCTGAATATAAAGCATCAGTATTACCAGCATCAATCACAAAACGTGTAGCTATCGAAATGGCATCTTCTCTAGGTTGGCATAAATATGTTGGCCTTGAAGGTAAAGTCATTACAATTGATACATTCGGTGCAAGTGCGCCTGGCGACTTAGTAGTTGAAAAATACGGATTTACAAAAGAAAATGTATTAAACCAAGTATTAAGCTTCTAAAGAATGTTAAAAAAGCCTCATCCAAGAAACTTGGCTGAGGCTTTTTCATTTTAAACATTAAGTTTCATCTTGATAAAATGTAATGAATTTAGTAAACTTTTATAGGATACAGAAAGTGGGTGAAATAATGGCAACGTGGTTAGCAATATTATTAATCGTCGTGGCATTAATCGGTGGGCTTGCACTTGGATTCTTCCTTGCACGTAAATATATGATGGATTACTTGAAAAAGAATCCACCAATTAACGAAGAAATGTTACGTATGATGATGATGCAAATGGGTCAAAAACCATCTCAAAAGAAAATTAATCAAATGATGACAATGATGAATAAGAATATGGATCAAAAAATTAAATAATCTTATATTAATCATAAGTAAAAATAAAACGTATAACCGTGATATTTTTAAACGAGTCTCAGACGTATACAATAGTCTAAGGCTCGTTTCTTATTTTGTTTAAGTTTTCACTTATTGTTCAAATAAAGGTGTTTTAACTTAATTGTTATTTGATAAAATAGAATATGAGTGAGAGGGGGATCATTGTGGAAATCACAGTATTTGTAGCTTTTGGTGCAGGCATATTAAGTTTCGTATCTCCTTGCGTATTACCTATTTATCCAGCGTTTATTTCTTATATAACAGGCATGAGTTATGACGACATCAAAACTAAAGGACTTAGTCGTAATGCAATTTTACATACGATTATCTTTTTGCTTGGATTTAGTGTTATATATATGATACTTGGAATGGGTATAGGATATATTTCTGGTATGTTGATTAATTACCAAACGTTAATCAGGCAATTAGGTGCCATTATTATTATAGTATTTGGTCTCATTATATTAGGTGTATTCCAACCTCAATTTTTAATGAAAGACCGTAAAATAAATTTCAAGACGAAACCCACAGGTTATATAGGTACTTTTCTTATAGGTATGGCATTTGCTGCAGGATGGACACCTTGTAATGGTCCGATTATTGCAGCGATTGGTACGTTGGCTGCTACTAATTCATCACAAGCATTACTTTATATGTTGTTATATGTATTAGGATTCAGCATTCCATTTTTCGTACTGACATTCTTTATAACTAAATTACAAATTATTAAAAAGTACAATGTTGCTATCATGAAGTTTGGTGGTATAATTATGATAATTATGGGAATATTATTGTTCTTTGATTTATTAACGGAGATCACGATATTCTTCCAATCATTAGGTTTAAATTAAATATTATTGATATTTCGTACTTATAAGGGGTTTTAGATATGTATTTCCTTTTTTCATTTGTAATAGCAGCTTTAATGGGATTGGCAGTTATTGTTGTTAGAATGAAAGCACAAAATTATCCAACGAATGCTAAAAAGATTGTATTACCGCCATTTTTTATGGCTACAGGTGCATTGATGTATGTTGTTCCGTACTTTAGATTAAATGGCAGTGAAATTATAGAAGCAATTTTAGTTGGATTGTTCTTTTCTCTATTTCTTATCTTTACTTCTAACTTTGAAGTTAAAGGAACAGAAATTTATATGAAACGTTCTAAATTATTTCCGGTTATTTTAATATCGTTATTAATCATTAGATCAGTCGGTAAATTTTTCTTAAGTGATTCAATCGATCCGGGTCAATTAGCAGGTATGTTTTTCTTACTTGCATTTAGTATGATTGTACCTTGGAGAATTGCTATGTATGTTAAATATAAAAAATTAAAAGACCGTATGCCAATTGTAAATTAAAAAAACAACGCACATCTCAATTATTGAGTGTGCGTTGTTTTTGCATTTGAAATTTCTTCTCTATGATCAAAGATAGAAAATTTATTCTTCTCATCATCAGCTAATTCGAACAATTTTAAATATGGTGTATAATCTATATTAAGTTCGGTTAGCTTTTTCTTCATGAATTTGTGATCTCTTTTTGGTGTTGCTACGATATATCCTCTCATGATATGGTCAAGTTCGATTGTTGTGGCATGTTCTTCTAATGCAATTTTAGAAACACGACCACCTATCTTTTCTTTCGCAACATCCCTAAATAATTCTGGAACAGGTGAAACGAGTTCGTTTAATAAACTACGCGCTTCATCATTCCATAATGGTAAAGCTTTATTAATGTAGTAGTCTTGCCAATCAAGTTCACTCATACCATTATCTTTAGGCATACGTTTTAAGAATTTACGAAACATAAAGAATCCACCGATTGCAAGTAACGAAATAAATACGATGCACCATAAAATAATAAAAAATATAAATGCGTTACTCAATGAAATCACTCCTTAGATTTAGTATAAATGAAGCGTTTCAACCTGTCTAATAAATATTATAAAAGGAGCTATAAAATGAAAATTTTACATACTGCTGATTGGCACATTGGTAAAACCATAAATGGTCAATCCTTAATAGAAGATCAAAAGTTTATACTTTCAAAATTATTCGATGCAATTAAAGAACATCAACCAGATATTGTCGTGATTAGCGGTGATTTATATGACTTACACTATCCTAATAAAGAGGCAATGGTTGTACTTGAAGATGCACTTTCAACAATCAATTTAGAACTTAACACGCCAATTATAGCCATAAGTGGTAATCATGATGGTAAAGAGCGTTTAAATTACGGAGAAAGATGGTTTGAAAAAACAGGTTTAAAAATTATAACAGGATACGATCAGTTACTTGAACCTATTAAAGTCAATGATGTCAATATATACGTGATGCCTTACTTTACACCTGCTGATATTAGACATGTATTTGAAGTAAAAGATATTCATACACATCAAGAAGCGACTGAATTTATTGTTAATAAAATGAAAGAAGTTATAAACGAAGATGAAACGAATATTTTAATAGGTCATTTATTCGTTGCTGGTGGTGAATCGACAGACTCTGAAAGACCTTTATCTATTGGGACTATAGAAACAGTCAGTGCGCAAACCTTTGATATATTCGACGCTGTATTATTAGGGCATTTACATCACCCATTTGCAATACAGTCCGATTACATATTTTACTCTGGAACGCCAATGCAATATTCATTTTCAGAGGCAAACCAAGCTAAAGGATATAGACTATTTGATTTTGGTCATAAATCATTTAAACAGTCATTTATACCAATAGAACCTAGAAGAGCATTTCAAGTGATACAAGCAAGCTATGAAGATGTCATACATGAAAAATTAGACATAAAAAATCGTGAAGACTATTTTCACTTTAAATTATCTGATATGGACCATGTGACAGATCCGCTTATGAAGATAAGAAGTATATATCCGAACACACTTCAAATATCTAGGCAAGATTATGAAGTTGCAAATGATGAAATAGATGTAGATGTTCATACTTTGACGGATCTAGAGATTATTGAATCTTTTTACGATCATGTAACGGGTGAACCGTTAGAAGGTATAAAAAGAGAGAAAATTATCGCATTGTTAGAAAATGATTTAAATAAGGGGGCACAAGAATAAGATGAGACCTTTATTATTAAAGATGCAATATTTTGGACCATTTATAAATGAGCAAGTGGATTTTACACATTTATCTAAATCACAATTGTTTTTAATATGTGGTAAGACAGGGTCAGGAAAGACGATGATCTTTGATGCGATGGTTTATGCTTTGTTTGGTAAGACATCGACAGAATCGCGTGAAGAAGTTGATTTACGAAGCCATTTTGCTGATCCTAAGTTACCAACAAAAGTAGAATTTGAATTCGAAATTAAAAATGAGCAATATAGCGTCGTTAGAACTGTGAAATACATTAAAGAAGGTAATAAAAACCCAACGAATGCGACAGTTGAAGTTTATAAAAAAGTAAATGATAAGTGGTCATTAGAAACGAAAAGTATTAATACCAGTAATGATTATTTAAAAGCATTATTACATATGAATGTTAAACAGTTTAGACAAATATTGATTCTTCCACAAGGTGAATTCAAACAGTTTCTCGTATCGAACAGCACAGATAAAAGAAGTATATTAAGAACACTATTCGATAGTAATCGTTTTGAGAAGTTACAAGAACAATTAGAACTAGAAATGAAGAAAGAAATTGCACTAATCGAAAGTCACTATCAAAAAATCACACAGTATATAAATGATATGCATGATTTTGATGATGAAACGTTACAAGAACATAAACAAGTTGAAGGCTATCGTTATAAAGTGATTCAAGAGGCATTATCGTCATATGAAGCGGTAGGACAAGAAAAGTTAAAAGAACTAACAGATTTGAAATCTAAACAACAGCAACAAGTTAGTGAAATTGAAAGTGTCTTTGAAAGAGAGAAGACATTAAAAGAAAACTTTGAAACGTTAAAAGTTAAAGAAGCAGAATTAAATCAGTTGAAAAGTGAAGAAAAAGAAATCAATGATTTAAAGAAACAAGTCAAATACTTAAAAAGTGTACAGTCTTTAACTTATCAATATCATCAACTTAAAGATAAGGAAATCAACCATACAAACGAATTACAAAATGAAGAAGTACTTCAAAAACAAATAAGTGACAATGCGCAAAAATTAGAAACTATCGTACAACAAATAAATGATCTGCATAAAGAACATGAACAAATTGAAGAATATAGAGCATTTGTTCAAAATACGAAGCATATAAAAGTAAATATTGAAAAATATATAGAAGCAGAACAAGACATAATGAAACAACAAGAAAAACAAGAAACTTTAAAAAAGGCAATTGAACAAAATAAGCAAGAAACAGATGAACTTCATACTAAGCTTGGACAAATAACATATGACGAACAAGATGAGCAAACACAATTAAAAGAACAAGAAACAATGAAGTTAACATTACAAGGTCTAGAAACAACACAAAAGCTGTATGCAGATAAACAAGCATTAGAAGAGAAAATACAAGCATATAATCGTCAATTAGTAGAATATGAAAATGAAAAAACATCACTCGAACAACATAAAGATGCCGAAAAGACGTTTGATATATTGAATGTGGAAGATGAAATATTGAAAATTCAAAAGCATGTTCATAAAGGTGAGGATTGTCCTATATGTGGATCGATTATAGAAACAATTAATGGAGATGTTGATTTTGAAAGCTTAAAACAAGAAAAAGAGAAGCAATTAGAAGTGGAACAGCAGTTACAAGAAGTGAATCAACACATTACGACTTATCAAGAAAGAATTAATTTAACGAATGAACAATTAAACAAGTTAAGTGATGTTAAAGATGTACAAAAGGATATAGCATCATTGAATGAAAGACTTGAACAAGTAGTGAGTACTTTAAAAACATATCAAGAGAATCGTCAGCATATTCAACATCTAAAAAAAGAAATAAGCGATGCAGAAAAGCAAATGACAGAACACACATTACAATTAAATGATTTAAATCATAAAGTATCGACATATGAAAATGATTTAGCGTACTTTAATAAAGAGACGGGATATAATGAAGTATCATCATTTGTTGAACGAGTGAATAAATTAGAACAAACATTATCTAAATTTGATCAAAGTATGAAACAATTGAACGAACAACAAGAACAATATCAAAAAGATAAGCAAACATTACAAATGCAACATGCTACGGTTAAAGAACGTTTATCTATGATTGAAGAACAAATTAAATCTACAAAAGACTATTTAAGTACTGAAATGAGCAAACATGACATTTCAACATATGCTCAGTTAGATGAATTGTTGTTACAAGTAGAGGATATTGATCGATTAGAAGAAAGTGCTCAGCAATATGACAAAAAGTATATAGAAGTTGAAGCGGTCGTTAAAGAGCTTAGTAAAAAGGTAAAAGATCAAGAAATGCCTGATATCGCTAATACAGAAGAACAATTAGTAAGTGCTAAAGATTCTCTAAACAATTTAGTTAAACAATTGAATCAACTTCAATTGAAGGTTGAACAAAATGATCAAAAATCTAAAGCGATTCTTAATGTGATAGATAAGATTAATCAAGACCTTAAAGAACAAGAAGAAATGATTGATTTATCGAGAACGATGAATGGGAAGAATAGCCAGAAATTATCATTGGAGAACTATGTGCTGATTTATTATTTAAACCATATATTAGATAATGCAAATAGACATTTTCTTAAAATGACAAATAATCGTTATCAACTCGTGCGTAGAAAAGAGAAATCACAAGGATTAAGTGGTTTGGAAATTGAAGTGTTTGATAGATTTTCGAATAGAACGAGACATATTACGTCATTATCAGGAGGAGAAACATTCCAAGCGTCGTTGTCATTAGCGATAGGATTGTCGAATGTTGTGCAGCAAGAAGCGGGTGCTATCCATTTAGAATCGATGTTTATTGATGAAGGATTTGGTACGTTAGATGCTGAAACTTTAGAAACTGCGCTCGATACACTCGTTAATATACAAATGTCCGGTCGTTTAGTAGGTATTATTTCTCACGTATCTGAATTAAAGACAAGAATTCCTACCATTTTAAATGTAAACAAGAATGGATTTTTAAGTACAACAGCATTCTCAAATAATTGAATGACACATCAAAGACATAAATAGATTAAATTGTGTATTTAAGTAGTGATTTTTATTTGATATATTTTAACTAACAGAGTTATGGGAGTGTTAGGATGAAAAAGGGAATATTTCTAATATTGGTTGCAAGTATGATGATGATAATGAGTGCATGTAGTAATAATGCGATTGAACCGGACAGTCAATTTGGCAATAAAATGCAGTCATTCAATGTAACTGATCAAGACGGTCATAAATTTTCACAAAAAGATATGAAAGGGAAAGTGTATATAGCTGATTTTATCTTTACGAATTGTGAAACAGTTTGTCCACCAATGACATATAATATGAGTACTGTTATTGATCAACTTGAAAAAGATGGCGTTAAAAATTATGGGGTATTAAGTTTTAGTGTAGATCCAGAAAATGATACACCGAAAAAACTTAAAGATTACGTTAAACAATATAATGTACCAGATAACAAATGGACGTTATTAACAAATTATGATTTTAAATTTATTAAACAATACGCACAAGATAACTTTAAATCAATCGTGGCGCCACCACCAAAAGGTAGTACACAAGTTACACATGGTACAAGTTTCTATTTAATAGATCAGAATGGAAAAATCATTAAATCATATAGCGGACAGGATGCTGGGGATAAAAAATTCCCTAAATCAGAAATTGTAGCTGATGTTAAAACATTAGTAGAAGAAGGTCCAATTGAAGATTAATAAAGATATCAAAAAAACCATCGATTATTGAACAATCAATAATCGATGGTTTTTTAAATATGTAAAACTTACTTTTCGCGTAAAGCGTCGCGGATTTCTGTAAGTAATACAGTTTGTTCGTCAACTTCTTCTTCTTCTTCGCCTTTTTTCATAACAGTATTTGCAATTTTGATGAATACAAATAGTGCGAATGCGACGATTAAGAAGTCAATGATAGATTGGATGAATAGACCGTATTTGATACCCATTAATGACCATTTTTCAGCGAAGTCTACTTCTCCAAAAATTAAACCAATAAGTGGCATTATGACGTTCTCAACTAAAGATGTAACAATTTTGTTAAAGGCAGCACCAATAACAACGGCGATTGCTAAATCTAAAACGTTACCTTGCAAAGCAAAGTCTTTAAATTCTTTTAATAATGACATATTAAACACCTCCTTATCGAATTTTATCATACATGAATATGGCATAAAAAGAAATAGTCAATTTGATTTTAGGTGTAATATTTGTTAAAGTGTTGAATGTTGCTGTTTTCATATATCACTTATTTGAAAATATCACGAATAAAATAAGTTAAAACGGGAATACATAATTTAAAGTTTGTTATTTTGAAAGGAGAATTATAATGGCCAATATTCCAACGTATCCAAATGGAAGAAAAGTTTCAAATGTTTTTACAATTAGTGCCATAGTTGTTGCAATCATTGTTGCACTTGGTGTTATTTTTCCAACTCAGTTTGGTGAGATAACTGGTAATATCAGTGCATGGATTTCAAAATACTTTGGTTGGTATTACATGATTATTACAATTGGTATGGTATTTTTCTGTGTTTTCATTATATTTAGCCCAATTGGAAAGTTAAAATTAGGTAGACCACATGATAAACCAGAATTTAATACAATTTCTTGGTTTGCAATGTTATT
Organism: Mammaliicoccus sp. N-M50; assembly: GCF_022386995.1. Lineage (NCBI taxonomy): Bacteria > Bacillati > Bacillota > Bacilli > Caryophanales > Staphylococcaceae > Mammaliicoccus > Mammaliicoccus sp. N-M50. The sequence goes on along the minus strand of NZ_JAJNJA010000001.1, from coordinate 118,563 downwards.
CAGTGCTGGTATGGGTATCGGACTTGTATTCTACGGTGCAGCTGAACCAATGTCTCACTTTGTTTCACCACCGAATGCTGATCCAGAGACGAAAGCAGCGATGACTGAATCAATGCGTTCTACATTCTTACATTGGGGTTTCCATGCTTGGGCAATTTACGGAGTAGTTGCTTTAGCGTTAGCATATTCTCAATTTAGAAAAGGTGAACCTGGTTTATTATCTAAAACATTAAGACCAATTTTAGGTGATAGAGTTGATGGTCCTATAGGTATCATTATTGATGTGTTATCAGTATTCGCAACTGTTGTAGGGGTTGCCGTATCATTAGGTATGGGTGCTTTACAGATCAATGGTGGATTAGAATATTTATTTGGAATCCCAAATAATATCGTTATACAAGGTATCATCATCGTTATTGTAACGATTTTATTCTTAATGAGTGCATGGAGTGGGCTAAGTAAAGGTATCCAATATTTAAGTAACTTAAATATTGTTTTAGCTTCACTATTACTTATTGTCACTTTAATTATCGGTCCAACAATTTTAATTGCAAATATGTTTACATCATCAACAGGTGCGCTATTCGATTCATTCTTATTCAATAGTTTTGATGTAGCACCATTAAATCCTCAAAAGAGTGAATGGTTAAATTCATGGACACTTTATTATTGGGGTTGGTGGATGAGTTGGAGTCCATTCGTAGGTATATTCATTGCCCGCGTTTCTAGAGGACGTTCAATTCGTGAGTTTATTTTAGGTGTTATGCTTGTACCAACAATCATTAGCTTTATTTGGTTCAGTGTATTTGGCGTAACAGGTATTGAAGTAGGTAAGAAGGCACCAGAAGTCTTCAAAATGACTACTGAAACTCAATTATTTGGTGTATTTAATGAATTACCAATGGGTGCGATTCTATCAATTATTGCATTAGCATTAATATGTACATTCTTTATAACTTCTGCAGACTCTGCTACATTCGTTTTAGGTATGCAGACAACTTATGGATCATTAGAACCATCAGGTAGAGTGAAGATTGTATGGGGTGTTGCACAATCACTTATTGCATTCGTACTATTATTATCTGGTGGAGATACTGGATTAAATGCATTACAATCAGCAGCAATCATTTCAGCATTCCCGTTTAGTTTCATTATCATTATGATGATTGTCGCTTTCTATAAAGATGCAAACCAAGAAAGAAAATATCTTGGATTATCGATTACACCGAATAAGCATCGTATGAAAGAATATGTAGAAAAATCTAAACGAGAATATGAACAAGAATTAAAAGAACAACGTCGTTTAGCAAGAGAAATGGAAGATTAATATAAGTGATAGGCTGAGACAAATTGATGTCTCAGCCTATTTTTATATATAGTTGATAATCATTATCAATTAATAACTAAAAATTATGTATATTTGAAAATACATAAGTAAAACTTATAGTATCCTATTATAAACTTGAATGATAAATATATTCATTTTTAAGCGCAATGTATTGTTTTACTAAAGTATTGATTATACAATTGTATATGAAGCATTAACTTGCACAATTTTAAAGGGGGAACTAATAATGAGCTCAAGTTTAAAAGAACAATCTAAAAAATCTTTTGAATTGAACGGCAAAACATACACGTTTTATAGCTTAAAAACATTAGACGAATTAGGTTTATCTAATGTTGATAAACTACCTTATTCTATTCGTGTATTATTAGAATCAGTATTAAGACAATTTGACGGACGTGTCATTAAAGAAGAACATATTATGAATTTAGCAAAATGGGGTAAATCTAACGATGCTAATGCAGAAGTACCATTTAAACCATCACGTGTTATTCTACAAGACTTCACAGGTGTACCTGCAGTTGTAGACTTAGCTTCTTTACGTAAAGCTATGGATGATGTTGGTGGAGATGTTTCTAAAATCAACCCTGAAGTACCTGTTGATTTAGTTATTGACCACTCTGTACAAGTAGATAGCTATGCATTACCAAATTCATTAGAAATGAATATGAAATTAGAATTCGAACGTAATATCGAACGTTACCAATTCTTAAACTGGGCAACAAAATCATTTGATAACTATCGTGCTGTACCACCAGCTACTGGTATTGTTCACCAAGTTAACTTGGAATACTTAGCAAGTGTTGTACACATTAGAGAGGAAGAAAATGAACTTGTAACTTACCCAGATACTTTAGTAGGTACTGACTCACATACAACAATGATCAACGGTATTGGTGTATTAGGTTGGGGTGTAGGTGGTATTGAAGCCGAAGCAGGTATGCTTGGTCAACCTTCATACTTCCCAGTTCCTGAAGTTATCGGTGTTAAATTAACAAACGAATTACCACAAGGTACAACAGCAACTGACTTAGCTTTACGTGTAACTGAAGAGTTACGTAAAAAAGGTGTTGTAGGTAAATTTGTTGAATTCTTTGGTCCTGGTGTAGAAAAATTACCATTAGCAGACAGAGCAACAATTGCTAATATGGCGCCTGAATATGGTGCTACATGTGGTTTCTTCCCAGTAGATGATGAATCATTAAGTTACTTACGTTTAACTGGACGTTCTGAAGAACAAGTTAATGTTGTAGAGAAATACTTAAAAGAAAACAACATGTTCTTCAATGCTGAAAATGTAGAACCAACATACACAGATGTTGTTAATCTAGATTTATCAACAGTTGAAGCATCATTATCTGGTCCTAAACGTCCACAAGATTTAATCAAATTAAGCGACATGAAAAAATCATTTGTTGAATCAGTGACTGCACCAGCAGGTAACCAAGGTCATGGTTTCGATAAATCAGAATTTGATAAATCTGTAGATATTGAATTACAAGATGGTACGAAGACTTCAATGAAGACTGGTGACATCGCAATTGCAGCCATTACTTCATGTACAAACACTTCTAACCCATATGTAATGTTAGGTGCAGGTTTAGTTGCGAAAAAAGCAATCGAAAAAGGCTTAAAAGTACCAGATTACGTTAAGACTTCATTAGCACCTGGTTCAAAAGTTGTTACAGGCTATTTACGTGACGCTGGATTACAAGAGTATTTAGATGATCTTGGATTCAACTTAGTTGGTTATGGTTGTACAACTTGTATCGGTAACTCAGGTCCATTATTACCTGAAATTGAAAAAGCGATTGCTGACGAAGATTTACTTGTTACTTCAGTATTATCTGGTAACCGTAACTTCGAAGGTCGTATTCATCCATTAGTTAAAGCGAACTACTTAGCATCACCACAATTAGTTGTTGCTTATGCATTAGCTGGTACTGTTGATATCGACTTACAAAATGATCCAATCGGTAAAGGATCTAATGGTGAAGATGTATTCTTAAAAGACATCTGGCCATCAATTGAAGAAGTTAGAGACACTGTATTATCAGTTGTTACACCTGAATTATTCAGAGAAGAATACAAAACAGTATTTGAATCTAATGAAGTTTGGAATCAAATTGAAACGACAGATCAACCATTATATGACTTTGATCCTAATTCAACATATATCCAAAACCCTACATTCTTCCAAGGTTTATCTAAAGAACCACAAGATATTCAACCTTTAAGTGATTTAAGAGTAATGGGTAAATTTGGTGACTCAGTTACAACTGACCATATTTCTCCTGCAGGTGCAATCGGTAAAGATACACCAGCTGGTAAATACTTGCAAGACCATGATGTAGCAATTAGAGACTTTAACTCATACGGTTCTCGTCGTGGTAACCATGAAGTTATGATGAGAGGTACTTTTGCGAACATTCGTATTAAGAACCAATTAGCACCTGGAACTGAAGGTGGATTCACAACTTACTGGCCAACAGAAGAAGTAATGCCTATCTTTGATGCTTCAATGAAATATCAAGAAAATGGTATTGGTTTATGTGTACTTGCTGGTAATGACTACGGAATGGGTTCTTCTCGTGACTGGGCAGCTAAAGGTACAAATCTTTTAGGTGTTAAAACAGTTATTGCTCAAAGTTACGAACGTATTCACCGTTCTAACCTAGTTATGATGGGTGTATTACCTTTACAATTCAAAAAAGGTGAATCAGCAGATAGCTTAGGTTTAACTGGTAGAGAAGCCATTTCAGTAGATATTCATGAAGGTGTTAAACCACGTGATATTCTTAAAGTAACTGCTACTAGCGAAGATGGTAAAGTTACAGAATTTGAAGCTTTAGCTAGATTCGACTCAGAAGTAGAAATTGACTACTACAGACACGGTGGTATTCTACAAATGGTATTAAGAAACAAATTAGCACAATAATATAAAGCTAATTCATATACGAGCAGTAGATATTCTTTGTAAATTGAATGTCTACTGCTTTTTATATGAAAATTAAATATATGTATTTAAAAGAATATAATCACAGGCGTAATTATATTTATGTTATGATTAGGTTAAGGAATTTAGAAAGAGGGATTGAATCATGATTTATAGTGAAACACCAATAGATGTTAGATATGCAGAGACGGATAAAATGGGCGTTGTTTATCACGCAAATTATGCGATTTGGTTCGAAGTAGCGAGAACAGATTACATTTATAAAGCGGGATTTAGTTACGCAGATATGGAGAATGCGGGGATTATATCTCCTGTAGTTGATTTGAATATTACTTATAAAAAGTCTATAACATACCCTGAAAAAGTTATCATTAAAACGTGGATTTCTCATTATTCACCTATAAGATCAATTTATTCTTATGAGATATTAAATGAACAACGAGAAGTTGTATCAACAGGATCAACAACGCATGTATGCTTGAAAAAAGGTTCAAACAGACCAATTAGATTAGATAAGAGTTTCCCTGAATGGCATAAAGCATATTTAAAAATTCATGAAGAAACTGAACAAGGTGTAGATCGTAAACTATAATAAATAAGCAGATGTGTTTCGCTAAATACACGAAATACATCTGCTTTTATAGTTTATCTTGAAGCTTTGACTTCATATTTAATTTCTCCATTATCATTTAAATCAATTACTAAGTCATTATCATCAAAGTACCATAAATCTTTTTCATCAATAAAAAATGGAATATCGTTTTTCTCGTCTTTAAAACCAACTTCAGAAGAACTTAATTCTTCTACAGTAAATGCGGGTGAGAAGCCTTGTTTTAACTGAAATTCACCGCCATAACGAACGAAAAATCGTAAGGCTTGATCATCATTGAATTCTAATTCGTCTTTAAACCATTCGATAGCTTTTTCAGTAATTTCTAGATTCATAGTGCATTCTCCTTTACATCCATTTGATTTTTGGTTCTTGTCCTTTGAATATTCTTACGATATTTGATTGGTGTCTGACGAGCAGTATAACCAATATTGCAATAGATACGATTAAGAAAGGTATATCACCAATGATAATTGCACCTATAAAACAACTTATACCCGCTACAATACTAGATAATGATACATATTTAGTTAAATATAGAATTACAAAGAATATAATAGCTAGTATAATTAATAGTATCGGATGTACACCTAGAACAGCACCTGCACTTGTTGCAACGGCTTTTCCACCTTTGAATTTCAAAAATATTGGAAATACATGTCCGACTACTGCACAAATACCTACAAATATGCTAGGAATATCTACATTAAACCATATTGGGAAGAAAACTACAATAAATCCTTTGAAGATATCTAAAAACATCACGATAAATCCAGCTTTTTTTCCTAATACTCTAAATGTATTTGTAGCACCTAGGTTGCCACTTCCAAATTGTCGAATATCTTTTTTATAAAATAACTTACCTAACACAAGGCCACTTGGGAAACATCCAACTAAGTAGCTAAGTATAATAACAACAAATGTCATTATTGAAACACTCCTTTGATAGCAGGTACTAATAGTTTACCATAACTGTATATCGGTTACTATTTAAAAATATGATATTGTCTGTACAATGTAAAGGGAAATTGTACCACAATTAGGGATAGGGCTTGCATTTTCTAGGGATTTATAACAAAATAACTATTGTAAAGTAAAAGAAACGAACGTACGTTTGTAGGAGGAGAAATATTGAATAAACAAGCAAAAGTTCAATATGGTGAAGATTCAATACAAGTACTCGAAGGTTTAGAAGCAGTAAGAAAAAGACCTGGTATGTACATTGGTTCAACAGATGTCCGCGGACTTCACCATTTAGTATATGAAATAGTAGATAACTCTGTTGATGAAATTTTAAATGGCTTCGGTACGGAAATCGACGTAACAATTCATAAAGATAATAGTATTTCTGTTCATGATAACGGTAGGGGGATGCCTACAGGATTACATAAGACTGGTAAACCGACACCTGAAGTAATATTTACTGTCCTTCATGCCGGCGGTAAATTCGGTCAAGGTGGCTATAAAACATCTGGAGGACTACACGGTGTAGGTGCTTCAGTTGTTAATGCTTTGAGTGAATGGTTAGAAGTAACGATTTATAGAGAAGGTCATATTTATAAACAAAAGTTCAAAAACGGTGGTGTACCTGTTACAACATTAGAGAAAAAGGGGAAAACACGTAAAACGGGTACAACGGTTCATTTCAAACCAGATTCTAAAATATTTAAAGCTTCAACACATTTTAACTTTGAAACGTTATGTGAAAGACTTCAAGAATCAGCATTTTTACTGAAAGCACTTAAGATAAAAGTAACGGATTTAAGGGGAGAAGAACCTAGAGAAGTATTTTATCATTATGAAGATGGTATTAAAGAATTTGTAAATTATTTAAATGAAGGCAAAGACGTGTTACATGACGTTGCTATGTTTAGTGGCGAATCAAATGGAATTGAAGTAGATATTAGTTTTCAATTTAATGACCAATATTCTGAAACGATTCTAAGTTTCGTAAATAACGTCCGTACTAAAGACGGAGGTACACATGAAACTGCCTTAAAGACAGCATTTACTCGTGTATTTAATGAATATGCGCGTAAAATTGGTGAACTTAAACAAAAAGATAAAAATCTTGATGGTAGTGACATTCGTGAAGGTTTGACAGCTATAATTTCTGTAAGAATTCCAGAAGATTTATTACAGTTCGAAGGTCAAACTAAGTCTAAATTAGGTACAACAGAAGCACGTGCAGCTGTTGATTCCGTTATGTCAGATCAACTGCCTTTCTACCTAGAAGAGAAAGGTCAATTATCAAAGGCATTACTTAAAAAAGCGATTAAAGCATCTCAAGCACGTGAAGCAGCAAGAAAAGCACGTGAAGAAGCTAGAAATGGTAAGAAAAACAAACGTAAAGAAACTTTATTATCTGGTAAATTAACGCCAGCACAAAGTAAAAATACAGAGAAAAACGAACTTTATTTAGTCGAAGGGGATTCTGCCGGAGGATCAGCTAAATTAGGGCGTGATCGTAAATTCCAAGCAATTTTACCGTTAAGAGGTAAAGTTATTAATACAGAAAAAGCTAAACTTGAAGATATCTTTAAAAATGAAGAAATCAATACGATTATTCATACAATAGGTGCAGGTGTTGGTGCAGACTTTAATATTGAAGATAGTAATTACAACAAAGTGATTATTATGACAGATGCCGATACAGATGGTGCACATATTCAAGTATTATTATTAACTTTCTTCTTCAAATATATGAGACCGCTATTAGAAGCAGGTAGAGTATATATTGCGTTACCACCTTTATATAAATTAGAAAAAGGTAAAGGTAAATCAAAACAAGTTGAATATGCATGGACTGATGAAGATTTAGAAGTATTAATGAAGAAAATTGGTAAAGGTTTCACACTTCAACGTTATAAAGGTTTAGGTGAAATGAATGCCGATCAACTATGGGAAACAACAATGGATCCTGAAACAAGAACGTTAATTCGAGTAAGTATTGATGATGAAGTACGTTCACAACGAAGAGTGACTACATTAATGGGTGACAAAGTTGAACCACGTAGAGAATGGATTGAAAGACACGTTCAATTTGGTATGCAAGAAGATCAAAGTATACTTGAAAGTGATGACATTCAAGTACTTGATGATGAAGTAGAAACATTAGAGGAGGAAGTTAAATAATGGTTGAACAAATTCAAAACCTTCCTTTAGAAGATGTAATTGGAGATAGATTCGGTAGATATAGTAAATATATCATTCAAGATCGTGCACTACCTGATGTACGAGATGGATTAAAACCTGTACAACGTAGAATATTATTTGCGATGTATAAAGACGGTAATACGTATGACAGAAACTTTAGAAAAAGTGCTAAAACGGTTGGTAACGTAATCGGTAATTATCATCCACATGGTGATTCTTCTGTATACGATGCAATGGTTCGTATGAGTCAAGATTGGAAATTGAGACACGTACTAATAGAAATGCATGGTAATAACGGTAGTATTGATAATGACCCTCCTGCAGCAATGCGTTATACTGAGGCAAAATTAAGTAAATTAGCTGAAGTGTTATTACAAGATATTGATAAAGAAACAGTTGAACATGTACAAAACTTTGATGATACTGCGATGGAGCCGATGGTATTACCAGCTAGGTATCCTAACTTATTAGTCAATGGATCTACAGGTATTTCTGCTGGTTATGCAACTGATATTCCACCGCATAATCTAGGAGAAGTCATTGATGCGACATTAAAGCTTATCGATAAGCCAAGTACATCTGTAGATGAATTAATTGAACATATAAAAGGACCAGATTTCCCAACAGGCGGTATTATTCAAGGGTTAGATGGCATTAAGAAAGCATATAAAACAGGTAAAGGTAAAATCGTTGTTAGAAGTAAAGTAGAAATAGAAAAAATTAGAGGCGGAAGAGAACAAATCGTCGTAACTGAAGTACCATTTGAAGTTAACAAAGGTACGCTAGTTAAGAAAATTGATGAACTTAGAGCTGATAAGAAAATTGAAGGTATTGTAGAAGTTCGTGATGAAACAGATAGAGAAGGTTTACGAATTGCGATTGAACTTAAGAAAGATATTAATAGTGAAGGTGTTCTGAATTACCTTTATAAGAATACAGACTTACAAGTGCTTTATCATTTTAATATGGTAGCAATAAATAATAGAAGACCTGAATTATTAGGCCTTAAATCAATTCTTGAAAGTTATATTGAACATCAAAAAGAAGTCGTAACAAGACGTTCTCAATATGAATTATCTCAAGCACAAAAACGTATGCACATCGTTGAAGGTTTAATTAAAGCATTGTCTATTTTAGACGAAGTTATTGAAACAATTAGAGCTTCTAAAAACAAACGTGATGCGAAAGAAAATTTAATTGCGAAATTTGAATTTACTGAAGAACAAGCTGAAGCAATCGTAATGTTACAGCTTTATAGATTAACAAATACAGATATTGTTTCATTAGAAAATGAATTTGATGAACTTAAACAAACTATCGAACGCTTAAAAGATATTTTACAAAATGAAAAATCATTATTTAAAGTGATTAAAAATGAGCTTAGAGCAGTTCGAAAAGAATTTGCTGATGAACGTTTAACTGAAATCGAAGAAAAAATCGAAGAAATTAAAATCGAAAAAGAAATTTTAGTTCCAAGTGAAGAAACTATCGTTTCTGTTACGCATGATGGATACATTAAACGTACTTCTAATAGAAGTTATATCGCAAGTGGTGTTGAAGAAGTAGGACTTAAAGACGGTGACTACTTATTAATGCACGAAAAAATGAATACGCAAGATACTTTAATTGTATTCACAAATAAAGGTAATTACTTATTTATACCTGTACATGAAATTGTGGACTTAAAGTGGAAAGATCTTGGTAAACATATTTCACAAATGATTCCAATTGATGATGACGAACGTGTCATTTCTGTAAATAAAGAAACTGATTTCAAGCCATCATCTAATTATATTATCGCGACGAAAAACGGCATGATCAAAAAGTCTACAAATGATAAATTTAAAGCGAGCAGAATTACAAAACCACTCGTTGCCATTAAACTTAAAGGTGACGATGAAGTTGTGTCCGTACTGAAAATAGTAAATGATGAACTTATAACAGTGATTACTGAAAAAGGTATGAGCTTAACTTACGATACGGATGAATTATCCGACATTGGTTTGAAAGCAGCTGGTGTTAAATCTATCAACTTGAAAGATAATGATAGAGTTGTAATGACAGATAAATTACCAAATGATCAATCTGTCTTTATTGTGACGGATCGTGGTTCAGTTAAAAGAATGAAAGCAGAACAATTTGTACCTGCTAAAAGATCTCAACGCGGCTTAATGATTTTGAAAGAACTAAAATCAAAAGCGCATAGAATTGTATTTGCTAGAACCGTTTCAGAGGATGAAACATGCGTTATCATTTCAGAAAAAGATCAAGTCAAAGTGAATACTAAAGACTTTAACTTTAGTGAACGTTATACAAATGGTCGATTTGTTGTTGACGAGAATGACTTTGGTCAAGTTATTGATGCATATTTTGAAGAAAAAGCTATAGATTAAAAAAATATAGTCATAATGAATGGCACATGGTAAAATCATGATAGCAATTTATTATGACTATATTATTAGAATTGAGGGATTTATTTGAAAGATTTTGATAGTTATATCCCAGATTGGTTTCATAATTTTGTCCAATGGGGTAATGATTTAATTTGGACTCAAAACTTAATTTTCCTATTACTATTAGCTGGTGTATTCTTTACAATAAGTTCTAGAGTAGTACAACTTAGATGGCTACCAGAAATGTTTAGAGTCATTTTCGAAAAACCTGAAACGTTAGAAGATGGAAGAAAAGGTATATCTTCTTTCCAAGCATTTGCTATAAGTGCTGCTTCTCGTGTTGGTACTGGTAATATCGCAGGTGTTGCAACAGCGATTGTACTAGGTGGCCCAGGTGCAGTATTTTGGATGTGGGTTATTGCATTCATTGGTGCAGCAAGTGCATTCTTTGAGGCAACATTAGCACAAGTATATAAAGTTAAAGATAAAGAAGGTGGGTTCCGTGGTGGACCAGCTTATTACATAGAACGTGGTTTAGGTCAGAAATGGCTTGGTGTTGTGTTTGCAATACTTATAACTGTAACGTTTGCATTTGTATTTAACACAGTTCAATCTAATACGATTGCAGCTTCTTTAAATGAACAATATGAATTTTCAAATGTGATAACTGGAGTTATCTTGGCTATTATTACAGCATTAGTTATTTTTGGTGGTGTAAGAAGTATCGCAACAGTATCTTCATTTATCGTGCCAATTATGGCAGTTGGATATATTGGTTTAGTTGGTTATATCTTATTTATGAATGCTGATCAAATTTGGCCAATGATTCAAAATATCGTAAGAAGTGCATTTGGTTTACATCCTGCATTTGGTGGGGCAATGGGATTTGCAATTATGCAAGGTATTAAACGTGGCTTATTCTCTAACGAAGCTGGTATGGGTTCTGCAGCAAACGCAGCAGCAACAGCAGCCGTAAGTCACCCAGTTAAACAAGGTTTAATCCAAGCGTTAGGTGTATTCTTTGATACTATGATTATCTGTTCAGCAACAGCAATCATGTTATTACTTTATACTGACTTACAATTTGGAGCAGATGCGCCTCAAGGTGTGGCTGTAACGCAACAAGCACTTACAACACATGTTGGTGAATTCGGTGGTATATTCTTAACATTAGCCGTATTTATGTTCGCATTTTCTTCAATTATTGGTAACTATTACTACGGTCAATCAAATATTGAATACTTAACTAAAAATAAAATCGTAATGTTTATCTTTAGAGCATTAGTAGTAGCTATGGTCTTTGTAGGATCAGTTGTACAAGTACAAACAGTATGGGATACAGCAGACTTATTTATGGGATTAATGGCAATCATCAATATCGTAGCACTATTCGGACTTGCAACAGTTGTATTTGAAGTTGCTAAAGATTATCGTGCACAAAGAAAGCGTAAGTTAAACCCAGTATTTAAAATTGAAAACTTAAAAGTTAACTATAATAATATCGAAGCATGGGGCGATAACCCTTATACAACATTAAACAAAAAAGAAACAACAGAACAATCATCTGAAGCAAATACAAAGTATGAAGAACCTAAACAAGATACTTTTGACATTATTAAAGATGATGATAAAGACGAAGATAAATAATATAAGAAAAACGCCATGGGCACGAGCCCATGGCGTTTTTCTTATATTATTTAAATAAGTTTGCGATTGAATTGAAGATATCTTTAATAGCATTTACGATTTTATCCCAGAAACCTTCGTCTTGAAGTTTGTCTTTAATATCGTTACCTAAGTCTTCTGCTTTTTTCTTTGCATCTTTAAATTCATCTGATTTAACTAAATCATTAACATAATCTTTTGAGTTATTAATAAAGTCTTTTGCATTTTCACCGCTAAAGACACCGTCTTTTTGTGCTTTATCAATAACATTAACAATCATATTAATTTGGTTATCATTAATAACATTTGTTAAACCATTGTCTTCAATCTTCTGATTGACGATATTTGTTATTTCATTAATTGTTACATTACCTGATTTTTCAGCTACAGCTTGTTTAGATTCTGCAATTGTTTTGTTTAATTGTGATTGAGAAAATCCTTCTTGACCTTTATTTTCTTCAGTAATTTGATTAATTGTAGATAATTCTTCTTGAGCGACTTGTGTTCTGCTTGAATCTACTTCTTCACCTTGTTCTTCAAATGCTTTGTATACACCAGCTAAGGCACTTTCGCCAGTTACATCTTCACTTGATGCAATTGTAACATCTGCATCTTGAATACCTGCTGTCATTAAAGCATTTTTATATGTGGCTTTAGTTACTTTTGTAATTTGACCTTGGTCTTGATTGATCGTTAAGTTAAGACCACTGCCTTTAGAAGTCTTTGTAATACGGATACTTGATTTTAAGACATCATTTGATGATTGCATATTTAAGTATTTATTTAAGTCATCAGCCGTAACGTAAGTTGTCTTGTCACTGTTTTTAGTGCCTAATAAGTTAGAAGTTGTATCTTTAGCACTTGAATTGTTTTGTAATGCTGCACCATAAACAGTAACGGCATTATCCCAAGCCTCTTCAGTTACCGCATGGGCTTGATGTTTCGGATATAAAATTGTAGATAATAATAAAACAGCAAGAACACTTATTATATATAGTTTCGTCTTTTTCATATGTTTGCACATCCTCGTATTTATTGATATAAAATATATCTATCATTATATTATCATCAAATGTATAATATGTAATAGGTCTTCAGAATGAGGTTTTAGATATGGGAAAATACATTATCGAAAAAGCATTAAACAATAATGTGTTAGTTGCTAATTATTATGATAAAGAAGTTATATTAGTTGGTAAGGGGATTGGTTTCGGAAAAAAACAAGGTGAAGAAATTAATACAGATTTAATCGAAAAGGTATATTTATTAGAATCTGAAAATGATAAAAATAAATATAAGCAATTATTAGATGGTACTAATGATGAAGTGTTTAATATCGTATTAGAAGTTGTAAATGGTATCGATAAACAGTTAGGTGGAAGTGTTAGTGAAAAGACACTAATATCTTTAACAGACCATATGTTATTTGCTATCAAGCGTATTAAAGAAGGTATACATGTTCATAATCCTTTTTTAAAAGAGACTGAACTGCTTTATCCGAGAGAATATCAAATAGCAGAAAAAGCTGTTAAAGCATTAAATGAAAAATTAAACTTACAGTTTATTGAATCAGAAGCTGGATTTATTGCATTACATATCCACTCTGCAGAAGTAAACCATTCAATTCATGATATACACAATATAAAAGCGATTATTCAAAAAGCAATCATTATAATAGAAGAAGGCCTAGAAGTTGATATTAACAAAAATAGTATTAATTATAGTCGTTTTGTTCGGCACCTTCACTTTGCGATTCAAAGAGTATTGGCAGATGAACGAATTCCAGATGCAACTAATATCGAAACACTATTGAAAGCGCAATATCCATTGTGCTATAATATTTCTGTAAAGATAGTGAAGATGATGCAAACACAGTTGAAGAAGCCGGTATATCAATCTGAATTGGCATATTTAACGATGCACATTCAACACTTTAATAATAACTTATAAATTGCGTGTTACTGATACGATCAGGCATGAGCAAATAGACTTTACCGTAATGGTAAGTTTCTTTGCTCATGCCTTTTTTCATGCCGTAATTTATAAAGTTAAACAATTAGGAGGGTATTAATTATGTTTAAAAAGTTCTTTGGACAATTGCAACGTATTGGTAAAGCATTAATGTTACCAGTTGCGATTTTACCAGCAGCGGGTATTTTACTTGCGTTTGGTAATGCAATGCAAAACGATCAATTCGTTGAAATTGCACCTTGGTTAAAATCTGATGTTATTGTCATGATAGCTTCAGTAATGGAATCATCTGGTCAAATTATCTTTGATAATTTACCATTGCTATTCGCACTCGGGACTGCATTAGGTTTAGCTGGAGGAGATGGTGTTGCAGCATTAGCAGCATTAGTTGGTTACCTTATTATGAATACAACAATGGGTGTTGTTAAAGGTATTTCAATTGATGATATTTATAGCTACGCTGAAGGCGCTAAAACTTTAGGACAAACTGCTAAAGATCCAGCAAACGCATTAGTTCTTGGTATTCCAACACTTCAAACAGGGGTATTTGGTGGTATTATAATGGGTGCTCTTGCAGCATGGTGTTACAACAAATATTATAATATCAACTTACCACCATTCTTAGGATTCTTTGCTGGTAAAAGATTTGTACCAATTATCACATCTGTAGTTGCAATTATTGCAGGTATTATTCTTTCATTTGCATGGCCACCAATTCAAGATGGCTTAAATAACTTATCTACATTCTTATTGGATAAGAACTTAGCTTTAACGACATTTATATTTGGTATTATTGAACGTGCTTTAATTCCATTTGGATTGCATCACATTTTCTACTCACCATTCTGGTTCGAATTTGGTAACTATGTAAATTCTGCTGGTGAATTAGTTCGTGGTGACCAAAGAATATTCATGGCACAAGTTAAAGACGGTGTACCATTTACAGCTGGTGCATTCACAACTGGTAAATATCCATTTATGATGTTTGGTTTACCAGCTGCAGCATATGCAATCTATCGTCAAGCTCGTCCAGAGCGTAAAAAAGTTGTCGGTGGTTTAATGTTATCTGCAGGTTTAACATCATTCTTAACAGGTATTACTGAACCATTAGAATTCTCATTCTTATTCGTAGCACCAATATTATACGGTATTCATGTTATTTTAGCAGGTACATCATTCTTAGTGATGCATCTTCTACATATCCAAATCGGTATGACATTCTCTGGTGGATTTATCGATTACGTTTTATACGGATTATTAAACTGGGATCGTACTAATGCACTACTTGTTATTCCAGTAGGTATTATTTATGCGTTAGTTTATTACTTCTTATTCACATTTGCGATTAAGAAATTTAACTTAAAAACACCTGGTCGTGAAGATAAAGAATCTGAAACACGCAATAGTTCGGTAGCTGAACTTCCATTCGATGTATTAGATGCAATGGGTGGTAAAGAAAACATCAAACATTTAGATGCATGTATTACGCGTTTACGTGTTGAAGTATTAAATAAATCTGAAGTAAACAAAGATGAACTGAAAAGTTTAGGTGCTTCTGGTGTACTTGAAGTTGGTAACAATATTCAAGCTATTTTTGGACCTAAATCAGATCAAATTAAACACGACATGGCACGTATCATTTCAGGAGAAATTACGAAACCTGATGAAACAACTGTTACTGAAGAAGGCGATCAAGAAAGTGCTGCTATTTTAGCTGAAGGTGGCGCAACAATTTATGCTCCTATTAAAGGTGAAGTTGTTAATATCTCTGAAGTACCAGATAAAGTATTCTCTGAAAAAATGATGGGTGACGGCGTTGCAATTATTCCTGAAACTGGTGAAGTAGTTGCACCATTTGATGGTAAATTGAAAATGACATTCCCAACAAAACATGCAATCGGTTTAGAATCTAATGACGGTGTTGAATTATTAATCCACTTCGGTTTAGAAACAGTTAAATTAGAAGGTAAAGGATTTGAAATTTTAGCGGAAGCTGATACAGATATCGTTAAAGGTCAACCGTTAATGAAAGTAGATTTAGACTTCATTAAAGAAAATGCTGATAGTACTGTTACACCAATTGTTGTTACAAACCTTGGTGATGCTTCATTAGAAGTACTAACAACAGGTTCAGTAGAACAAGGCGATAAAATATTAGTCGTTAAATAAGACTTTTATGTTTTAGAAGATACATCTTCATGGTGTATCTTCTTTTTATATATTAAATAACAATTATAATATTATTATGTAAACTATAATTGTAAATTTTTGTTTTTAAAGTGAAACGATTAGGGTATAATAGATTATAAATCTTTAAGAGGAGGGCTTATTTTGGAAAAAGAAAAGCATTCCAATAATTCTTTGAATAAAACAACACGTTTTATGCAGTTTTTCGGTGGACGTGATATTTATTTCATTTTAGGATTATTGATTTTGATAGGGTTAACAATATTTATTTTCCAACATGTTTCATTTATTTTTGAACCTATCGTTACGATTACGACAACTTTAATTGGCCCAATTATTGTTGCGTTTGTTGCATTCTATTTGTTTAATCCTTTAATTAATTTTATGGAAAGGTTTAACATCTCTAGATTATGGGGGATCATCATATTATTATGTGTAATTATCGCAGCATTTACACTAATTGTGACGTTATTAATACCTGTTGTGCAACATCAAGTTGAGAGTTTATCTAAAAATTTACCTACATATTTCGATGAATTTAGTGATAAATTAAAAGAGCTTTCTCAAAATTCATTTGTAGCGGATTACTATACACAAGCTCAAAATTGGTTCCAACAAAACTTTAGTGATATTCCAAAGAAAATATCTAATTCAGTAGGGGATTTCAGTAATAAGTTCCAATCATTTGTATCTACAATTACACATGTTGTTGTGATCATTATTACATTCCCATTTGTATTATTCTTCTTACTTAAAGATGGTGCGAAGTTTAGAAATTACTTTATTAGATTAATGCCACCAAAATTCAGAAAAGATACACACGATTTAATTGATAAAATGAATGTTCAAGTTGGTTCTTATATTCAAGGTCAAATGATTGTTGCTTTCTGTATTGGTGTATTACTATTTATCGGTTATTCAATCATTGGATTAGACTATGCACTAACTTTAGCAAGTATTGCTGCTGTGACAAGTGTTGTACCATATTTAGGACCAATAATTGCGATTTCACCAGCAATTATTTTAGCGGCAATTGATTCACCAATTATGTTATTGAAACTTGCAATCGTTTGGGCTGCAGTTCAATTTTTAGAAGGACATTTTATTTCGCCAAATATTATGGGGAAAACAATGCAAATTCATCCTTTAACAATTATCTTTGTATTGTTATGTGCAGGTAATTTAGCAGGTATACTTGGTGTTATTTTAGGTATTCCAGCATACGCTATTATTAAAGTAGCTGTGACACATCTCTTCACATTATTTAAACGTCGTTATAATAAATATTATCAAGATGACTCAGGTCCTTACGAGTTTAAAGATGAAGAGGTTGTATACGAAAAAGAATAAACTATAAATATAGACTGCCTTTAACTTTCGAAGCTTAATGGCAGTCTTTTATTAAACATTTTAATTTATATATTTATATGGTATTATTTGGGAGTATTACAAAATTAAAGAAGGTTGGAATATGAGACTATTAAATCGAAAGAAAATTTTGCCAGTATTAAAGGCTTTATTTATATGTATCGTATTATGCATCGTTGTATTTGTATTGCATAATGAATTAGGGAAAATCGACTTTAAAAAGACAATCGTTCTTTTTAGAGAAATGAATACTTTTTATTTTGTAGGCATCATTATATTAGGTGTACTTTCCGTTTCTGTTTTATCATTATATGACATGATGTTAAAGCAATCTTTAAAGATCAGTTTGCCGATACACAAAGTACTATCTATTAGTTATATTATCAATACATTTAACAGTATTTTAGGCTTTGGTGGTTTAATAGGTGCTGGTTTAAGAATTTATTCTTATAGAAATGACGTTGAAGATAAGAAAGATTTAGTTAAAAGTGTTTCATTATTATTGTTATCCATGTTAAGTGGTTTAAGTTTATTATGTGCACTTATTGTATTTCGTGTTTTTAATGCGGATGCATTACTAGCTGATATTTCATGGGCTAAAATTGTCATTTATATTGGCAGTTTGTTTCTTCCATTATTTATAGTTGTGTCGTATTTAAAACCTTCTATAAGTCGAGATAGATTGCTTGGATTTAAATTTACAATTGTATCTGCACTCGAATGGATCGCGGCGAGCTACTTATTATTTGTTATTTTAAAAGCTTTACATATACATGTAGACTTTGCGCACTTAGTTGGGATATTTGTCGTTGCAGCCTTATCAGGATTAATTAGTATGATACCTGGTGGCTTCGGTGCGTTTGACTTAGTGATCTTATTAGGTATTAAGTCACTTGGTGTACCTGAAGAAAAAGTACTATTAGCGTTGTTACTTTATAGAGTTGCTTATTACTTCTTCCCATTTATAATCGCACTTGGTTTATCTACATTTGAATTTGGTAGTATCGCTAAAAAATATATCGAAGAAAGTAAATTCTATACACCAGCTGTTGATACAACATCGTTTATCAAGTCTGTGCAAAGTGACTTTATGAACAAAGTACCAACATTAGCACTAGGGCTATTATCTGGTATTACAGGATTTGTTCTTTATTTTAATCACATATTAATCTTATATGATGCTATTTACTCACATCATTATACTTTTTATTCAATCTTATTAGCATTACATACAGCTTCTACACTTATGTTACTGATTTGCGCGAAAGGCGTTATGTCTGGTACGATGCGTTCTATACTCATGAGCATTATTTCTGTCATCGTAATGTTAGTCGTATCCATATTAACGAATAGCACGATCATTGCATTTTTATGGTTAGCGATACTTTTAATATTATTATTTATCGGTTACAAAAATGCACTTGTTGTCAAAAAGATTGTGACACCTATGAAAATAGTTTTAAGTGGTGTATTAATATTAACAATGTTTATCTTCAATAGAATTGTCACTAAAAATTATTTAAATTTATATCCACATGAAGTTACTAAATTTGATAAATATGCTGTATTTACAATGTTCTTAATTGCACTCGCGATATTATGTTTAATCGGTATGTGCATAACCTATATTCTTTCAAAAAGATTCCAAAAAAGTTTATATACAAATGCTACATATGAAACGATACAGAACATTATCGATCAAAACCAAGGTTCTTATGTGAGTCACTTAGCATTTACAGGAGATAAATCATTTTATGTTAATAAAGATGAAGATGTCTTTATTATGTATCGACATAAGATGAATGCAGTTATCGTGTTAGGTGATCCAGTCGGTAATTCGGATAAATATCATGAAGTATTAAAAGAATTTTATGATCAAATGCATTTTTTAGGCCATGATATTATTTTCTATCAAGTACAAAGTAAATTACTATCTTTATATCATGATTATGGAAATGTCTTTTTCAAATTAGGAGAAGAAGCGCTCATAGATCTAGAAACATTTAGTTTATCTGGTAAGAAAAAGCGTGGTATGCGTGCAACACATAATAAAATGGCGTCAGAAGGCTATCAATTTGAAATTATAGAAGCGCCATATGCACAAGATGACATCGATATGTTGAAATCTATTAGTGATAGCTGGTTAGGTGATAGGAGAGAAATGAGCTTCTCAGTTGGATCATTTGATGAAGATTATTTAAATAAAGCACCAATCGCAGTTATAAGAAATGATAATAAAGAAATAGTAGGTTTCTGTTCATTAATGTATACGAATTATAATGAATCCATATCTGTAGATCTAATTAGATGGAACAAAGAAGTAGAACTACCGATGATGGATGCTTTATATATCCATATGTTATTATGGGCACAAGAACAAGGCTATAAACAATTTAATATGGGAATGGCTACGTTATCCAATGTAGGGCATAATCAATATGCATATTTAAGAGAAAAATTTGCAGCAAAAGTATTTGAAAATATGAATGGATTATATAGCTTCCAAGGATTACGGAATTATAAACAAAAATTTTATCCAGAATGGGAACCAAGATATTTAGTATATCGAAAATATAGTTCGCTATTATGGAATTTAATAAGAGTATCATTAACAATTAATCATAAATAAAAAAGTCTGGGAGATAATTCCTAACTCAAATTATTAACACCTCATTCTACTGATTTATTCAGTATAAAATGAGGTGTTATTTTTTATAATCTACGATTTTGTTCGTGCATGCTTGCCTAGGGTATGGTTCGAGCCTGTAGTCTCTCACACATACTATTCCCTCAGGCGTCAGCACAGCACAAAATCGTTACAAATTTCCAATTTTATACAAAAAAATAAAGCACTCTCGTATAATTTAATTAATCATGACAAAAACCAAATCAACGAGGTGCCTTATGTATAAAGTGTATAACATGTCTCAAATAACTCTACCATTAAATATTGAAGTATTGATTCCAGAAAATGATATTGCACATTATGTTTTTTAGTTAAATCTCACTTTTATTCATTAATAAAAAATGCTTAATGCGGAGTATAGGATTAATAATGACATAACAGTATTGAATATATAATGATATTTATTGAGATATCTTTTTAAATAGTGTCCTAATACGCCCCATATAATAAGACAAGCCCAACCAATAATAATTGTTAGTACCATATATATAAATGGTTTGTTATTGGAATTAGGGATAATAAAAACACCTAGTAACGTGATATAAAATAATAATGTTTTCATATTTAAAATTTGTAATAAAAATCCTGCTTTAAAAGTAGAATATACATCACCAGTTTCATCGTTTTTACTAGCAGTAAACGTTTTATAGGATAGATACAGTAAATATACAAATCCAAATATTTTCAGTGTTTGTTCAACTGCTTCAATATATTCTTCAAATAAGTATAAACAAATAGAAGCTAAAATAGCTAAAAATAAAAAACCTGCTAATATACCAAGTATAAATTTTTTTGCACCTAATAAACCATGTTTTTTTGTAGAATTCATAATAAAAATATTACTTGGACCTGGCGTAATAGATGTTACAAAAACATAAATTAAAAACGCAGACATGTTCTTCACCTCTATATAAATTTTAATGTCTTTTTGGTTATAAGTGAAATTAATGTTATTATTAATACATTAATAAAATTAATAGGTGATTGAATGAATATAAAGCAGTTAAAAATTTTAAAGACACTTATAGAAACGAAGAGTTATACAAGAACAGCGGAATTACTAAACTATACGCAATCAAATGTATCTCAACAAATTAATCAGTTAGAAGCAGAATTGAAAAATGAATTATTTATATACTCAAACAAAAAATTGATTGAAAGTGAGTTTCTTTTAAAAATATTACCTTTAGTTAATGATTATATTTCAACACACGATCAAATTATTAAATTATCGAACGAGGACATGACTCATAAATTAAAAATAGCAGCACCCGAATCACTAGTTACAACAGGATTAAGTGAAGTTATAAAAATATTTTTAGAAAAATTTCCAAATACAGAATTTGATTTGCTTAATAATACTTGTAGTAAAAATCAAGCATCACTTATGAATGGTGAAGTAGATATAGCTTTTGTGATCAATACTAGAATCCAAAATAATGCAATAAAAAAACATAAATTAAGTGATGATGAAATTGTTATTGTGGCACATCATTCTGCTCCAGATACATTAGATGAGTTGTTAAGTAGTAAACGGTATAATCATTTTGTAATAAATGAAAAAGACAGTACTTATCGCACGATGTTTGAAGATTTTTTAAGTAGTAACTTAAAGGAAGTTTCTAAAACAACAGAATTATGGAGTATAGATGCAATTAAGACATTTTTAATAGATGATATGGGATTTAGTGTATTGCCATATAGAACTGTAGAGAAAGAAATAAATTCAAATAAGTTAAAAATCATAGAGGGAAATGAGCAATTTCCTACTTTTTATTCATTCGCTTTAACAAAGAAGAAAAATTGGGATAACAATCTCATTGATTTATTTATTCAAGAAGCAAAAATATATATGGGAAGAAATATGAAAAAGGAGGAAAAATAATGAAAATAGAAGGAATCGATCATATTGTTTTGACTGTTTCTAATATTGAAAAGACATTGGATTTTTATAGCAACATATTAGGAATGGAAATTATTGAATTTGGGGAAAATAGAAAAGCTTTAAAGTTTGGGAATCAAAAAATTAACTTGCATAGCGAACATAATATCATTAAACCTAGCGCTCATAACCCAATGGCAGGTTCAGCTGATATATGTTTAATAACTAAAACTAGTATTGAAGAAGTTGTATCTCATTTAAATAATCATAACGTTAACATTGAGGTAGGGCCAATCGATAAAGTTGGTGCACTTGGTGAAATCAATTCTGTTTATTTAAGAGATCCCGATAATAATTTAATCGAAATTTCAAACTATAAAAACTAAAAACACTTATTTATAGAATACAAAAAACTTTCATAACCAATCCTTAGAAAAAGGGGTTATGAAAGTTTTGTTTTTTATTTAATTAACACGTGTTTCTTTAATGCGTTTATACCATAAGTATAGTACATAAAGTACTGCTATCGCGATAATCGCGATAAACACTTTAGAATACATACCTACATATACGAGAATTTGATGCCAGTGATTGCCTAGCATTTTACCTAGCATAATTAGAAATATATTCCACATACCTGTACCGATTGCTGTTAAAAGTATAAATACGGGTAAGTTCATTTTAGTTATACCGGCTGGTAATGAAATGAGCGTTCTGACAATTGGGATAAAGCGTCCTAAAAAGATAGCCCAATGTCCATATTTATCTAACCATTGAATGGTCTTATCTAAGTCTTGTGTTTTGATACCTATATATTTGCCACGTTTATGTATAAATTTATATAAACGTTCTTCTCCTATAAATGCACCAATACTGTATAATACAAGTGCTCCGAGTACGGCTCCTAAAATTGTAAGTAAACATACAATTATGATATTCAACTCTGACTGTGAAGTCATAAAGCCTGCGAATGTTAATATGATTTCAGAAGGGAAGGGGTGTATAACATATTCTAAAAATACGAGTATGAAGACACCGATATATCCATAATGCGTCATAAAATCAGTAATCCATTGTTCCATAATGTTCTCCTTTTATATCTTAAATACTGATAGATGTTATATAAAAATAACAGTATAGCATAATTGTATACGATACTGTTATGCTATACTTGTTTATTTTAAACTTTGTCTAATTGTTTGTTCTTCTTGATATCTTTCAGGATTCTTCTTATAGAAATCTTGATGATAATCTTCAGCTTTATAAAAAGGCTTATATGGTAATAGTTTTGTAACGACTGATTTTCCCTCTGGTAATTCTTTATTGAGTTGTTCGATATATTGTTCAGCAAGTTTCTTCTGATCATCATTTGTATAGAAAATAGCTGTTTCGTATTGCGTACCTCTGTCTTGGAATTGTCCATGAGCATCAGTAGGGTCAATAATTGCAAAATATATTTCTAGCAGTCTATTATATGAGAATAAAGCTACATCATATTGGATTTCGACAACTTCATAATGTCCGGTATCACCCTTTTTTACTTCTTCGTATGTTGGATTTTCAGTTGTTCCACCCATATAACCTGAAGTCACTTTATCTATTCCTTCATATTGGTCAAATGGCTTAACCATACACCAAAAGCATCCTCCTGCAAAATACGCTTTATTCATATTCATGATATTTTTACCATCCTTTATTCAGTCTCAAGTCTTATTTTTAAGTTAGCTTTGCAATTTTTCTTGATTTTTAGTATATAAATTGGTTAACTTAATGTATGAGTCTCATTATAATATAATTAGACTCAATTTTGAAGATAAAAGGTTGGTAACAATGACTTCGCATAATCAATCAGAAACTGAAGATAATCGTCAAACGAATATACCTACAAGAAGAAAAAAGCGTAGAATTAAAAAAAGACCTTTTATTTTCTTAGGTATCATCTTACTTTTAATTGGACTTGGATTTTACATTAATGCTTCTTATAAATCTGGTTTGAAAGTTTCATCAGATAACGGTAAAAAGCAACAATTACATAAATTCAATAGTACAACGCGGAATGATGGTAAAGTAAATGTGCTCGTATTAGGTGAGGACCGCAAAGTAGATAATTCACAACCTAGAACAGACTCAATTATGATTGTTCAATACGATTACTTGAAAAAAGATCTCAAAATTGTATCTGTCATGAGAGATATTTATTCAGAAATCCCAGGTGGCTATCGTAATTATAAGATTAATACTGCATATTCATTAGGCGGACCTGAATTATTACGTAAGACATTGAAGAAGAACCTTGATATTGATCCGGAATACTATGCAATTATCGATTTTGATGGATTTGAAGAAATGGTCGATGAAATTGCACCTAAAGGCGTTCCAATCGATGTTGAAAAAGATATGTCTGCAAAAATTGGTGTTTCTTTAAAACAAGGGCAACATAATTTAAACGGGAAAGAATTATTAGGTTATGCGCGCTTTAGACACGATGAAGAAGGTGACTTTGGTCGTGTTAGAAGACAACAACAAGTTATGACTGCACTAAAATCAGAATTGATGAGTGTAGATTCAGTTGTTAAAGCACCGAAATTAGCTGGTATTGCTAGAGGTTATGTTAATACCAATTTAGATGACCAAACAATTTACAAAACGGGAGCTAGCTTCTTAGCTAGAGGCGATAAAGATATTAAGACGTTAACAGTCCCTGTTAAAGGTTCTTATACAAATGAGAATGATATTGAAAATGGGGCAGTATTAAAAATCGACAAAGAAAAAAATAAAGAAGCAATTAAGAAATTTCTTAACGATTAATCATTAAGGAAACTAAAAAAGCAATAAATGGTCAAAGTGACCATTTATTGCTTTTTATATTGATATAGTTCTTATGAATCAGATTTACGAGTACCAGCAACACCGTAGTGTTCAGGTTTCATTTCTTCAATAATGACATGAATATTTTCTTTTGGTGCTTTTGCATTTTGATGAACAGCTTCTGTAACATCTTTTACAAGACCTTTCAATTGTTCATCAGATCTACCTTCAATTAATTTAATGTTTACGATTGGCATTATAAACGCTCCTTATTATATTGAATATTTGCTGAAGGACCACTATCTCCATTCCAGTCTGTTTGACCGTCATCTTCTATGAATTCAATGTTCACATCTTCAACATGAGATAAGTCTAACAATTTTAATATAATCCGTTTTCTGATATCTGACAACTCTTTAAGTGTATAATTGTGATTAACTTCTAATAAACATTCTATATGAAGTGCTTCTCCTTCTTTAATAACAGCGAGTCTTTTAATATCACTAATTGCTTTATCATCTAATATGACACGTGAAGCATGTATTTCAGATTCATGATCTGCAATACCAAGAACGCCTTGTGCATTTTCAATGAAGATAATACCCACAACGATAAACATCATCACACCAATAATGACTGAAGCAATACCTTCTAACATACCCAATCCTGTTAATCTTGCGATAATGATTGAAAGAACGGCAATAATACCACCACCAGTTGCAACAGTATCTTCCATGAATACTAATTTTGTTGCAGGTTTTGCTTTACCAATCAGTAAATAACTTTTAGTAAATGGTGTCAATAATCCTTTACTGCTTTCACCAGCTTCTTCCAAGATTTCTTTACCAGCTTTTCTTAAAACACTACCTTCTAAAATAATACCGATAGCTAGAACAGCGATATTAATCCAGAAGAATAATATTGGTCCACCAGTTTCATTTGGATGAACAATATGGTGAAAACCTTCTTTAACAGTCTCATAAGATAAAATACCTACAATAATGACAGCTATTAAACAGACGAGGTTAATTAATCTTCCATATCCAAGAGGAAACTTCTCATTCGGACTTCTTTTAGAAAATGCTGATCCTAAAAATACGAAAAGTTGGTTTGCTGCATCACCGAAAGAGTGCATCATTTCAGCAAACATCGCAATGTTTCCTGTAAAGATAAAAGCAAATAACTTTAAACAACCTAAAATAAAGTTAACAATTGCAGCAGAAAGCGAAGACTTGCTTCCTTTTTTAAGTAAATTAATGAAAGCTTTCATAAAAAACTCCTTTAAAATATTTTTGTTTTGATTATACCACTATAATACCCAAATTTTTTATAATATAAGTATTTTTATGTAAATATCATAATAATATTATGTAAACTATAAATGTTAATAGAATTTTTTTAAACCTTCATTTAGGGAATGTGTTATACTATTTATATAGATATATTAATTAAGTTATACTAATTCTCGACTATTTTAATGTAACTTAATAATAAAATTAACTTATTACACATTGTGCACTTGTTGTCACTTTTTAAATGAAAGTATAAGGTTTATAATAGTAGTAATACATAGATTAATTCATACAAATTATTCATTTGTATATTTTTTATGGACATATATTTAGTCGAAATGGTTAATATTGAAAGGGGCTCTGTAGTTAATTATGAATGCTTTACATAAGAAAACAGATGTAATATTAATTGGTGGAGGCATTATGAGTGCTACTTTAGGTACAATGCTTAAAGAATTATCACCAAACTTAGAAATTAAATTATTTGAAAAATTATCAAAACCTGCTGAAGAAAGTTCTAACGAATGGAATAACGCGGGAACTGGTCATTCAGCATTATGTGAATTGAATTATACTAAAGAAGAGGCGGATGGTTCAGTTAATATTGATAAAGCAATTCAAATAAATGAACAATTTCAATTATCAAAGCAATTTTGGACATATTTAGTAAACAAAGGTAGTTTAACAGATCCACAATCATTTATTCGTCCTGTACCACATATGAGTTTTGTGTATGGAGACAAAAATGTACAATTTTTGAAAAATAGATGTGATGCATTATCAAAAAATCCATTATTCAATGGTATGACGTTTACAGATAATTTTGAAACGTTAAAGCATTGGATGCCACTTATGATGGAAGGGCGTTCTCAAGATGAAAGAATTGCCGCAACTAAAATTGAATCTGGTACAGATGTAAACTTTGGGAATTTAACACGCTCACTATTAAGTGACTTAAAAGACCAAGGCGTAGAGTTAAATTATAATCATTCTGTTCAGAATATTCGAAGAAATGAAGATAATTCATGGCAATTAAAAATCTATAATGCCGAAACTAAAAAGGTTGAATATCACAATACTCAATTTGTGTTTATCGGTGCTGGTGGCGGTAGCTTACCACTTTTACAAAAAACAGGCATAAAAGAAGCTTCTAATATTGGAGGTTTTCCAGTTAGTGGTTTATTTATGGTATGTAATAATGAAGAAATTATTGCTAAACACGATGCTAAAGTATACGGTAAAGCAAAAGTTGGCGCGCCACCAATGTCAGTACCACATTTAGATACTAGATACATTGAAGGTAAGCGTTCATTATTATTTGGACCATTTGCTGGTTTCTCACCTAAATTCTTAAAAACTGGTTCAAACTTAGATTTATTTGGTTCAGTGAAACCGAATAATATCTTTACGATGTTATCAGCTGGTTTAAAAGAAATGGGATTAACGAAATATTTAGTAGAACAAGTCTTATTGTCAGATGAAAAGCGTCTAGAAGAACTAAAAGAATTTATACCGACTGCTAAGTTAGAAGATTGGGATATCGTGATCGCTGGTCAACGTGTACAAGTCATTAAAGATACAAAAGAAGGCGGAAAGGGTACATTACAATTTGGTACTGAACTTGTAACAAGTGAAGATGGCTCTATTTCTGCATTATTAGGTGCCTCTCCAGGTGCTTCTACTGCTGTACATGTTATGTTGCAGTTACTTGAAAAATGTTTCCCTAATGAATTTGTAAACTGGGAAGATAAAATTAAACAAATGATTCCTTCATTTAGAACAAATTTATCTGATAATCCAGATTTATTTAATGAAATTAATACATCAACTTCGAAAGCTTTAGGTTTATATAAGTAAGTTTATGTTGAAAATTGACGATTGTTAAAAAAATAATCAACAATAATTAAAAAATCCTCTTTAATCACTTTAAATTTTAGTTTAATCGAGTTAAACTATCTTTAATGAAGATTAAGGGGGATTTGTATTATGTTTGAAAAGTTACTTACCTCTATAGGTGTCGGTAATCTAACAATCGATACGCGTTTAGAAAAAATGACTTTTAATGAAGAAGAGCCTATAAAAGGTAAAGTAATATTTAAAGGCGGTTCATGTGATTTAGAAGTTAAATATATTGAATTGTCACTTATTGAACGCGTCAATAATCAAAATGAGGATAGTGATTTTTCGGAATTTGATTATGAACTGCATAAGCATAAAGTTAATCAATCCTTCTTGATTAAGAAAAAAGACCATCAAGAATACGAATTTGAATTTAAATTAGAACAAATTGAATTCAAAGGCGAGCCAGAAGAAATATTTTTAAAGACACATGTTCATATCGATCAGTCAATTGGCGCTGACGACGAAGAAAAATTAAGTATAGTACAATAACTTATAATGAAGTCTTACAAAGTTGACCTATCAGAGGTTAATCTTTGTAGGACTTTTTTATTAAGACAAAATAAATTCCTTGAAATAGAACAAGTGTTCGTATATAATGATAATACAAACAAATGTTCTGGGAGGTGATGTGATGTACAATTACAGTGATTTCCAAGAGAGATATATTTTATGTTTAAGTCATCATAATTTTTTTGCAAATGTGTCATGTGTTTCTAAAGGTATTAACCCAAATGAAAATAAATTAGCTGTTATTTCTGATACGAAAAGGCAAGGCGCCATCGTTATTTCAGCTACTGAGCCATTACAAGAATTAGGAATCAAGACCGGTTCACGTCTATTTGAAATACCACACAGAAATGATATCTTTATCATTAATCCAAATATGAAACAATATATAAACTATGCAAATGCTATTTATAAAGTATTGCTTAATTATGTACATGAAGTTGATATCCAACAACATCGTGTAGACGAAATTTTTATTGATGTGACAGATTATTATAAACAATATTGTGATAATCCAAGTGAATTTGCTGCAAGAATCCGAACTGAAATAGAACAAGAAACACAATTGAATTGTCATATAGGTATTGGACCGAATATGTTGCTGAGCAAGTTGGCTTTAGATAACGAGTCTTACCAACATGATCAATCAATTGGAGTATTAAATTATAGCGATATAAGAGATAAAGTGTGGCCGATACATCCATTGCATAAAGTGTGGGGGATAAATGATCGGTTAGAAAAGGAATTAAATGAGCTTGGTTTATATACTGTTGGAGATTTAGCACGCTATCCAGTTAATAAATTAACACAATTATATGGAACGATGGGTAAGGAATTGAATTTAATCAGCAATGGAATAGATACTAATACTGTACGAGAAGCGCATAGTATTTATAATCCGAACATTAAATGTGAAGTCGCGCTTGAGAAACAATACCAATATTATGAGATGAAAGAAATCATTCTTCAACAAGTGGAACGTTTAACAAAGCAACTAAGATCTAGAAATTTATTAGTTAAGACAATTGCTTTTTCACTGAAAAGTAATGTCAATACAATCTCTAAAACTTATACTTTAAAAGATGGCACGAATATTACGATGGATATATTTAGAGTAATCTGGAGTTTTACAGAACAGTTAAGTGATAAACATGAGAAGTATTCAGCATTAAATATTTCACTTACACAACTCGTGCCAGAACGAGCTCGTGAACTGAATTTATTTATAGATACATTTGAGCGAGAACGTGATGAAGCATTAGCATTGCTTACAAATGAAATGAGTGTCAATAACACATATAGTAGACAAGAAGAAAGTATTCATAATCTAGCCAATTATAGATGAAATACAAAAAATAATCACTATGTGTTAAAAATGTAAATTTTATTAACATTTGACAAACTCTTTGCACATTTATATACTTATTTTGATTAACAATCAAATATGGGGAGTGGTGCATGGTGATTAAACAAGTTACACCTTATCTTTACTTTAACGGAACTTGCGAAGAAGCGTTAGCGTTTTATAGTGAAGCCTTAGATGGAAGCGTAAGAGAATCACAAACTTATGGTGACGCAGGTGTAGATGCCTCCGAAGATCCTAATAGAATTATACATGCACAATTAGAAGTTAATGGTCATTTATTTATGTTTTCTGATATCCCAAATGACGATGATTCACTTCATAAGAATCACAATATATATATTGTTTTAGAATTTGAAACAGAAGAACAAATTAATGAAGTTTATAATATCTTTAAAGAAGGTGGACAAGTTCAAATGGAACTTGGACAAACTTTCTGGGGTCAAACATATGCAAAAGTAATAGATAAATTTGGTATAGGTTGGGATTTAACGTATACTCATCAATAAAATAAAGTATAAAGAAAAACCATAAACATTTTTTTTAATTAAAGTTTATGGTTTTTTAATCTAGTCATTTAATGAATTAACAATTTCTCCCCACGATCTTTTTCTGTGAGATTGCATAGCTAATCGTGCTGCATGCTTATCTTTAGCTTCTATACATGCAATAATCGCTTTATGTTCAACGATAGATTGATATGGAACAGGACGATCATTGATTGTGAATAATCTAGCTCTAAATAATTGGTCTGCATGAATATTAATAACGCTACTTAAGCGTGTATTATTTGCAAAACTAATTAAATCTGCATGGAATTGATCATCTAATATCGACCATTCGTATAAATTATTTTGTTCAAGTTGTTCTTGTTGTAATTCTATTAAATGCTTTAAATGTGCTATATTTTCTTCTGTCACTTTAGTTGTCGCTAATTCTACTGCCAAACCATCTAATGTTTCAGTAATTTCATAGATTTCCTTCAAATCATGCTTTTTTATCGGATTGATATGAAAGCCACGCCTCGGAATTAAAGTCAGTAATCCTTCAGTTTGTAGTCTCACTAACGCCTCTCTAACAGGTGTACGACTCATTTCTAAAGCTTCAGCAATTTCTCTTTCTAAAATTGTTTGACCTGGCTCAAGTATTAAATTTTTAATCGCAATACGTAATATATGATAAGCACGAATAGGTAATCGCTGTTCATCTAACTGTTTAGCGATGTCTAGAAGTTTTCCTTTTAAAGAATCATACTCAATTTGATGCTCTTCTGACATGTCGTATCCTCCTCATTCAAATAATAAAAAATACACGTCTTTCTTAAAATGAGTTTCTCTCATTATAACAGAAAGACGTGCGGTTATATAAAATGATTACGAATAAAATTATTGCTTCACATTTGAATGTAAGTTCTCAATAATTGAATCTGCCATTTCTTTAGTTGTTGTATTACCACCAATGTCTATTGTAAGTGCGCCAGAACCAGTCGCTTTCTTAATAGCTTCATTGACTTGATTTGCTTCTTCTTTTAATCCTAAATGATCTAACATTAATGCTGCACTACCAATAGCTCCAATAGGGTTTGCGATACCTTTACCAGCAATATCTGGTGCAGAACCATGAACTGATTCAAACATACTTGGATAACGACGATCTGGATTTAAGTTTGCACTTGCTGCAATACCTAAACTACCTGCTAATGCACTACCTAAGTCAGATAAAATATCTGCTAATAAGTTAGATGCAACTACGACTTCTAAATCTTCTGGATGTAACACAAAGTGTGCCGCCATAGCATCAACTAACCATTGATCAGTTTCAACATCAGGATATTCTTTGCTCACGCGTTTAAATACATCATCCCATAATACCATCCCATATTGTTGCGCATTACTTTTAGTAACACTTGTTACTTTTTTTCGTTTACGCTTTCTTGCAGTTTCAAAAGCATATCTAATAACACGTTCACAGCCTTTTTCTGTAAATAAAGATGATTGAACGGCTACTTCATTTCCTTCACCTCTACCAGTGAAGTTTCGACCACCAACACCTGAATATTCACCTTCAGAATTTTCACGGATGAGTACCCAATTTAAAGATTCAACATCAGGATGATTTAATTTACTTTCAACACCTGGTAAAAATTCAACTGGACGAATATTAGCCCACTGGTCAAATCCTTGGCATATAGCAATTCTCAATCCCCATAAGCTAATGTGGTCGGGAACATTTGGGAACCCAACAGCACCAAAGTATATAGCATCATAGTCTTTTAATGTTTCTAGCCCATCTTCCGCCATCATGCGACCATTTTCTAAATAATACTCACATCCCCAAGGGAAGTAATCAAAATCAAATGAAAATTGATTATTGGATTGCTCTGCTAAATGATCTAATACACGAACCCCTTCGTTAATAACTTCTTTACCAATACCATCACCTGGAATGACAGCAATTTTAAATGTTTTTTGTTGTGACATGTTAAATAACCTCCTGTTTCTTTGTGATACATCCATTATTAAATAATGTATACGTTAATGTCAACATATAACTTAAAAAGAAAAATATTTCACTAAATTATTGACTTAATGTATACGTTAATGTACGATGATTGAAATGAAAACGCTATCAAATTTTGGAATAAGGGGTGTTTAGTATGGATAGTTCAATAATTACTTTAATATTTTTAGTATTTGCAATAGTTATGTTCGCTTGGGAAAAGATACCGTTAGCTGTAACTGCGATGATCGTCGCAATTGGATTAGTCATTACAGGCGTACTTAAACCTGAAGAAGCTTTTGCAGGATTCGTTGATAGTAACGTACTATTATTTATGGCTATGTTTATTGTTGGTGGCGCGTTTTTCGAGACGGGAATGGCTCAAAAAATAGGGGGAATCGTCACAAAATTTGCTAAAACTGAAAGACAATTAATTATTTCTGTAATGTTAATAACTGGTTTAATGTCAGGGGTACTTTCTAATACAGGTACTGCAGCAGTTTTAATACCAGTTGTAATTGGTATTGCAGCAAAATCCGGTTTTTCAAGATCTACTTTACTATTACCATTAGTTTTTGCAGCTGCAATGGGTGGTAACTTAAGTTTAATTGGTGCACCTGGTAACATGATTGCACAATCAGCGCTTAAACAAATAGGTGATGGATTTGGATTTTTTGAATATGCAAAAGTAGGATTACCAATTCTGATTATCGGTATATTATATTTCACTTTAATTGGACATAAATTATTACCTAAAAGAGAAGAAGTCGATCTTGAAGAAGATTCAATATATGCACAAGAAGTTGATTATTCAAAGGTTCCAAAATGGAAACAAGTTATGTCTTTAGGCGTATTGATTTTAACCGTTATTGCAATGATTTTTGAACAGCAAATAGGTATTGCGTTACATGTTTCTGCATGGATCGGTGCTTTAGTATTAATAGCGACAAGAGTTATTCCTGAGAAAAAGGCAATGAGATCAATTGATATGAATACGATACTATTATTTGTAGGTTCACTTGCTTTAGCAAATGCTATTCAAGTATCTGGTGCAGGAAAGGTGATAGCCAGTTCATTAATGAGTACATTAGGTAAAGACCCATCACCGTATGTATTATTATTTGTTATACTCGTATTATCTGCTACGATGACGAATTTTATGTCTAACACAGCAACAACTGCATTATTAGTTCCGATTAGTATTTCTATAGCAAATGGTATGGGAGCTGATCCTAGCGCTGTATTAATGGCGACTGTAATCGGTGGTTCACTAGCATTTGCAACACCAATTGGTATGCCTGCCAATACAATGGTTTATGGTCTTGGTGGATTTAAGTTTAAAGACTATGCTATAGCGGGTATCCCACTAATTATTTTATCTATCATTGTTTCAATGATTCTATTACCAATATTCTTCCCATTTTATTAATTAAATCTGTTAATTTTATAATTTTTCTGTAACATATAATTAGAACGAAATCTTAAGAAGGTGGCGTTATTCATGAAAGTATTAATTGCACCAGATTCCTTTAAAGGTAGTATAGATGCACTCAGTGCTGCGCAAGCGATAGAACGTGGCATTTTAACAGTAGATCCTGAAACTAAAACGTTTCTTCTTCCAATGGCAGATGGTGGAGAAGGTACGATGATTAATTTAGTGCAAGCAACTAAAGGAACAGTAGTAGAAGTTAATAGTATAGATCCGTTATCAAGACCTTTACTATCAAGTTATGGTATAACTGGCGATGGAAAGACAGCTATTATCGAACTAGCAACAAGTTCAGGGATTGATTTACTAAAACAAGAAGAACTTAATCCATTACATACGACCACTTATGGAACAGGCTTACTTATTAAAGATGCCATTGAAAAAGGTATTAAACATTTTATTGTATGCTTAGGTGGAAGTGCTACAAATGATGCGGGAATTGGTTTGTTACAAGCATTAGGTTATCAATTTTTAGATGAAAATGGTGTAGATATACCATTAGGTGCAGAACATATTCATAACATTGTTACGATAGATGAATCAAATGTGATGCCACAAATACATGATGTGAAATTTGAAATTGCTTGCGATGTGACGAATCCATTCGTTGGTAAACAAGGGGCGAGTTATATATTTGGTCCTCAAAAAGGTGCAACTCCAGAAATCGTTGAAAGGCTAGATCAATCATTTATTCATTTTGCAGATGTTATTAAGACAATTAAAGGCAAAGTAATAAGCAATATAGAAGGTGCTGGCGCTGCAGGTGGAACAGCAGGTGGCATGTTAGCGTTCTTAAATGCAGAATTAAAAAGAGGTATCGAACTTGTAGTAGATTTTGTGAATTTTAAAGATATTATTAATGAGAATGAAATAGACTTGATTATTACTGGTGAAGGTAAAATTGACGGTCAAACTTCTGGTGGTAAAGTCATATCAGGAATTGCACAAATTGCAAAGTCTTATCAAATACCTGTTATCGCTATTGGTGGTACGGTTGAGATGCCATTATCAGCACTTCACGAACAAGGTTTAACTGCGGCATTTAGTATTGCAAATGGTCCTATGACTTTAGAAGATGCTATGAATAATGGTGATAAACTCATTGAACAACAAACTGAACAAATTTTTAGAGCGCTTAAATGGAAATAATGAAAAGAGGTGGGAAAAATCCCACCTCTTTTTTAATGATTATACCGATATTTCTGAACTTGATTAATAATGAAGACGCCACAAATCATGAATAAGATAGCTAAAATAAGTGTGAATTTAAAATCAATCATACTTGTAACAAGTAAGGCAATCGTTGTTACAACGCCATTAAATATAGCAATCGGTACTTGGGTCTTATTGTGATCTTTATGGTCAGCACCAGCACCTGTTGATGATAATATGGTTGTATCTGATATTGGAGAACTATGATCGCCGAAAATACCTCCAGAAATAACAGCTCCAATACAAACTGCTAACGAAATGTCTAAATGATACCCTAATGGAATTGCGAGTGGTAACATAATTGCAAATGTTCCCCAAGATGTTCCGTTTGCGAAAGACATACATGCACCAACTAGGAATATTAAAGCAGGTACTATAGCAGGTGGTATCGTGCCATCGATAACTTGAACGATGTAGTTAGCCGTTCCTAATTTGTCCAATACACCGCCTAATGACCATGCTAATACTAAAATAACTAAAATATCTGTCATGTTTTTCATACCGGAAGTATAAATATTTAATGACTGGCTAATAGTTTTAACTTTATAAAATAACATTAATAAGATAATAGAAATAGCAGCAAAGAAATAAGATAAACTTAAAGCTATTCTGAAATCTTTTCCTTCCACACTTTGGAATGGAAAGCCTTTTGGTGCTAATAATGTAAACAATGAAACAATTAAGATGACGATAGGTAACCAAATTAAAATAGGTTTACTTTTATTTTCAACATCTTTATCGACTTCCACACTTTCTCTTAATGGTTTCGCATTGTCCCAATAAATTTGTCCAGTATTCATTATTCGATCCTCAGCTGCTTTCATAGGTCCGAAATCTAATTTTAATAAAATAATAAGAGGAACGATTAATACCGCAAGGACTGGATAAATAAAGTAGGGTAATGAAACCATAAAGGCATCCCATGAGGACATATCTATACTTAATCGTTTAAATTCTGTATCAATTAACCCCATAATATAAACGCCCCAACCAATAAACGGTACCATTACAGAAACTGGCGATGCAGTTGAATCAATAATCCAAGCTAATTTTTCTCGAGAAATCTTCGCTTTATCAAATAAACTTTCATAAATTGGTCCAACAATTAAAGGTGTGCCCATTTCTGAAAAGAATATTATAATACCACTAAACCAAGCAGCAAGTTGGATTTTGATACGACTTTTCGCACCAGATATAAACCGATTTGCAAATGCTTTTGCACCACCTGAATTTTCAAGCAACGCAACAAATCCACCGATAAACACTAACAAAATGAGTATTCCAGCATTATATTCATCTGCAACTGTGCTATACAAATAATCTCCAAGTAACTTTTTTAAAGAAGATATCGGATGAAAACTCGTTAACAAGAGTATGCCTGAAAATAATCCTAAAAATAATGAAACAATAACACTTCTCGTAAGTAATACCATAATGATGGCTATAATTGGAGGAATAATCGACCAAAAGCCAAAATGATCCATAAAAATACCCCCTTCAAAATATTCTGAAATATGTAATTATTTAATCTTCACATATAATTACAAATAAGTAAATATGATTTTAATAAATTAACAAAGATATGCATTCTTATACATAGTAGTTGTGACAATTATATATATCAAAATGACAAGTATAGTTGTCATTTTGACTATAATCATGTATATTGATAAATGTAGGTGGTGGTCAAATGAGAAATAGGGTAAAAGAGTTAAGAGCTCGGGAAGGATTTAACCAAACTGAATTGGCTAAAAGAGCAGGTATTTCAAGACAAACAGTTTCTTTGATAGAACGGAATAACTTTATGCCATCTGTATTGACTGCTGTTAGAATAGCAAGAATACTCAAAGAAAATGTTGAAGATGTTTTCATATTCGAGGAGGATGAATTATGAAAAAGAATAAAATTATGTTAATAGGTAACTTAATATTATATATGTTGATCGGTGGTCTAGTAGGAGGATTACTAACAAGTATTTTTAAAAAAGGACATGACTTTTTAGAAATTGAACTTACGACCGTGCAAACTGATATTACAGCCATTATTCTAGCAATCGCATTAATCATTTTATTTATCATTTTATTAAACGTTTATAAAAAAGCTGAAAAATATAGAAAATATGAAACAAATCCAGAAAATGAGGATGAAATAGAAATACAGTTAGAAAAAACATTAATTTATCCACCCATATTGCTTGGTATTATTATGACAATAGCATTAACAATACTAAATATCGTCATTAATTTAACAAAAGAACCAAGTATGCTATCATTGTTAATTGCGATGATTTCATTAAT
Organism: Mammaliicoccus sp. N-M50; assembly: GCF_022386995.1. Lineage (NCBI taxonomy): Bacteria > Bacillati > Bacillota > Bacilli > Caryophanales > Staphylococcaceae > Mammaliicoccus > Mammaliicoccus sp. N-M50. Next base: position 80,975 of record NZ_JAJNJA010000001.1, on the reverse strand, counting down.
AGCAACAGCACCAATATCATATATGCATTTATCTAAATTGAGAAAATTATACCCAGAGCGAAACTATCCTAAAGCAGGAGATAAAAAATTAAATGAAAAAATGATTGATATGATGGATAGTGGAGAACAATATATTACATTAATTGCACTACAAAAAACTTATACACTGAACCAACAATTAATAATTGGATGTATAGCACTAGCATCAATATTCTCGGTTTCTTCAGATAATAATCAATTCTTTAGTGTGTCATTATTAATCATTTTATATTTAGTCAACACAATGTATTTCTCTAAAAAAGTATCAGAATCAATATAAAAAAACTGCCTATTATGGGCAGTTTTTTGTTTGAATATAGGGGGATGTACAATAGAAGGAATCCAAGTCATAGCTTAACGACTGAGTAAAGCCAAGAGATAGCCTAAGTCATGGCTTAACGTCCTAATTAAGCCAAGAGAACGTCCAAGTCATGGCTTAACGTCCTAATTAAGCCAAGAGATCGTCCAAGTCATGGCTTAACGTCCTAAATAAGCCAAGAGATAGCCTAAGTCATGGCTTAATGCCTAACTTAAGCCAAGAGATCGTCCAAGTCATGGCTTAATGCCTAACTTAAGCCAAGAGATAGCCCAAGTCATGGCTTAATGCCTAACTTAAGCCAAGAGATCACCCAAGTCATGGCTTAATGCCTAACTTAAGCCAAGAGAACGTCCAAGTCATGGCTTAATGCCTAACTTAAGCCAAGAGATCACCCACAATCATTTCCTCAAATCAAAACAAAGCCAAGAGACCTTAATTCTCTTGGCTTTTTTCCCATTTCTCAATATTCAATATTACAATGTATACGTATCAAATGATTGTAAGGCTTCTATTGCGCGATCTCTGTCTGTGCTTGATTTGAAGCTTAATCTTAATGCACCCATAATATCTTCTCTTACTTCTAATATTCGGATGTTTGTAATAGAGATGTGATTTTGTCCGAGTATTCTTGTTACTTCACTGATCATACCTGGTTTATCTGGGATATCAACATATAAATCGAATGTTGAAGTTAAGGCACCTTGTTCTTTAATAGGGAGTTGGTCTCTATATGTTTTGGCTGATTGATAAAAATCATGAATTAATGCTGGATTTCCTTCTTCAATCATTTCTTTCGTATGTGTCATTTGTTCGATCCAATTTTCCATAAGTGTGACAAGATGTTCTTTATTTTCTAATGTTATGTCACGCCACATATCTGCATTACTACTCGCGATTCGTGTGATGTCACGGAAACCGCCTGCTGCTAGTGTTCTGACATATTCGGATATTTGTGTATTTTCTTCATTCATATGAATTAAACTTGATGCGATGACATGTGGAAAATGACTGACGACACCTGTTACATAGTCATGTTCTTTTGCTGACATTTTGATGAATTTTGCTTTAGTAGGTTCTAGCAAATGTTTAACTTCACTATAAGCCGCTTCATTTTCCGCTTGATCATATATCAATACATAATAAGCATTCTCAAATAAGTGCTTTTTAGAATTTGTGACACCTGACTTATGACTACCTGCCATTGGATGTCCGCCGATTAAATGAATATCCTGTTCTAACAATTGTGATTCAAGTGAACTTAATCCTAATTTCGTACTACCTGTATCGGTAACGATTAATCCTGGTTTAGTATCAATTTCTAATAAGCGCTTACCGTACTCGATAGATTGTTGTACGGGTGTGGCTAATATAATTAAATCTGCTTGACGAGCACTAGAATCAAAGTCCGTTGCGATTTCATCTATAATTTTCATAGATAATGCGATTTCTGAATGTTTTTCAAAATAATCGTAACCTGTTATATGTAAATTGGGATGATAAAATTTAATATTTTGTATTAAACTCCCGCCAATTAATCCTAGTCCAACAATAAATACGCGTTGCATAAAATCCCTCCAATACTTTAATAGTTTAAAGTAAGTTAGTGTGTGAAAGCAAGTGTTATTGATTTATTTTTTTAAAAGTATAGAATGATAATAAATGTATAAGGAGTGGTAATATGACAATTAACGTAAAAGAAACGATCGATACAATTAAAGAACTTGTTTACATTAATAGTCCGTCTGGATTTGCTGATCCAGCAGTTGAATATTGTAGAAAAGTTGCTGAGTCATTAAATTATGATACGAGTGTAACACACAAAGGTGGATTATTTATCAACGTACCAGGAAAAAATGATGATGCACAACGACTGATTACAGCACACGTAGACACATTAGGTGCAATTGTTAAAGATATTAAAGAAGATGGTAGATTGCAACTAGATTTAATAGGTGGATTTAGTTGGAATGCGATTGAAGGGGAGTATTGTACCATCACTACACAAAGTGGAAAAGAAATAACAGGTACCATTTGTTTACATGAAACAAGTGTCCATGTTTATAAAAATAATACTGAAATTCCACGAAATGCCGAACATATGGAAGTAAGACTTGACGAAAAAACATTTAATCCAGAAGATACAAGAGCATTAGGCATTGAAATTGGAGATGCTGTGAGCTTTGATCCAAGATTTGTACATACAGAATCAGGATTTGTTAAATCTCGTCACCTTGATGATAAAGCAAGTGTTGCGATGATTTTACAATTTTTGAAATACCTTAAAGAAGAAAATGTTGAACTTCCACATACGACACAATTTTATATTTCGAACAATGAGGAAATTGGATATGGTGCAAATTCAAGTATTTCAGATAAAGTTGTAGAATTTATCGCTTTTGATATGGGGGCATTAGGAGATGGACAAGCTTCTGATGAATACACAGTATCTATTTGTGTGAAAGATGCTTCAGGACCTTATCATGTAGGTTTGAGAAATCATTTAGTCAATTTATGTAAAGAAAATGATATTCAATATAAATTAGATATATATCCTTATTATGGTTCTGATGCTTCTGCTGCTCTACATGCTGGTGCTGATATTAGACATGGATTATTCGGTGCAGGTATTGAATCTTCACATGCTTTAGAACGCACACATGAAGATTCTATTCTTGAAAGTGAAAAGTTATTAAGAGCTTATTGTTTATCAGAAATTAAAAACTAATCAGAATTTAAGGGTTGACATTTAAAATTTATTCTCGTATAGTGATATTTAATTAATCCGAAGAAATCATTCGGAATTTGAAAGATGAGTATCTCGTGTTGATAGTAGCAAATAGAAAGCTAATGGTTGATGTAAATTAGCACTACACACAAAGAGAGAATTGGGCTTTCAAATTATCAATTAAATGAAATTTAGAGTGAACATGAAATTCAATGTTAACTAAGGTGGCACCACGGTAACGCGTCCTTACAGATAGCGTATACTGTGGTGTCTTTTTGTATACCTAAATCAGTGGTCATAAGTATAAATTAAATCCTGTAGCAATCAGAAAGTTAGTGGTTGATGTAAACTAACACAGTTTAATTTAGAAATGGGGACCATGTAGAAATAATTAAATATTTAATGAGTGAATAAGTTTTATACTTATTAATGAAGGTGGTACCGCGCATATGCGTCCTGTTTGATTAGGATGTTTATGCGCGGTTTTTTTATTAAGGAGGATTAAGATGATTATTAAATTTAAAAAGTTAAATGCTGATATTACACCAGAGACTTTAGGACAAATAAATCGTAAGAAAATGATTTTAGAAAGTGCCAGTACAGATCAAATGAAAGGTAGATTTTCGATTGTAGCTTTCGATGCAGTTGGAAAAGTGAACTTATATGATGATTATTTACAAATATTCATATATGAAGATGAACAACTTGTACATGAACATCCATATGAATCACTAGAGGATTTCATCAATAATATGAAAGTTGATGAAGTTCCAGAAGCTTTAACACATTTACCATTTATATCTGGCATGATCGGGTACTGTAGTTTCGATTTAATTAGATATCAAAATAAATTACTTAAACAAATTGAATTGCAATCCGATATTCCAGACGCTTCATTTAATCTCGTTGAATCAGTATATGTATTTGATCATTTTAAAGAAGAATTGTTTGTTATCGCATCAAACTTGTTTAGTCAGAATACGGAAACACAAGTTGAGCAAGAACTTAATAATATGATTGAAACATTAAAAGATATTTCACTATTTCAAAATAAAATTGATCACACATTAAGAGGTGAACTTGAAACAAATATAAGTGAAGAAGATTTCATGCAAGAAGTCGAATATTATAAATCACTGATTAGTAAAGGTGATATGTTCCAAGTCGTACCTTCAAGAATTTATAAATATAAACATTACTTTAACGAACAACATAAAGATACATTGAAACTTCAAATTTATAAAAATTTAAAAAGACAAAACCCAAGTCCATATATGTATTACATTGACGATGAAGAAAGAAGCATCATTGGATCTTCACCAGAAAGTTTCATTAAAAAACAAGGTGACATCATTACAACGAACCCAATAGCTGGTACTAACAAAAGAGGTCAAACAGAAGAAGAAGATAAACAAAATGAAATTGAACTCATTACAGATGAAAAAGAATTAGCTGAACATCGTATGCTTGTCGACCTTGGAAGAAATGATTTGAATATGATTGCTCAAACAGGTTCAGTATATATGCCTAAGTTAATGACTGTTGAAAGATTTGAACATGTTATGCATATCGTCTCAATCGTCGAAGGTAAAATTAGACCAGACATTACACCGCTTCAAATGATTACAGCACTATTACCAGCAGGAACAGTATCAGGTGCACCTAAGACGAGAGCAATCACAAGAATTTATGAAAGCAGAAAAAGAAAACGCGGTATATATGCTGGTGGTGTTGGTTATATCAATTGCAACCATGATTTAGATTTTGCATTAACAATTAGAACAATGGTTGTAGATAACGAATATGTAAATGTAGAAGCTGGCTGTGGTGTTGTATATGATTCAAACCCGCAAAAAGAATTAAAAGAAACGATGATCAAAGCAAAAAGTTTATTGGAGGTTACACCATGATATTAGTAATTGATAATTATGATTCATTCACATATAACTTAGTGGATTTAATTAAGCAACATGATGATGTCGTGATCTATCATCCGGATGAGGCTCCATTCAATTTAAATATTGATGGATTGGTTATATCTCCAGGACCTGGTCATCCTGATGATACAGAAGACTTAAAAAATTTAATAGAAGCATATAAAGAAAAACCGATATTAGGGATTTGTCTAGGTGCTCAAGCATTAACGACATATTACGGTGGAGAAGTTGTAGTTGGTAAAGAAGTTAAACATGGTAAAGTCGATCAAATTGATATTATTGAAACTTCTAAATTGTATCAAGAATGTGAGCAGCATTTTAATATTATGAGGTATCACTCATTAATTAGTGATGAAAAAACATTTCCGAACACTTTGAAAATTACAGGTAGAACGAAAGATTCCATACAATCATTTGAACATAAAATAAAACCACATTTCGGGATACAATTTCATCCTGAATCATTTGCTTCAGATCATGGAAATGAAATTATAAAAGCTTTTATCGACATAACAAAGGAAGGTGCAAATTATGAACACATTAAAACAACTCATTCAGTATCATGATTTATCGCAACAAGAAATGAAATCATTTGTAGATTTAATGATGGATGAACAAGCAGATGTATCATTAAAGGTTGCACACTTAGTGGCATTAAGTATGAAAGGTGAAACATCAGATGAATTATCGAACTTAAGTCAAAGTTTAATCGAAACAACCTATAAAGAAAGACCTTATTTAGAAGATAGTATTTGTGTTTGTGGCACAGGTGGTGACCATTCTGGCAGCTTTAATATTTCAACAACCGCTTCATTTGTTGTTGCGGCAGCTGGCTTAAAAGTTTTGAAACATGGTAATAAAAGTATTACATCTAAAACAGGTAGCATTGATATCTTATCTGCTTTAAATATTCAAACAACACCTATTAAAGATGCGACAGAAAAAGTAAACGAAACAAATTTAGCATTTTTAAGTGCAACTGAAACATATCCGATTATGAAAACTGTACAACCTGTTCGTAAATCAATACCAACACCGACAACATTTAATTTACTTGGACCAATGATTCATCCATATCATTTAGATTATCAAGTGATGGGCGTTTATGATGAAACGAAACTTAAAATTATTGCTGAAGCAATTTATAAATTAGGTAGAAAACGTGCCATTATCGTGCACGGTGCAGGTGGCATGGACGAAGCTACTTTATCTGGTGACAACATTATATATGAAGTGTCTCAAGATGAAGGCATTAAACATTATACTGTAAATGCTGAAGACTACGGATTACAATCAGCGCCAAACGAATCATTAAAAGGTGGAACACCTGAAGAAAATAAAGTTATTACTTTAGATATTTTAACAGGACAAGATCATGGTCCTAAAAGAGATGTCGTTGTATTAAATGCTGCTTTAGCGTTATATGCTGGTCAAAAAGTAGACTCTATCAAAGAGGGAATTACGTTAGCAGAGTCTTTAATAGATGAGAAACATGCATTAAATATATTAGAAGCTGTAGGAGGCAAAGTTTATGACAATATTGGATGAAATCGTAGAATATAAAAAAACATTACTAAATAATCAATATTATGAACAAAAATTAAATACATTGGAAAAAGTGGATGTACAACATAAAACTTCTTTCTTAAGTCGTACACAGCAAGATAATAAGTTAAATATTATTGCTGAATTAAAAGCAAAAAGCCCTACAGTATCAGATATTCCGAAACGAGATATGGCTACTCAAATAAAACTATATGAACAATACGGTGCATCTGCTATATCTATATTAACGGATGAAAAATATTTCGACGGTAGTTACGAAAGGTTACAAAGTTTAACGACAAAGACGACATTACCTGTATTATGTAAAGATTTTATTATTGATAAAAGACAAATTGACTTAGCACATCATGTTGGTGCCTCTATCGTATTATTAATCGTGAATATTTTGTCAAAAGAAGAACTCGAAACATTATACGCATATGCGACAGAAAAAGGTTTAGAAGTACTTGTAGAAGTACATGATAAAGAAGAACTCGATATTGCACATGAAATTGGTGCACAATTAATTGGCGTTAATAATCGTGATTTAAAAAGATTTGTCACAGACGTTAAACATACGAATGAGATTTTAACACAAATTAAACCAGGTGTGACATACATTTCTGAAAGTGGTATTCGTACTTTAGATGATGTGAAAAGTATTATCGGTAGTGGTATAGATGGCGCATTAATTGGGGAGTCGCTAATGAAACATCCACACTTAGATGAATTTCTACCAAGTTTACGACTAGAAAAACAAGGTGAGCAACATGTTTATTAAATGTTGTGGCTTTCAAGATAAAGAGGCTATCGAAACAGCTGTCTTAAATCATGTCGATGCAATTGGATTTATCACGTATCCCAAAAGTAAACGATATGTATCTGTTGAAGAAATAAAGTCATTAAGTAAAGAAATTCCCCAAACGATTGATATCGTAGCTGTTGTTGTGAATTTAACAATGGTAGAAATTGATCAACTTATTCAAGAAACTTCTATTAATACACTTCAATTTCATGGTGATGAATCTGTATCATTTATACAAGAGGTTAAAGAAAAATATCCGCATATTAAGATTTATAAAGCTTTACCCGCTAATGATCAATTACTTGCTAATATAGAAACTTTTAAAAATGATGTAGATTTATTTTTAATTGATACGCCTTCAAAAGATTATGGTGGTACAGGGGTATCTTATGACTGGTCCATATTAAATGAATTATCCAATATTCCGTATTTAATTGCCGGTGGTATTAATATAGATAAAATTAAACAAATCGAATCATTAAACTTTAATCATAATGGTTATGACATATCAAGTGGAATTGAAACGAACGGTCAAAAAGATAAAGAGAAAATTAAAGCATTACTAACATATGTAAAGGAATGATTGAATTGAATAAAAATATACAATTAGAAGCAGATGAATTAGGATTTTTCGGTGAATTTGGTGGCCAATATGTACCAGAAACATTAATGCCAGCTATACAAGAATTAAACGATACGTATCAACAATTAAAAAATGATCCGGAATTTCATAAAACATTAAATGCTTATTTAAAAGATTATGTAGGTAGAGAGACACCTTTAACATATGCTGAGCGTTATACAGAAGCACTTGGCGGCGCAAAAATATACTTAAAAAGAGAAGATTTAAATCATACTGGTGCTCATAAAATTAATAACGCATTAGGACAAGCACTTATTGCAAAGAAAATGGGTAAAAGAAAGCTCGTTGCTGAAACTGGTGCTGGTCAACACGGTGTGGCAAGTGCAACAATTGCAGCGCTGTTTGATATGGAACTTATTGTTTTTATGGGTGAAGAAGATATTGAAAGACAAGCATTAAATGTGTTCAGAATGGAATTGTTAGGTGCTAAAGTTGTACCAGTTACAGACGGACAAGGTACATTATCAGATGCCGTAAATAAAGCATTACAATATTGGGTTTCACATGTTGAAGATACACATTATTTACTTGGATCAGCGCTAGGTCCTCATCCATTCCCAACTATCGTAAGAGATTTACAAAGTGTGATTGGTAAAGAAATTAAGAAACAAATATTAGAAAAAGAATCCCGATTACCAGATGCAGTTGTTGCATGTATAGGTGGCGGTTCAAACGCAATTGGTACATTCTATCCGTTTGTAAATGATGAATCTGTTAAATTATACGGCGTTGAAGCTGCAGGTGAAGGTGTAGATACTACTAAACATGCTTTAGCTATAGAAAAAGGAAAACCTGGCGTGTTGCATGGTTCTAGAATGTATTTAATTCAAGATGAAAATGGACAAGTCGAACTTGCGCACTCAATTTCAGCAGGATTAGATTATCCAGGTGTAGGTCCGGAACATAGTTATTATAACAATATAGGTCGTGTTCAATATCCGAATGCAAGTGATACTGAAGCGATGGATGCGCTTATTAAATTTACACAATTAGAAGGTATTATTCCAGCTATAGAAAGCGCGCATGCATTGAGTTACGTCGAGAAACTAGCGCCAACAATGGATAAAGACGAAATTATTGTTGTGACGGTTTCTGGTAGAGGAGATAAAGATATGGAAACAATTAGAAAGTATATGCAAGAGAAGGGGGATCATCATGCGTAAATTATTTATACCATATGTCATGGGAAACAAAGATTTTATAGATTCAGTCAAACTTATGGACGAAAATGGTGCAGATTATATTGAAATTGGCTTACCTTTCTCAGATCCTGTAGCTGATGGTCCAACGATTATGGCAGCCGGTCAAGAAGCGATTAAGCAAGGTATGTCTGTTAATAAAATCATTGATCAACTAATCGAACATAAAGATGAAATCAATACACCTTACTTATTTATGACTTATTATAATTTAATTGATGCATACGGTGTCGACGCTTTTATAGAACGAATTGCTGAAGCGAATGTTTATGGGTTAATCATTCCAGATTTACCATTTGAACTTGGACAAAGATTTAAAAAACATTTACAGCCTAAAAACATTAAATTAATTTCTTTAATTGCGATGACTTCTAGTGATGAACGAATTAAGCAAATAGCTGAGCACGCGGAAGGATTCATTTACACAGTGACAATGAATGCGACGACTGGTGATGGCAGAGGTTTCCATGAATCTTTAAAAGATAAAATTAAATTTATACAACAACACGCTAATGTACCTGTTGTTTGTGGATTTGGTATTAGAACTGAAGAACATGCTAAAGAAATAAAGTCATTTAGTGACGGCATTGTGATTGGTAGTGAAATTGTTAAAAGATTAAAAAATGATTCAATAGAACAAACTCAAGCATATTTGCAAAGTATTAGAAAAGCTTTAGATGAAGATTAAAAAAGCATAACCCTTAATAGAAGAAAAAGAAACACACTTCATGTATAATCGACATTAACAAATGAAAAGGAGTGTTTCTAATGAGCAAAAAAGTTCTCATAGTTGTTACAAATGCATCTCAATTTAAAGATGGAAAACCAACTGGGTTATGGCTAGAAGAAGCAGCAATTCCTTATAAAGTATTTATTAAAAATGGATTAGAAGTGGATATTGCATCTGTAAAAGGTGGTAGTGTTCCGATAGATCCAAATTCAACTCAAAATGACGAAGCTAAAGAATATCATGACGTATTAGAAAAGTTACAACAAACATATAGTATTAGAGACATCGTGTTTGAGAGTTATGATGGCATATTCTTACCTGGTGGTCACGGAACAGTATTCGACTTCCCAAATAATGAAGACTTGGAAGATATGCTAGCATATTATAGAAATAACGATAAGGTGATTGGTGCAGTTTGCCACGGTCCAAGTGCATTTGTTGGCGCTAAGCTTCCAAATGGGAACTATTTAGTGGATGGTGTTAAATTAACTGCTTTTACTGATAGTGAAGAAAAAGCAATGAATTTAGAGAATGATGTACCATTCTTGCTACAAACACAACTTGAAAAGCAAGGTGCTCGATTCGTTAAAGGTGCTGACTTTGAATCGCATACAGTTGCAGACGGTAAATTTGTCACAGGACAAAATCCAAATTCTAGTGAAGAGGTTGCCGAAAAATTTGTAAATGTATTAAAATAGTTTAGCAATATAAATAAAAACCTGCCATTTGGTAGGTTTTTATTTATGAAATAATGGTATAGTAATGAGTATTATTTTAGAATAAAGACAAAATATTGTATAATTGTAACAAATACATAAAAATGAGATTGGGAGTATTGTATAAATGAAATTTACAAATTTAACAACTGGTGAATTTGAAGCTTTTACAAATAAAATGCCGTACGCGCATTTTACACAAGCAGTAGGTAATTATGAATTAAAAACTTCTGAAGGCACTTCAACACATTTAGTAGGGGTCAAAGATAATCAAGGTGAAGTATTAGCTGCATGCTTGTTAACAAGTGTACCAGTTATGAAGAAGTTTAATTACTTTTACTCAAATAGAGGACCAGTAATGGATTATGACAACAAAGAACTTGTTGACTTTTTCTTTAAAGAAATCGTGAGCTATTTAAAAAGTTATAAAGGATTATTCTTTAGAATCGATCCTTACTTGCCATATCAACTAAGAGATCATGATGGCAATATTAAAAAATCATTCAACCGTGATGGTTTAATTAAACAATTTGAATCATTAGGCTATGAACACCAAGGCTTCACAACTGGTTTCCACCCAATACATCAAATTAGATGGCACTCTGTACTTGATTTAGAAGGTATGGACGAAAAGACACTCATCAAGAACATGGATAGTTTGAGAAAAAGAAATACTAAAAAAGTTCAAAAAAATGGTGTTAAAGTACGTTACTTATCTAAAGATGAAATGCCGATATTCCGTCAATTTATGGAAGATACAACAGAGAAGAAAGATTTCAACGATCGCGGCGATGACTTCTATTACAACAGATTAAAATACTTTGAAAATGTAAAGATTCCTTTAGCTTATATAGACTTTGAAACTTACATTCCACAATTAGAAAAAGACCATGAACAATACAACAAAGATATTGCGAAAGCTGAAAAAGATTTAGAAAAGAAACCAGATAATCAAAAAACGATTAATAAAATAGACAACTTAAAACAACAAAGAGAAGCAAATGAAGCTAAATTAGAAGAAGCACGTCAATTACAACAAGAACATGGTGATACATTACCAATAGCAGCAGGTTTCTTCATTATCAATCCATTTGAAGTTGTATATTATGCAGGTGGTTCATCTAATGAATATCGTCACTTTGCAGGTAGTTATGCAATTCAGTGGGAAATGATTAAATACGCGTTAGATCACAATATTGACCGTTATAACTTCTATGGAATCAGCGGAGACTTCTCAGAAGATGCACCTGATGTTGGCGTTATTAAATTTAAAAAAGGTTACAATGCAGATGTTTATGAATATATTGGTGATTTCGTTAAACCAATTAATAAACCAGCGTACAAAGCATATACAACACTAAAAAAAGTATTAAAAAAATAAATGATTTTCAGTAAGAGAGGAATTTAGATAATATGAAATTTACAGAATTAACGGTTACTGAATATGATGAGTTCGTATCTGATAGTCGATACGAAAGTCACTACTTTCAAGTAAAAGAAAACATCAAGACGAGGGAAAATGATGGTTTTCAAGTTGTATTATTAGGTGTTAAAGATGAGAATAATCAAGTCGTTGCAGCAAGTCTATTCTCTAAAATACCAACATTAGGTAGTTATGTGTATTATTCAAATCGTGGTCCGGTAATGGATTATAGCAATCTAGATTTAGTGACATATTACTTCAAAGCACTTGAAAAGTACTTAAAACAGCATCAATGTCTATATGTTAAAGTCGATCCATACTGGATTTACAATATATACGATAAAGATATTAAACAAATTAAAGAAGATGGCGCTAATGACCAAATCGTTGATCTCATTAAATCACTAGGCTATGACCATCACGGCTTTACGACTAAATATGATCCATCAAGCCAAGTAAGATGGATGGGTGTCTTGAACTTAAAAGATAAAACATTAGCAGAAGTTAAAAAAGGATTCGACAGCCAAAGAAAACGTAACGTCAATAAAGCGCATAATTATGGTGTTAAAGTACGTTTCTTAGAACGCGATGAATTAGATATATTCTTTAAACTATATAGAGAAACAGAAGAAAGAGCTGGCTTTATTTCTAAGACAGATGAATATTTCTTAAACTTTATCGATACATATGGTTCTAAAGCATTAGTACCATTAGCATATATCGATTTAAACGAATATATTCAATCAACTCAAGAGAATTTAAACGAATTAGAAACAAAACGCGATCAAATGATGGCTAAAGAAAACAAATCTGAAAAACAATTAAAGAAAATTGCTGAAACAGATCGTTTAATCGACCATGCACAGAAAGAATTATTAGAAACTAGCGAACTTATTAAAACAGATGGCGAAATCTTAAACTTAGCATCTGGGGTATTTTTCGAAAATGCATATGAAATCAATTATTTCTCAGGTGGCTCAAGTGAAAAATACAATCACTTTATGGGACCATATATGATGCACTGGCATATGATTAATTATTGTTTCGAAAATGGATTCGATAGATACAATTTCTATGGATTATCAGGAGATTTCACTGAAGATAGCGAAGATTACGGTGTATATCGATTTAAACGAGGATTTAACGTTCAAATCGAAGAATTAATCGGAGATTTCTATAAACCAATCAATAAGAAAAAATATTTCTTACACAATGTAATCCAAAAAGTACGATCTAAAATTAAAAAGTAATCAAAAAAAGCTGAAATTCATTTTTCAGCTTTTTTGTGTTAAATATGGGGTTAATAGCATATATCATATTTATTTTATTAATTAGTTTACATAATATATATTATAGGAAGTTAAGTATATTGACTTAGGGGACGCCTATTTTACATATATCTAACTATTTTATATTGTTACATGTTTAACTTGTAACGCATCATCAATTACATATAGATCTGGATTATTTAAAGCTTTCCATTCATCAAAGCCAAATTGTTTGTCGAAATGATTTAGTAATAATGACATGATGTTACCATGTGTAACAATTAATGCATGTTCATTTACTGGTATTGACTTAAATACTTCTAATATTCGTTGTTGAGCTTCTAAACTTGTTTCGCCATTATGTATACGATAATTAAAGTCACTGAAAGTCATTTTAAGCTCAGTTAGCCAATTATCTATTGGTAAGTCACTTAAAATGCGCTCATTTAAACGGCTATCATAAGTTAACGGTGTTTGGTATTTTGTTAAATATGGTTTGATTGATTCGTAAGTACGATTCATTTCACTAACATATATATGGTCAATATTGAGTTTAGCTAATACAGGTACTAATTGTTGAGCTGACATAATGCCATCTGCCGTTAAAGCTGCATCAACGTCTTGTCCATTAGCTTTGCAATGTCTTAATACATAAATCATACAATCACTCCAAATAGATTTTAGGAAAGCATATCATACATCATGATAAATAAAAACCACTATAAATCGAAATAAATACGATTTATAGTGGTTTATGCTATTGATTCATTTTGACATAACTTGCAATTGCTTTACTAGCAAATTGTGCGGTACCGTCACCAAATTTATTAATATTTTTAGTAAATCTTTCATCACTTACATACATATCACCAATACTACCAAAAACTTCTAAACTATACTCGCAATCAATATTAGAATTTAAATATGTGTACCATCTTTGTACAATTGATTGAGCAATTTCTGAATCTGGAGATTCATTTCTGTTTGCTGCAAATGCTCTAAAGATATCATTCATTTCTTCTTCTTTAGAAGCTTTTTCTTCTTTAGACCAACTATTAATACGATTGTTCGCTTTATCTACAGTTTTATTCCCCCACTTTTCACGAGCTTCAGCTTCATATTCATTCTGATTAAACTCAAAACCTATAAATTTATCTTCATTCGTCATGTTAATTTCTCCTTTCATATGTTTCGTCGTTTGATCTATCGTTTGAATCATTTGATCAATTCTTGTTCTTTTATTGATGAGCATCTTTCTATGCATATTTAATGCTTCTTTTTTATCAAACGAAGGATCATCAAGAATTTCTTTTATCTTTTTTAGAGGAAAATCAAGTTCTTTAAAAAATAAAATTTGCTGTAATCTGTCTACATTCTCGTCTGAATACAATCGATAACCAGAAGATGAAACATTAGACGGATTCAGTAAATTAATTTCATCATAATGGTGAAGCGTGCGCACACTTATACCGACTAATTGAGCAATTTCTTTAACAGTCATTTCCATTTACTTAACCTCCTCATAACCCTACTATAAAGTCTTACGTTACGTTAGAGTCAACAATATAATCAAAAAAATAAATAAAGTCAATTTCGTACATGTTATAATACATTTAGAATATCACGTAAGTCAGGAGTTTTATAATGAATAAAGAGATACAACTTGAATTAAAATTAGAAACATCTCGTTTAATACTACTAGCTGGAGAACAAGTTTTTTCATACAAAGAAACAATAAAGGACGAAATGCTGAACTCAGTAGATACGTTAAAAGATTGGGTAGCATTCTTCAACTATCAATTTGACGAATATAAAGTGACTGATTTTCTTAATAAATCAACTGACACACAGTATAACAAAGAATATTTTAGATACTTTATCTTTGAAAAAGATACGATGCAATTTGTAGGATCAGTTGTTCTTCAAGATATCGATTTAAGATTACCATCATGTGAAATTGGTTATTGGGCAGTCAATTCAGGATTAGGCAAAGGTTATATAACAGAAGCTATTCAATATATTACACAACATGTTATAGAAAACCACGGCTTTGTAAGAGTAGAAGCATACATAGATGTTAAAAATACAAGAAGTATTAACACCATTGAAAGATGTGGGTATGAACGAGAAGGAACATTAAAGAACTCAGATCTAAGCGCAGACCAACAAAGTATTATTAACGAAGCACTCTATGCAATCACGACACCTGTTTATTTTAAATAGAGAAAGAAAAAGCGACTGGGATATATAGAAATATCTCAGTCGTTATTTGCAAGTTTGGTGAGAAGTGCAAATACTTGTGCCGTTATTAGCAAGTTTGATGAGAAGTGCAAATACTAGTGTCGTTATTTGCAGTTTTGGGTGAAGGTGCAAATACTGGTGTTGTTATTAGCAAGTTTGGTGAGAAGTGCAAATACTGAGGTTGTTATAAACAAGTTTGGCGAGAAGTGTTCATAAGACCCTCGTTACGAACAAGTTTGTCGAGAAGTGTTCACA
Source organism: Mammaliicoccus sp. N-M50 (assembly GCF_022386995.1). Lineage (NCBI taxonomy): Bacteria > Bacillati > Bacillota > Bacilli > Caryophanales > Staphylococcaceae > Mammaliicoccus > Mammaliicoccus sp. N-M50. Next base: position 65,130 of record NZ_JAJNJA010000001.1, on the reverse strand, counting down.
AGACCGTCGTTACGAACAAGTTTGGTCAGAAGTGTTCCTAACGCCCGACTAAGCAATCAAAAAACGACTAAGATATAGAACTATCTTAGTCGTTTCACTATTTATTACGTCTTTTTAATTCATTAAATTGACGTTCATCTTCTATTGTTTCATCTTGACTATGTTTTTCGGCTAATCTTTTTTGATTCTTTCTCATTAAGTACCATGTTAATAAGCATACAAATAAACTTACGATTGCCATAAATGCGGCATAGCCTAATAATGGTTCGTATGTAATATCATAAAAATTAGGTAATATAAATGCAATCATACCTAATACGACAAATGTCAAAATTGCACTGATGACGTGTTTTTTAAGTATTAATGATGATAATACAGAAAAAACAATAACGACGACAAATGAAATCCATAAGTAGTTTGGGAAATCAAAAATATTCAAGATGCACGCCTCCTTTATCTAGTTGTACTGGTCTATACCCCTTTTATTTATGTTTAATTACGATATAGATAGAAATTTGATTTATTTATATAAATTTAATTGTACATTTGCAATTTTGTTTAAATTCTACGGACATAAGCGCACAAATGTGACCATGATGCGCCAGATAAATTGTTTGTATAGTGCGTTGTATCATATGACGTAGAAGATGTTTATATGTATAATATGTACATAAGTACATAAATAAGTAAATTTTAAAAAAGGGTGATTTGATGGGACAATTATTAAGAAGTGAAGTTCCTGTTCAAGAAACATGGGATCTTTCAAGTTTGTATCAAGACAATGATGCATTTTATAGAGCATTAAAAGAATTAGTTGAGAACGTTACAGCATTTAATGAAAAATATGTGAATCAGTTAAATGAAATATCAACAATTGAATCTGCTTTACGTGAACAAGCTGACCTAATTGTAAGTATTATTCACTTAAGTACATATGCAGAATTACTTTATTCGACTGATACGACAGATGAACAAAGTCAAAAAGTAGCTGCACAATTTTCTACTACATATGGAAAAGTAGCTGGTTTATTGTCATTTGTAGAGTCAGAAATTTTGCAATTAGATGATGAAGCATTCAATGCTTTAATTAAACAATCTGAGTATCCTAAATATTTAACGTTGTTAAAACGTCAAAAAGAACATACATTACATCCTGAAGTAGAAAAAGCGTTAGCAACCTTCTCACCTACTTTTGGTGCGCCATATGAATTATATGGTATTACGAAAATGTTAGATATTGAGTTTGGTACTTTTGAAGCGAACGGAGAAGAAATACCTTTAGATTATGTTTCATTTGAAGGTGACTATGAAGTAGACTCTAATACAGAAGTTAGACGCAATGCATTTAAGAAATTTAGCGATGCGTTACGACGTTATGAGAATACAACTGCAGCAACATATAACGCTCACGTTCAAAAAGAAAAAATTGAATCTGAATTACGTGGTTATGATTCTGTTATTGATTTCTTATTAGAATCACAAGATGTAACAAGAGAAATGTATGATCGTCAAATAGATGTTATTTCAGAAGAATTAGCACCACATATGAGAAGATATGCGCAATTACTTAAACGTACAAATAATCTAGATAAATTAAAATTTGAAGATTTACGTATATCATTAGACCCTACTTATGAACCAGATGTATCAATTGAAGGTTCTAAAGAATATATTAAAGAAGCATTAAGTGTGCTTGGTGAAGATTATATGCAAATGGTCAATGATAGTTATGATAAACGCTGGATTGACTTCCCTCAAAATAAAGGGAAACAAACAGGTGCTTATTGTGCAAGTCCATACGGTGTTAACCCATTCATATTTATTTCATGGACAAGTAAGATGACTGAAGTATTTGTATTAGCACATGAACTTGGTCATGCAGGACACTTTAATTTAGCAAATGCACATCAAAATGTATATCAAGCTGATTGTTCAATGTACTTTGTCGAAGCACCATCAACAATGAATGAAATGTTAATGGCTAATAGTTTATTGAAGAAATCAGATGATCCGAAATTTAAACGTTGGGTTATTAGCTCAATTATTTCAAGAACGTACTATCATAATATGGTTACACATTTATTAGAAGCTAAATATCAAAGAGAAGTTTATAGACACGTTGATAAAGGTGAAGCACTCACTGCCCCACTTTTAAATAGTATTAAGAAACAAGTTATTTCAGATTTCTGGGGAGACGAAGTTGAAATAACTGAAGGTGCAGAATTAACATGGATGCGCCAACCGCATTATTATATGGGCTTATATCCTTATACGTATTCAGCAGGTTTAACGATCGGAACTGCTATGAGTCAAAGAATTGAAAAAGAAGGACAACCTGCTGTTGAAGATTGGTTAAATGTCTTAAAAGCTGGTGGTTCTAAATCTCCTGTTGAACTTGCTCAAATGGCAGGAATTGATATTACGACAGATAAACCACTTAAAGAAACAATCGCGTATATCGGTCACTTAATTAACGAGCTTGAATCACTAACAAACGAAATTGAATAATATTTTTTCTAATATTAATGTAGAGACTGATACATCTTATGGTGTGTGAGTCTCTATATTTTTATATAAACATATCTTATTAAATAACCGCATTATATATTATTCTAATTTTAATATTATTTGTGTTACAATATAATCAAACAAATTCGAACTTATTAAAAAGTTAATATATAGGAGGATCACAAGTGAAATTAAAAGTTGATAGGCACCGTTTTATAATGGATGAACTTAAAAATAATATGTCTGTGAAAGTATCTTCCCTTTCAGAGAAGATGAACGTTGCTGAAATGACAATTAGAAGAGATTTACAAGAACTAGAAAACAATGGTTTGTTAAATAGAATTCATGGTGGCGCTAAATTAATTGAAGATAATTTATATAATGAAAAGTCACATAAAGAAAAGCAAACTATTAATGTATCTAATAAAATGAAAATTGCTCAAAAGTGTGGAGAACTCATTCATAATGAAGATATTATATTTATCGGTTCAGGTTCTACAAATGAACTTATATTTGATTTTATAAAAGACAAGAACTTAAGCATATTTACGAATTCGCTTGATATATTCTTACAATATAAAGATTTATCAAACATTGATGTATTACTCGTAGGTGGTCGATTCAGATCTAAAACGGGTACATTTATCGGACACTTTGCGAATAAAATGATGGAAGACTTTCATGTAGCAAAAGCATTTGTCGGAGTTAACGGTATATATGGTCAAAAATTAACAACTGCTAATGAAGAAGAAGGTAAAGGTATTCATATCATTTTAGAAAATGCAAAGCTTAAATACATCACAGCAGACAGTACAAAATTCGGTGTTCAAGCATTATATAACTTCTATAATATTAACGATGTCGATGCTGTTATATCAGATGATGATGTAAGTGAAGAAATATTAAACACATATCCAAACAAGATTAAATAGTTATCAAAATGAATATTAAAAGAAACGCAATATAGAATAGCATATCGCTATTTTATATTGCTTTTTTTATTGACAGAAAACATGTTTGATTTTATATTATAATTAACAAAAACGAACAATTGCAAACATAGGAGGATGTATATGAAAGTTTTTATTAATTGTATTCGTAAATCCAGCCCTTTAAAAGACAAGATTATTCAGGAACTATCTCATTCTAACATTGAATGGATCGATTTGTATGATGAAACACTTGAAGATGATGTGTTTGCTGTAACTGTAAATACAATAGAAGCAGTTAAAAATAATGAAGATGCTAAGGCATTAATCATTGATGATTATGGTATTGCACCATTCATTATCGCGAACAAACATAAAAATATAATTGCTGCTTCAGTTTCAGATGACCGTTCTGCTTATATGACAGCACGTCACAACAATACAAAAATTATGATTCTTGCTTCTGAAATTGTTGGCTCTACACTAGCGGTTAACTGTGCTAAAGCATTTGGAGAATCATCTTATGATGCTGGCCGCCATCAAATCAGAATAGATATGTTAAATAGTTTGTGTTAAGGAGGAAGTTAAATGAAGATAGCTATTGGATGCGATCATATCGTTACGGATGAAAAAATCAAAGTATCAGATTTTATTAAAAGTATTGGTCATGAAGTGATAGATGTTGGAACTTATGACCATCAAAGAACACACTACCCTATTTATGGTGTAAATGTCGCAAAAGCTGTTACAGAAGGAAAAGCTGACTTAGGTGTTGTACTTTGTGGTACAGGTGTAGGTATTAGTGTTTCAGCAAATAAAGTACCTAATGCGAGAGTTGCGCTTGTTCGAGACATTACAAGCGCTCGTTTAGCGAAAGAAAAATATAACTGCAATATTATCGGTGTTGGTGGGACGATTTCAGGCATTGATTTAATAACTGATATCGTCGAGACCTTTATAAATGCAGAGTATATCCAAACAACGGAATCAGATCACTTAATAGAACGCATGAATCAATTGTTAACAGACGACCAAGTTCAATATGATTCCAATCAGTTTAACAAATATATTGATAAATGGAATAAAGGAGAATATGTGGATGAGGTGAAACATTGAAATTATTAACAATTACATTAAATACTTCAGTGGATATCGCCTATCAACTAGATCATTTTGAATTGAACCAAACGAACCGCGTTAAAAATGTTATTAAAACAGCTGGTGGCAAAGGATTGAATGTTACGAGAGTAGCAAACATTTTAGGTATTGATCATTTAGCTACTGGCATTATCGGCGGAACTACGGGCACTTTTATTAAGCGTGATTTAAATCAAGATCATATTAAACATGATTTTTATGAAACAAATATTGAATCGAGACAATGTATTGCGATTTTAAATGGAGCGCTTCAAACAGAATTACTTGAACCTGGAGATTCAATTACGCAAGAAGATATTCAGTCTTTTATGAAACATGTGACTGAACTCATACAAACGCATGACATTATTGCGATATCAGGTAGTGCTTTACCAGGCATGAATGTTGAAACTTATCAAATGCTTATTGATATTGCTGCTAGTTACGGTAAGAAAGTATTGTTGGATGTTAATGGTCATACTTTAAAAGATTTACTAAATCATGAAGGTCAAAGCTTACCTTATTTAATAAAACCTAATATCGAGGAACTAAATCAGCTATTTAATGTGAAAGATCATGATAATCATCAAGAGATTATCGAAGCATTGAAATCCCCTCTTTTAAGCCAAATTCCATGTGTGATGATTTCACTTGGTTCTAATGGTGCACTTTATAAATATCAGCATCAAATTTATAAAGTAAATATTCCTAAAATTAAAGCTGTTAACGCAGTTGGTTCTGGTGATAGTTCTATAGCAGGCTTTAGTTATGGACTTATACAGAAACAAGATGTTCACTATGCTGTTAAATCAGCCATGGCTGCTGGAATTGCGAATGCTTTAGAACAGAAAACTGGATTCTTAACGAAAGAGAATTTTGAGTATTATTTAGCAATAATAAAAATTGAACAATTGGAGTGTTTTTAAATGGTTAAAAATTTATCAAAACTCACAAACGATTTAGGGCAAATTGCTGCACTTGCCATTGATCAACGCGGTGCATTAAAGAAAATGCTTGGTGAAAATATAGAAGCAGAAACGATAGAAGATTTTAAAGTACAAATATCTAAGACATTAACAGAATTTTCTTCAAGTATATTATTAGATCCTGAGTATGGTTTACCCGCTTCAAAAGAAAGACATCCTAACTGCGGTTTAATCTTAGCTTACGAAAAGACAGGCTATGATAAAGCAACACCAGGTCGATTACCCGATTTATTAAATACATGGTCTGTACACGCACTTAAACAACAAGGTGCAGATGCCATTAAATTACTTGTATATTTTGATATTGATGAATCACAAGAAATCAACGCACAAAAAGAAGCCTTTGTAGAAAGAGTTGGTGCTGAGTGTGTCGCATTGGATATTCCATTTTTCTTAGAAATCGTGTCATATGACGCAACAAATGATGATAACTTAAGCGAAGCATACGCAAAAGTTAAACCTCATAAAGTTATTGAAGCAATGAAATTATTCTCAGAAGACCGATTTAAAGTAGATGTATTAAAAGTGGAAGTGCCAGTTAATATGAATTTTGTAGAAGGATTTGGCGATCATCCAGTATATACGAAATCACAAGCTAGGCAGTTTTTCTTAGAACAATCAGATGCAACACATTTACCATTTATCTTTTTAAGTGCAGGCGTATCACCTACTTTATTCCAAGAGACGTTGAAATTTGCTTATGAATCAGAATCTAAATTTAACGGTGTATTATGTGGAAGAGCAACATGGGCAGGTGCTACTCAAGCATATGTTAAAGATGGCGAACAAGGATGCAAAGCTTGGTTAAATGATGAAGGTATTAGTAATATACAAAATTTAAATAAAGTGATTGAACAATATGCAACAGCTATAAGTTAATTATAAATACCCCGCTTCTATTTAATCTAGAAGCGGGGTTTAGTTTGCTTTTTATTCTGCTTTATTCTCTAATGACTCAGATAGTGCTCTATACCATAGTGCACTTTTCTTGATATATCTTTTTTGTGTTTCAAAGTCTATATAGAATAATCCGTATCGCTTATTATAACCATTAGACCAACTAAACATATCTTGCAATGACCAAACAAAATAACCTGTTACATTAGCACCATCTTTAATCGCATCACTAATGCTTTCTAAATGTGTAGCTATATAGTCTATACGTGGTTGATCATCGATGATTGTTTGTTCATCTATAAATTGATCTTTATACCCTAGTCCATTCTCAGTGATTAGCAGCTTTTTATAATTTGGATAGTCTGCTTTAATACGCATAATCATATCATATAAACCTTTAGGATAAATATACCAATCCCAGTCAGTCGTTGGAACGTCATAGTTTTTAACAATTTCAGCTATTTGTTTAAGTCTAAAAATCGAACTACCTTTGTCCCCTGTACCATTATGATGTATTAAGCTATCCGCTTCATTTGCTTTCACCCAATTACTTTGATAATAATTGATGCCTAAGAAATCTTGTAACTGACTAGCTTCTTTAATGATTGCCATTTCCGATTCTGTTATATCTAATGAACCATCATATATATTAAGTAAATGATTAATTACATCCATTTTCTCACTAGAATATGCGCCTAAAAATGTACCATCTAATAAAAATCCATTGATAAATGTATCTTGTACTTTAGCAGCGTTCACATTTTCTGGTTGTTCATCAATTGGATAAATTTGAGTTAAAGCATGTATAATACCGATTTCTCCGTCATAACCTTTCTCTTTATAGAGTTTAACTACTTTACTATGCGCAACAATAAGATTATGTTGAGCTTGGAGACACTTGACGACTTGATATTGTTCACCAGGTGGAAACGCGCCTGTTACATATTGACCTAAAGTATATGCGATAGGTTCATTAATCGTCATCCAATATTGAACATCATCTTTAAATGTCTCAAAGCAATATGCTGCATAGTTCACAAAATGCGTGATGTTCTTCTTACATAACCAATCCCCTTGTTTGAATAGTTCTTCAGGCGTATCAAAATGATGTAATGTCACATATGGTTCAATATTATATTTTCGACACGTCGCAAATACATTTTTATAATATGTTACCCCTTTTTGATTAACATCCCCATATCCTTTTGGAAATATGCGAGACCAAGCAATAGAAATTCTTAACGCTTTAATACCATGTTCTGAAGCTAATTTAATATCTTCTTCATATCTATTGTAAAAATCGCTTGCTGGATCTGGGCTAAATCGTCCTTGTCTTTCTAAAAATTCATCCCAAAGCACACGTCCCTTTCCATCTACTTTGCTTGACCCTTCTACTTGATATGCTGCAGTTGCAGCGCCTAGTACAAAAGTTTTTGGTAATTCTAACATGCTTATACTCCTTTAGTTTATTTTTCTTCTGATAGTAGTTTGTATATCTTCTCTATTGCCGCTTCTCCATCTCTTGTAAGTGCAATATATTCTTTACCTGTTGTTGTCATAAGAAGAGCATTATGTTGGTCAGTATATTTCTTCATTTCGTTTTTCATTGAATCCATTTGAGGGGCTAATATAACAATGTTCATATCTTTAATTAAATCCATATCTTGACCATATGCTCTCGCAGTAGCATTTAAATGAATGTTTTGTTCTTTAGCAGCTTTGTTTAACGAATTAGCGAGTATACCACTTGTACCACCACCAGCACATACGACTAATACATTGACGTGATCCTTAATGTCATATTGAACTTTAGTATCAGTAGTTTCTACCTGACTATTTTCGTTTGACTCTACGTTTGATTGAGGCTGTACAATATTTTGACTTTCAATCGTACCGCGTTCTTCACTCACTTTAATGCGATCATATGCTTTAATAAATGGCATCCAAATCACAAAGTCGAGTATCATGATAACGGCAATTAATAATAATGATAATGGCGCGAAGTTAGATGCCATATAAATACCTATAGGTCCTGGTGTCGGCCACGGTAAGAAGTGCATGAAACCATTCATGCCTAAATTCTCTACGAAGAATTTCAATACCCATGAATTAAGAATTGGTGTAACAATAAACGGTATCATGAATACTGGATTTAAAATAATTGGTGCACCAAATAGTAAAGGTTCATTTACAGCAAACGTTGTAGGAATAAATGATGCTTTACCAACAGCTTTTAGTTCTTTAGACTTACACAAGAATATAAATATATATGGAACTAAGAATGTGGCACCAGTACCTCCAATCAGTGCTACAAAGTCTTGCGTACTTTGTGTTAATGCAATATGTGCATGTTGACCTTCTCTAAATAATCTTAAGTTTTCAACTTGGTTGTTATACATAATCGCAATAACAGCAGGACCTACTACAGATGGTCCATGTACACCTATAAACCAGAAGAATGCAATAAATCCGAATATAATCGCAAACCCTAAGTAACCATTTGCAGCAGTAAATAGTGGTGACAGTAGAATTGTTGCCAATTCTGCTAAGTTACCATTAGCAATATGACGAATCACGATATCGATAATCCAGAATAAACCGACAGAAGCGGCAAACGGGATCATATCTTTAAACGCTTGTGCGATATTACCTGGTACTTGAGGTGGCATTTTGATTGTGATATTTCGACCTATAAAGAATTTATAAATATTTGGTATTACAAATGCCACGATAAATGATGCGATAAGTCCTTTAGTACCAAGCATATCAATGGTTATCCCGTCTTTAACGGGGTTCATCGCTACAATTAGTAATGAAGATTCAGCAGCTACGAATGTTGAAATGACATTGATTTGGTTCGTTTTAGGTAATTTTAAGTTTTTATTGTCAGTTAATGATTTCGTAACGGTTCCTGCCATATAAAGTGCTAACATACCCATCGTGAATTGATAAACTTTCATAATGGTTGTTTCGATATTTTTAGGCCAATGGAATCCCCACACGTTCGGTACGTAAGCAACTAAAATAAATAATGATGAAAATAAAATAACTGGCATTAATGCAACGAAGCCATCTCTAATTGCTGTTAAGTATGGATTAGAAGCCACTTTTTCAAAAAATGGTTTCATCTTTTCAATAAATTTAATTATCTTATTCACATGTATCACCCATTTTGTTTTAAAGTTTGAAGTTGTTCATAAATATCAATGATGTAATTTACAGAATCACGTAGTGCCATCGTTGTCATTAAGTGATCTTGACCGTGTACCATAATAAAACTTAATTCAGATGATTCACCACTTGCTTCTTGAGCTAAACATTGGGTTTGTTCTTTATGTGCTTCCGTTATATATGTATTTGCACTTTCAATATGACTACGCGCTTCTTCGAATAGTCCATTTTTAGCTTTTTCCATAGCCGCCATAACTTCTCTTCTTGCATCCCCAGCTATCGCAACAATAGTGAAACCTACCATCATATTTTCTTCTCTACTCATCTCTTGTTGTGCCTCCTTTTTGTGATGATAATATGCGTTCTATATGCAATTGAAAATAGAACAAGTGATGTTGATTAATAACAATATTGAACTTTCTTGATATGGCATGATATAAGTCTTTTGCGTACAAATAAGAATTTGGATAGTGTGTTTTTAAATGCTGTTGGAATGATATATCAACTTGTTGAGATAAGTCTTCAGAATAATCAAGAATGTGTTCTGTTAAATACTTTAAGTGCTGGATGAATCTATCATAATAATATTCATTGGACTTATTCCGAGTGATACCTATTTGATTTAAGCAATTGATTAAATCGTTCAGTTGAATATTTTTATTCTTATAAGCCGTTTGATTTTCGATACCCTCAGGCTGCTCAGCATTGATAAAGTGTAATGCTAGATTATTTGCTTCATATGCTGGGAAAGAAATATTTAAATTTCGTTTAATAATCGTCAATGCGTATAAACTAGATTCAAATGCACGAGGATGAATGCTTTTAACATCAATAGAAAATGTCTGTATCTTTTGATTGTTTTGATGAATATTAACAGCGTGATGTAAATGGTGTGTTAACGTGACATAAATATAATCTTGAAACGTAAAATCAAATTTATGTTGAACATCATTTATGATTTCACAACATGTCGTAATAATAGGTACGGGTACATCATTAATTAAAGATTGTAAATGAAATCTCACTTCTTGATTATCGAGTCTAAAGATTTTCTCGGGTGTTTGATGAGATAAGAAATCACCTTTCTTTTTTGAGAACACAATCCCTTTCCCCATAGCGATAACTTCTTCACCATTTTCAGTGATGGCAATAGCAACATTATTGTTAAGGACTTGTTTGATTATCATAGGCAGCAATACCTCCAATCATTTGAAATAAAAAATACCACAAGACTTAGAGGTGATTGATGCACCTCAAGAATTGTGGTTTTCGCCTAATTGAATAGTCACGATCCAAATATTTAATTGTTTATTAATGTTCGATATTGTTACATTTATAATTTACAACGCTTTTTAAATTATGTCAATATTGTAATTAAATGGAATATAAACGCGCTAAAAAACCAAACTTAACTTCATTTAGAAGTGTCAGTTTGGTTTTATAATTAGTCTTCTTTTTTAACTTGAGCCCAACCTTTTTTAGTGATGGTAATTTTACCAGTCTCGATTGTGATCAATTTTTGTTTATATAATCTACCGATAGCACGTTTGAAACTAGCTTTACTCATATTAAAGACTTCTTTAATCGCTTCAGGGTTTGATTTATCCCAGAATGGTAATTCTCCGTCATATTCTACAAGCAAATCAAATATTACTTGACCATCTTCATCAAGCCTTTCATGTGCCAATGGTAAGAATGAACCATTTAATTCACCGTTTTCTTTTACGCCGATGATTCTAACGTCCATTTCTTCGCCTAGTCTTGGTTCATGTTTACGTTCTGATTCGTGTACAAATATTTTATAACCTTCTTCAGATAATAGGAAAGTACCTACTCTTAATAAGCGATATGGTCTTGCTGTTACATGTTGATGTAATAAAGATTCTTCAGCTGATTTGTACATCGTATCGACGATTGTTTCTGTTGCTAGTCTCGCAAACATTTGACTATTACTATCTATTCTAAGCGTACAGAATATCATGTCACCATTTTGTGGCCATAGTTCTTTAACTTTAGGTAGATCTTCCCATGGAATGAGTACTTCTCTAGGTAATCCTACATCAACTGCAGCACCATCACGGTCTACTCTCAATACTTTTACCCAATCATAACGGTCTTTTGTAATCGTTGGCATGTTTTGTGTAGCAAATAATTCTCCAGATCGGCTTGGATATACAAAGAAACTATAATCTTCACCGATTTCTAATTGATCGTCATCTTCGACTTCTGAAGCATTCATTTTAATAGGTTCGCTATTTGGTCCAAGTAAATGATAAGTTGAACCTTCCAATCTATCCACTTTTAAAAAGTCTATGCGACCTACAAGCGTATCTTTTTCGTGTGCCATGTCATTCTCCATTCATATGTTTTTCGTTTATTCATTATAACATGCATTTTGCTTCGTGTAACGACTGTTCAAACTCTTGCCCATTTTTGTTTTATTTATGATATAATTCATCGGTAGAAGTATTAATGAAAAGGAGTCATTTAATGTTACAAGTTACGAATGTAAGTTTACGTTTCGGTGATCGTAAGCTTTTTGAAGATGTAAATATTAAGTTCACACCAGGTAACTGTTACGGACTTATCGGTGCTAATGGAGCTGGGAAATCAACGTTCTTAAAAGTATTATCAGGCGAATTAGATTCTCAATCAGGTCACGTTTCACTTGGTAAAGATGAACGTCTAGCAGTATTAAAACAGGATCACTTTGCGCACGAAGATGAAAAAGTGATTGATGTTGTATTAAAAGGTCATGAAAAATTATGGCAAGTTATGACTGAGAAAAACGAAATTTATATGAAACCAGATTTCTCAGATGAAGATGGTATGCGTGCAGCAGAACTTGAAGGTGAGTTTGCTGAAATGAACGGATGGAATGCAGAAGCGGATGCATCTGTATTACTTTCAGGTTTAGGTATTAAAGACGAATTACATGACAAAATGATGTCTGAATTAGAAAACAACCAAAAAGTAAAAGTACTTCTTGCTCAAAGTTTATTCGGTGAGCCAGATGTTCTATTACTCGATGAGCCTACAAACGGTTTAGATATTAAAGCGATTGCTTGGTTAGAAGATTTCTTAATTAATTTTGAGAATACAGTTATCGTCGTATCACATGATAGACATTTCTTAAACAATGTATGTACACATATAGCAGACTTAGACTACGGCAAAATCAAACTATTTGTCGGAAACTATGACTTCTGGTATCAATCAAGTCAACTTGCTACTCAAATGGCTCAAGATCAAAACAAGAAAAAAGAAGAACGTATTAAAGAATTACAAGACTTTATCGCAAGATTTAGTGCGAATGCTTCTAAATCTAAACAAGCAACAAGCCGTAAGAAAATGCTTGAAAAAATTGAACTCGATGATATTCAACCATCATCAAGACGTTATCCATTTGTTAATTTCACGATTGAAAGAGAAATCGGTAACGACTTATTACAAGTTCAAGGTGTTTCAAAAACAATTGACGGTCAAAAAGTATTAAATAACGTTTCATTTACAATGAACCCAAATGATAAAGCTGTATTAATCGGAGAAAGTGAGATTGCTAAAACTACCCTACTTCGTATTTTAGCTGGTGAAATTGAACCAGATGAAGGAACAGTTAAATGGGGTGTTACAACTACACAATCATACTTACCAAAAGATAACTCAGATTATTTCGAAGGTATAGAAATGAACTTAGTTGACTGGTTAAGACAGTATGCACCACCAGAAGAACAAACAGAAACATTCTTAAGAGGATTCCTTGGACGTATGTTATTTAGTGGTGAAGAAGTTAAGAAAAAAGCAAGTGTCCTTTCAGGTGGAGAAAAAGTAAGATGTATGTTAAGTAAAATGATGTTATCAAACTCTAACGTATTATTACTAGATGAACCAACAAACCACTTAGACTTAGAAAGTATCACTGCAGTCAATGATGGATTGAAGAATTTCAAAGGATCATTAATCTTTACTTCATATGACTTTGAATTTATCAATACAATCGCTAACCGCGTAATTGAAATCAAAGAAGACGGCGCAATTTCTAAAGAAATCAGTTATGAAGAGTACTTGAGAGATCAAGGTGTTTATAACTAATTAGCATATATGGAACTGAGACATGAGGACATGTCTCAGTTTTTTTGTTTTTGGGGAAAATGAGGTAATGTGGGTTTTCGAGAGTTCAATATTGCAAGTGAGCGTCGACTAGCAATGTTCAGGCGTTCAATGTTGCAAGTGAGCGTCGACTAGCAATGTTCAGGTGTTCAATGTTGCAAGTGAGGGCCGACTAGCAATGTTCAGGCGTTCAATGTTGCAAGTGAGCGCCGACTAGCAATGCTCAGGTGTTCAATGTTGCTAGTGAGCGCCGACTAGCAATGTTCGAGAGTTCAATGTTGCAAGACAGAGCAAACAAGCAACATAGATATCCTCTATTTATCAAGACATGCCAAACAAGATAAATACTGCCTCTCTATTTATCAAGACTGACCAAACAAGATAAATACACCCCCTCTATTTATCAAGACTGACCAAACAAGATAAATACAGCCCTTCTATTTATCAAGACATGCCAAACAAGATAAATCCAGCCTCTCTATTTATCAAGACATGCCGAACAAGATAAATCCAGCCTCTCTATTTATCAAGACAGCCCAAACAAGATAAATACATCTCCACTTTTTTATAAATACACCACCCATTTCGTTCAAACCTCCCCATTTCGTTCAAACCTCCCCCATTCCTAAAAACTCCCTCCATCTCCTCCACACTCATCTAAAATGAATATGAATGAATATTAATATTCTAAAAGGATCATCCAAATAGTAAGAACTTTTTGAAATTATCAGTTTTCTCTCTTTACATCAATATTCTTTGTATGTATAATGAATGCATACCAATTGAATATGTTTTTGATGAGGCGCATCAATCATTAGTAACTCCCCCTATTGGACTGCAATCTTAAAGGAGTGAAAGGGTGCGATGCCGAAACATTATATTTTTGCAGAAATATGGTGTTGGACATTTAGGTTAAGAGCTAGTTGTCTGTCATTATCTTAAGAATAATGGAGTGCATCACTTGTATATATAAATTAAAACAAGTTCGAATGCCGAACTTGTTTTTTTATTTATATTACAGCGTTCGTCTCCGATTTATAGGAGGAATTATTTTGAGTCAGAGTGTTTTAAAATTTGGCGGTACGTCCGTTGGTGATTTTGACAAAATTAAAAATATCGCACATATGTTGAAATCACGTGTTGATAATGGAGAACAATTAGTAGTGGTTGTAAGTGCTATGGGTAAGACAACAGATTCTTTACTAGAAAATATTAGCTCACTTACGACGCAACCTAAAGATGAGCATTTAGCGATGCTTTTAACGACGGGTGAACAACAAACCATTTCATACTTATCAATGGTATTGAATGATATTGGTGTTCAAACGAAAGCAATGACAGGTTATCAAGCTGGTATTAAGACGATTGGTCATCATCTGAAAAGTAAAATTGCAGAAATTGATGCACTACGTTTTGAAGAAGCTTTTGAAACAAATGACATTCTTGTCGTTGCAGGATTTCAAGGTGTAAATGATCATCTGGAAATTACAACTTTAGGACGCGGCGGTTCTGATACAACTGCAGTAGCCATTGCAGCAAGTATAGATACATCTTGTGAAATATATACAGATGTTGATGGTGTATATGGAACAGACCCTAGAATTTATAAAGAAGCAAAGTTACTCAATGAAGTTTCATATGAAGAAATGATGGAAATGAGTGCTTTAGGTGCTGGCGTATTAGAATCTAGAAGTGTCGAAATTGCAAAAAATTATAACATACCATTATATCTTGGTAGAACATTATCAAACGTGAAAGGAACATGGATTATGCCACAAACAGAGATATTAGAGAAAAAAGCAGTTACAGGAGTCGCACTTGATACACATATGATTCATGTTACTTTAACTTATCCGATGCAAAATTTTGCATTATTACAGAAATTATTTGATTCATTAGAAGAACAATCAATGAATGTTGATATGATATCTCAAATTGAAAATCAACAAGGATTACAGCTTTCGTTTACGATTAAAGATTCAGACGTATATCAAATCGAACAAATCATTGAACAACTTACTGAGGAATACCCTCACTTACGTTACAAAATGAGAGATAACTACGCTAAACTTTCAGTAATCGGAACTGGCATGAGAGATATGTCAGGAATAGCTTCAAAAGCATTCCGTACTTTAATTAGTCATGACATCAACTTCTATCAAACAACAACTTCTGAAATTAGTATTTCTTATGTTGTTGATCGTGAATTAGGAGAAACTGCCGTTCGAACTTTAAGTGAAGCATTTAATATATAATGAATGATGGAGTGAACAAAATGACAAAATTAGCAGTTGTAGGCGCAACAGGTTTAGTAGGAGAAAAAGTATTAGAAGTATTAGATAGAAGAAATGTACCATTTGATGAACTTGTATTATTTTCATCACCTAGATCAGCAGGTAAACAAATCGAATTCCAAGGAAAAACTTATACTGTTGAAGCATTGACAGAAGAGAAAACAGATGGCAATTTCGATTACGTTATTATGAGTGCTGGTGGCGGTACAAGCGAGAAATTCGCCCCACTATTTGAAAAACATGGTGCAATTGTAATCGATAATTCAAGTCAATGGCGTATGCATGAAGATATTGATTTAATCGTTCCGGAAGTGAATGTACCTAAATTAAATCGAAAAATTATTGCAAACCCTAACTGTTCAACAATTCAATCAGTTGTACCTTTAAAACCTTTATTAGATCAATTCGGATTGAAACGTGTTGCTTATACAACATATCAAGCTGTATCAGGATCTGGTTTAGCTGGTCGTGAAGATTTAGCTAATGGTGAAAAAGGAGAAGAACCAAAGAACTACCCTCACCCAATTTATAATAATGTGTTACCACATATAGATGTATTTTTAGAAGATGGTTATACAAAAGAAGAACAAAAAATGATCGACGAAACTAGAAAAATCTTAGATCAACCTTCTTTAAATGTAACAGCAACTTGTGTGCGTGTACCTGTTCAAGACAGCCACAGTGTGCATATAAACGTAACTTTAGATAAAGAAGTGACTGTTGAAGATATTCGTAACTTATTTAATGAAGATGACCGTGTTGTCTTAGTAGATAACGTAGAAAATAATGAATATCCATTAGCGATTCTTTCTACTGGTAAAGATGAAGTATTCGTTGGAAGAATTCGTAAAGATGATTCTTTAGACAATACATTCCACATCTGGTGTACTTCAGATAATTTATTAAAAGGTGCAAGTTTAAATGCCGTTCAAGTGCTAGAACAAGTTTTAGAATTAAATAAAAAATAACGAGGAGTGTTCAGTATGTCACATATTTTTAACGGTGTGGGCGTTGCCCTTACAACACCATTTACAAATGAGGATGTAGACTACGAAGCCTTTGAAAATCATATAGAATTTTTAATAGATAATGGTGTTAAAAGTATTATTATTAACGGAACAACAGCAGAGAACCCTACCCTTACAACAGAAGAAAGAAATACATTATTAGAATGTGGGATTAAAAAAGTAAATGGCCGTGTTCCAGTTATTGCAGGTACAGGTACAAACAATACGCAAGCTTCTATCGATGCTTCCATAAAAGCTAAAGAATTAGGTGCTGATGCGATTATGTTAATCACACCTTATTACAACAAGACGAGTCAACGTGGATTAATCGCGCATTTTACAAAAATTGCGGATGAAGTTGCATTACCTGTTGTACTTTATAATGTCCCATCAAGAACAAATATGACGATAGATATTGAAACGGTGCTTAAACTAAGTGAAAATCCATACATCGTAGCTTTAAAAGATGCGACTGGAGATTTAGAATATGCAAAAACTTTAAAACAACATTTACCAAGTGACTTTGCATTATATAGTGGTAATGATGACAATATGTTGGATTATTATCAATTAGGCGGAGCGGGATTAATTTCAGTAGTAGCAAATGCTATACCACAAGAAACACAACAATTATATGATTATGTCGTTAATGATCAATTAGAACAAGCAAACACTTTAAATCGTGATATTACCGAATTACTTGATCACTTAAGTGTAGATGTTAATCCAGTGCCGATTAAGTTATTAACGTCTGAATTAGGTTTCGGTCGTTATGAAGTAAGATTACCGCTTGTTACATTGGAAGAACAAGAAAGAAACGTTTTAAGTGAAGCATTTACTAAGTTTAAAGATGGTGTAAAACAATGAAGATATTATTAATCGGATATGGCGCAATGAATGAACGCGTCGCAAGATTAGCAGAAGAAAGAGATAACGAAATTGTTGGTGTTGTCGTGAAGGATTCAACGAAATCATATCCCTACCCTGCTTTCGAATCTATTTCTGAAGCACCAGAAGCGGATGTGGCGATTGACTTTTCAAATCCTGAATTATTATTGCCTTTATTAGAAGAAGACTTCACATTACCTTTAGTTATCGCAACGACTGGTGAAAAAGAACAAATCATAGAAAAGTTAAAAGAAAAATCTCAGAACATGCCTGTATTTTTCAGCGCAAATATGAGCTATGGCGTGCATATACTCAAAGAAATTATTCAATATGCAGTACCATTATTGGAAGACTTTGATATTGAAATGTTAGAAAAGCATCATAATAAGAAAGTCGATGCACCAAGTGGTACACTCGTTCAACTATATGATGCGATTAAAGAAAAAAGAGCACAATCTGTACCAGTTTATGACAGACATGAATCAACTACTAAACGTGAACCTGCAGAAATTGGCATTAGTTCACAACGTGGTGGTACAATTGTTGGAGAACATCAAGTATTATTTGCTGGCCATGACGAAACGATTGAAATCACACATCGTGCGCAGTCTAAAGATATCTTCGCTAATGGCGCAATTAATGTAGCAGATGTTCTAGTTAATAAAGAAAACGGATATTACACATACAATAATTTAAATGAGGAGAGAATTTAACATGGTTAAAGATTTTACGGCAGAAGAAATTATACAATATATTAGTGAGGCAGAGAAAGTAACGCCTTTAAAGGTTTATGTAAACGGCACATTTGAAAATGTTGAATTCCCAGAGTCATTTAAAGTATTTGGTTCTGAAACATCTAAAACAATTTTCTGTGATGCTAAAGATTGGAAGAGCTTTTATGAAGCAAATCAATCAGCTATTACAGATTTAGAAATTGAACATGATCGTCGCAATTCAGCAATTCCATTAAAAGACTTAACAAATACAAATGCAAGAATCGAACCAGGTGCTTTCATTAGAGAACATGCAGTTATTGAAGACGGTGCTGTTGTAATGATGGGTGCAACAATCAATATCGGTGCTGTTGTTGGTGAAGGTACAATGGTAGATATGAACGCTACTTTAGGTGGACGTGCAACAACTGGTAAAAATGTACACGTTGGTGCTGGATCAGTATTAGCGGGTGTGATCGAACCACCAAGTGCATCACCTGTTGTGATTGAAGATGACGTATTAATCGGTGCAAATGCTGTAATTCTTGAAGGCGTTAGAGTCGGTAAAGGTGCAATCGTTGCAGCTGGCGCTATCGTAACTAAAGATGTTCCAGCTGGTGCAGTAGTAGCTGGTACACCTGCTAAAGTTATTAAACAATCAGCAGATGTTCAAGACGGTAAAAAAGAAATTGTATCTGCTTTACGTAATTTAAATCAATAATATCATTTTAGTCGGGGCGGGACTGCGATATCATTTTCCTTAAATGAAATTTCTATCCCGCTCCCTCTTTCTATACATAATACAAAGGACTGAGTTAAATGTCTGAATTAGAATTTGTGAAAAATACAAGAAGATACTTACATCAACACCCAGAGTTAAGTATGCAAGAATATGAGACAACTGCGTATATTGAAGACTTCTTAAAACAATTAAATATTCCATACGAACGCCCTATTCAAACGGGTGTCATTGGTTATTTGGAAGGCAATTCGAATCATACTATTGCGTATCGAGCGGATATCGATGCCTTACCTATTCAAGAAGTAAACGATGTACCTTATAAAAGTACGGTTGATCAAGTAATGCATGCATGTGGACATGATGGTCATACGACAGCGTTAATGCTTTTTACACAACGTTGTAAAGCTTTATATGATAAAGGTGAATTACCGCATAATGTCGTATTTATATTCCAACCTTCAGAAGAAACTGAAGCTGGTGCGAATCAATTAATCCAATCAAACGTGTTTGATAAATATAACATCGAGAAAATTTATGGCGTTCATATTATGCCATTTGAAGATGTCGGTACAGTAGCTTTTAAAAATGATGAAATTACAGCTAGTGCAACAGAGTATCGATTTTACTTAAAAGGAAGCTCAAGTCATGTTGCCAGTAAAGAAGATGGTAAAGCAGCATCAGAAGCGATGATGCATGTGCTATCTCAAGTTACACAAATTCAACAATTTCATTTAAATGGTTTAAATCGCAATATTGTTCATGTTGGACAATTTAATGTTGGAGAAGCCATTAATACCGTGCCAGAGAATGGTTACTTAGAAGGTACAATTCGTACATATGATACGAATGATCTTGAAATTGTTAAAAATCAAATGCAAAAAATCGCAGAAAGTGTTGAATTGTTATTTGGTGTTACATGTACAGTTGATTTTGCAGAAGGATATCCACCTACTACAAATGATGCACAATTATATGATGGCGTTAAAGAAGCTTTAATGAGCCTCGACTTAACATTACATGAACTTGAAAAGCCTTATTTATTTGGCGAAGACTTTAGTTTCTATCGTCAATTAGCACCAAGCTATTTTGTCTTTTTTGGAACACGCAATGTTGAAAAAGATTATATTTATGGTCTACATACAAATAGACTCAATTTCGATGAAGAAGTATTGATCAGTGTCGCTGATTACTATACAGCACTATTAAATCAAGGAGCGGACAAATAATGGTAGCACGTATTACGATTGATGAACAAAATTTTATAAAAAATGCTAAAAACGTTATTAAAGATAACAAAGTTATGGCTGTCGTGAAAAACGATGCTTATCATTTTGGATTAGAATTCGCAGTTAAATCCTTTATTCAGGCAGGTATTCAAACATTCAGTACAACATCACTTCATGAAGCGGTAAGAATTCGTGAAATAGATAAACAAGTAAATATCTTTTTGATGAATCCTTCTATCGAATTTGAAACATTAAAGGCACATAACATTGCGATGACGTTACCTTCATTGACGTTCTATCATAAACATTTAGAAGATTTAGCAGGCGTTAAATTACATTTAGAACTTGAAAATCTACTACACCGTTCTGGTTTGAAAGATCAAGATGAAATGTTGCAAGTACTTAAACATAATGAAAACTTACCTATTGCAGAGCAAGCGATTATCGAAGGTATTTGGACACATTTTGGATATGCAGATGAATTTGGTGGCGATGAATATGAAACAGAAAGACAAGCTTGGATTGATTGCTTATCATTTATATTAGACCATGGTTATGCCTTCAAATTTATTCACGCACAAAATAGTGCAAGTTATGTAAGAGAAGACGGATTGTTTAATCAACATACACATGCGCGTCTTGGTATTATACTTTATGGGTCAAGACCTTATAGTACCCTCCCTACTACACTTACTGAACAAAACTTTACAGTCACAGCTAATGTGATACAAGTTCGCCCTATTAAAAAAGGAGAAACTTGTGGTTATAGTTTCCAATATACAGCTGATAAAGATTGTAACATTGCTGTAGTTGATATTGGCTATGGAGACGGTATACTTAAGACAAGAGCGAAACATGATGCACTTATTAATCAACAACGCTATCCAATTAGAGGGTTGATGATGAGTCACATGTTCGTTGAAGTAGATGATACAATCCAAAGTGGTGATCAAGTCGTGATGTATAGTAACGATATAAGGATTGATGAATTTACATTTAAAGGTGTTGGTGCAAATTCTGAGCAAATCAGTGCATTAAACCATCATTCATTAATAAAGGAGATTAGATAATGACAGTTAAATATAATGACCAAGGTGTTCTTACAATGGGCAATGTATCATTACAAACGATAGCTGCAAGTTTTGGTACCCCTACTATCGTTTATGATGAGGAACAAATTAGAACACAATGTAGAAGATTCCATGAAGCATTTAAAGAAAGTGGCTTATCATATAATATCTCTTATGCTTCTAAAGCATTTAGTAGTATTCAATTGTTTAAATTGATGGCAGAAGAAGATATGGGGCTAGATGTTGTATCTGAAGGTGAATTATATACAGCTTTAGCAAGTGGATTTGACCCAAGTAAAATTCATTTTCATGGTAACAATAAGACGAATGAAGAAATTGAATATGCGATTGAAAGTGGCGTTGAATATTTCGTCATTGATTCATTAGATGAAATCACACGTATTAATAGATTAGCTTCTAAGCCTATTAAAGCTGTATTAAGAGTGAATCCTGGTGTTGAAGCACATACGCATGAATTTATACAAACTGGTCAAGAAGATAGTAAATTTGGTTTGTCTATTAAACATGGTACTGCACTTGAAGGTGTTCGTGCTTTGCAAGCATCAGATAAAATTGATTTTAAAGGAATTCACTTCCATATTGGATCACAAATTTTTGAAGCTGATGGTACAATCAACACAATCCAAATTGTATTTGAATGGTTAAAAGAACATGATATTGAGATTGATATATTAAATTTAGGTGGCGGTTTTAGTATTAAATATACTGAAGCGGATAAGAGTTACCCTATTGAAGATGGTATTAAATTGATTACAGATGCGATCAAAGAAAATAGTCAAAAATATGATATGGCTATTCCAGAGATTTCTATTGAGCCAGGACGTTCAATTGTTGGTGAAGCGGGTGTTACGTTGTATCAAGTAGGAACAATTAAAGAGATTCCTAATGTTAATACGTATGTATCAATTGATGGTGGTATGAGTGATCATATTAGAACGGCACTTTATGATGCACAATATGAAGCATTGTTAGTGAATAGAAATGATGAAGACACACATGACGTTACAATTGCTGGTAAGTTATGTGAATCAGGTGATTTAATCGGTAGAGATATGAAACTACCTAAATCTACAAAAATCGGTGATTATATAGCTGTATTATCTACAGGCGCTTATCACTACTCTATGAGTTCAAATTATAATCAAATGCTTAAACCTTCAGTTCTATTTGTTAAAGATGGAAAAGCGAGAGAAGTTATTAAGCGACAAACATTAAAACAATTAATTATGAACGACGTAAAATAATAAGCTGAAATCATGAAAATTTATTATTAAATAATAACAATATGATAACGCAAAAAGAAACCCTAACGATGTTAGGGTTTCTTTTTAGTCGTTCAAATTCATATATATTATAGTTTTACAACGTTTGCAGCTTGTGGGCCACGGTCGCCTTCAACTACTTCGAATTCTACTGCTTGACCTTCTTCTAAAGATTTGTAACCTTCTTGGTTAATTGCTGAGAAATGTACGAATACGTCATTTTCTCCTTCAATTTCGATGAAGCCAAATCCTTTTTCTGCGTTAAACCATTTAACTGTACCTTGTTTCATAATTGTGAAACCTCCAAGACTAAAATTCAATATGCGATATTCGCATATTACAAAAAACACAATTAATTAATAATGTTATTTGCAATATGGAATAACGATATTGCTATTTCTTATTATACGTCACAGAATATTCAAATGCAATACCATTTAAGATATTTTCAGAATTTATTATTTTGGTAATGGCGTATAAATTGAATTGTCATTTAATATAAGAATACTATAAAATATTTGCATATCTTCTTCGCAGTCTTCGCAATACGAAAGATCACAATTATTATAGAATGCATGTATATTATGTTTACCTACGAGTTCATTCGTAAACTTCGTTTGATATTGATTAAGTAGATTATGATATTGTCTAACCATTTCTTCATAGTCCTGACATTCAATTTCTTTAATGATATAGTCTTTCCAATCGTCAAACAGCCACCATCCCTCATAATCTGTTCGGATTGTTACGATTTTATACATCTTAAAATCTCCCCTATTTAGAAAATTGCCCTAGAGTTAATTTAAATCTTATTGAATATTAAATCAAGAAAATAGCTTGTGGATTTGTTTCTAATTATTAGTTTTTTTACACTGAACCCTTTATAATAAAGATATGAGGTGATAAATATGAACGGAAAACATATTAAAGTTTTTGGACGTGTACAAGGTGTTGGGTTTCGATTTTTCACTGCTCAACTCGCTAAGAAACATAAAATAGTTGGTACCGTTGAAAATGTCAGCGATTATGTAGAAATATACGCAAGTGGTGAAGAAGATCAATTAGAACAATTTATTAATGGTGTTATCCAGGGAGTAGCACCAGCTTCAGTTGTAGAAAATTATACAATCGAAGATACCACTTTAGATGAAAAAACTAAGCATTTCAAAACGTTATAAATTAGGAAGATGACAATGAAATATAATTTATCATATGTATTAGGTGCGTTATTAGCAGTACCTATATCATTTATTGCTTTTTTATTTAGTGTTTTTCAACTAGATTTAAATTTTCTTATAGATATGGCTGTATTTGCAGGCACTTACGTTATTAGCTTTTTACCAATCCAATGGTATAGTTCACGACGTTATTTAAAAGAAATGGGTTTAACACGTCGAGAATTCCATTTTATTAGAAAACAATTAAACGAAGCGCAGCCCAAATTGAAAAGACTTTATAAAAACTATATGCGTATTAGATCGTATAAAGAATTCAAGAACTTAAACGAAGTTGCTAAATTGGCACGTACAATTTATAACACAGTTAAACAGTCACCAGAGAAATTTTATAAAGTAGAAAGCTTCTTCTACTCTCACCTAGATAATACTGTGAATTTAATTGATAATTACACGCTATTACAACGTATGCCAAATAAATCTAAAGAAGAAAAAGCTAAACTTAAACAAACAAAGCTCACGATTGATGAAAATAAACGAACACTCGTTGCCGATTTAAAAGAGTTAAATGAATCGAGTTATCATCAATTAGATATTGAAATGGAACTTGCTGATATTGCTAAACAAAGAAATAGCTATAGAAAAGGCATTCCAGAATCAACGAAAGAAAAAGTGAATTTAACAAAAACTCATAAAAAATATGAATATGAAATGGAGCGTAACAATGACTGAAACGAATAAGAACTTATTTGACGACCTTATTGATGACCCATTTAAAGATTCATCAGAAGCGTTAACACCACAAACTTCAGAAGTTACAGAACAGCAAACCCCTTCTGATGTGACATCAACATACGAAAAGACATTCTCAGATGAAGATCAACGAAGAATTGACGAAATTGCTAAGCAGATTAAGCCATTAGATAATGATGGTCTTCTACTCTATGGTCAACAAGCACAAAATAAATTATCACAGTTCTCACATCAAATGCTGACACAAGTACAATCTAAAGATGTAGGACCTATTGGTAATTCATTAAGAAACTTAATGAATAAATTAAAAGAAGTAAATCCAGATGAATTACAAAAACAAAATCAATCTAGATTGAAACGTATTTTTAGAAGAGCTGAACGTTCTGTAAATGAAATGTTTAGTAAATATCAATCTGTTGGTGCACAAGTCGATCGTATATCTGTAGAATTGCAGAAATCACAAAATATGCTGATGAAAGATGTTGGCTTATTAGATCAATTATATGAAGAAAATAAAGCTTACTTTGATGCATTAAATATTTATATCGCCGCAGCAGAAAAGAAACGCGACGAGTTGAAGCAACATAATCTTGTAGAATTAGAACAAAAAGTTAAAGCATCTAATAACCAAATGGATGTGCAGGAACTGGCAGATTTACAACAATATATTAATAGACTAGAAAAAAGAATTTATGACTTACAACTTTCTAGACAAATCACATTACAATCTGCCCCACAAATCAGAATGATACAAAATATTAATCAAACTTTAGCAGAAAAAATTCAAAGTTCAATTTTAACGAGTATCCCATTATGGAAAAATCAAATGGCAATCGCGTTAACACTTTTAAGACAACAAGGTGCTTCAGAAGCTCAGAAAAAAGTAACAGATACAACTAATGAATTATTGCTGAAGAACTCTGAAATGTTGAAACAGAATGCGATTAGAACAGCTGAAGAAAATGAACGAGGCATCGTTGATATCGAAACATTGAAGACGACTCAAACTAATATAGTAGATACAATTCAAGAAACATTACGCATACAAGAAGACGGCACGCGCAAACGTCAGCAAGCAGAACAAGAATTACAAAGCTTAGAACAAGACTTAAAAACAAAATTATTACAACTCAAAGACGAACAGCAGCAATTGAGAAACACATTTAAATCATAAATAATAGACCCACCAACAAACTTCGCATTTGTTGGTGGGATTTTTGTGTGTAGATTTGTGGATGTGAGTATGAGAGTATTCGAGGTGTGCATTGTGAAGGCTTATTTAAGTGAATAGATTGCCTATGTCTTGGCTTAAGTATGGAATAAAGCCAAGAGATGGACCAAGTCGTGGCTTAAGTACCGAATAAAGCCAAGAGATGAGCGAAGTCATGGCTTAAGTACTGAATAAAGCCAAGAGATGGTCCAAGTCATGGCTTAAGTACCGAATAAAGCCAAGAGATGGCTCAAGTCATGGCTTAAGTACTGAATAAAGCCAAGAGATGGCTCAAGTCATGGCTTAAGTACTGAATAAAGCCATGACTTGGTTATAAATCTGAGTTATACCCAACAAACTCACACCTCCTACACCGCCTACTCATCCAACAACCCACTTACATAAATTGGCCTAAGAAATACCCCATTAATGTTCCGACGTAATTTCCGATTACATAACCTAAAGTACCTATGATTAAAATAGGTCCGACTAATCCTTGCCAACCTTTAGATATTGCTAAAGCAGCTGCTGTTGTTGGTCCTCCGGCATTTGCATTACTAGCGAGTATCATTTCCTCAATATTGAATTTGAACAATTTTCCGAAGAACAGTGTTATAGATAAATTGAAAATCAAAATAACGGCAACGAAAATAAATAATAATGGTGCTGTTTTGATAATGATTGGTATAGATGCTGGTACACCTATTACGACAAAGAAAATATATATTAAAAATGTACCGAGTTCATCAGAAGCGTTTAAATTCTCAAAGAATTTACTAAACATAGCTACTGTAACAAGTGTTAATGTTGTTAACAATAAAAATTGGTCACCTATAATACTCACTAATATTTCCATAAAGTGATTGTTTTTAGGAATGTATTCATTAACGAGTTCTGAAATTTTAAAACTTATCGCAACTAACGCAAATGCTATTGAAATCGAATAAGCAATATCTTTTAAACTTATTTCGTTTCGTTTCCAATATGCTTCTGCTTGATTACTGTTCGTATCATCATTTGACGTATAAAGTCTTTTAAAATATTTTTTAACAAATTTCATATTTGGAAGTGTAATCAATACAATAAAATAGAAAGCCATTACACTATTATCGGCTACAACTGTTGCGGAAACTAATTCTCCTGGTGTTTGGAATTTCGTGCTAAGTGCTGCAAAATTTACACCACCACCTATGTAACTACCAGTCATCATAGCACCTATTTTATCTAGTTCAGGTATAAATTGGTGAAGTAATAAAAATCCTACTGCAACACCTACTACAGTACCTACTGAACTGATTAGGAATATAAATAAAAGTCTTCTACTTTCTTTCCAGATTTTAAATATGTTTGATCTAAATAAAAGTAAAGGAATTGCTAACGGAATAACATATTCCCATACTTGATCATAAACTGGCGATTCAATCGGAATGATATTGAGATTGGATAATATCATCGCACCAATTAATGCAATGATAGCGCCTGTTAGTTTTGCTGCAAATTGATACCTTTGTTCTAAAAAGATACTTAGCGCTGCAATACCTACTAGAATTGCCCATAATAACCATGTTTCATCTTTGTTTATAAATGCATTTAAAATCATGAAAACCAACCCCTTTTTATCTTGTTATCAATATGATGACATAAAAAATAAGAATCTTCAAAATAATTTTGAAGATTCTTATACAACTTACGAATATGTGATTGGTGCTTGATTCTTAACTTTACCAATTATAAATCCAATAATGAATCCAACGATTGCAAATGGAATCCATTCCATTTGGTAAGTTGATAATGGTAATTGTTGAATAAATCCAATTTTAGCCCAACCCATTTGGTTTACAACTGATATTAATGAAATAATTGTTACAAGTGCTACTGATAATTGCTGTGCGATTGGTGGTGTACCAACATACTTAGCAAGAACAATTAATAATACAGCTGTAATTGCGATTGGATATAACACTAATAATACTGGTAGTGAACCTTTAATTACTGTAGTTAAACCTTGGTTTGAAAGGATGAAACTAACTAATGTAAAGATTGTTACAAACCATTTGTAAGAAATTTTAGGTATAATCTCGTGGAAGAATTCACTCACTGATACGATTAAACCTGTAGCTGTTGTTAAACAAGCTAATGCAACGATAATACCGATTAAATATTTACCAAACTCACCGAATGCTAATTGAGCGGCTGTTGTTAAGAGATAAGTACCGATATTTTGACCGTTATCGTTTAATTCTTTAAGTGTCTCAGCTGAAACGTTCATGTGATTTCCGATCCAACCTAATGAGATGTAAATAAATCCAAGTGCAAGTGCTGCAATAACACCTGCATAAATTGTTTGTTTGAATAATCCTGTTTCTCTCGTTACACCTTTACTCTTAATTGCTGTAATAACAATTAGTGAGAAAGCAATAGCTGCGATAGCATCCATTGTTAAGTAACCTTCAACGAAACCTTTACCAAAGCTTGTTCCAGCACTACTATATACTGCAGTATCACCTGCAACAGGTGCTTCTCCACCTAATGAGAAGAATGCTTTAATAATTAATGCTGTAATTGAAATTAATAGTAATGGTGTTAAAATCGCACCGACTTTATCGACCATTTTACTTGAGTTGAAACTTAAGTAAAAGACAATGATAAAGTAAATCAGTGAGAAAATAAATAAAGCCATTGAACTATTTGTATCAAAAATTGGTGTAATACCCATTTCGAAAGATGTTGCTGCTGTACGTGGTATTGCGAATAATGGTCCTATTGTTAAAGAAATTGCAACTAATAATACAATTGCAAAGACTGGATGAATTTTACTTAATGAAACTCTGTATCCTTTTTCCTCAATTGAACCTGCGATTACACCAATAAGTGGCAAACCGATTCCCGTAATGACAAAACCAAATATTGCTGGCCAGAAGAAATGACCGCTCGATAATCCTAATGCTGGAGGAAAAATTAAGTTCCCGGCACCAAAGAATATCGCAAATAACATAAACCCTACTACAAAAATATTCTTGTTCATATATTTTACTCCTTTTACGTCTTACAATAATTAATATTCTATCATTGGAGTTAGTTTTCGTCTATATGAAATTTCTGAAAATTTAAAAAAGAATGTTATTATTTAAGTTTGTTAATTATATAGATTGCAACAGTAATTTTTTCAATAACGGTGCCAACTGGTATGGTAAATTTTCAACACCTTCTACAAATAAACTTTGTTTACCATAGATGTTATGAACAGTCTTTTTCGTTGCTTCATCAATCACGTCTTGATTAAGGAATACATTAAAGACATAAATCCCTTGTTTATCGGCTTCTATTACAGCTTCATGTGTATCTATAATGCCATCTTCTGCATAATCAAATGCTGAAGGTTCACCATCAGAAAATACAATTAAGAATTTTTGAGACTCAGATCTTTGAAGTAAATGTTGAGTTGCAACTCTTAAAGCGACACCATCTCTATTATCATCTTGAGGTTCTAACGTCATAATTCTTGCATCATTCTGTTTAAGTGTTGATTCATTATATAAGATAAGTTCTTCAATAGTATTAGGTTGATTCAATTTATCAGCTTCAAAAGCATCTTCACTAAAACCAAGAATTTCATGTTTTATATCTAAATTTTTAAGTGTTTCATGGAATAGGACGACACCTTTTTTAGTTTCTTCCATTTTGTCGTGCATACTTGCTGACGCATCAACTAATAATGTGAATGTTGCATCTAATTTTCTGCTAAATGCGTCTTTTTTGAAGAATAGTTTATATTGATCATCGATAAACCAATTTAGAAGATTTTTTTGTAAGCGACCTTTAGTTAAGTTTTCTCTTATATCACTATATTGATGATTCATAGATTTTTGGATTATGCTTGTTAAATCTTTTATTTCAAACTGAACACTATCGACAGCTTCTTTATATGCTTCCATATGTGTTGGTAAAATATCTGGTCGATTGAAAGTAAGAGAAACATTTTGGTTAATACCTTTAAGTTGATATTGCTGATTAAGACCTTGTGCGCCGCCCTCTTCATCATCTAAAGTATTGTTAGAGCCCTTACCTTTTTTCTCCATCATATCCGTCATATCATCGCCAGCGTCACCTTCTCTATCATTATCTGTCAAAATGTCGCTATTTTCACCTTCGTGAAGTTCCATTTCTAAATAAGATTTGCTGTCAGTTTGACTATCGTTCGTCTTTGTTTCAGCATCTGCAGATTCAATGTCGTCTGGATCATGATCTTGTTCATGACTTTGATCAGTGTTAGCCGCATCTTGACGTTTTAAATCTTCTAAAGTCCACTCTTCTTCATAAGAACGATAAATACGCTCTGGAATATGATAATACTGGTTAAGCATATCTTCTTTTAATAAATAATCTACTAAAATCATAATACTTACAGCTAAATCATAACTGTCTTCTGATGATTGCAAGTTGAATATTTGCGTTAATCGATTAAACACTTGTACGAGTGCATCATCAAAATCATCATTTATTGAAATATTGTTGATGAAATTTTCATTTAAAATAGCATGTTCTATTGCTAAAAATAATAAGTCTGTATAAGTTGTCTTCGTTTGATAAACATGAATTTGACTATTATTTTGTTTGATTTTGACGTTCAATCTATGCTTAAACAACTTTTTAGTGACTGGACGTTTAGACATAATCAAATTTGAAAGACGGTATTCTTCAATAAGCATAAATAATTGTTTAAAAAAGCTCATATGATCAAATGACTCATCTAATACTTCTTTATATATAGCTGGATCTGTATGTTTAAATCCTAAAGTATCTAACATGATGTCGGATTTTAACCCTGCATTTATAATGTGTTCAGGTCGATGTAACCAAGTGAAACTAACATTACATGTATTGTTGATAGGATCATAGTGTTGGAATTTTTGGAAAGAAACTTTAACGTTTGGATCTTCAAGTAATAATTTAGCTAAATCAGTTAACATCATTATTTGTTGTGCATCGATTTGTTCGTCATTAAATAATATAAAACGATCACTCATGATATTCTCCTTACTCGAAAATTAATTCAATTGCATTTTGTATAGCTTGTTGTTCTCTTTCGTCGTCTATTTTGTCTATAATAGCGCGTTTAATTGCACGTCTTACTGGAATGACAGTTGCTAAATCAGCTAAGTCAATCAATGCTCTTATACTCGCTGACTCTTCTGAAATTTGACCTTGGCTCGACATAATGCGTAAATCCTTATTAAATTGAACGATTGAATCGATGATTTCATCATCTTGTAATGCACTTTGTTCTTTAATAATCATTTTTAATGTTTCGCCATCTATATAATCAATATCCAAGACAACGAATCTGTTTTTTAATGCTTCGTTCATTGGTAATGTTCCGATATAGCCTACATTGATTGCGGCAATAACTGAAAATCCTTCTTTAGCTTGTACGACTTCACCAGTAAATGGATTCGTTAATGCTCTTCTAAAGTCTAATACACCATTTAAAATAGGTAACGTTTCTGGTTTCGCCATATTGATTTCATCGATATATAAAATGTCGCCATTCTTCATCGCTTTAATAACAGGTCCATCGATAAATACGATTTGTTGATGACCTTGTTCGTTTGTTTCAATTGTTTTGAAACCTAATAAACTTTCGGCATCTAAATCTACAGAACAGTTTACAGAATGCATCGGTTTGTTTAAATCTCTCGCAAGTGTTTCAGCAAGTTTCGTTTTTCCTGAACCAGTCGGTCCTTTTAAAAGTATATTCTTATTAAGCTTTATCATAGACAAAGCGTCATCATATATTGTTTCATCGTTGTTTAAATATTTATTAAAATTAGCCATTGTGTTCTCCTTTAGTACATTTTATAAACTTAAAAAAGAGTCCGGAACATATAGATGTATCAGACTCTTATCGTATATTTATACTTCTTTAAAGTATGTTTTGTAGTAGCCGCCAACATGACCAGAATTATCAATGATTTGATAATATTCTTCTGTTTCATTAACGACATCATATGTTTTACCTACTGTTAACATATCAGATACTTTAAATTTTTGTGCATCTGTATGTGTAACTTCTACTTGTTTAATAACGTGATTTTCTTTCCAAGTTTCATGTAACATAAATAAACCGCTCCTTTAATTCACTGTGTCATATGTAATTGTAATGATGATGCCAGTTAAGTCACGCACATATAACGAAATTAAGCCGGCTTCATGTTGAATAATATGATGTTCCATTTCAATTCCTTTAACGTGATTAACAATTTTTTCAAAATGATCGATATCATCAATGGAGATTGCTACTCTTTCGATAGGTGGATTCAATGACTCAATCGCATCTGGATAATCAATCAAATGTAACTCTCCGCCATTTCCACCAGCACCGACTTTAAATACGATAGCTGACTCATCATCTATTGTCTTGTATTCAGCAAACAATTGCAACTCAAAAATATTATTTAATAATGAGCCAGTTGCTTGAGTCTCGGGTGATTTAACCATGACCGGCCCTATTCCTTGAATTTGATGAATGGGACTAATTGGACCACCATCATAAGCAGTTCCAAGAGGTACACCAGAATTTTGTTCATCAGAAATAAGATGTAACGCATGTCCATTATTATCATAAAATTTAAATAGATGCTTACCATTTAATTGTTGTACAGACTCATATTTAACTTGATGATCATCAAATTGTTGTTTATATTCATATAATGCGTAATCAGTCGGTACACGTAAAGCTATCCCGTGAAAATGCGTATCTAATTGATCTGAGTCACCAGAATATTGCTTGAAAATCAGTCTCGTACCAGGTGCAAGATTTGCATCACCGATATGTAAGATATTCTTTTCATGGTTCATCAAGGTATTAAGCCCTAAAATATCTTTATAAAATGACTCTGTTTCTTTAATATCAAAAGTCCATAATGTAACACTTCGTAGTCCATTCATGAATATCTCTCCTATATATGAATTCCTATAAATTATATCAAATAAATTCAAAGTATGACAAATCAATCAAATTGAGAATAATGAAAAATATATTTTTGTGTTGTATGGGTGTCGTTACGAACAAGTTTGGTCGAAAGTGTTCATAAGAGCCCTAGTATTTACACTTCTTACGAGTTTTGTAAATACTGGTACCGTTATTAGCAGTTCTGGCCCAAAGTGCAAATAACCTCAATCCATATTATCTTTTATATACAATAAAAGCCACCAATATCATGAGATATTGGTGACTCCTATTTATATTAAGATTCTAATAATAAATCTTCTGGGTTTAGGTAATATATATATACTATCTTTATACATGCTAAAACGTTGTAGTGAAGCGGTTTATAAGTAACCTGGTTTTAGTTTAGTATGTATAAATATCTATAATTATTTAAGTTCTCGGGGGAAATTTGGGGGATTATTCAATCCGTTTAACTTTTTCCCATTCTTCTTTTAAATATTTACTGAGTTTATATGTAAAGTTATCTAATGATTGTTGCAGTTCATTTTTATTTACTTCTTCTGGTTTTGTGCAATATTTAGTTAACAATGCTATACAATTTTCCATTGCATCTATTAATTCGCTATTTTGTTCATTGGCACTTCCGTCTATATTTTCCTCTGAAAAATAAGATTTGAAAAGAAATTTTATTTCACTAAATCGACCAACATATGTAAGTAAATCATTTGATAATGTTGCGTATTTATTCTCTAAATTACCTAATTTCTCTGTATTAGAAGTAATTTTTTTTAATAGATAATCACTTTTATTTTCATCAGTTTCAGTTTTATGTTTCTCTATTAAAGCGTGATTACTTTCATCAAGTTGTTTAACTGATTTAAAAACGAACTCTGCATCCCCGTTAGTTTTATACATTTCAGTATAATTTTTAATTAATCTTGAACTTAATTCCCTAACTTCTTTAATCCATTCCATTCTTGACTTTACGACGACATCTGCTTTTAACTTCATGTCATTTATTTCTTTCTCGTGTTCCATTCTTTTCTTATTTGTAAATTGGGATAGCAACCAACCTACGAAGCCCCCTACTACTGATACAACAATAGGATTTGACAATATTGACCAATCAACTGACATTAAGCCCACCTCTATTTATATTTTATGTGATAGTATTTCATAATTATTTTACCACTTAAATTTGTTAATAACACTAGGGCTTTATATGAACTTTAATAGAGGTGTACTTAATTTGAATTTCTACTTTGCTTAATTCCTTATTTCCTAACCTCTTACCTGTTTTTCTTACTCAATTGTTCTTCCATTTGTTTAATTTTATCCTTATTGTGTTTCAATGATTCTATAATTTGAGCTTTTTTCTTTTCGACTCTTGCTTTCGTTTCTTCGTAGTTCTCATCTTCTGCAGCACGTTTTTCATAGTAATACGCGTCTTCTTTCCAACGTTCATGTATCGATTTACCTATATTATCCCTCATTTAAAATTATTGTTTCAATTCAATACTTTCTTTATAGTAAGCCATTTTCATATAAAAATAAAACCACATCTCAGAATTGAGATGATTCATAATACGAAAAAAATACAACGACAATTACTGTCGTTGTATTTTTCCATAATGCTATATTAAGATTCTAATAATAAATCTTCTGGATTTTCAATTAAGTCTTTAATTGTTTTTAAGAATCCTACTGCTTGTTTTCCATCAATAATTCTGTGGTCATAGCTTAACGCGATGTACATCATCGGTCTATTTTCCATACGATCTTTATCAATTGCAATTGGTCTTGTAACAATTGAGTGCATACCTAAAATAGCAGCTTGTGTACCATTGATAATTGGTGTAGACATTAATGAACCAAATACACCACCATTAGTAATCGTGAATGATCCACCCATCATGTCATCTAAGCCTAATTTTTTGTCTTTAGCTTTAACAGCTAAGTCTACGATATCTTGTTCGATTTCAGCGAAGTTTTTCTTGTCACAATCTTTAACGATTGGTACTACTAAACCTTCTTCTGTAGAAACGGCAATACCGATATCATAGAATTGTTTAAGTACTAAATCAGTACCATCAATTTCAGCATTTACATCAGGATATTTCTTCAATGCTGCTACTGCTGCTTTAGTGAAGAATGACATGAATCCTAAACGTGTACCGTTATGGTCTTCTTGGAATTTTTCTTTCTTACGTTTACGTAATTCCATTACGTTAGTCATATCAACTTCATTAAATGTTGTTAACATAGCTGTATTATTAGATACTTCTAATAATTTCTTAGCTATTGTTTGACGTCTACGTGATAATTTCTCACGAACAACAGGTTTAGAAGGATTGTCATTAGATTTAGCTTGTGCTGGTTGGCTTTTCTCAGCTGGTTTAGCTTGTGGTTGAGGTTTAGCTGCACTTTCAACGTCTTCTGGACGAATAACGTCTCCTGCTTGAGTCTTAACCTTGCTTAAGTCGATACCTTTTTCACGTGCTAAACGACGTGCTGATGGTGTTGCTTGAATTCTTTCATTTGAAGATGCTGTTTCTTCTTTAGCTTCTGTAGCTTCTGGTTTACCTGCATCTTCTTTAGATGGTTCTTCTTGCTTTTCAGGTTTAGCATCGTTTGAAGCTGGTTGTGCTTCTCCGTCTGAAACGACAGCAATGACTGAACCTACTTCAACAGTATCGCCTTCTTCAGCTTTGATTTCAGTTAGAACACCTGCAACTTCTGAAATGACTTCAACATTTACTTTGTCAGTTTCAAATTCGACGATATTTTCGCCCTTTTCAACTTGGTCACCAACTGATTTGAGCCATTCTGAAATTGTTCCTTCTGTAATTGATTCTGCTAATTCTGGTACTTTTACCTCTGACATGATTCTTTTCCCCCTAATTATGTTTTAAAGCTTCTTGGATTACTTTACTTTGTATAAGTTTGTATATTTCGCCGTCGCCTTCTGCAGTTGAAGAACGTACTTTACGACCGTGATATTCAAGCTCTACTTTGCGATCTTCTAGAATGTCTTGAAGTTTTAAGCTAACGAATGACCAAGCACCTTGGTTTTTCGCTTCTTCTTGAACCCAGCGAACTGTTTCTAGATTTCTGAATTCAGAAAGAACGTTCTTTATCTCTTCTTTAGGGAATGGATAAAGTTGTTCAAGTGCAATTAGACAAAGTTCATCGTTAGGATTTTTTTGTAATTCAGTTTTTAAGTCAATAAACATTTTTCCTGATGAAATAATAACTTTCTTAACTTTAGTCTTCTTATATGGTTCAACTAAAATTGGTTCAAATTGTCCTTTAGTGAATTCTTCAATTGGACGAGAAACAATTTTATTTCTTAATAAGCTTTTTGGTGACATTAAGACTAATGGTCTCATTTTATCTGTGTTAAGATATTTTGCATGTCTTCTTAATAAGTGATAATAGTTAGAAGCACTTGTTAAGTTAGCGATTGTCATGTTGTTTTCGCCAGCTAATTGTAAAAATCTTTCCAATCTTGCTGATGAATGTTCAGGACCTTGTCCTTCATTACTATGTGGTAAGAATAAAGCTAAACCACTCTTTTCTCCCCATTTAGCATTGCTGTTAGATAAGAAGTTATCGAATATCATTTGTGCCATATTTGCAAAGTCACCGTATTGCGCTTCCCAAATATTAAATGATTGTGGATGATCAACATTATAACCATATTCAAAACCAACTACTGCAGCTTCAGATAATGGTGAGTTATGAATATCGAATGATGCTTTACCATTCGGTACGTGATGTAATGGAATAAATAACTTACCATCTTTCTCATCATGTAACACAGCATGTCTATGCGCGAATGTTCCACGTTCTGAATCTTGTCCAGTTAATCGAATTGGTGTACCATTTTGTAAAATTGTCGCAAATGCAAGTTGTTCAGCATGTGCCCAGTCTACAAGACCGTCTTTTTCAAATGGTTCACGACGTCTATCTAATACTTTGTTTAACTTCTTGAAGACTGTGAAATCTTCTGGATAATCAAACATTGCATCATTGATCGCTTTTAATTCTTCATAAGTAGCGTTTGCTAACTCATAATCTTGTCCTTCACTGATGTTATCAGGTAAAGTCATTTCTGGATTATCCATTTCAGCATCTTTATCAATCTTGTCATGAGCAGCTCTTAGGCGTTTCGTTACATCTTCAAAAATTTCATTCATTTCAGCTTCTGTAATAATGCCTTCTTCGACAAGCTTTTTACCATAAATATGTTCAATAGATGGATGTTCTTTAATCGCTTTATACATCATTGGATTTGTAATAGATGGTTCGTCCATTTCGTTATGTCCATAACGTCTATAACCAACTAAATCGATGACGAAATCTTTATTGAATTTCTCTCTGAAGTCCATTGCCATTTCAATTGCTTTAACAGTAGCTTCAACATCATCTGCATTTACATGGATAATTGGTAAGTCATAACCTTTTGCAACATCAGTTGAGTATGTTGTAGAGCGTCCATCTTCTGCTTCAGTAGTGAAACCAATTCTGTTATTCGTAATGATGTGTAATGAACCACCAGTTGTATAACCATCTAAGTTACTTAAGTTCATAGATTCAAAGTTAATACCTTGTCCAGGGAATGCAGCATCACCATGAATTAAGACTGCAAGTGATTTATTAACATCTTGACTTGGTCTTCCAGTATCAATTGTTGTATCTTGATTAGCTCTCGCTTTACCAAGAACGACTGGAGAAACGATTTCTAGGTGACTTGGGTTGTTTGCTAAAGTAATCGATTGTTCGATACCGTATTTACTTGTTGTCTTCGTACCACCTAAGTGATATTTAACATCGCCTGTCCAACCAGCTGTGATTTCTAAAGAACCATCTTTCGGTAAGAAAATAAGTGGGTTCTTATGCATAAATTCTGAAATCATCATTTCATATGGCTTTTCTAATACGTGAGTTAAAACGTTTAATCTACCCCTATGCGCCATACCAATTTGGATGTTTGGTATATTAGCAGCATTCGTACGTTTTAAGACTCTTTGTAACATTGGTACTAAACTATCTACACCCTCGATTGAGAAGCGTTTAGCACCTACGAAATTCTTATGGATATATTTTTCAAAGCCTTCTACTTCAGCTAAACTTTTTAATAGTTCGATTTTTTCTTCTTTAGAAATTTCAATTGTATGTGTTGATTCGATATATCTCTTCAACCATACGCGTTCTTCATTATTATTAATATGCGTGTACTCAAAAGCGATAGGACCTTGGTAACAAGAAGTCATATATTCTATTGCTTCATATGCATTGTTAAATTCTCCATCAAAGTGATCTGATACGATAACTGCTGGAAGTTTTTCCAAAGTTTCTTTTGAAAGTCCAAAGTCTTGATGTGTTAATTTTGGTACGTTTTTTCTTTCTGGACGGTACACTGGATAAATATCTGCAGTTAAATGTCCATACTGTCTGATATTATCAATTAAACGCATTACACGTTTTACACTTGAGTTGTCCACCCCAGTACTTGATTGTAGGCCAGCGCCTGTGTTGTTACTTGTTAATTCATCGAATAACACTTGCAAGTCTTCCGGTACTGACTCTGGATCATTAACGTAATTATCATACATTTCTAACATTAACCCTAAGTTAGTTCCAAATCTTACAGGTGCTTCGACATGATTATCATTCTTCATGTTCCACCCTCCAAGAAAATTATAAACCGTTTACATTTCCATTTTAGCACTTAACAGTATTGAGTTAAAGGCTAATTTGACAATATTGAACTTATTTGTTTATAAAAGATTCTTTGAATACAACTGATATTTTTGTGTACTCATTCACAACACTTTCAACTTTCACAATTCCATCATAAGAATTAACTAATTTCTTAGCAATTGAAAGGCCGAGTCCATTGCCGCCTTCTTTTCTAGAACGCGATTTATCAACTCTATAAAATCGGTCAAATATGAATTCTAAATCTTTTTGAGGTATGCCCACACCATGGTCAATAATATCAATTGTAATATTTCTGTTTTTTAAATTCGTCACAATTTCAATATTTTTATTTTTCTTATCATATTTCATAGCGTTATCAATAAAGATCAATAACATTTGTTCGAAATGAAATCGATTGATATTCATTCTAATAGCGTTGTAATTTGATTCGAAATTAAATGTATAATCTGGATGTAATTTCTTTAATGATTTAATTCTAGAATTTATTTCGTAGTTGATATCGACTATATCAATCTCATCACCTGTACTAGATCGAGCATCTTTTGATAATAAAAGAAGTTCTTCGACGAGTTTCGTAATGCGTGTCATTTCTTCTATAGAAATATCTAGAGATTCTTCTAATACTTCTGGATTGTTTTTACCCCATCTTTGAATAAGGTTTAAGTGCCCCTGTATAATTTGCAGCGGTGTTCTCAATTCATGTGAAGCATCTTCGACGAATTGTTTCTGTTGGTCAAAAGAACTTTCCAATTGTTCCATCATTCTATTAAAGGTTTGGATCATATCGTCTGTTTCTTCATAGTTTGTGGGTACTTCAAGCTTTTCTTGGAAACCGTCTCTACGAATTTGTTTCATTTTATCGGATAATATCGTAATAGGTTTCGTGATTTGTGACGAGAATACATAACTGATTAATGCAATTAAGAACAATGCCGTTAATCCAAATACAGTTGCTAATATAATCATAAATTTAATAATGGCATCATAATTTGCTAGTGGATGGACAACAGCTTCATAACCACTGAAATAACTTGTGTTTACAGGTGTATAAACGACAATATATGATTTATTATTTTGTTTCGTTTCATAAACTTTAAGTTGATTCACACGTTCAAATTTAGGCGTATAATCTAAATCGTTATTATGTGTTTCTTCAAAAATTGGTTTACCAAATCTATCATATAGCACAAGCTTTTGATTATCCGTTATCGTCGCATTAATATCAGTTGAAGTAATTTGACCAAGTGTCTTCGTCTTCAATAAATTAATGGTGTCGTACGTACTTCTTGTTGCTGTGCTTGTTTCTTGGTCTTTCAAATATAAACTAATGAAATAAATGATAAACATACTGAATAAAGCAAATATAATAAACGTAATCGTCGTAGTGAGCATCATCCATTTCGTCTTTAATGATTGTTGTTTCATGATCTAATCACGTATCCCACTCCTCTAACAGTTTCGATAATATTCTCTTTCTTGAATGGTTTAAGTTTGTTACGTAAATAACGAATATATACATCCACAACATTTGTTTCAACTTCTGACTCATAACCCCATACATGATTTAAAATCTGTTCTCTTTGTAAGACGAAATTTTGATTTTCAGCCAATAATAATAACAATTCGTATTCAGTTTTTGTCAAATCAACAGATTCACCATGGATAGATACAGAAAAAGCATTTTTATCAATTGTTAAATCATTAACAGTAATTGTATGACTTACTGGTTCAACTGTGACATTTCTTCTAATAATAACGCGAATTCTCGCTAATAATTCTTCAATATCAAATGGTTTAACAATATAATCATCTGCGCCATAATCAAGACCAATAACTTTATCATATGTATCGCCCTTAGCCGTTATCATAATAATCGGCGTATCTTTCTCACGACGAACACGTCTACATACTTCAAGACCATTCATTTTTGGTAACATGAGATCTAATAATATACAATTGTAATCTTCAGCTAGAGCTTGGTTTAATCCACTCTCACCATCATTACATATTTCAACTTCATAGTCCTCATGCTTAAGTTCTAATTCTATAAATCTTGCTAAATTTTGTTCATCTTCTATGATGAGTATCTTTTTCATATTGCCACCTCGTAATAAAATTATAAAAGTTTTCAATTTTTAATTGACAATGATTCTCAGTTAGTTATAATAGTAATTGAAAATGATTATCAATGAAAGAGTTCCCCCTCTAGTAAAAGATAACATTTTCGAGTTTAACATGTTCATTATATATGAGCATTACTATTTTATCATTTAAAATAGTAAAAAATTTAAATAACTAATTGACATTCATTCTCAATTGGTTATAATAGTAATTGAAAATGATTATCAATCAAATAAAAGAGTTCCCCCTCTAAGTATGGATTGAACATTTTCTATAACCCCCTTTTATGCCCATAAAAGTAAAACAGCCGCAGTGATTCTGTCCAAATCACTGTGGCTGTTTTTTTGTTTGGATTTAATAGAGGAATAGAAGCGTTATTTGCAGTCCCTATTTACAAAA
The DNA here is from genome assembly GCF_022386995.1 of Mammaliicoccus sp. N-M50. Taxonomy (NCBI): domain Bacteria; kingdom Bacillati; phylum Bacillota; class Bacilli; order Caryophanales; family Staphylococcaceae; genus Mammaliicoccus; species Mammaliicoccus sp. N-M50. Next base: position 23,832 of record NZ_JAJNJA010000001.1, on the reverse strand, counting down.
CTCGCAAGAACTGTAATTACTGGTATCCTTATGAACACTTTCGGCTAAACTTGTTCATAACGGGTGCCTTATGAACACTTCTGACCAAACTTGTTCGTAACGGCAGCTAATTCCAAAAAAAGTATGGAACAGCTCATCCTGTTCCATACTTATCTATAATTTCTTTCGTAACATACTTTGAGTTAGCATTATGCAAATAACGCCACCAATTATACCAGCAATGATATCAGTTGGATAATGTACGCCTAAATATACGCGTGATGATGATATCATTGCGATACAAATGACACATAACCCCATCAAATAAGGTCGAATAGATTTGTTCGCCACTCTAAATATAATGAATATTAGTGATCCGAAAAATGCGGTGGATCCCATTGCATGTCCACTCGGAAAACTAAATCCAGAAATATCTATCAGTCTAAGTAAAGTTGGTCGTTCTCTGTCGAATATATTTTTAAGAAGTGGATTTAATGTACCTGATAAAATCATCGTAACTGCAAAAAATAATGTTTCAATGTTATATTTTTTAAGTTTTAAGTAACAAATCACAATGAGTGATAAGGCAATCATTGCCCAAACTTCTCCTAGTTTTGTGAAACCAAGCATTATAGAAGTTGTTATAAAGCTTTCAGTTGAATATATAAAGTTATAAACTTCATTATCAATCCATTTACCGAGTCTTGATTCATGGAAAAATGCAATGACTCCAAATATCAAACTAAATATTAGTATGAGTAAAGTACGGTTTGCTTGGCTCATTCGATTGCCCCCTTTACTTTATGTCTGATTCAATTTTGTTAAATAGTGTTTCTTTAGTATAACTTTCTTTGAAATGTGACATTTTGTCAATAATAGCTTCACGTTCGTTTTCTAATTTATCAAGTTGACTGATCAGATTAGATTGGTCGACATCTTTTTCTTGTAATACTTTAGCATATCCATTTTTCTCGAAAATTTTAGCGTTATCAATTTGGTCTCCTCTAGATTGATCTAAACCAAGTGGAATTAATAACATAGGTAACTTCAATGTCGCAAATTCATATATAGCGTTAGCGCCTGCTCTACTGATAACAGTGTCCGTAATCGCATAGAAGTGCATTAATTCATTTGAAACAAACTCATATTGGACATAGTTGTCGTTTTTAATACTATGATCTACATGACCTTTACCAGTTAAATGAATAATTTGATATTTCTTTGTTAAATAGTCTAAGTTATCTCGAATCGCTTTATTTAAAGCTTTAGAACCTAAGCTACCACCCATTACGAGTAATACAGGTAATTGATCATTAAAGCCCGTTAATTGATAACCTTCTTCTTTAGATCCATCTCTTAAATCTTCTCTAATAATCGCACCAATATAATCTGATTTTTCTTTAGGTACATATTTTAAAGTTTCTTCAAAAGTTGTATACATTTTATTAGCGAATTTCATTGAAATTTTATTTGCTAAACCAGGTGTAACATCTGATTCATGCACAATTGATGGAATTTTTAATGATTTGGCAGCGATAATAACTGGAACACTGACAAATCCACCTTTAGAAAAGACTAAATCTGGTTTTTCTTTCTTTAATACTTTTCTAGCGTCTAATACACCTTTTAATACTTTAAAGACGTCTTTTAAATTCTCAAAAGATAAATATCGACGTAACTTCCCGCTTGAAATCGCAATATATTTCGTATCTTTGGCAGAGTCAGTAATCATTTCTTTTTCTATACCGTTTTTAGAACCAATATATATTGTTTCGATATCACGTTTTTGTGCTTCAGGAATCAGTGCTAAATTTACTGCAACATGTCCTATCGTACCGCCACCGGTAAATGCTATCTTCTTCATGTTTATTTCTCCTCGTTCTCTATCAATTTATAATATGCATAAAATGGTGCGTTCTTATCAAATGGAAACTCATCTGTTTCATATTCACCTATTTTAATAAAATCAAATTTTTCAAAAAGTCTTTGTGCACGTTTATTGAGTGAAAATGTATCCGTTATGATAATAGGCGTGCCTGCTTCAGTAGCAATATCAATAGCAAATTGCATCATCTTCATTGCGATACCTTTATATTCAGGATTTGTAGCCATTCTATGAATGACATATGCGCCGTTAGTATTAGCTGGCCAGTCGAATTGTTTATACCATTCAGCTTGTACTTGATTGACACATATATAACCTGCAATGTCATTGTTTTCTTCATATAGATATAAGTCTCCGTTATCTATATCTTCGTAGAAATGCTTCTCTAAAGGATAACGATGATCCCATTGAGGATTCTGATCGTTCTCCATAATCGATTTAGCCATTTCTGTTAATTGATTAATATGTTGAATATCTGATCTTGTTGCTTTTCTCAAACTAGTTTCCCCCATTTACTTATGCATATATTGAATTGCTTCATCAAGTTGTTTATCTTCACTGCGGATTTTCTTGCGTAAAAGTTCAATAAATTTCTTAGTTGTATCATCTGTGAAAATACCATTTGCAGTTAAATCATGATCACTTTGGAATGATTTAACTTGTGATGTCAGTTGGGCATCAAATTGGTCATTTTCATTGTTAATATTATACCCTAAAGCGTTCAAACCAATCTTAATTGACTTAATTTCTTTAGATTGATCGCCTTCTTGATATGTCTTACTTGGATCGATTATTTCAATTTCCTCATATTTAGGTGCTTTAATGGTTTTATCTGGTTGAATACCTTTTTTATGAATATAAGATTTATTAGGTGTTAACCATCTCATGTTTGTATATTTTAAAATACTAGAATCGCTAAATTCTTTATGAACTTGTCCGATGCCTTTACCAAAAGTCGTTGTTCCTAGTACGTCTGCAATTTTATAATCTTGTAATGCGCCAGCGAATATTTCTGCAGCACTTGCAGATCCTTTATTAACGAGAACTGTGTAATCCATATCATCGATACCAGACATTTTGTCGTTTTCAGTTTCAACTGCTTGTGGTTTATCACCTTTCGTTTCTAGATATATAACAGGTTTATTTTTATCAACAAACAAGTTAACGCTTGTCACAACTTCATCTAATAGACCACCTGGATTGTTTCTTAAATCTAAAACGACATGTTTCACTTTGTCTTTTTTAGCTTGTTTCAATGCAGATTGTAATTCTTTTGTTGTTTTATTTTGGAACTTAGAAATTGCAATGACGCCAGTGTCATTTTTCTTCGTATAATCGACACTTGTAAGATGGATTTTGTCACGTTTAATTTTCACATCGAAAGGTTCTTTACCTTCTCGTTTAATTGTTAACGTAACAGTAGTACCTTTTTTACCTCTTACTTTTTTGACGATTTCATTTAAAGATTTATTTTTAATCGATTCATCGTCAACTTTCGTAATAACGTCTAAAGATTTCACGCCAGCTTTTTCAGCAGGAGAATCTTTCATAGGACTCGTAATTCTAACGTAGCCATCGTGCATTTCCATTTCTGCACCAATTCCAACAAAATCACCAGAAATTTCTTCGTTATAGCTTGTTGTATCTTTAGCGGATATGTATTCACTATAAGGGTCATCTAAAGATTTGATCATACCATCAATAGCGCCTTGCGTTAATTTGTCGTCATCAACATCTTTGTAATAGTCGTTATTAATTTGTTTATAAGCCTCTTCAATCTTGTTAAGCTCTTTTTGTTGATCATTGCCAAAATATAAACCGAATTTATACGAAGCAAACGATACAACAGCCGTCAATAAGACCGTAACAAATAATATAATGAATAACTTATATAAAGGAAGCGTTATTTGCCGACTTTGTTTCTTTTTAAAAGGTTTCATTTACTCACAACTTTCTTGTCAAATATAATTTATTTTAACAGTTAAATCATATAAATAAAAACACTTTGGTGTGGGAAACAGCAAAGTGAACGAATTAATAAGGAAAAATGTTCATATCGTGAGTGTAACGGGTGTCGTTAGGGACAGAATTCCGAGAAATGTCCGTAAGAATGGCCCGTCTAATTACCAGAATTCAGAATAATGGAAGTTACAGCGTTCTAATTACCAGAATTCGAAATAATGGAAGTTACAGCATTCTAACTACCACAATTCAGAATAATGATAGTTACAACGTTCTAATTACCAGAATTCAGAATAATGGAAGTTACAGCGTTCTAATTACCAGAATTCAGAATAATGGAAGTTACAGCATTCTAACTACCAGAATTCAGAATAATGGAAGTTAGCGCGTTCTAACAACCACAATTCAGAATAATGGAAGTTAGCGGTCTCTAATTACCACAATTCGAAATTGTGGTAATTAGCACCTCATCATTACCAAATCCACAAATGAAAAAACACCTCATTTCCGCTTGAAAATGAGGTGTTTTGTTTTATCTTAGAATTTCAACCATTCTTCATATGATTCGAATAAGTCATCGAAGACGCTCATTGGTTGTGTGAACATGGCTTCTGTTTCTAAGTAATCTGAAAGTGTGTGGTAATCGTTTGTGAATTTAGGGAATGATAAGTCTTGGAAGATTAAATCTGCCAACTTACCTACTTCGCTTTTTTCACTTCGTTTTGTTAGTGCGTATTGATAGAAAGAATATTGTTTCATTTATTTCATTTTCACATCAATAGCCTTAGTTTCACCTTTAACTAGACTTTCTAATTTTTCGATATTAATTTCTTCAGCGTCATCTGTGTTTGTAATAATAACAGGGCTGATTACTGATTTTACTTTTGATTCGATTGTTTCGATGTCGAATTTTAATAACTCATCGCCTTGTTTTACTGTATCTCCAGTATTAACAAGTGCTTCAAATCCTTCTCCACCTAATTGAACAGTTTCTAAACCTACGTGTACCAATACTTCTAATCCGTTAGCTGCTTTAATACCTACAGCGTGATTTGAAGGTTTGAATACATTCACAACTTCTCCATCAAATGGCGCCACTACAACACCTTCTGTTGGTTTAATACCGAATCCTTCACCCATCATTTTTTGAGCAAATACTGGATCTGGAATATCTTCAATTGCTACATATTCACCTGAAATTGGTGCAAATACTTCAACATTTGTATCTTTTGATTTGTTACCGCCAAATAATTTTTTAAACATTACAATCGACTCCTCTAATTTTTAAAATGATTTACTAATTCTCCATACCCTAAATCTTCTAATTTATCATATGGAATAAATTGTACAGCAGCTGAATTAATACAATATCTTAAGCCACCAGATTCTTTAGGACCGTCATTAAAGACATGACCTAAATGACTATCTGAATCTTCAGAGCGTACTTCAGTTCTGATCATACCATGTGTTTTATCAACAAGTTCGATAATTTCTTCATCATCTAACGCTTTTGAAAAACTTGGCCAACCACAATCAGATTCAAATTTTTCTTCTGAAGTGAATAATGGTTTACCAGATAATTTATCTACATAAATACCTTTTTCAAAGTGATTCCAATATTCATTTTGAAAAGGTGGTTCTGTACCATTTTGTTGTGTTACGAGATATTCCATTTCATTTAATTCATCTTTACTTTTTTTAAGCATCTTAACGCCCCCAATACTTTTCTATAAATGCTTTACGTCCAGAACCTTGTTGATACCCTTGATAATGTGCGGGATTCTTCAAGTAATAATCTTGATGATATTCTTCCGCAGGGTAAAAGTTCTTGTACGGTTTAACTGGCGTAATGACTGGTTTATCAAAAATATTTTGTTCATTTAATTGATTGATTTTGTTATGCGCTATTTCTTCTTGTTCTTTGTCGTGGTAGAAAATAACTGGTTCGTAACTTTCGCCTCTATCAAAGAACTGACCTTTGTTATCTGTTGGATCAAAAGTCTTAAAGTATATATCTAAAATAGCTTCAAAGTCTGTTTCATCTTCATTGTATTCAATTTGAACAGCTTCAACATGACCAGTTTGATTTGTACAAACTTCTTCATAAGTTGGATTTTCAACATGACCACCACTATATCCGGAAGTCACTTCAATAATACCAGGGAATTCATTGAAAGGTTTAACTAAACACCAAAAACATCCCCCAGCTAACGTTGCATATGCCATAGTTGTACCTCCTTTAATGATGTTAAGTTACTTTAACTTAATATCAAAGTACCATTTTTTGTCTGAAATATCTAATGTTTGAATTTGTATAGACTCAACATTATCAATCTCCAACTGATTTAAAGATAAATTGAAGGATTCATCTTTAGGATTTACATGAATATATGGTGGAAGTTCACTATATTTTTTGATTTGAGATAGAATAAATGGATTTGAAATATTTAATTTACCAATATCTATCGATTGAATTTTGAAATAGATTGTATCGTTATTTAACTTTTTAGGTTTCGTTTGAAGTGTTATATCAATATTTTTGCCTAAAATTTTAGTACGAGTATCAAATGACAATGATTTCTTAGTGATGCGTGATTGAATATCATAATCTTTCATAGAAGCATTCATTAACGATTCTAATTGTGCATTATCAAAAGAAATGGTGAAATCTTTCTTAGTTTGTTCTGTATTTATGGTTGGATGGTTTGTACCGTCTGAAATTTGAGACCATACATAAGCTAGAGCACCAAGTATTAGAATAATTAATATAATAAAAGCATAAAACCAAGCTCTATGATTCATCCAATGTTTATTTTCCATAGAAGAACACGCCAATAGCACCTTCACCAGTATGTGTTGAAACGACTGGTGTCGTTACTGCAGTATCAAACAAGTGGAAATTTTTCTTCTCTTTAATTGTATTCATCAATTTCGTCATCAATTGTTCTGCATTCGCATCTGCAATACCAATTTTAATAAGTTCTTTCTTCTCTAAGAAGACATCTAATTCTTTCATTAAATATTTAACGATAGCATTTTGCGTTCTTGCGTTATGCATCATTTCGATTTTTCCGTTAATCAATTCGCCAATTGGTTTAATATTCATCAATGAACCGAGTAAGCCTTTCGCTTTACCGATTCTACCACCTTTAATTAAGTTGTCGATATTACCAATGACCACAAATAGTCTTAAATTATTTTTAATCACTTCAATTTCTTCGACGATTTCTTCAACAGTTTTACCTGCGTTGATCATCTTCACGACTTCTTCAATTTGGAACCCGTAAGCTAATGAAATGAATTGACTATCCACAACTGTAACTTTACTTTCTGTCATTTGTGCTGCTTGTTGAGCTGCGCTAAATGTACCTGATAACTCAGAAGTCATATGAATACTAATAATTTCAGAACCATCTGCTCCTAATGCGTCATATGTTTCAACAATTTTACCAATTGGTGGCTGACTTGTTTTAGGTAGTTCTTTAGCGTCTTTCATTTTTTCTAGAAATTCTGTTGAGCTAATATCCTCTTGGTCTACGTACGTTACACCATCGATTAGTATATTTAGAGGTACGACAGTAATGTTATTTTCTCCTAAAAAGTCTGCTGATAAATCTGTCGTCGAATCAACAACTATTTTAATTTTTGACATAATGATTCTCCTTTAATGATTGAACAGTATTACTAATTTTTCCTTGTACAAATTGACTTACTTCTTGCATGGTCTTATCTTCAAAAATAGAAGGCTCAATTGGATCTAGAATGTGTACATAAACATCACCAGGGACCATTTTTTTAGAATCTTGAGCTTCCATGATTTTAGATGTCCCATAAATCGCAATAGGTACAATTTTAACTTTAGCTGATTTAGCTAATTTAAAAGAACCTGCTTTAAATTCTTGCATTTCTCCGCCTTTACTTCTACTACCTTCAGGAAAAATTAATAAAGAATGTTGTTCTTTTAATTTGTTAATACCATCTTTTATCATTTGTAAACTTGCGCGTCTATTTGAACGATCTAAATATATACAATTCATTTCTTCCATCCATGGACTTAAAAACGGAATTTTTTGAACTTCAGTCTTTGAAATAAATCCAAATGGTTGTGGTAAATGATTAATTAATACTGGAATATCAAAATTACCTTCATGATTTGAAATGTATAATACAGGCTCATCAAATGATTCTGTATTGCCAGACAAGTGTGTTGTAACACCAGCTGAATCTAGAATGCGTGAAGCCCATCTTTTTGCATATAAAAAGATCATTTCATCTTGTTTACGGACATCATTAATCAATGTCTTCTTATGCTTAACTTTGTTTAATTGTGAAGACACAAGTGCTGCATAACCTATAATATAACCGATTGTTTTCGTCGTTCTTAACATACTATTTTTTCCTTTCCAAATGCATATAAGTGTGTGGTAAAGTGTTTTTTTCATCGAGTTCGCCAGATTCAGATGAAAGAACCGTCCAATCTTTGAAGTCGTATGGAGGGAAAAAGGCATCACCTTGAAACTTATCTTCTATTACTGTTACATACATATCGTCAACGCGGTCCATCATTTGTTCGTATAGACCTTGTCCGCCAAAGATAAAGATATGTCCATCAAGTTGATCGATTTCATCTAAAGAATGAATCACATCGACACCTTCATGTTCAAAAGATGGATTTGTCGTTAATACAACATTACGTCTATTCGGTAATGGCTTACCTAAAGAATCAAATGTTTTTCTTCCCATCACGATCGTATTTCCAGTCGTCAATGCTTTAACTCTTTTTAAGTCATTTGGTAAATGCCATGGCATCTTGTTGTCTAAGCCAATTACGCGATTTTGATCATGACAAACTATAATTGATTTCATTTAAATTACTCCTTTTTAAACTGCAATAGGTGCTTTAATACTTGGATGTGATTCATAACCGTCAATTTCTAAATCTTCGTATTCAATATCAAACAATGATTTATCTGTGTTGATATTAAGTTTAGGTGCTTCGTAAGAATCTCTTGAAAGTTGTTCATTTATTGCATCTATATGATTCTTATAAATATGCGCATCACCAAACGTATGGACAAACTCGCCTACTTCTAATCCACATTCTTTCGCAATTAAATGTGTTAATAAACTATAACTCGCAATATTAAACGGTACACCTAAGAAAATATCTGCACTTCGTTGATATAATTGACAGCTTAATTTTCCGTCTTTCACATAAAATTGGAATAATGTATGACATGGTGGTAATGCCATCGTATCTATTTCAGTTGGGTTCCAAGCAGAAATAATATGGCGTCTTGAATTAGGATTTTGTTTAATATTTTCAATTAAAGTCTTAAGTTGGTCAAATCGTTTACCATCTTGATCTTTCCAATCTCTCCATTGTTTACCGTAAACATTGCCTAAGTCACCGTATTTTATCATAAAATCATCATCATTCAGAATCTTATCTTTGAATATCGCAAGTTGTGCTTTATATTGTTCATTAAATTCATCATCTACTAAAGAACGACGACCAAAGTCTGTCATATCAGGACCATCATAGTCATTGCTTTCAATCCATTTCTTGAAAGCCCACTCGTTCCAAATGTTATTCTTATATTGTAATAAATATCTTATATTTGTATCGCCTTTAATAAACCATAAAAGCTCAGTTGCAATTAATTTAAAAGAAACCTTTTTAGTTGTTAATAACGGAAAACCTTCAGATAAATCAAATCTCATTTGGTGACCAAATATAGAAATCGTACCCGTACCCGTTCTATCGTCCTTATTTTCGCCTTCTTCTAATACCCTTTTGCATAAATCGTGATACGCTTTATCAAAGTTATTCATTTGAGCACCTCTTTTTCATATTCTCCTGTTACTATATTAACGAAATTATCGGTAATTTACTACTGATATAATATAGAAAATTTCCAGATTATTAGGTATAATGGATATAAATTAACAAAGTGCTAACAAAACGAAGGAGGCTATTTCAATGAATGAAATTTTTGCTACTTTAGGGTTCTTCTTATTATTATGCTATATGATTAGTATGTGCATTACAGAATAGTATCAATAAGGGGTAATATACAAAAACTGGGACAATCTTTTGTCCCAGTTTTTGTATTATCAAATGATTAAGTGTTACACCATCACTCAAATTTATAATTTTGATTTATTCTCAATCCATAATGTGTTTTAGTGCTTTTCCTTATACATTGTATTGTATTAAACTTTTTGAAAATCTCGCTTTTATAATGTGCTTTTACGATTAAATATTCGAAATGAGATACACTTTTGATTTCTGAAGGTATTTCAATATTACGTGAAAGTTCCCCCATTCTATCGTCTTCATCAAGTGTCTCTTCAAACATATGATCTAAATATAAGATGTCGACCAATTCTGGATGTTGTTCGACCCAATTGTGATAATCATCATTTATATAATGGATGCGTCTTAATTCATCTTCTGTTAAATAGCGTTTCATGCCTTCAGAAATAACATAATGGATAAGTGGATTTTGTTCTATTGCATATACATGTGCTTGTTGATAATGCTTTAATATTAAATACGTATCTCGCCCAAAGCCCATCGTGCCATCTATAAAATTAAATTTTGTAAAATCTGTTGTTATTTCATCTAACATTTCAATTAGTACAGGCATCTTACGTTGTTTCATCATATGTAATTTAACTTTAACTGTATCTAAATGAAAATATATCGGTGTATCTGGTGTGAAATAAAGTTTAGGTCCACTGCTTTCAAATACAATTAATGGTGTCGTATCTCGTTGAAACAATTGATTAATCGTTAATTTTCTTCGCTTAATAATTTGAACATTCTGAATGGATGCTAATTTAGATAACACAGAAAATGCATCTTCTACTTGTTTGTAGAGAGATGCATTTGTCTTAACGGCAGTTGTGATACGAATATTAGTCACAGTATTCATCAAAAGCGTCTTTAATATCCAAACAGATTTCTTGGATATCTCTTCCTTCAATATGTTCACGTGGCATAAAGTATTTAAGCTCATTACCTTTAAATAATGCCATTGATGGACTTGATGGTACTTGTGCGATATATTCTCTCATTGTTTCAGTTGCTTCTTTATCTTGTCCAGCAAATACTGTAGCAATTCTAGAAGGTTTTTTATCATTTTGTTGAGCTACTGTAACAGCTGCAGGACGTGCTAAACCAGCTGCACATCCACATACAGAGTTTACGACGATAAATGTTGTTTCGTTCGGTTGTGCGTTTTCCATATATTCTTTAACAGATTCTGCTGATTCTAAACTTTCAAAGCCTTGTCCTGTTAATTCACTTCTCATTGGTTGAGCAAGTTCTTTCATGTATTGTTCATATGCATTCATATTTTATCCCTCTTTCTTTCTATTAGCCATTTGTTTCCAAACAGAACCTAATGCTTCTTCACCATTTTCGATTCTTTCAATTGCCATTTGTACTTGCAACTTAACATCGAATGCTGGGTCGTCTTGTCTTTTCTTCAATGCTTCTAAAGCAGTTTCATCACCTTCATCAAATATAAACATAGCTGCACGCCATCTTACAATTTTCTGAGGGTCTTCTAATGCTTCTATCATTACTGGTAATGCTTCTTTAAAACCTAAATCACTTAAACAGTCACCAGCTGTTCTTCTAACAGAAACAACTTTATCTTTCATACCTTTATATAAATAAGGTAATGTTTCTTTTGATTCGATCATACCTAATAGTACGATTGCCATTCTGCGTACTTGTGGCTTTTCATCATTTAACGCTACATCTAACAATGGATAATCGTCTTCTGTTGGTGTTGGAAAGTCATTTAACATTCTTAATTTTACTTTCCAATCCTCTTCTTGTTCAAACGTTTCTTTATCAACATGTACAAATTGCTTTTCAGGAATGGTAATGTCACTTGTTAAAGCTTCTTCAACTAAAGCCTCTAATTTCTCTTTAGGGTACAAAGCTAATATTTCTTCTTGAACGGTTGCTAATACTTCCTCTACTTCGCCGTAACGTACACCTAAATCTTCCCATTTTCTTAAAAAGACAACGTTATCTGAGTCTTTCGTTGCTTTTAGCATACTATCAATATAAATTTCAGGAAGTTGTTTACGTTTCTCTTCTTCTTGTGTTGTTAATTTAATTTGATAAGGTATACCTTTAAACTTTAAGACTTCAGCTTTTACTTCACCGAAATGTTCATTTACTTGATTTTCAGCAAAGTCCCCTTCTTGATCTGAACCTGAGATGGCTGCTGTAACGTCTTTAAGTAAAGTATCCCAGTTTTCTTTTGGACGTTTATCTACAGCGATAAAGTCCATAACATGGAATACAGATTTAATACCATCTAATTGAAGAATACGGTTAATGAATTCTGGATTATGATCATTCACTTCAGTATAAGTATTTGAAGACCTATCTTCTTTCTTAAATGATAAAACGATTTTCATCGTATTTGGGCTTGGTGTCGGTTCAACTCTAACAATTTCCATAATATCCTCCTTATTGCAACTTGTTACCTAATTGTTTAATGCGTATACCGATAGAACATTCCGATATACAATACTGATGTGCTTGGTGTTTACCTTTAGTTTCCCTATAATGTGTCTTTAATAAACACCCTTTACAGTATGTTTCCATCAATTGATCTATTTGTTTAATTGCTTGTTTCTCTTCTTGAGCTAAAATGAGTGTCACTCCCTTACTAGACCGTTATTATAACATTCATCATACAAATTGTTTACGATAAAGCTTATTGATTTTTATAACTTTGAGCCGTATAATAGATAAGTTCGATTATCGCGGTTTCTAAACACCCGCTATATCAAAATTTAGGAGGAACAAAGTTATGTATAATGAATTAATAGGTATTGGAACTTTCTTCGTTACATTTATATTGATGCTCGTTCTATACCGATTTTTTGGAAAAACTGGCCTGTTCGTTTGGGTTGCTATAGGTACTATTATAGCAAATATACAGGTTATTAAAACAGTAGAACTGTTTTCAGTTAGTGCAACACTTGGAAATGTTATGTTCGCATCAATATATCTTGCAACAGATATATTAAACGATATCTATGGTAGAAAACAAGCACGAAAAGCAGTTTGGCTTGGATTTTCTTCAGTAATCGTCATGGTTATATTATTACAGTGCTCTTTAACATTTATTCCTGCACAGGAAGATATCTCTCAAGAAGCGCTAGAAACAATCTTTAATATTGTACCAAGAATTGCACTTGGATCCATCATTGCGTATATCATTGGTCAACATTTAGATGTATTATTATTCACATTAATTAAGAAGAAATTCTCTTCAGATAGAACTTTCTATATAAGAGCTTACGGAAGTACAGTTGTCAGTTCAATAGTCGATACTGCAATCTTTGTATTGATTGCGTTCTATGGTAACTTACCGAACAATGTTGTATTTGAAATATTCTTTACGACATACTTCTTAAAACTCATCACAACATTATCTAACGTACCGTTTGGTTACATTGCTAAATCAATGTACAGAAATGGTAAGATTAGCGAATAATTTCATACAAATCCAATAAAAATCCTACCTACTCCATTTCGATGGAAAAGGTAGGATTTTCTTATTGATTGAATACTTTCAAATACTCTACATAACTCGTTAAGTAATGTTCGATATCATCTATCTCTACACGATAACCTTCATGTTTAATATAGAATGCCTCTAATATGCGCTCTGGATTTTGGAAATACATTGCAACTTCAGGATAAAAATAACCTGTTCTCATATAATCTGCTCTTCTATGAATCGTATCAACTAATAAATCAACGTCAAAATATTGTTTAATCAACTCAGATTGGTCATGTTGTTTCGCACTTTCTACTATATTATATGTAGCCATTAACATGCCTAGTAATAATGGATCTGTAGATTGACGGTTTTGTACGTTATTCAAATGTTCTCCTAAATTTTGAAAAGCAAATTGATTATATTTTTCTGCTGGTTCTATTTGAATCAATACTTCTGCACTATAACTTAACCAGTAGTCATGATGTTTCCAATATGATTTTTGAATAAATTTTTCATAAAGTAATTTGGCAGCATTTAACCATTCTTCATTTTGATCAAGTTGATATAATTTTAATAACGCTAATGCTGCTTGACCTTCATAATAAATGACTCTAAATGAATCTTTAACAGTTAAATCTGGATAATTCAACACATGTGTTGTTTCTCCGTTCTCATCAATCATGTTTAATAAGCCTTTCGCAACACTTTGAGCTGCTTTTAAATACTTCTTATTCGAACGACCGTATTGTATTTAACCACATACAGCTAGTATAAATGCGGCGTTCTGACCTAATTTAATCTCATTAATATAGTTTGTATCATCAAATACATATGTTGCACCGTCGTGTTTATATAAATAATGATTGATAATGTAATCTATCGGTTTCTTAGAAATGCTTATATTCTTCTTCAAATATGATAATGACTTGATAAATGCATAAGTTGTTGAACTATGACATAAATTGTTATAAGCATTGATATTGATATTAAAGTGTGGGAAAAATCCATAATGATACTTACCATTATCTTGTATAAGATTCATCAAATAATCTGTATTCGTTTGAATCATACGATCAATTTCAACTGGAAGATTATCTACTGGCCTTAACCCTTTCTTGTAACCTTCTTGTTCTAAATTTATAACCTGTTCACCTTCAATAAAGAAACTCTTTGTATAGAATCTCTTAACTACTTTGCCTTCATAATCTTTATGTAAATATAAATTGTAATTCTTCTTATACTTTCTTAAATAATGATTGATATTTTTCTCAGAAAGTATGAATATCCCTTTCTCATTTGTAGGTCTAATAAAAGCATTGCTATTTATTTCTTCTGGTAAAAATGCTAGATGCCAATTGGAATCTAATGCAAAACCATACTCAATATGATTTCTAGTTGTATGAACTAAGTCTTCTTTTAATTCATCAAATGGAATGTCTTCAACAGATGTCACAATATCAATTTTAATCCATTTAGGTGCTTTACCACTCTTCTTACGATATGTTTCGACAAATTTAATCATTTGATTACTGTTCGATAATTTAAAGCTTTTAACAACGGCTTTAACTTTAGGATGGCCAATACTTATAAACAATCTTTCACAATCAGAATGTTCATTTATAATACTTTTAATTTGCTGTTTAGCATTCACGCTCTTTCATTCCTTTCAATTTCAATATATGTATATAAAACTTTTTTAATCTGAATTCAAATATGTATAGAAAAAAATAAAAATAATCATTTTATTTAAAATAAAATTAAAAATGAAGAGTCTGGAACATTAATGTTCCAGACTCTCATTACTCATTATATTTTATTGTTCTTCTTCTTCTTTTTTACGACGACCGAATAAGAATAATGAGCCAAGTCCTGCGAATAAGCTTCCGAATAAAGTAGCATTTTCAGCAGGTGTTTCACCAGTGTCTGGTAATACTTTTGCTTGTTCTTTGTTATCTTTATTCATCATGTTATCTTTAGCACTTTCCATACCATTCATATTGTTAGAACCAGCGTCTGTGTTATCAGAAGCTTTTTCAACTACTACACCAACAGTTACAGTTTGTTTAGAACCATCAGGGTAAGTAACAGTTACTGGAATATCAACTTTTGTACCAGGTGTTACATCCTTAGGTGGAACAACTGTAATGTCACCAGTGTTAGGATCTACAGTTACAGTCCATCCACTTGGAACTTTGTCTGAAGGTACTTCAAACTTCGTACCAGGTGGTAACTCTTTATCGCCAGTTTGTGGGATATGAGTAGATGTACCAGGTTTAACTGGAGTTGGACCTTGATCTTTAGAACCATATCCAGGTGTATTGTCATCAGCTTGAGTCTTACCAGCAGGTTTGTCAGCAGGTTTTTCGACTACAACTTTAACAGGAACGATTTCAGTAGAACCGTCTGGGTAAGTAACCGTAACTGGTATATCAACCATAGTACCAGGTGTTACATCCTTAGGTGGAACAACTGTAACGTCACCTGTATTAGGATCAACAGTTACTGTCCAACCACTTGGAACTTTGTCAGCTGGAACATCAAACTTCGTACCAGGTGGTAATTCTTTATCACCAGTTTGAGGTATCTTAACTTCAGTACCAGGTTTAACTGGAGTTGGACCTTGGTCTTTAGAACCATAACCAGGTGAATTGTCGTCAGCTTGAGAATTTTCAGTAGCTTTTTCAACTACAACTTTAACCGGAAGTTCTTTAGTAGAACCATCTGGGTAAGTAACAGTTACTGGAATTTCAACTTCAGTACCAGGTGTAACATCTTTCGGTGGAACGATTGTTAAGTCACCAGTGTTAGGATCTACAGTCACTGTCCAACCACTTGGAACTTTGTCAGCTGGAACGTCGAACTTCGTACCAGGTGGTAACTCTTTATCACCAGTTTGAGGTATCTTAACTTCAGTACCAGGTTTAACTGGAGTTGGACCTTGGTCTTTAGAACCATAACCAGGTGAATTGTCGTCAGCTTGAGAATTTTCAGTAGCTTTTTCAACTACAACTTTAACCGGAAGTTCTTCAGTAGAACCGTCTGGGTAAGTCACTGTAACAAGAATATCAACTTCAGTACCAGGTGTAACATCTTTCGGTGGAACGATTGTTAAATCACCAGTATTAGGATCAACTTCTACAGTCCAACCGCTTGGAACTTTGTCAGCTGGAACATCAAACTTCGTACCAGGTGGTAACTCTTTATCACCAGTTTGTGGAACTTTAGTTTCAGAACCAGGTTTAACTGGAGTAGGACCTTGATCTTTAGAATCATATCCAGGTGAATTATCGTCAGCGTTAGACTTATCAGCTGGTTTGTCAGTAGATTTTTCAACAACAACTTTAACCGGAAGTTCTTTAGTAGAACCGTCTGGGTAAGTCACTGTAACTGGAATATCAACTTCAGTACCAGGTGTAACATCCTTCGGAGGAACGATTGTTAAGTCACCAGTGTTAGGGTCAACTTCTACAGTCCAACCACTTGGAACTTTGTCAGCTGGAACGTCGAACTTCGTACCAGGTGGTAACTCTTTATCACCAGTTTGTGGAATATGAGTTTCAGAACCAGGTTTAACCGGTGTAGAACCTTGATCTTTAGAATCATATCCAGGTGAATTATCGTCAGCGTTAGACTTATCAGCTGGTTTGTCAGTTGATTTTTCAACGATAACTTTAACCGGAAGTTCTTCAGTAGAACCGTCTGGGTAAGTCACTGTAACTGGAATATCAACTTCAGTACCATGTGTTACATCCTTAGGTGGAACAACTGTTAAATCACCAGTGTTAGGATCAACTTCTACAGTCCATCCACTTGGAACTTTGTCAGCTGGAACGTCGAACTTCGTACCAGGTGGTAACTCTTTATCACCAGTTTGTGGAATATGAGTTTCAGAACCAGGTTTAACCGGTGTAGGACCTTGATCTTTAGAACCATATCCAGGTGTATTGTCGTCAGCATGTGATTTATCAGTAGCTTTTTCAACGACAACTTTAACAGGAAGTTCTTCAGTAGAACCATCTGGGTAAGTCACCGTAACTGGGATATCAACTTCAGTACCAGGTGGTAATTCTTTATCACCAGTTTGTGGCACTTTAGTTTCAGAACCAGGTTTAACCGGTGTAGAACCTTGATCTTTAGAATCATATCCAGGTGAATTATCGTCAGCGTTAGACTTATCAGCTGGTTTGTCAGTTGATTTTTCAACAACAACTTTAACCGGAAGTTCTTCAGTAGAACCATCAGGGTAAGTCACTGTAACTGGAATATCAACTTCAGTACCAGGCGTTACATCCTTCGGTGGAACGATTGTTAAATCACCAGTATTAGGATCAACTTCTACAGTCCAACCACTTGGAACTTTGTCAGCTGGAACATCAAACTTCGTACCAGGTGGTAACTCTTTATCAGCAGTTTGTGGCACTTTAGTTTCAGAACTAGGTTTAACTGGAGTTGGACTTTGGTCTTTAGAATCATATCCAGGTGTATTCGATGCAGATTGACTAGGTGTAGTAATATCAGGTTTACCGTCACCGTCTTTATCTGTTGGTGAATCAGATTTAGGATCAGATTCATCTTTGTTTGGAATACCATCTTTGTCGTGGTCTTCGTCACCATCAGGAATACTATTACCATCAGTATCGGCTTTAGTTGGGTCAGTACCAATCAATTCTTCATCTTTATTGCTTACACCATCACCATCGATGTCGTTGTCATCTTTATCAGGTGTACCATCGCCGTCAGTATCCTTCGGAGTTGAGATGTCAGGTTTACCGTCACCGTCTTTATCTGTTACATCAAATGAATTTGGATTAGATTCGTCTTTATTTGGAATACCATCACCGTCGTAATCCTCGTCACCGTCATTGATACCATTACCATTAGTGTCTGGATTTAATGGATCAGTGCCAATTACAATCTCATCGTAGTCGTTGATACCATCACCATCAACATCAGTATCATCTTTGTCGATAATACCATCGCCATCAGTATCAGCTGGAGTCGTGATATCAGGTTTGCCGTCACCATCTCTATCCGTTGGTTTATCAGATTTACGATTAGATTCAGTTTTGTTCGAGTAACCATCTCCATCGTAATCCTCATCACCATCATCGATACCATTTCCGTCAGTGTCAGGCTTAGTTGGATCAGTACCAATAAGTTTTTCATCTTCGTTGTTAACGCCATCGCCATCAATATCATTGTCATCTTTATCAGGGATGCCATCACCATCAGTATCCTTCGGAGTTGAGATGTCAGGTTTACCGTCGCCATCTTTATCAGTTACATCAAATGAGTTTGGATCAGATTCGTCTTTATTAGGAATACCATCACCGTCGTAATCCTCGTCACCATCAGGGATACCATTACCATTAGTATCTGGATTTAATGGATCAGTACCAATTTCTATCTCATCGTAATCATTGATACCATCACCATCGATATCAGGATCATCTAAGTCAATAATACCATCTCCATCTGTATCAGTAGGTGTTGAGATGTCAGGTTTACCATCACCATCTTTATCAGTTGGTTTGTCAGATTTAGGATTAGATTCGTGTTTGTTTGAGTAACCATCATTATCGTAATCCTCATCACCATCATTCACACCATTACCGTCAGTATCAGGATTTAATGGATCAGTACCGATAAGTTTTTCATCTTCGTTGTTAACGCCGTCACCATCGATGTCATTATCATTTCTATCAGGTTTACCGTCGCCGTCAGTATCTTTATTAGGATCAGTTGGCGTAGATACATCTGGGTTTCCATCATAATCTTTATCAGTTGCTTTATCTGAATTTGGATTAGATTCATCTTTATTTGGAATACCATCGCCATCATGGTCT
Organism: Mammaliicoccus sp. N-M50; assembly: GCF_022386995.1. Classification (NCBI taxonomy): domain Bacteria; kingdom Bacillati; phylum Bacillota; class Bacilli; order Caryophanales; family Staphylococcaceae; genus Mammaliicoccus; species Mammaliicoccus sp. N-M50. The sequence continues at coordinate 4,615 of NZ_JAJNJA010000001.1, read as the reverse complement.
TCATCACCATCAGGGATACCATCATGATCAGTGTCTGGATTATTAGGATTAGTACCAATTAATTTTTCATCTTCATTATTGATACCATCACCATCGATGTCAGTATCTTCTTTATCAGGAATACCGTCACCATCAGTATCTTGTGGAGTCGTGATATCAGGTTTACCATTACCATCTTTATCAGTTACTTTATCTTTATTTGGATTAGATTCGTCTTTGTTTGGTATACCATCACTATCATAATCCTCATCTCCATCACTTACACCATTACCGTCAGTGTCTGGGTTAGTTGGGTCAGTACCGATAAGTTTTTCATCTTCATTGTTAACACCGTCACCATCGATGTCTTCATCATCAATATCAGGGATTCCATCACTATCAGTATCATGAGGAGTAGTGATATCCGGTTTACCATCACCATCTTTATCAGTTGGTGTAGCAGAATTCGGATCAGATTCATCTTTATTAGGTATACCGTCACCATCATGATCTTCGTCTCCATCATTTACGCCATCACCATTAGTATCTGGATCTAACGGATCAGTTCCAATAAGGATTTCATCTTCATCGTTAATACCATCGCCATCCTTATCAGTTTCGTCTTTATCCAGTATGCCGTCACCATCAGTATCATCTGGTGTAGTAATATCAGGTTTACCGTCACCATTTTCATCTGTTGGTTTATTAGATTCAGGATCAGATTCATTTTGGTTTGTTACGCCATCATTATCAAAGTCTTCCTCTCCATCATTCTTACCATTACCGTCAGTGTCAGGATTTGTAGGATCAGTGCCGATAAGTTTTTCATCCTCATTGTTTACACCATCGCCATCAATGTCAGTGTCATCTTTATCTGGGATGCCATCCCCATCAGTGTCTTTTGGAGTCTCAATATCAGGTTTACCATCGCCATCTTTATCCGTTGGTGTAGCAGAATATGGATCAGATTCATCTTTGTTCGGAATACCATCACCATCATGATCTTCATCACCATCAGAAATACCATCGTGATCAGTATCAGGATTAGTTGGATCAGTACCGATAAGTTTTTCATCTTCGTTACTTACACCATCACCATCGATGTCAGTGTCATCTTTATCTGTGATGCCATCTCCGTCAGTATCCTTCGGAGTTTCAATATCAGGTTTACCATCACCATCTTTGTCCGTTGGTTGATCTGAAGATGGATCAGACTCATCTTTATTTGGAATACCATCGCTATCGTGGTCTTCGTCACCATCACTTACACCATTACCATCAGTATCAGGGTTGTTTGGATCAGTACCGATAAGTTTTTCATCTTCGTTACTTACGCCGTCACCATCGATGTCTTTGTCATCTTTGTCAGGTGTACCATCTCCGTCAGTATCTTTGTCTGAATCAGAATCAGAGCCAGAATTTGAAGTACTGTTAGAGTCAGAACTACTATCAGTGTTGCTATCTGATGTTGAGTTCGAATTACTGTCACTATCAGAACTGCTATCTGTATTAGAACCGCTATTAGAGTTCAAATCTGAATCAGAAGAACTGTCAGTAGCTGAATTGCTATCTGTAGCAGAATCAGAACCACTGTTCGCATTAGAGTCAGAGCTACTGTCATTAGCAGAGTTAGAATCTTTATCAGATTGGCTATCAGAGCTGCTATCTGTATTAGAAACTGAGTTATTGTTAGAGTCAGAGCTATTGTCAGATCCACTGTTTGAGTTAGTGTCTGAGTTGCTGTCATTAGCTGAATTAGAATCTTTATCAGATTGACTATCAGAACTACTATCAGTGTTAGAACCAGAATCATTGTTAGAATCAGAACTGCTGTCTGTATTAGAACCTGAATTATTAGTGTCTGAATCAGAAGAATTATCAGTAGCAGAATCAGATCCACTATTTGAGTTAGAGTCAGAACTGCTGTCATTAGCTGAATTAGAATCTTTATCAGATTGACTATCAGAGCTGCTGTCTGTATTAGAACCTGAATTATTAGCGTCTGAATCAGAAGAACTATCAGTAGTAGAATCAGAACCACTATTTGAGTTAGAGCCAGAACTGCTGTCATTAGCTGAATTAGAATCTTTGTCAGATTGACTATCAGAACTGCTGTCTGTGTTAGAACCTGAGTTATTAGCGTCTGAATCGGAAGAACTATCAGTAGCAGAATCAGATCCGCTATTTGAGTTAGAGTCAGAGCTACTATCAGTGTTAGAGCCAGAATTATTAGCGTCTGAATCAGAAGAACTATTAGTAGCAGAATCAGATCCGCTATTTAAGTTAGAGTCAGAGCTGCTATCAGTGTTAGAACCTGAGTTGTTGTTTAAGTCAGAGTTCATGTCAGAACCACTATTAGAGTTAGAGTCTGAATCAGATGTGTTGTTAGCATCTGAAGTTGAGTTACTATCAGAACCACTATTAGAGTTAGAGTCTGAGTCAGAGTTGCTATCATTAGCAGAGTTAGAATCTTTATCAGATTGGCTATCAGAGCTGCTATCTGTATTAGAAGCAGAATCATTGTTAGAACCTGAGTTCATTTCAGAACCATTATCCTTCGGAGTTGTGATATCAGGTTTACCGTCACCATCTTTGTCAGTTTGTTGATCTGAAGATGGATCAGACTCATCTTTATTAGGAATACCATCGCTATCGTGATCTTCGTCACCATCGCTCACACCATTACCGTCAGTATCAGGGTTGTTTGGATCCGTACCAATCAGTTTTTCATCTTCATTACTTACACCATCGCCGTCGATGTCTTTGTCATCTTTATCAGGTGTACCATCGCCATCAGTATCCTTCGGAGTTTCAATATCAGGTTTACCATCACCATCTTTGTCAGTTGGTTGATCTGAAGATGGATCAGACTCATCTTTATTTGGAATACCGTCGCTATCGTGGTCTTCGTCACCGTCACTTACACCATTACCGTCAGTATCAGGGTTGTTTGGATCAGTACCAATAAGTTTTTCGTCTTCGTTACTTACGCCGTCACCATCGGTGTCATTGTCATCTTTATCTGTGATGCCATCGCCATCAGTATCCTTCGGAGTTGAGATATCAGGTTTACCGTCACCGTCTTTATCAGTAGGTGTATCAGATTTAGGATCAGATTCATCTTTGTTCGGAACACCATCACTATCGTGGTCTTCGTCACCATCACTTACACCGTTACCGTCAGTATCAGGGTTGTTTGGATCAGTACCAATAAGTTTTTCATCTTCGTTACTTACACCATCACCATCGATGTCAGTGTCATCTTTGTCAGCAATTCCATCTCCATCAGTATCTTTGTCTGAATCAGAATCAGAGCTAGAATTTGAAGTACTGTTAGAGTCAGAGCTGCTATCAGTGTTGCTATCTGAAGTTGAGCCTGAATTACTGTCACTATCAGAAGAACTGTTGTCATCTGAAGTTGAGTTACTATCAGAGCTGCTATCAGTGTTAGAACCAGAATCATTGTTAGAATCAGAACTGCTGTCTGTATTAGAACCTGAATTATTAGTGTCTGAATCAGAAGAATTATCAGTAGCAGAATCAGATCCACTATTTGAGTTAGAGTTAGAACTACTGTCATTTGCTGAATTAGAATCTTTATCAGATTGACTATCAAAGCTACTGTCTGTATTAGAACCTGAATTATTAGCGTCTGAATCAGAAGAACTATCAGTAGCAGAATCAGATCCGCTATTTGAGTTAGAGTCAGAGCCACTGTCATTAGCAGAGTTAGAATCTTTATCAGATTGACTGTCAGAACTACTATCAGTGTTAGAACCAGAATCGTTATTAGAATCAGAGTTCATGTCAGAGCCACTGTTTGAGTTAGAGTCTGAGTCAGAGCTACTGTCATTAGCTGAATTAGAATCTTTATCAGATTGACTGTCAGAGCTGCTGTCTGTGTTAGAACCTGAATTATTAGCGTCTGAATCAGAACTACTATCAGTGTTAGAACCTGAGTTGTTGTTTGAATCAGAGTTCATGTCAGATCCACTATTAGAGTTAGAGTCTGAGTTAGATGTACTATTGTCACCTGAAGTTGAGTTACTATCAGAGCTGCTGTCTGTAGCTGAATCAGAACCGCTATTTGAATTAGAGTCTGAGCTGCTGTCTGTGTTAGAACCTGAATTATTAGCGTCTGAATCAGAACCGCTATTTGAATTAGAGTCTGAGCCGCTGTCTGTATTAGTACCTGAGTTATTGTTAGAATCAGAGTTCATGTCAGAGCCACTGTTTGAGTTAGAGTCTGAGTCAGAGCTACTGTCATTAGCAGAGTTAGAATCTATATCAGATTGGCTATCAGTGTTAGAACCTGAATTATTACTGTCTGAATCAGAAGAATTATCAGTAGCAGAATCAGAACCACTATTTGAGTTAGAGTCTGAGTCAGAGCTGCTGTCATTAGCTGAATTAGAATCTTTGTCAGATTGACTATCAGAACTACTATCAGTGTTAGAACCTGAGTCATTGTTAGAGTCAGAACTACTATCAGTAGCTGAGTTACTGTCAGTATCAGAGTTAGAATCTTTATCGGATTGACTATCAGAACTACTATCAGTGTTAGAACCTGAGTCATTGTTAGAGTCAGAACTACTATCAGTAGCTGAGTTACTGTCAGTATCAGAGTTAGAATCTT